>SICL01000032.1 GCA_009691445.1 Candidatus Taenariivivens baikalensis | reverse complement strand
TTTTGTTCTTACCGGTCACGGAAAACTAGAACTAGAAAAGCTTAAGAAGGGGACAGCTCAGCCAGATCTTATCTGTGACTCCCTAAAGCACGTTGCGGAGATTCTTAGCACATGAAAATATTTATTTTTTACGCAGAAGCGGGCCACGGCCACAAAAAGGCGGCGGAAACGATCGGTAAGGCCTTGATAGAGCACGGCAATCCGCCGCAGGATATCCTCATTCAAGATGCCCTGGATTACGCACCCGGCTTTAATAAAAAAGGCTACATTGCCTTTTATTTTTACTGCGTAAAATTTCTCCCCAAACTCTGGGGTTGGTTTTATGACCGGGCAGATAAAGGCATCCTCTACGAACTCACAAAGCCCATCCGAGTCATCTTCAACAACATCAACGGCGAGCGGCTCATTCGAAAGATCGTTCAAGAAAAACCGGATCTTGTCATTTCAACTCATTTCTTTGCCTCAGAAATCGTGGCCCGCGCCAAACGCGACGGACGTACCGATACAAAACTGATGACGGTCATTACTGATTTTCTTCCGCACACTCTTTGGATCAACGACGGAACTGACGCCTATTGGGTGATGCATGAAGAAACCAAACAGGAAATGATCCGCAGGAAAGTGGAAGCTCACCGAATCGTTCCCGGAGGCATTCCTGTCGATCCGATTTTTAAGCCCCAAAAAAAACGTGTGGAGATTTTACAAAAGTATGGATTTTTTGAAGATCGCTTAACCATTCTGATCAGCAGCGGCAGCTTTGGCATCGGCTCTTATGAGGAAACTCTTCGTCAGCTTGAAACGTTTAAAGATAAAATTCAGTGCTTTGTCGTTTGCGGCAATAATGAAGAAGGTCGTAAGATTCTTGAGCAGAAGACCTTTTTATTTCCCGTGAAGGTTTTTGGGTTTGTTAATTTTATGGCCGAACTCATGGAAGCGAGTGATCTGATGATTGCCAAATCCGGCGGCCTGACGACGGCTGAAAGCCTCGCCAAAGGCCTCCCGATGATTATTACCCAGCCCATCCCGGGTCAAGAAACTCGAAATGCTGAATTTCTTAAAAAACATGAAGCCTCTTTTTTTATTCAAGTGCCGGAACAAGCCAAGATTTTGCTAAAAAACATTCTGGAGCATCCTCATATATTGGCGTCAAAAAAGGAAGCAATCAAACGCCTCGCCAAACCCAACTCTGCCCAAGAAATTGCCGATTTTGCGTTTCAACTAGGAGTCCCTCATTCCCATGAATCCTCTCACCGCTGATGAAAAACGCGAGGCTTCTCTTTTCCTGCACGCTTTAAAAGAAGAAGGGATTGAAGAGCTTCTAGTCTCCCTGGCGGCTCCAAAAACGCAAGCGCCCCCGACGATGATTCTCTCGGCTCCCGCATCCTCGTCCATGGTCAAAGATGCTATGGTGGAGTTACGGGATCAAGCCCTAAAATGTACAAAGTGCCAAGAACTTTCTCGGGGACGCACCACTGTTGTTTTCGGATCGGGAAATCTCAAAGCAAAATTAATGTTTGTGGGAGAAGCCCCGGGCCGCGATGAAGATGAACAGGGCCTTCCGTTTGTTGGAGCCGCCGGTCAACTACTCACCAAGATCATTGAATCCATCGGAATTGAACGGCGTCAGGTTTTTATTGCCAATGTTCTCAAATGTCGCCCCCCTCAAAACCGGACTCCAGAACCGGACGAAATTGAAAATTGCTCGCCCTACCTCTGGAAGCAAATCGAACTCATCCAGCCGCAAATCATCTGCGCCTTGGGAACTTTTGCGGCACAGACACTCCTTAAGACTCAGACTTCTATTTCCCAACTTCGGGGGAAATTCTATAACTTTCAAAACTCAAAACTTATCTGCACCTATCATCCAGCTTATCTTCTCCGTAATCCCGGTGAAAAAGCAAAGGTCTGGGATGATATGAAGAAAATTAAAAAGGAATTGGAGACACTTCCTTCATGAATTTAATTTCAACTGAAATTGATCTTTGCGCTGATGTCGCAGTGCCCGTGCCCGTCAAGGATCCGTTTTCCTATCGCGTCCCTCCAGAACTTGCAGAAAAAGCCAAGCTTGGAGTCCGTGTTCGAATTCCTTTTAGAAACCGTGAGCTGATCGGATATATTGTCAATCTTCGGGATCTCTCCCTCACCCCAGAGGGGAAAGGGCCGGGTGAGGGAAAAAATTCAATCAAACTAAAATCAATCCTAGAAATTCTGGATGAGAAGCCGGTTATTTCGGAGGCACTCCTCGCGATGACACGCTGGATCAGTGAGTATTACAGCTCCAGCTGGGGCGAGTCGATTGAGAACGCTCTTCCCAAGTGGGTGAAATACGGTAAAAAAGCCGAGAAGGCGCTTGCTAAAGAAAAAATTGAGGCCGATGAAGAAGTCCTCCACCGGGATCCTGACTTTGACCTGACGCAGGATCAAACACGGGCGATGGAAAAAATCCGCACTTCCATGAAGGAACCAAATCCTAAACCTATTTTACTCTACGGCGTAACCGGCAGCGGCAAAAGTGAAATTTATATCAGGACTCTCAAAGACACCCTCAAGGCAGGACAAACCGCCATTTGCCTCGTCCCGGAAATTGCTCTAACGGAACAGCTTAAGCGGTTTTTTCTTCAGCATTTTGGAAATCATTTGGAGATACTTCACAGCAAAATGGGTGACAGCGAACGTTTTCTGGCCTGGAGCCGGCTTGAACAGGGGAGAAAGCGTATTGTCCTAGGACCGCGATCCGCGATCTTTGCTCCGCTTAAAAATCTGGGACTCATTCTGATTGATGAAGAGCACGAGGGATCCTACAAGCAGGAAACCAACCCCCGTTATCACGCCCGTGAAGCGGCCATGTGGCGGGCCCGCCATGAAAAAGCGCTTCTCATTATGGGATCGGCAACTCCTTCGCTTGAAACCATGCATCGAACTCTTAAGGACGAGGTCGACCGCGTGGATCTGGCAGCGCGTATTAATGATAAAGCCATGCCGAAGGTTGAAATTATTGATCTTAAAAACAGTCCGGGGGCAGGGGGACGGCGCTCAGGAATTTTATCCCTAAGACTTGTGAATGAAATCGATTTAAATTTAAAGAAAAAAGAAGGAACTCTTCTGCTTCTGAACCGCCGAGGATTTTCCACGCATATCAACTGCCCTAAATGCGGAAACATTGAGAACTGTATTTCTTGTCAGGTCACTCTTACATTTCATCAGGAAGACGGGAAACTGCTCTGCCATTACTGTAATTATGAAAAACCCGTGCCGCAGAGCTGTGGAAATTGCGGGTCACTGCTTCTTAAATTCGCCGGCTTTGGCACCGAGAAAGTAGAATCGGAAATTGCCGCCAAATTTCCCGGCGCTAAAATCTCTCGTATGGATGCGGACACTGTACAGAAAAAAGGATCTCACGAAGTCATCCTCAAACAATTCCGCGACCGTGAGATTGATATCCTGATCGGAACCCAGATGATCGCCAAAGGATTTGATTTCCCTCACGTCACGCTTGTTGGGGTGGTCCTTGCGGATGTGGGGCTTATGCTTCCGGATTTCCGTTCTGCGGAACGAACATTTCAGCTTCTGACTCAGGTTGCGGGACGAGCGGGCAGGGGAAAGCTCCCAGGCCGCGTCCTGATCCAGACATTTTCACCGGATCATCCCAGCGTCCGCTTTGCCAAAGACCATGATTATCTGAGCTTTTTTAATCATGAGGTGAATGAACGTTATCAATACCGTTACCCGCCTTACCAGCGATTAATGAATATCATCATCCGCTCCAAAGAGGAGAAGAAGGCCTATCAATACGCTCTTGAACTCCGCAACACACTCAAGCAAACCCTTCTGACTCCCGAAATGTTCGGCTCTGATCCTGGGAATTCTATTGAAATTATTGGTCCGGCACCGCTTCCATTTTACCGACTTCGCGGTCATTTCCGTTGGCATGTCATGCTGAAATTTCCACGCCACGTCTCTCTAACTTCCAAGGTTGTCGAAGGGCTCGCCAAAATCAAAAAATCTTCCGCCGTTGCCATCGCCATTGACGTGGATCCCCTCAGCATTCTTTAGGATTGACGTCAAAATGACAAAGAACAAAGGCTATGTTAAAATCCTCCTGAGGTTTTATGGCACTGCTTAAAATTGTGACTTATCCCAATCCGATCCTGACTCGAAAATCCGAGGCTCTGACCCAGTTTGGTCCGGCAGAACAAAAGCTTTTTGATGACATGATTGAAACTATGTACATCGAAGATGGCGTCGGACTTGCTGCACCGCAAATCGGAATCTCCAAGCGCATTCTGATTGCCTCCCCGACCATGAAAGAAGGAGAAGCCATTGTCCTCGTGAATCCTGAAGTCTATGAATCCTCCGGCAGTCAAAAAAGCCCGGAGGGATGTCTCAGCTTTCCCGGAGTGTCGGCAGAGATTATCCGCGCAAAAAAAATACGCCTGCGTTATCAAGACCGCACCGGAAAGCTTCATGATATCGAAGCCAAGGATTTTTTTGCGCGTGTCATCCTGCATGAGCTGGATCACCTGAACGGCATTCTTCTCATTGACCGAATTGATTTTGAAAAACGTCACATCTTTCTTGCGCAATATCAGCAAAGCTGATGAAAATCCTTTTTTTTGGCTCCTCTGATTTTTCCCTTGCAGCTTTAACGGCTTGTCTTGAACCTCCTCAGGAAGTCTGCTTGGTGATTACGACACCTCCTCAGAAACAGGGACGAGGTCTCAAGGAAATGCCTAATCCTGTTCAACAATTTGCTGAAGCTCAAAAAATTCCGTATGAAGCCCCGGCAACACTTAAAAATCTAATTCTGTTGGAGCGCGCTCGAAGCCTCAGACCCGATCTTATCGTTGTTGCATCCTACGGGAAAATGATTCCTTCCGATTGGTTGAAGGTTCCAAACAAATTGTGCCTGAATGTCCATCCTTCGCTTCTTCCCAAATACCGGGGTGCGGCACCTCTCAACTGGCCCATCTTAAACGGAGATAGTGAAACGGGAATGAGCATCGCCGAAGTCACAAACAAACTCGATGCAGGGGATATTTTCTTTCAGGAGATAATTCCGATTCCAGAAAATGTGAATTCCTTGGAACTGGGAAAAAATCTGGCGGGAAAATCGATTCTCGCTTTGCGCCAGGTTTTCAAAGCTCTTGAAGCTGGAAATCTCGCTCGCCATGCCCAGAATGACTCTGACTTCACCTACGCCGTTAAGCTCAAAAAAGAGAATGGAGTGATCCTCTGGAGCCAAGATGTCCTATCCATCCATAATCAAATTCGCGGACTTATTCCCTGGCCCACGGCTTACACTGTTTTTAAAAACAATCCCATCCAAATCCTGAAAGGAAGGATCCTGGATTCTGATAAATGTTCCGGAAAACCGGGAGAAGTTATCTCACTTCAAAAACCTCTGGGATTTGAAATCCAGACCGGCCGGGGAACTCTTCTGATCGAACGTCTTAAACCCGCAGGAAAAAAAGAAATGACCGGTATGGACTTTATCAATGGCTTACGTCTTATTCCGGGCGCGGTTTTTGGATCATGATCCGAGCGCTTCATCTCACCACGCATCTGAATACCGGCGGAATCACCACTTATATTAATCGTCTGATTGAACCTCTGCGCCGGCTGGATGTTGAAATTCAGGTTCTTTCCAGTGGGGGAGAAATAACTCCGGAGTTCGTCAAGCGCGGCGCCAAGATCCATGAACTTCCGATCCGGACCAAGAGCGAGCTTCATCCAAAGCTTTATTTTGCGATTCCAAAAATTGTTAAAATCATCCGCCGGGAAAAAATCGATCTTCTTCATGCTCATACCCGCGTAACCCAAGTAATGTCTTTCTGGATTCAGCGTCTGACAGGAATCCCGGTCGTAACCACCTGCCACGGATTTTACAAAGCCAGGATCGGAAGAAAATTGTTACCGGCCTGGGGAGACCGGGCGATTGCAATCAGCGACGGTGTGGCCGAATCCCTGGTGGATCTTTTTGGAATCCCCAAAAGCAGGATTTCGAATATTTATAATGCCGTCGACATTGATGATCTGGATCTCGCTTATCACAAACACGATTCTGAACAGATCCGGAAAAATTACGGCTTTAAACCAAAGGATCCGGTGCTGGGTGTCATCGCGCGGCTGGTACAGGACAAAGGGCATGAATATCTCATTCGCGCCATTCCGGGACTTCAGAAACGCTTTCCCAATATCCGTGTTCTTATTGTTGGGGAGGGGAGACAGCGCATGCACCTTGAAGCTTTATCCAAAGAACTTGGAATTCAAAATCACGTGATATTTACAGGCAACTTAACCGACATCACGTATGCGATGGCAGCCATGGATATTTTTGTGCTTCCCGCCACCTGGAGAGAAGGTTTTGGACTAAGTATTATCGAAGCCATGACCTGCGGAAAGCCTGTTGTCGTCACCAATATCTGGGCCCTGAATACCTTGATCCAAAACCGAATCACAGGATTGATGATCGAGCCCTCCCAAACCGAACCGATTATCCAGGCTGTCACAGAGCTTCTTACAGATTCCGCACTCAAAGATCGTCTGATCGTGGCAGGACGCGAGATGGTGGAAAAGCTTTTTTCCATTCATCGCATGGCCCGCGAAATCCAGGCCCTCTATCAAAGCGTTCTCGTTTCCAGAACTCAGGCTTGACAAGGCGGGTTTGGTCGATAGAATAAGTCCTTCAAATGCCTTAAAAATCATGCTTAAACCATCAGTCAAGGGAGATACGTATCATGGCAGTCAAGGTAGGAATTAACGGGTTCGGACGAATCGGAAGAAATATTTTTCGGGCTGGATTTAAAAATAAAGACATTGAATTTATCGCGATCAATGACCTTCCGGTCCCGACCGAAAGCCTTGCGCATCTTCTTAAATATGATTCTACCTTCGGTATCCTGGACGCAAAAATCGAAGCCAAAGAAGGCGCCCTCATTGTCAACGGAAAAGAAATCAAAGTCCTAACCCACAAAGACCCCTCTCAGATTCCCTGGGGAACTTTGGGCGTGGATATCGTCATTGAATCCACCGGCGTTTTCACCGATGCGGAAAAAGCTAAAGCTCATCTGGCCGGCGGCGCTAAAAAAGTCATTATCTCCGCACCTGCTTCCAAAGAAGACATCACCATCGTGATGGGCGTTAATGAATCCAAATATGATTCGGAAAAGCACAATATTATTTCTAATGCCTCCTGCACCACCAACTGTTTGGCTCCGCTGGCAAAGATTCTGGATGAAAAATTCGGAATCGTTCACGGTCTTATGACCACCGTGCATTCGTACACCAACGACCAAAAAATCCTTGATCTTGCTCACAAGGATTTGCGCCGTTCCCGCTCAGCTGCGATTTCTATCATTCCAACATCCACCGGTGCTGCCAAGGCTTTGGGTCTGGTTCTTCCGAATCTGAACGGCAAGCTGGATGGTTTTGCGATGCGCGTACCTACCCCGAACGTCTCGGTCGTCGATTTTGTTTGCACCGTCAAAACAGAAACCACGGCCCAAGAAGTCAATGCTGTGATCAAACACGCTGCTGAAAACGAACTCAAGGGAATCTTGGAATATTGCGACAAGCCTCTTGTTTCGATCGATTTCAAAGGCAATCCAGCATCTTCCATCCTGGATTCTGAACTGACCAAAGTCATGGAAAAAACAATGCTTAAGGTCATTGCCTGGTACGACAATGAATGGGGCTATTCTAATCGAGTGGTTGATCTAACCGCTTATGTCGGCAAAAAGTTGATGGCTGGTTCTTCCCAAAAGGCAGCTGCGGTTGCTCATTAAATTCATCTTAAACGTGATGCGATATCAAAAGGCTTGCTCTTAAATGAGCAAGCCTTTTTCGTTGGTGCGCCTGGCAGGGGGGTGCACTCACTTGAGAATGAAAGTTTCTTACAGACACAGCAAGGGGAACTGTTAGCCGGACGGCAAAAGTGCTTTTCGTGAGACGGGATCTGAAGGAAGCCGCAAGGCAACTGTCGTTGTGAGAGGACGGCAGACTAATTCCCACCCCGGCTCGATCGGTGCTGGCTTTTTATTACGGTGATTAGTAAAATAGGACATGATTATTTCGGTTCAACTTCAGTGGCTTAAGCAGGGGATAAACCCGCGAAAGGCTTTTAAGGCTTCTGCGGCCTTTGAACTTTTTCAGGATTACTTCACGAGACTTTCTCGGTTCACTCCCGCGCAAGTTCAGGGGAATCAGACAAGCCGCGTGCAACCCGGTTATGAAACTTGGATTTGCACGCCCGCTAAAGGAGCGACTCTGCTTTCATCAGAAGAACTTGCCCAAACTTTGGCCAAGCTGCAGAACCGGGGAACCAAGGGGCTTAAAATTATTATTGGAGGAGCTGAAGGCTTTTCCGAAAAAGAACTATCCTCTTTTGTTCCAAATCTGAAATGGAGCTTTGGCCCGATGACGCTTCCTCACGAGCTTGCTGCGATTGTGGCGTGCGAACAGCTTTACCGGGCCTTTACCATTCATCACAAACTGCCTTATCACTTAAAACATTGAACGATGACAACCACCGCTGAAAACCCATTCAATCTTGAAAAAAGCAAGGTCATTATTCTTGAACCTGAAGATCGCATCTACCGCCGTAAAAAGACAGGCATTCTTAGGTTTTTATGGGTTGCCGCAGGCGCAGGTATCGCGATGGCTCTCATTGCTTCTCAATTACAATTTCATCCTGCCCGTGAAATTTCGCCTGTCCTGATTTCCGGTTTCCAAGTTCAACAAGGTTACGGAATCCCGGAAATATTTTCCACGGAAAAAAAATGTTGGCTTCCCCTTCCTTTCCAAGGGCCGGCTCCTTCGGGAGGAAAAATTCGCACCGATGTTCACAGCCAAGTTGATTTGAAGTTTGGGGAAGGCGCTGTGCTTCGCCTCAAACCCGGTTCGGAGATCGAAGCTCGTCAAGCAGCCCATTCGTACGGTCCCAAAGTTCATTTGCGTTTGAACCGGGGAAATCTCCTGGGACTGATCGAAACCCCTGAAACATCTCAACTCCAGTTTCTTTTTTCCAACCCTGACCTTCAAATGTTAACCCATCAGGCGCGATTTTTATTAAACTTCAATGTGACGACACAAACCGGATGGTTGGGACTGCTGGAAGGCGAGGCCTCCGTGGATCAATCTCAGAAAAATCCCCTCAAACTTGCCGCTCGGCAGAAAATCAAATTAGATCCGTCCTCAGAAGAAAAAAATCCTGCCCCCATCACCGAAGAAGATTGGACACGCATGAAAGAATCCTATGATCTAAGTCTCTTCAACACTTCTCAGAAGGAACAACTAGGATTCATTAAACAGCTGCGGTCATCCTTCTTCCCCTATGTTCAAGACATTGAAATTTATCGCCTCGCTTCAGTTCCCGGCTTTATGTCCACTCAAATTGAAATTGATCCTGAAACCCGGAAGCCTTATCTTTCCATGAATTATGATGTGTTTCCTGACCATTCCGTAGCCGGCGTTTCCTTCAAAACTCAGGGACTCAATCTCTCTCAATTTGAGTCACTGAAAATGGAAGTCCGAAAAAACCCCAAGCACAATTCACCGGAAATGATTACCCTCCAAATAAAATCCGCCAATTCAGTCATACGGAAGTACGACCTTAAGAACTTTCGCAATCCATGGAGTCCTATAGCGATTCCCATTTTGGTTGCAGAAAATACTCCGCCTGTCAAAGAGATCAATATTCTCTTTGCCCACTCTCGGGTCGGCGCTGAAACCCACGGCTCTTTGGAATTTCGAAATCTGGAACTCATTCCACACTCATCAAATGCATCTCTGGTTTTACCATCTCACATCGAAGATCGAGATGACAAACTTCATACAAATGCCAAAAAAAAACCCTCGCCGATTCACGAACCGGCAGATGAACTCGATAGCTTGGTCTCAAAACTCCAGAGCCTCAATCAAATTTTGAAACAAACAGCCCTTCAGGACTCAATCACATCAGAAACCAAGGCTTCTCCGTCATGAAATCCGATTTTGAATCACAGCAAAAACTTTTTCTCTCTTGGGCGGCAGCTTCAGGATTCATATCGGTGGCAATGGGCGCTTTTGCTGCTCATGCAATCAAAGGTCAACTCTCTTCGGAGCTTATGGAAGTTTTTCAAACGGGAATTCGTTATCAAATGTTTCACACCGTAGCGCTTGCGATTGTTGCCTTCATCAATGAAAGGTCTTTTCACAGTTGGACGACGGCGGCAGGATGGTTTTTTATCGTCGGGATTTTTCTTTTCTCAGGCAGCTTGTATGCCCTCGCCCTCTCTGGAGTTCGTATTTGGGGAGCCGTGACTCCGTGGGGAGGCCTTTGCTTCCTCATTGGATGGATGATTCTTTTTCTAGGAAATCAAAAAAATCCCTGATCAAAAACGGGAACTATGAAAATTATCGTCGCAGGTGGAACCGGTTTTGTAGGAAAACCGTTACTTTCAGCTCTTCTTGACGGGGGACACACGGTCATCCTGCTCACCCGAAACTCAGGACATTTTCAGAATGCATCAGGCTCTAAGCTCCAGCTCCAAACCTGGGATGCTCAATCTACCGGAGACTGGACAAAACAGCTGGAGGGTGCGGATGCTGTCATTAATTTGACCGGTGAAGGCGTCGCCGGAAAACGTTGGACCGCTGCGCAGAAAAAAATTCTCCTAAGAAGCCGAATCGATTCCACCCACGCCCTTGTCCAGGCCCTTTCCCAAACAACCTCAAAACCCAAAGTTTTGATCAACGCCTCCGCGATCGGTTATTACGGAAATATTCCGGCAGGAAATATCACGGAAACTTCGGCCAAGGGAACGGGATTTCTTGCAGACCTTTGCGATCAGTGGGAAAAAGAAGCGCTCACAGCAGAAGCTCTGGGAATCCGTGTCGTCCGGCTGCGAATTGGGATTGTGCTTGAAAGAGATGGCGGCGCCTTAAATAAAATGCTGCTTCCGTTTAAGGTGGGTGCTGGCGGCCCCGTCGGCAGCGGGAAACAATGGCTGTCCTGGATTCACCGGGATGATTTAGTCGCCATCATTCTTTACGCGTTGGAAAATCCTGAACTCAGCGGCGCGGTCAATGGAACGGCTCCGGCGCCCGTGACCATGAAAGAGTTTGCATCTTCGCTCGGGAAAGCCCTTCACCGTCCGGCTTTTTTGCCTGTCCCGGGTTTTGTGATTAAACTTCTTCTCGGCGAAATGTCTTCGATGTTATTGGATGGGCAAAGAGCACTTCCGGAAAAACTTTCTAAGTTAGAATTTAGATTTAAGTATCCGGACTTGAGCGGTGCTTTGAAGTCCATTCTGATTCGATAATCCTTTAGTCATTGCGAGTCCCGCGCCTTGGCGGAGACGTGGCAATCCTTTGGGGCAACCCGAGATTATTCGCCATAATTCGTCGGACGGATCCGTCCTCTGGCGGACTTCGCTCCCTTTGGTTGCCCGCAATGACAGATGTTTGGAATTTCAACAAACTAATAAATTTTTGGTCAGCCTAATGTCAAAACAAGTTGTTCATTACTTCCAGCATGTCGAGTTCGAAGACCTCGCCGTCATCCAAGACTGGATTCTTTCAAAAGGGCACACCCTTTCCCGCACTGCGTTTTATGCCGGAGAACCTTTGCCGGATATCTCATCGATCGACTGGTTGATCATTCTGGGAGGTCCGATGAATATCTATGAACATGACCGCTATCCCTGGCTCATCCAGGAAAAGAAGCTGATCCGTCAATCGATTGACCAAGGGAAGAAAGTTCTGGGGATTTGTTTAGGGGCACAGCTCATTGCGGATGTGCTGGGAGGAAAGGTGACACGCGGAGTCGATAAAGAAATCGGCTGGTATCCCATCCGCCGCACGTCTCAGAGCAAACAATCGAAGCTTTTTGCGGCGCTTCCTGAAACCATCCAGGCTTTTCACTGGCACGGAGACACCTTCGCCATTCCACCCAATACGCTCCACGGCTTCTCAAGTCAAGCCTGCGAGCATCAAGCTTTCACCTACGCCGACAGGGTTGTCGGACTGCAGTTTCATTTGGAATCCACCCGGGAAAGCATTCAAAAGCTTCTCCAGAATTGCCCGGAAGATTTAACGCCCGGACCCTATAGCCAGTCCTCGAAAGAAATTCTCTCTCAAATACAAAACCTGCCGATAAATCATGAGATCTTGTTTCAGCTTTTGAACCTTATGGAATCAATCTCCAAAGTCTAAATGAGGGGGATTTATGGCGAAATCCTTAAAGAAATTCCCGGCAGGAAAAGTTGGAATTTTCAAAATTAAAAACCGCCGTGGTTACGCGGCTGTTTGCATGAAAAATCTGACGGAAGGAACTACGGCGAATCAAGCCTTTGAAAGAATGGCTAAAGCGGTTAAGCGAAATGGATTTGAGTTAAGCGGTCAGGCTCCGCGCGCTAAATAGGGTCTACGGTCATCCTAAATTTAAAGCAAGCTCAAGATTACAGAGGCTCTTCGTCCTTGGTAGCCTATCCGGATATCAGATTCCTCTTGTCATTGCGGGCGAAGCGAAGCAATCTCAAGACTCTCAGATTGCCTCGGTCTCTATGCGCCCTCGCAATAACCACCTTGGCTCTTAGTATCTTATGCCTCCGTTGATAACCATTCCATCTACTCTCGACACGGAAAAACTCGCATCCCTACTCCGGAGTCAGCTTGAAGGAGAGGTTTGCTTTGATTCTGGAACAAGGGCGATATACGCGCATGACGCTTCCAATTACCGCCAGGTTCCGATCGGTGTGGTCATGCCAAAGTCCATTCAGGATGTGATTCAGACGATCGAGATCTGCCGTGAGCTTCACGCACCTGTTCTGACCCGGGGAGCCGGCACTAGTATCGCCGGTCAGTCTTGCAATATTGCCGTGATTTTAGATTTTTCTCCGCATCTCAACCAAATCTTGGAAATTTCCCCAGAGAAAAAAACAGCCCGTATTGAGCCTGGCCTTATTCTGGATCAACTCAACAAAAAACTTAAACCTTTGGGCCTCATCTTTGGCCCGGACCCGGCCACCCACAGCCGCTGTACGCTTGGCGGGATGATGGGAAATAATTCCTGTGGAATCCATTCGCTCACTTCCGGAAAAACCGCAGAAAATGTGGAATCCCTTGAGATCTTAACTTATGACGGTTGTCGTATGCACGTCGGCGCAACCCCGGATTGGAAACTGGAAGAACTCATTCGGAAGGGAGGCCGCGAAGGGGAAATCTATTCAAAACTGAAAAAACTCCGTGACCAATATGCGGAGCTTATTCGAAGGCGTTATCCTAAGCTTTCACGGCGCGTCTCCGGTTACAACCTAGATCAACTGCTTCCGGAAAATGGATTTCATGTTGCTCGCTCTCTCGTAGGCACAGAAGGGACCTGCGTCACTATCCTGAACGCAACCTTAAATCTGGTGGAAGATCCTCCGCATAAAAATCTTCTTGTGCTGGGGTATCCGGATGTGTACGCGGCCGCCGATGATTCTGTGCTCGTCTGTCAGTTTAAACCTGAAGGTTTTGAAGGCCTTGATGAAAACTTTATCGGGAATATGCGTATCAAAGGGATGCACGCTCTCACCCTGCCCAAATTCTCGGAAGGGAAAAGCTGGTCGCTTATCGAGTTTGGGGGGAAGTCTCAAGCGGAGGCTCGGGAAAAAGCCGAGAAACTTATCGAAGCTTTAAAAAAATCATCTCATCCCCCAACCGTAAAATTATTTGAAGACCCAAAAGAAGTTCATGCGATGTGGGCTGTCCGGGAATCTGCCTTTGGCGCTACGGTTTTTGTGCCGGGTCAAAAAGATATTTTTGCCGGATGGGAAGATGCCGCCGTCCCGCCGGAAAATCTCGGAACTTATTTACGTGAATTTAACCGCCTGATCCGGAAATATCATTATGAGACTGTGGTCTACGGACATTTTGGCGAAGGCTGCATTCATTCCCGTGTCAGCTTTGATTTCAAGTCTCCCAAAGGCATCCAGGAATACCGTTCCTTTATTAACGATTCCGCTGACTTGGTTCTTAAACTCGGAGGATCGCTTTCCGGAGAACACGGAGACGGCCAGGCACGCGCAGAACTGCTTCCGAAAATGTTCGGGGAAGAACTAGTTCAGGGCTTCCGGGAATTTAAATCTATCTGGGATCCGGAAAATAAAATGAATCCCGGGAAAGTGGTGAATGCCTACCGAATGGATGAGAATTTGAAATATATCGATCATGCAAAGATGAATTCAGAGAAACTTCATTTTTCATTTTCTGAAGATCAGGGAGACTTTTTCAAAACCACTCAACGCTGTATCGGGATCGGACGCTGCCGCCGCCCGGAAGACGGACTGATGTGCCCGAGTTATATGGCCACGAAGGAAGAGAAACATTCCACGCGCGGACGAGCCCATCTTCTTTATGAAATGATGCGCGGCGAGGTGCTTACCAACGGCTGGAAGGAAGAGGCCGTCAAAGAATCTCTCGACCTTTGTCTTGCGTGCAAGGGATGCAAAACCGAGTGCCCGACCAATGTGGACATCGCCACTTACAAGTCAGAATTTTTATCCCATTACTACGAACATCATCGTCGTCCTTTACGAGCCTATCTGCTTGGATATATCCACCGGGGAGCTAAGCTTGCCTCGAAAATTCCTCGGCTTGCTAATTTTCTAACTCAAACACCCGGTTTGCGGCACTTTTTGCAAGCAATCGCTGGCCTTTCCATCAAGCGCCGGCTCCCAGCCTTCGCTTGCCAAACTTTTCAGGCTTGGGCCAAGAATCACAAGCGAGAAGACAGCAGCCCTCGACCCAAAGTTTTGCTCTGGCCTGACACGTTCAGTAATTATTTTTATCCTGAAATCGGTAAAGCAGCGGTGCGCGTCCTGGAAAAATCCGGATACGAGGTGATTATTCCTCAAGCCAATGTCTGCTGCGGCCGCCCTCTTTATGATTTTGGCTTCCTAGATGAAGCAAAGGCACGCCTCATCCACACGATGAAGGAGCTGAAACCCTTTCTGGATCAAGGGATTCCAATCATCGGCCTTGAGCCAAGTTGCGTCTCAGTTTTCCGGGACGAGCTCCTGGGACTTTTCCCGAATCATCCGGAGGCTAGGAAACTGGCGTCACAAACATTCTTGTTTGGAGAATTCTTGGGAAAGCAGAAGCCGAAGCTCAACCTCCGTAAGCCTGCCGATCAAATCCTCATCCACGGACATTGTCATCAAAAATCCGTACTGGGTGACGATAATCATAAGGAACTGTTCCAGCACCTGGGACTCAATGCCGAGGCATTGGCAACGGGATGCTGCGGGATGGCAGGCGCTTTTGGGTTTGAAAGGGAACACGAAGCGATCTCCATAAAAATCGCCGAAAAGGATTTGTTCCCGAAAATCCGTGAACGAAAAAATATTGCGCTCATCTCGGATGGCTTTAGCTGCCGGGAACAGATTAAATCCGGCACCGATCATCGCCCCAAACATCTGGCGGAATTTTTAGACGACTGGATAGAAAAATAAGTTTAAAATGTCATTGCGAGATGGCTTCGCTTCGCTCGCAATGATGATCAAAAAATAAGGAATTCACCTTGCTTCCAAAAGAATTACCGTTCAAAGGCAAACTCCACCGTAATCTTAGTGTCGAACGTCTTTATGCGATGGCTGTCTGGAAAAACCTGGCACAAAAAAGCAATAAAGACGCACTTGTCTTTCATACTGGGAAATATACCGGACGTGTACCGGAGGCTAAGTACGTTATTCGGGAATCTTCCTCCGAAAACAATATTGATTGGGGAAAAAACAATCGCCCGATGACGATTAAAACGTTTGATCTTCTGAAAGCAAAGATCTTTCACGCTCTTTCCGTGAAAGAAGAACTCTTTATGGAGGATTGCTACGTCGGGGCGGATCCTCTTTACCGTCTTTCGGTGACAGTCGTGAGTGAAAATCCAGTCTATGCGCTTTTTGCAAAAACAATGTTCATTCCGGAGATTGATCCAAAAAAACTCACGTTTCATCAGCCGCAGTTTACTGTGATCCACGCTCCGTCTCTTATCTTAGATCCTGCCAAGGATGGTACGGGTAAGGACGCCTGCATCCTTCTCAATTTTGCTGAGCGCTACGTGCTCATTGCCGGAACGTCTTATGCCGGTGAAATTAAAAAATCAATTTTCTCAGTCATGAATTATCTAATGCCCGGAAAAAATGTTCTGCCAATGCACTGCTCTGCCAATTACGGAAAAGATGAAAATGATGCCGCCATCTTCTTTGGACTTTCCGGAACCGGGAAAACCACACTTTCTGCGGCGAAAAACAGGACGCTGGTTGGGGACGATGAACACGGATGGAGCGACCACGGCATTTTTAATTTTGAAGGTGGGTGCTACGCGAAGGTTATCCGTCTCTCGCGGGACGGGGAGCCTGAAATTTACGCGACGACTCAAAAATTCGGGACTCTCCTCGAAAATGTTCCCATTCACCCCAAAACGGGCGAAATTGATTTAAACGACGAATTCATCACGGAAAATACTCGGGCATCGTATCCGATCTCATCGATGCCTCACATGACACGAAAAGGTACCTGCGGCCATCCTAAGCATATTCTTATGCTTGCCTGCGATGCGTTTGGGATACTCCCGCCCGTGGCCAAACTTTCTATGGAACAGGCGATGTATCATTTTCTGGCGGGATATACGGCCAAAGTTGCGGGGACCGAATCTGGAATCAAAGAACCCCAGGCAACGTTCAGCTCTTGTTTTGGAGCGCCTTTCATGCCCCGGCATCCCAAGGTTTATGCGGAGCTTCTTGGGCGGAGGATTCATGAACATCAAGTGGACGTCTGGCTTATTAATACGGGATGGACCGGTGGACCTTACGGAACCGGGACCCGCATGAATCTGGAATACACGCGAGCTATTGTGGACGCCATTCTGGAAAACCGGCTTTCCAAATCCGGATTTGAAAAAGACCCGCACTTTGGATTTTTAATTCCAAAATCCTGCGCGGACGTTCCTTCGGATTTGCTTTTTCCAAGAAAAACCTGGAAAGATCCGAAAGCGTATGATCAAAAAGCGCATGAGCTTGCGCTTATGTTTCAAGCTCATATGAAACAACTTCTCCCTGATCTAGAACCGGAAATCCTTCATGCTGGCCCGCAAGCGTAAATCAACTTTTTTCCATCCTTGCGGGTGGAGCGAAGTCCACCAGAGAGCACGGCGGATCCGTCCGACGAATTGTGGCGGACAATGACAATCCTTAAACGTGTCTTTGTCTTTATTTTGTTTGCGGTCTGTTACATCCCACCTATTCTCTATGCTTCAGCTTCGTTAATGCAAAAAGATGAGCGGTTTGTCCGGGCTTTTGAAAGAACAACGGCCAAGCTCCTTCAGGTCTCATCCGGAAAAGACTTCAAATTGAAAGCGATGAATGACTCGCTTGAAAAAACGGGCAAAGCGGCGAAGTCACTCCTTCTTCAGGGAGCGGATCTTGAGGAAGCGGTTCAAATGGCGAAGGAAGCCCAGTGGGATTACTCCGAAAATAGTTTTGCCATGCTTGTTGAAGCATTAGCCTTGGATCAGCAGGGCAGGCCAGAGGCTGTGCAGAGCTTTCAGGATTATCTGGAACAAAGCGAGCATCACAATCGCTTTGAGACTCAGTTTCTCAACTCGGTTAATTTTCACGAGATGCGAAGGGGCGTGATGGCTTATCTTGAATCCCAGGGAATCCATCCGATGTTTTCAAAAAAGAGATTCAGCTTGCGTCATGAAGTGGATCAATGGATGCAGAATCCAATCGCGAAATATTCTAATCTCATTGTGTTGACGCTCTTGGGTGGAAGCCTGAGCCTGTTTCTCTTTGGAACTTTCCGGAAGCTTTGGAAGAGATACCGACCGCTTGAAAAGGGATTTGTGCGCTGTAAGCACTGCCAGACCGTGGTTTCGAAGCTGATGCTGGAATGCCTGAATTGCCGGTCGAAAATTTAAAAAAACAGGGACGGTTCTCACACGCTTACGTTAACTTGCAAACAGTGATTGAAAAAATTCAACACAACTGTGCAAGGATACGATCGTCTATGAGAACCGTCCCTGTTTTTTAAACCGTTTTACCTGCCGACTTGGAAAGATGATAGCAGCGAAAAATCACGATCAGTCCTACCGCCGTGGCCACACCCAAAGTTACCACGTTGAGAGAACCGTAGTGCGAGGGTGCCAACATCCCGAAGAGCATCGGCCCGGAAAGATACGTATTCATCCGAGAGCGCTTAGCGGCCAACGTCCTGAGTTTCGTGGCTTCATCACCGGTGGCTTGCTTACTTAAAATCTTTTTCTGAGCCGGCCAGATTTTGAACCAGACGTTGTACCACATCATCACGGCAAAGGACATTCCGAAGAGAATCCAGATGGCGCGGCCGGTGATATGCCCCTCGCTGCGGAAAAGAGCGGTCGGACCAAATCCTTGACCTGGCGTGTACATATAAATCATTGTGAAGAGAACTAATCCTGCGATAAACGTGATCATCGCACCCCAGCGAAACCACCAAAGGGCCCTAGGCATTAATTGCGGATTCACAATCTTCTTGGCATCATCATCCAAAGACGCCTGAAGCTGGAGATTCACAAAATTAAAGAAATACAAATGTCCGACCCAGATAATCGCTGCAAACACGTGCAGCCAACGCATCAGTAAATTAAAATTACTGTAAAAATCACCCAACGCTAATCCCATACTTCCTCCTTGAACTTGGAGCGCCACGGTAAAATCTTTTCATTGCGAGCAAAGCGAAGCAATCTAGAGAGATCCCAGCACCCCTGTCCGCCACAATTCTTCGGGCGGATCCGTGCTTTGCTCGCGATGACAGTCTTTTTTAGGCGCTCTTGGTTTGAATGCTGTTCATTCTACAAGCCTTCGACAATTTTTCCAGCTGAATTCTAATGGCGGCCATTTGTCATTCTGGGCCCCGCCTGCCTTAAGGAAGAAAATCTTTTTCTTATGGCGGGCAGGGAAGCGAAGAATCTCAAATCCTTCTCCGCCAAACAGCGTTGGACGGATCCGTCCTTCGGCGGAGGCAAAAAACGCCTCAGGATGACATTCCTGATTGAATCTCATATGCTTTCTTGAGATCTGGAACATTTTCAAGAATTTCCACTGCAAGATGTGGATTCAGAATTTTGATCTGGTCATAAACCTTAAAGGCATTTTCTTTCCGGCCTGAAATCCAGTAGGACCAAGCCAGGGCTCTCAGAGCCTCCTGATTTTTTGGAGATAGTTCAACCGCCCGACGAGCAACTCTCAGTCGATCTTCATAACGGTCACCCAAATAACTTGCCACTTGAACAAAGGAGTGGGAGATTAAATCCGGATTAATCCCAAGCTCTTGATAAATCACTTCATAAGAACGTTCCCTGGAGAAATCCCAGTCATTGGCAGGAGCAATCCATCCCTGGGAGGCAAGCCCCTCAGCCATCAATTTTCCAATAAGCGAATGACCTTTGATTGAAAAATGAACATTATCTTCAATGATAGGTTCTCCCAAGATCTGTCCCAAAGCCTCGGGTTCCAGCACTTTTTCCGTATCCAGCATCACAAGACCCTGGGTTTTCTGAAGCTCATTTAAAATGGTGAGGATTTCTCGGGTCGCGCGGCACACAATCGCATCCTGATCTTTGGCTTCAGTAAAAAACCGTTTAGCTTCTGCAAATTTTCCCTGCTGAAGATAGATCTGACCCATTCGGTAGGGAAGCTCGGCATAAGTGGAATCAATGGCGTAAGCTTTATGGTAATAGGCAGCCGCTTCTCCAAGATGTTTGGCTTTTCTTGCGGCTTCACCCAAAGTAAAAAAATCCTGCCACAAACGACGCCCCAAGTCACTCAACGGCTTCTGATGGGCTGATTCCAGGGGAAGAAAATCCTTTAAATTGGAAACTGGCTTAAGAAATAAAACAGGGATGCGGTGATCACGACCCAGTTTAAGAATTTTAAGAATATTTTCGCGGAAAAACCTCAGGTTTTCCCAGTAGAACTTTTCGTTGCGGGGCGTTGCGGCGCCCATCTTTAACGCGCCGGGAATCACCTCAATTTTTTCACCGACCATTCGGTCTTCCCATCTTGCCTCACGTTTTCGGATATTTCGGCGAAGAACCACCCGGTAAAAAAAAGAAACGAAACGGCTTTGAAATAAAAGCTTCTCCAGATAATAAACTTTTGGATGCGTTGCGCGGTCCACCTGGTCCATCCGCTCACCTGGCAAATAATCATTATGCCCCAGATAAAAAATAGCCACATCGGGATGATAGGCAAGCGTCTGCTCAAAGGTTTCCACCGTAAAAAAACTGCCGTGGCCCATCCGGGCAAAATTGACCGTTCGGATTTTTTTGTGGGGGAGAAAGTCCCGAAGATAAGTTTCCAGCCATCGAGCTGGGCTGGACACAGGCGCATAATTGGCCCCGTGCATCGTGGATTCTCCGTAGGTAAAGATACGGATTTCGTCTTGGGTCTTGCCAGGGGAAAGATGATTCTTTAAGACAACGCTTTCCGTGAACTTTGAACCAGCCGGCACTGTTCTTGGGATCCAAAAAATAGTTTCCAGAAAAAAAAGAGAAACGACGATTGCAAGCAGGGTTTGAAAAAAAGTTTTCATTGAAGTGAATTATATCGTTTTAGGAACGCCATGGCGAGGAGGGTTTTTTGCGACTATCCGTCCCTGACGTAGAGGCAATCTCTCGCGTCCGTCATTGCGGTTAGAAGCGAAGCCCGCCAGAGAGCGCGGCAGATTCGTCCGAAGATTTTGTGGCGGAGAATCTTGAGTTGTGCGGCTTCGAGATTGCCGCGCCCGCCTGCCGGCGAGGCAGGTCTCCGCCAGGGCGCGGGACGCGCAATGACAAAAATCTACGCACGAGTGGTCTACCCAATCGTTGTCACTGCTGCAACTGGATGCATTCATCGCTGGATAAGCTCTAGCAATCTATTATGAATGTGCTATCTTATGCCGACATGAAACCCCCTCTTTGCAAAAAAGTTCCTTACGAATCTGTCTTCCACGAAACCACACTGTCTGACGCCTATGCTTGGCTTAAAGATCGAGAAAGTCCCGAGGTGCTGGACTACCTGAAGGCGGAAAATTCCTATACGGATTTCATCATGAAACCCACCGAGGTCTTGCAGGAAAAACTTTATCAGGAAATCCTTTCACGTATTAAGGAAACCGATTTGTCCGTTCCCGTCAAGATGGATGACTATTACTATTATTCACGCACCGAAAAGGGAAAGCAGTATTCGATCTCGTGCCGCAAAAAGGGAAGTCTTGAAGCCGCTGAAGAAATCCTCCTCGATTCAAATGAACTCGCCCACGGCCTGGAATATTTCAGCCTCGGCTCTTTTAACCTAAGCCCGGACCATCAGCTTCTGGCCTATTCCACCGACACCACCGGCGCAGAGGTCTACACCCTGCAAGTCAAAAACCTGATCACCGGAGAACTCCTCACTGACAAACTTGAAAACTGCGCCACCAGCGTGGAGTGGGCGGCCGATAATCAGACGCTCTTTTACACCACCTTGGATGAAGCGAAACGTCCCTGTCGCCTTTTTAAACACCGACTTGGAGGTCTTCAGTCGGTCGATGATCTGATCTTTCATGAAAAGGACGAAACCTTCCTGCTTGCCATTGGTCAATCCAAAGACAGGAAATATCTCTTTCTTGAAAGTCACAGCAAAACTAGTTCAGAAGTTCAATTTCTTCCGTCCAATTATCCGGACAGTCATTTCCAGATCATTCATCCACGCCAGCCCCTGCTGGAATACGGTGCAATCCATCACGGGAACCGATTTTTCATTCTTACCAATGAAAACGCCGTCAATTTTAAATTAATGCAAACCTCTGTGGAGCGTCCGGAGAAAGAAAATTGGAAAGAGGTGATTGGGCACCGTCCCGGTGTCAAACTTGAAGGCGCTGAAGCTTTTGAAAATCATCTCGTCGTTTATGAACGCGAAGAAGGCCTGATGAAAATCAGGATTACGGATATTCATACTCAATCTTTCCATTATCTGGATTTCCCGGAACCCGTCTACACAGCCTGGGGAGGAAGTAATCCGGAATTCAAATCTTCGAAACTGCGATTTGGTTATACCTCACTCGTGACTCCGTCCTGCGTATTTGATTACGATATGAACCAACGAACTCGCGAGCTAAAAAAGCAAACCGAAGTTCTCGGAGGTTATGACCCCTCCCGTTATGAAACCAAACGCATTTACGCCGCGGCCAAAGACGGGACACGCATCCCGGTCTCGCTTGTTTACCGCAAAGGCATAGCCCTGGATGGAAACAATCCGCTTTTTCTCTACGGCTACGGGTCTTACGGCATCAGCATTGATCCTGAGTTTTCATCCGTACGTCTGAGTTTGCTTGATCGGGGTTTTATTTTCGCGATTGCACATATCCGCGGCGGCGGGGATTTGGGACGCCCCTGGTACGAGGATGGAAAATTCCTGAAAAAGAAAAATACTTTTCAGGATTTTATTGCCTGCGCCGAACATCTCATTCGTGAAAGTTATACTCAGAGTAAAAAAATGGTTATTTATGGCGGCAGCGCGGGCGGGCTTTTGATCGGCAATGTCTTAAACGAACGGCCAGAGCTTTTTTTTGCCGCCATCGCCAAAGTCCCATTCGTGGATATCGTAAATACGATGCTGGATAAATCCCTGCCCTTGACCGTCGGAGAGTACGAAGAGTGGGGGAATCCGGAAAACAAAACCTTCTTTGATTATATGCTTTCTTATTCGCCGTACGATCACGTGAAGATACAGGATTATCCCCATCTTTTGATCACGACCGGACTTAATGATCCCAGGGTTCAATACTGGGAACCCGCCAAATGGACGGCCAAGCTCCGTACTCTAAAAACAGATTCCAACCTTCTTCTCTTAAAAATCGAAATGGGTTCCGGACACGGCGGACCTTCGGGACGTTATGAACACCTGAAAGAAATTGCTTTTGATTATGCCTTCGTTTTAAACCGCTTTGGAATGACCGAATAAAACGATGATCCGTTACATTTTTCAATCCTTACTGCCCGGGTTTTTACTGATTATCCTTGCCTTCGTTTCCGGTTTTCATAAGCAGCCCCTGTTTGCCCTGGCCGGATTTCTTTCCTTTTTTGTGATCGGTGTCACGGTGATTATCGAAGGATCAAAGGCGCGATGAGTCGATTTTTGAAAAAGCCTTTTTCGCTTCTTTGTCTTTCGGTTTTTCTTCTGCTCGCCCCGTGGTGGGCTTTCCCGTTGCAGGAACTGCTCCATCACAGCTTTTATACCACGGCCGATGCCTTTGTCCTCTTGGGAATTTCAGGATTAGCCGCTTTTTTCTGCTGTCGTTTTTTACCGGATTCATTATTTGAAATATCCGACAAGACCGGTGTCATCCTGAGCAAAACAAAGAATGACAAAAGATGGCTTTGGATACTGGCTTTTCTCGCAGGAACCTTTGTTGTCTTGCTGTGGATCAACCGGTTGATTCTGCATTCCTTTATGGGTTCAGCGGATGAACACTCCTGTTATTTCCTGGCAGAATGTTTCCGGATGGGGAAGTGGTGGCTTGCACCTCATCCTCTCTCAGAGTTCTTTAACGTCGTTCACGTGGGAAACCGGGACGGAAAGTGGTTCAGCGTCTACCCTCCAGGCTGGCCTCTTTTGATGGCCTTCGGTCTTAAATACCACTTTCTGGACAGTCTCAATCCAGCGATCATTGCCGCCGCCCTGTTTTTTTTCTTTCTAACCGCAAAAAAGCTTTACGGGACTTCAACCGC
>SICL01000031.1 GCA_009691445.1 Candidatus Taenariivivens baikalensis | reverse complement strand
TCCGCTCCCACAATAAAAACCGCACGGGATAGCAGGCGAAGTTCCTTAATCAAAACTCCGTAGGCAGTTCCGAAGGAAGTTTCACGGTGATCGGAAAGCGCCTGAATATTCGTCGCGCTTGAAGCTCCGCACCAGCGCTTTTGAGCGAATGGAAGATCCGTGCTCACGGTGTAAACCACAACATCTTTGGGAAACTTGCCGGCTTCTTCATTGAAACGCTTGGTCTGAAGATCACAGACCGGAGTATCCAAGGAAGGAACCACACTGATCACGCGCGTCTTGCCCTTTGAATTCGCAAGCGTGACTTCAGAAAGATCATTGGCTAAAACTTTGAAATCAGGAGCCTTGTCTCCCACTTTCACTTCCGGACCGACGAGTGTGATCGGATTGCCTTTAAACGTAACCGCACTTTTGCGTTCTTCGGACATATTTCCTCCTGGTTATTTGATTTTGGATAATACCTGCGTTGATGAGGAAGGGAGTATATCTCTAAAGGGGCCAGGTTGCAACCCAGGCCCCTTCTTACGAATTGGTGAGAAAGCGGCCGTGTTTTTTGGAGGGGAGTTTTCCGTTTTCGAAGACGGGATGTCCATTCACCAGAACACATTGAATGCCCTTGCAACGCTTGGTCGGATCTTCGTAGGTCGATTCATCCTTCAAATTCCCGGCATCAAAAAGAACCAGGTCCGCGTAAGCCCCAACTTCTATCCGTCCGCGGTCCTTCAACCCAAAGTGTTCCGCCGGAAGCGACGTCATTTTTCGGATCGCCTCGCCAAGCGTGATCACCTTTTTTTCGCGGACATATTCCCGGATGATTTTAGGAAAGGTCCCGAAGGCCCGCGGATGAGGACGGCGGGTGCCATCGGCAATACTGTCGGATCCGGCTGAGACGTAGGGCTTCCCCACCACTTTCTCGACCACTTCGTCGGTCTGGGAAAAATAAAAGGCACTGACTTCAAACTGAGTGTCGGCAAGAATATCGATCAAAAATTTGACGGGTTCTAAGTTTGATTTTTTCGCGGCCATCTTCAGGGTCATCCCCTCGTAACGTTGATAGTGGGGCGAGGCCGTGGCCGCGATCATGGTCGAATCCCAGTTGAATTGTTTTTTCTCGTCATAAACTCGCATGGTTTCCACAAGTTCAGCACGTCTGATCAGACTGTGAAAATAATCGTTGCGGTCCGAACGAAGATAAAGCTCATCCGGAAGAATTTTTCCCAGCTCAGCATATCCCGAACTGTAAGGATAGACATCCGCTTCCACACGAACGCCGCGCTCCCGGGCATCTTCAATTAATTTGAAGGCCTCATCTATTTTCCCCCAATTGCCCTTGCCGCCAGCTTTAAGATGAGAAATCTGAATCCGCGCTTTCGCTTTGGCTCCCACATCAATGACTTCCTGAATGGATTCAAGGAGCTTCGCACCTTCGCTTCGCATATGAAAAGAGCATACCCCAAGATGACGCGCGGCTTCATGACAAAGCTCGATGACTTCCTCGTGATCCGCATAAACGCCCGGAAGATAAACAAGACCGAAGGAAATTCCGTACGCCCCGTCCTCCATCGCCTGAGCCAAAAGTTTTTTCATGGCCTCCAATTCCGATGGAGATGCCGGGCGAGGATCGTAACCCATCACGGCCGAACGCAGATTGCCGTGCCCCACCAGCCCCGCAAGATTGGTGGAAAGTCCTTTGTCTTGAAGTGTTTCTCGGTATTCACGGAACGTCGTCCACGGCAGAGTGGCCGGAATCTGAACGCCTTCTCGGGCCCACACCGAACGAATTTTATCCCTGTGTGTTCCAATGACGGGAGCGGCCGACATCCCGCAGTTTCCAATAATTTCAGTCGTGACTCCCTGCGCAATTTTGTTGGCTAGTTTGGGGTAAACGAGGGGATTAAAATCCGAATGGGTGTGCGCATCGATAAAGCCGGGTGCAAGTGTAAGCCCTTTGCCCCTGATAATTTTAAAAGCCTTCGATTTGGGAAGCTGTCCGATGAAAACAATTCTGTCCTTATTAATCGCGACATCTTCCCGAACGCCGGTCAAAGATTTTCCGTCAAAGACCACCGCATCTCTGATCACAATGTCGTAGGTGTAATCTTGGGGGGCTTTGGCTGCAAAAGCAGAAGGCGTTAAGAGAAACACCAGCAATATCGAAATATGAATATCTAATTTTGAAATAATTTCAAATGGCCCAATATCGAATTTCAAAAATGAACCGTTTGAGGATTTGAGACATTTGAGACATTTGAGACATTTGAAATTTGGATTTGTTTCGATATTCGATATTCGAGATTCGGATTTCGCGAAGGTGGAATCCATGATCAATTAAGACTTTCGGAACCCTTTTGCAGAATGCGACACTTTAACAACGGTATGAATTCCACCGCGTACAAAAAAATCGCCTTCCACTTCCATCCAACGGGGGTGGACTGCTTTCACAAGGTCATCCAGAATCTGATTGGTGACCTTCTCATGAAAAGCGCCTTCATTACGGAAACTCCAGAGATAAAGCTTGAGGCTCTTCAGCTCGATGCAAAGTTTGTCGGGAATGTAATAAATCCGTATCACGGCAAAATCCGGCTGGCCGGTCTTGGGGCAAAGGCAGGTAAACTCCGGACACTCAAAGCGAATGTCGTAATCCCGTTCCGTATGAGGGTTGGGAAACACTTCCAGATTTTTCGATGGTTTGCTCGGCATACTAGGCCACTTCAAAAATTGGACGTTTTAAAATTTGGCCTACATAACCTAATTTCATACCCACTAAAGCGTCTAATGTATTGTGTTCGATATCCTCATCTCCACCCAGCTTGCTCGTCCACTTACCGCTTTGAAGCTGTTTTGCCGCATGAGAGCCCCGGCCATGCTCATCACGATATAACGCAACTTTTTCAAAACCCTGTTCAAACTCACCGTTTTGGCAAGCTTCATACCCAAATCTTCTAAAAAAAGCGACAAACACATCCAGGCTTTCTTCTCGAGACAATTTTTCAGGCCAAGCAAATTGACTCATCGTATCCGGCCACCAGACTAAATTGTCTTTTTCTATCGCCCAAGCAATACAATTATAATCAACCGTCGCTTCACTGGTGATCCGATAGCCTTGCGCAACAAGAGCAGGGAATGATTTTTCCAGCTTCTCAGATGACATATCCTTGGTCTCTTCCCCACTTCAACCAGAACTCGATCATTTTTTCTATATTTCCTCTGAATTGCGCAGGAACAGGATCCGTCCGTGTAATTGCTTTGAGTGCCCAAAACCAGTTGGCCGGTTTTTGTTTTAACTCATTGAGAATGATTGGAACAACAGAAGGTCCCATCCCAATAATGTGCTGGTAAGCAGGATGCATAGATATTTGAGATATCGAAGAAAGATATTGCGTTGCTTCTTTCCATTGAGCAGCTAGTCTATAAAATTCCTGATTGATATTGCCTTTTTGTCTTGAAGCAGGTTCGGAATAATGAGGCGCAATCTTAAACCAATCACTCAGAATTGTTTTAGCTTCATGACTAAGACCCAATGTCGCATCACTATAAATAGGTTGCTGTGTGGATTCCAAAGCGGTACTCATTTGAAAATTTCCTCACATTTGGGAGTAATGCTATTAAGAAAAATACGATTTTTGAAGTTTCTTAAACTATCTAAGACATCCCAAATTTCCGGGCTGTTTGGGTCAAGTGAAATTTCTCGGTAAGCATCAATATCAAATATAAACGGCAAAAAACCTTTTTCGATAGACTCCATTGTCTCTGTAATAATCGCTGTATTCTTCCGGTCATCATCAGGGACAATCAGCTGCATAAAAAATTTTTCAATGCCGTCTGGAATCCCTTCCGCTAAATCCGGCACAGTGAGTATAAACTCCTTAAACTGTTTAATAGGGAGAGGGATTTCGATTTGGTTGATATACCGCAGCGCTAGTCGTGTTACATTGTTAGGTTTTGCTACTTTAACGTATATTTCCCATAAACTTTTTGCTTCGGCACTAAAAGTTTCCCATCGATCATAAGGCTTTAATTGATTGAAGGTAAAACCATCCATTCTTGCCTGGACAATTTTCTTCCCATCATTTGTCCGAAAAAGATATCCATCGACTCCCCCCGTAGGCCCCACGATTTCCGGTGCACTTCCCGGTTTAATCTGAACACCGCCATTAAAAGATAATCTTTCCTCCTTAATAGGAAAGTTGTTTTTAATATGATCTTGAAACTTGGCTAGAGTCTCTAGATTAGTTTCAGAAGGCAGATTAACCCGGATATCGACTAAAGCTTCTTTAATTGGAGCGTTTGGAAAAAATTTATGCGGTCTCATAATCATTGGTTTAATAGTATACGTGTCCGACTGTAACACATCAACTTTTAAGTCTCTTTTCACTTTTAGCCAGCAGCTTTCTGGGTACGCTCATAACAATTGCCTCTTCTAAAACTTTCCCTTTTCTAATTAAGAGCGTAACAATCCGCACATTTTAAAGTTTAAAACATTCATTAGAGGATGATTATCGCTTATTAACCGATAAAGACTTTTGCTCGAATTTAAGGATTCTTCCGCGATAGAAAAACGTCTGTTACGTTCTCCCTATCTCGACGTAAAAAGGAAACAACCAACATGGGAAACAAAGAATCAGTTTGGGAGGATTTGGTTAATGATTACCTTGAAATTTCATCGGATCTAAAGGGGCCGGAACGGCACTTTTTAATTCAGAGTCTGAAAAAGGAGAACTTGAATGCCTCAAGCATTGTCCAATACCCCAGTTTTCAAGTGGCGGATAAACTGGTCGTCATTTGCCGGGAGCCGTATAAAGAATGCTGGTTCTATCAGCCCGGAAAAAAGCGGATTGGAAAAAAGAAACGAGAAAAATGAGGCGCGAGGTTGCTTCGTCGCAAAAAGCGCTCCTCGCAATGACGTGCGTAGTTTTTTGTCCATTGCGAGGAATCCCGCAGGACGACACGGCAATCTGACGGTTTTTGTCATTGTCCGCCGAAGGACGGATCCGTCCAGCGCTGTTTGGCGGAAAGGATCTCTCAGGATAAACTCCGCGAAGGATCTGAGTCTGCACTTCGTTTAGAATGACCTCCGGTCAGATTGCTTCGGTGCAGCTCGCGCAATGCCGTGGGTGAGTGGAGGTTTACGCAACAGGAGACGCTAACTCCCCAGGAGATCCACCGTACTAAGGCAGCGGTTCGCAAATGAAAAAGAGCTGACTGCGACTCCCTTTTCCCGGGTCCAAACCTTGATTTCATGCGGGCCTTCGTCTTCATTGACAATCAAATGATACAGCCTGGCTTCTTTTAAGGGGACGTACGTTTTCCCTTTTTCATCTTCCTTCAGATCCTTGCCCCTGAATTCCGAAGGGACAGGTTGATCATCCCGAGTCACATAAACCCTGGCCTCTCCCGCCAAAGGCTCGACAAGACTCATCACCGAATAAACGGAGCTTCCGAAATAAACAATGCCGAGATAATCGGCCAGCTCCTGGGTTTGCCGCGCATGCTCAAAATAATCGTCAAAATTCGTCCAGAGTCCCTGTAAGAAAAATCCCCGCTGAACACGTTCTCCCCGGTCCTTGAAAATACTGGTCGCTTTAGATTTGGTCCAGTTCTTATTGGCAATCTCAGCACCCCACCAGCGCGCCCGTTTGTGACCAATATACGTTTCACCCATCATAGGGCCGCACTCCTCATCATTATAGTTGTCGGGTTCATCCTCCTCAACAAACGCATTGGGAAGAACCATGCGTGAATCCATTTTCCCCAATTGTCCCCGAAGCATATTTTCCATTTCCTGATATTTTCCTTCTCCAGCCTGGGTATGAATAATCCTGCCTTCCGGATTAATCAAGACTTTAGTGGGCCAGGAAAAGTTCTTATAGGCTTCCCATAATTTAAACTGATTATCCAGCAGGACCGGATAAGGAATCTTGTAATAGCGTACCGCCTGTTCCACATTTTCTTTCTTGGCAGCAAATTCGAATTCAGGTGAGTGCACCAAAAGAATCTGTAAACCGTAAGGTTTATAAAGCCCCTCCCATTTTTTCAAATAAGTGAGATCCCGAAGGCAATTAGCTGAGGTGTAATCCCAGAAGTAAAGCAGTGTCAGGTGATTTTTGAAAATCTTATTCGTAATGGTTTCCAGAGTTTGAATCCAAACCCCGTGACGGGGAAAATCCGGGGCAATTTTTTCCTGGGGTTTGACGGCCATCGCCCAGCTTGAAGGAGCCGGAAACAGTGAGCCGATGGGAAGCAGCAACAGCCAAAAAAGACAAGGATAATGACGAAGACTCATAGGCCTCTCTATCGGCAGAAATCAAAAGGAACTGAGGGGGGAAAAACCTCACTTGTGGGCGTCATCTGGGAGGATTTTGCGGGGTCATAAAAAGGGCGGAGCGTCAAACCTTCCGATTTCACGCGGCCACCGCGTCTCATGGATGGAAGGATAAAGAAATTCGCCTACTTATATCCAACAGCACTCATTTTTATGAATTATTTTCAGGACGAAGAGATCCCTTATCCAAACGGTCTGCTTTCAAAAACAGAAGTCGAAAAATAGCGGATAGAAAAGGAGAGAACGCAAAAAAATAATTTCTGAATGGACTGACTGCTCTAACTTCTATTTTCTATTTCTCTCCGGAATCACTAAACACTAATTTCCTCAGATTCTCTATTTCCGGCTTGCTCAAAAAGCGGCCGCGGCCGGGAAGTAGATTCCCCAACGTAAGAGGGCCGAACGCAATCCTGCATAATCGAACCACCTCATAACCCACGATTTCAAACATGCGGCGAACTTCCCTCTTCCGCCCTTCCTGGATCATGATCCGGAGCACACGGCGCGAAAGGGTGAGAATTCTACCGGCCTTTGCCCATCCATCCTCAAGCTTCACGCCTTCTAGCAGGCGCTTCTGATCCCGAGGATCGCAGGCACGGTCGAGACGCACGTCATACCATTTTTCAACGCCGTAACGCGGATGCATCAAACGATTGGCGAGGTCTCCGTCATTGGTGAAAAGAAGAAGCCCTGAAGAGTTTTTATCCAGACGGCCCACAGGAAACACCCGGGTGCGACCCATCTTGGGCTGACGGGATCCCCGGATAAGCGTCGGCGGGAGTAGGTCATAAACAGTTTTTTTGGCGTGAGGGTCTTCAGCCGTGGTGGTGTATCCTTCGGATTTGAAGAGCAGATAATAAACCATCTTCTCAAAATTGAGCATTCTTCCACGAAACGCAACGGCATCTTCTTCCGGATTGACCTGACGGCCCAAATCCCGAATGACTTCCCCATTCACGCTCACAGCCCCGTTACTGACATGCACTTCACATTTTCTTCGAGAGTCAATCCCCGCCAAGGCCAGGGCGCGCGCAATTCTCATTGTGTATCCTTTTTTCATCATTACGGGGAGGACCGAAGGGATGACGCGGCAATCCCGTTTTAGATCGCTTCGCTCCGCTCGCAATGACACAGCGTTGTTAGATACTCTAAATACCTTTAACTAGTTCCATATAATAAAGGGGTTTTCCGCAAGCCTCATATTTGATTTCATAACTCGTTTTGATATCAGGCGAAAAAAGCCTCTCATTCATGCTCATCCTCAAACGTGACCAGTTCGTCTGCACTCTGCCTACCGATTTTTTAATTGCTTCAAAATAATCCTGAAAATCCGTGGCAATTTCGATGCGGCCTCCGGGTTTCAGAAGCCCCTGTAATTCATCAATCAGTTCCGCGCAAATCAAACGCCGCTCCTGATGTTTTCTTTTCGGCCAAGGATCTGGAAAGTAGATGTGAAAAATGGAAATACTTTGGGAAGGAATGCGGGCAAGAAGCACAGACACCCTTCCCCAAACCCACTTCACATGAGAAATTTCCTGGCCGACACTGCGCTCAGCCCCGATGCTCAGCCATTTGCGCGACCAGTCGATCCCGATAAAATTGATCTTGGAATTTGCCTGAGCGCGTGCGAGCAAAAATTTTCCCTTGCCACAGCCAAGCTCCACTTCCACGGGGTGATCATTGCCAAACCATTCTTCAAAACAAATTCTCTCGGGAATAGATTCGGCTTGAGCCGGGATCCATCCAAATCCTTCCCTTTTCCTTTCTTCCATCGTCACAATCGGTGCATTCATGGGACAAGCATCACAAGAGTTTCAAGATGAGCGGTGCGTGGAAAAAAATCAAATGGAAGAATGCGTTCGATTTTCCAGCCTTCTTTCAAAAATATTTTCAGATCCCGCACAAGCGCATCCGGACCGCAGGAAAGATAAAAAAGCTTGGTGAGGGATTTTGCCTTAGCCAGTGTCGTGAGCGCTGCGGAATGAAGGCCTTTACGCGGGGGATCGACCAGGGCAATCCGTTTGGTCCATCCGCTTGCCTCAAGCAAACCCGGCAGAACTTCTTCCACCTTGCCGCGCAAAACCGAAGAGGGTTTCATGGACTGCGTCTTAACATTAAACTCCATAAGCTTCACGGAGGTGTCACTGTCTTCCACCATAATCACCTCGCCCGCCTGATCCGAGAAACAGATTCCAAAAAGTCCGACCCCCGCATAAAGATCCAGAAAAAGGGTCTCGCGGTCAAAACCCGCTAGTTCGCCAAGACGCTTCATCACTTCCGGAAGGATTCCGAGATTGGCCTGAAAAAAAGAATCGAGGGAATAAAAAATTTTCTTACCGTTCACTTGTGTCCACAAATAATCGGCTTCAGGAAGTTCGAGCGATCGACGGCCGATTCCGCCCCAAACCACACGTCCGTCATCTCCGGTACGAACCACTAGATTGGCATTGTTATAATCTTCCGGCCATCGCTTGATCGCTTCTTCCTTGAGCTGCGGAAGAAAATTCGAAACCTCTTTGCGCGCAATCACACAAGATTCCACGGAAATCACTTTCCGTCTTCCCGCGTGCTGAAAGCCCATCATGAATCCCTCTCGCGTGGTTCTCATCGTCAGATCCAGCCGGTGGCGGTAATGATAGGGGTCGAGCGACGGGACCACCGGATCAATCGCTGACGATAAAATCCCCAGCTCTCTTTGAAAAAGTGCGCTGAGCTGCTGATGCTTAAGCTCAAGCTCGTATTCATACGTCACATGCTGATACGCGCATCCCCCGCATTCGCCAAACAGCGGGCAGAGCGGTTTTATTTGAACATCCGCAGATATTTCCTGGGTCAAAATCTCTTCCACTTCGTTGTTCTCCTTTGATCATGTGCCGTAAAGAGGCGCCATTATACGTAGAAAGCCAGTTCAGGGACAGCTCTCATTACACCTCAAGCATCTGGGGAAATGTAAATTCGAATAGGCTCAAAGTCGCTGACCCCGTATAGCAATCTCAATAATTTAAGCTCAAAACTCAACTTGAAAGGTCAAGGCTAAAAATAACTCAAACAACTCTTTTACAACTATTGAATTATTAAGAGGGGTATGTTACCTTTCATGAGATCTCATGGCCATAAAATTTGCTTGTCATCCTCGAAAATCCTCAAAAAAGACAACCCAAGCGCTTTGGATGGGGTCCTATTTTCCTGCCCAAAAATGCGTCGCAGCCTGGGTGATGATGACGATGGTCATCACAAGCCTTCTCCCTATTTCTTGGGCGAATCTTGCCGAACCTCCCATTTCATTTTCTAAGCCGCTTGAGATTCCTGCTGAATGGGGACAAATAACAGAACGCGTCTCCGGAAATCCGTCGTCACCAACGCTAATTCATATTCAATCGGCTCACGGAAATTATGAATCCGAAAAAAATATTGAAAAAATCCTGACCTACCTTGAACAAAATTCTTCCGTTCGACTGATGCTTCTTGAAGGCGCAGCCGGCAAACTCCAGCCCGAGCTTTTTCGTTTTTTCCCCAATCACCCTGACTTTAACCGTAAAGTCACCGACAAGTTGATGCAAGAAGGCTATCTCACGGGCCCCGAATCTTTTTTGACTGAAACCGCGCAGCGCTCTGAGGGCTGGGGCGTTGAAAATATTCTCGCCTACCAAAAAGACCGCACGGCCTTCCTAGAAGTCGTCGCGAACGAAAAAATTGCCCACAGTTATAGGAGAGAGCTCCGCGCCGCCATCAATCAGCGCTTCGTCGCAAAGGTGAGTCGTGATTTTTTAAATCTTGTCCGCAAAGAAGAGACCTTTGAATCTGGAACACTTTCGTTCGAAGCCTGGCTTACGGCCCTGGGTGAAGCAAGCCGCAAACGCCTAAAGACCGATCTCTCAGATCCTTTCTATCAAATTGAATGGCCGCTTCTGGTTCGTTATTTTCGTCTCCAAAAAATTGACTCTAAAATCGATCGCCAAAAAGCGCAGCAAGAGATCGTGTCCTTTCTAGCCGAACTGAAAACACGCGCCATTCCCGCAGATATTCTGCGCGAGTTTCAAACCATTCTGCATCAGCCAGAATTTGCACGTCTCAAAAAATCAGATTCGTCCCGCAACACCTACTCGACCCTGCGACGCGCCTTTGAACTTTTGTTCGAAAAACTGCCGCCCAATTTTTCGATGCGAGCGTGGCCAAACTGGACGCTCTCCGCGCAGCAAATCATCTTGATACAAGAAATAGATGAAAAAAAACTGCAGGAAGAAATCATCCGCTTGAAAGACAAAATCTTTGAGCGTCTCGCCCAGACTCCCGATGAAAAGAAATTTCTTGGCCTCAAGCAGGAGCAGCCGCTTCTTCAGCATTTATTTTCGTTAGAACTCACGCGAAGTGATTACGCAGTGCTCGCATTGCTGGAAGAAAACCCGAAGTCTTTTGCGGAATTCCCAAACTTAGCAAACACGAAGATTCGAGCTCTTTACAAAAAGGCGAGCTATTTTTATGAGCAAGCCCTGCGGCGGGAAAACATCATGTTTCAAAATACCGTGCACCGCATGACGGAACTCGATCAGCGGCAAGCCGTCATGATCACCGGCGGATTTCACGCGCAAGGGATAAAGAACCTGGCGGTTTCCAAAGGTTATTCCTATTTGCAGATCACCCCGCGCATTTCTGCCGTTTCAAAACAAGATCATGCCGTTTATCTTCGCTCCGTTTTAGGATCGCGCAAATTCGAAACTTCTCAAATGAGCGCTTGGCTGGGAGAAGACTTCAGAGGAATGCAAAAAGTTCGAGGAACCCAAGAAGCGAGCGCGTGGTTACAAACGGTTCGAAACGAGATTCGATCCGTCATTTCTTCTGAAGCACCCGAAAAACGGCCAGGTCTTTTAGATACACTGGATCAATCATCTCTTTTTTCCAAAGTACGTTCCGAGGTCCGAAACGATGACCCCGCTTCGAAGAAAATAAAGGCGGAGGAGGGCCCCTCCCAACAAGCCCTAAGTCAACCATCGTCTAATACGTGGATAATTCGTCACATTCTTGTGACCCTCATCAGTTCTATATTTGTAAGTGAGCTGCTAATTATGCTGATGCTCAGTATGCTTCCGCCGCTTCCCGCCTGGGGCCTCGCGCTGATCGATGCGTGCCTGCTCTCCGTGATTGTATTGCCCAGCATTTATTTTTCCGTAATCCGGCCTCTGACAGCGATTGAAGACATCATGACAAAGACGAAGACAGCGGAAGTCCATAGCGCCTTGGTTCATAATCTTGCAAAAGCCCAAAAGACAGCCCGTGTGGGGAACGGGGCTTTGGACATCAAGCCCGGAAAACTGGGATGGTCGGATGAAATGCAACGTAAAAAAGCAGCCGAAGAGATTAGAATTGCGCATGATAATTTACTCTCAATTATCAATGCTGTAGCAGATCCTATTTTTGTGAAGGACAGCCAGGGAAAGTTCATAGATATCAATGATGCTTTTTGCCGTTTCGTGGGACTTCCGCGAAAAGAGATCATCGGAAAGACGGATCACGATCTATTTCCGCCAGAACAAGCTACTCAATTCAGGGCGAATGATTTGCTTGTGCTTCAGAGTGGTCAGCCCCATGAAGCCGAAGAAGAAAACACGGATCCACAAGGCCATGTTCGCATCGTGCTGTCTAAAAAAACTAGATATGAGGGGCATCAAGGAAAATACTTTATCGTGGGAGTCGTCAGCGATATTACCGAGCAGAAAAAAGCTGCGGTCGCTTTAACCAAGGCTAGGGAGGAGGCGGAGAGCGCCAATCGATTTAAATCGGAGTTCATAGCCAACATGAGCCATGAAATCCGAACACCTTTAAATCCAATCCTCGGGTTGTCCGATTTAGCGGCCTATACCATAGAAAAAGCCCAGGGACGATTAAATTCCGAACAATTTCAAGACCTAACCCAGTGGCTTGGTATGATTTCAGCGAGTGCCAAGCATTTATTAGCTCTCGTGAACCAGGTCATTGAAATTAGTAGAATTTCAGCAGGATTATTCGATCTCAAAATTGCTCCTATTGGGGTCCATCGTTTTCTGGCGGAAACCTTTCAAGTACAATCCCCTGGCGCTGCAAAAAAAAATATCCACTATCATTTGATCAATGAGTCCCCCGAAAACCTGCAGGTCCTTGGCGACGCCCTGCGAATCCGGCAAATTATTTTAAATTTACTTTCGAACGCCGTTAAGTTTACCCCCAGCTATACCGGATTGGGAGAGCAACCTTTTGTGCGCCTATTTTCAAGCGCCCTTGAAATAGGCGGCGCAGAAAAATGGATCCTTCGCGTTCAAGACTCCGGCGAAGGCATCGCTGAAAATGAAATACCCAAGTTGTTTCGAGAGTTTGAACAAACAAGCGCAGGAAGGAAAATGAGTACCCAGGAAGGAACTGGGCTGGGACTGGCGCTCTCCCGAAAATTAGCGCGGGCCATGGGCGGAGACATCACCGTCGCATCTCAGCCAGGCCAGGGTTCTACCTTTACGCTGACGCTTCCACTGCATCGGGTTGCACCGAAACCTGATGAACCAACAATTCAACTCGAAACACCCGATCTCCCCACCTATCTTAAAATCATGATTGCCGAAGATGACAGAGTCAATCAACTCGTACTCGAGAAATTACTTCGGCCAAACAAACCCGTCATCGTCTCCGATGGTTTTAAGTTAATGAAAACCTTAGTAGAGGCCAGCAAACAAGGAGAGGTATTACCCAATCTCATTCTCTTGGATCTTCGGATGCCCTATATGAATGGAATGCAATTTTTAGATCTATTAAGATCGGATCTTGAGAGCCGTGAAAAAATCATATCTACCTTAACGAAATTATCCCCAAATGATCTTCAGCTTTTGCGAGATATCCCGGAAGAGACCCTTGAAGTACTACGCAAAATCCCAGTGGTTATTCAAACCGCAGATGTGATGAGCAACGAAGAGGCCCCTTCGCTTACAAGCTTGGGCGTGAAGGTGGCTGTCCTTTCGAAGCCCATGAGCCGAAGGACGTTATTAGAGGCCATCCTAAATGCGCTACAAACAGACTCAGTAGCAACACAAAAACAATTTGACCCTGCACAAACGACTGTCTTTGTGGCGGAAGATGAGGCTGCCATTAAGCTTGTGATGAAACAGGATTTAATTAACAGCGGTATCAAGAGCTTTCAATTCTTTGTCTCCGGGAAAAAATTGCTTGATGCATTGTTGAGTGCCTCCCAGCTGCCGGATGTGATTCTACTGGATTTGGGGATGCCTATAATGAACGGCCGTGAAATGCTGAAGCAGATTCAAACGAATCCCGAATTTGCGCATTTACGAGGCATCCCTATTATTATCTGGAGCAATGCCCATGTGACTGAAAAGGAATTAAGAGAGCTTGGCGCTGCAGGATTTTCCAATAAAAGTAGTCTCGAGGGTGATCCGGAACATTGGTTCCCCGTCCTAAAGAAAGTACTGACCGCTCGCTCGGAGGTCCGGCAATCGAAAGGCGTATTGGGAACAACCCGCCATGTCATGGATCGTATTTTACCGATTCGCTTATCGTCCGGGTCCACCTCACTAACGAATCCATGGATGCCGAAAATTTTTCCTGAGCGATTTCAGCAAATTTCATTTGTTTCTCAACCTTCCACGCAAAAACAAGCGATGCTGGATAGACTTCTGGCTCATTCAGCCTCAGCATCCGAAGAGAGGGTGCTCGTGGATCAGCGTCACGAAATCCCCAAAGACGCGGCCAGTATTTTACCGCTGCTGCGTTACGCCGCAAATGATCCAAAGTTGACCGTGGTGCTGGCGCTTGTCGCCAGAGATATTCAAGGAGTAAATTCCTTCAAAGATCAATTGCGCGCGCTAAGTCCAAACCGTCAATTACCGCCCAATTTCAAGATCGAAATATTTGCGACGGCCGATCAATTTGCCGCAAACTATGTCCGGCGATTTTATAATCCTTATATGGGAATGCCGATGGCGCTTGTCACCGACCTCGAGATTTCAGGAGTCACCCACAGCACTCAAATACAATCCCTGGCTGGACTTTTGAAAGTCATTGGCCGTCCTAATGCGTTTGAACAAACGGCCTCCGCACTTTTGACGGCCGATAAACTCCTCGAAAAACTACCTTTCGATTTTTTTGTGGATATCAACAGGATCGATCGTGATGGAAAATTGAGCACCTTGACCGCAGAACTCACGAGCAATTTAGTCAAACAACACAGTGTGATGGCCTCCGCATAATTAATTTTTCGAAGCCTCTCTTTGTCCCCGGCAAGTTCTGTGTTAAAATTTCGCCCATGAACGATAAAATCTTCATTGAACAGCTGGAAGCCTCCTGCCTGATCGGAATTTACGATTGGGAACGCAAGATCAAGCAGAAGATTACGATTGATCTGGAATTTCCCACGAATGTCCGCAAGGCCGCCCGAACCGACAAAATCAAAGATGCCTTGAATTACAAAAATATTGCGAAACATACCCTTGAATTTATCTCTCACAGCCGATTTTTCCTCATTGAAACCCTGGCGGAAAAGCTGGCCGCATCCATCTTGAAAAAATTCAAAGTTTCCTGGATCCGTTTGCGCCTCTCCAAGCCCGGTGCGCTTCGCCACTGTAAAAATGTCGGCCTGGAAATCCTGCGCAAGCGATGAGCTCGTATTATCTCAGCATCGGTTCCAACCTGAATTCCAAACTCGCCGTCCCTCAATGCCTCAAGCTTCTGGACCAAACCTTCACCTTAAAAAAAGTTTCGTCTATTTATGAAACTCAGCCTGTCGGCCCGGTAGGAGGAGATCTATTCTGGAATCTTGCGGCAGAAATCAAAACGGCGCTTGACCGAAAATCTCTGGATCAAGCTCTGAAGAAAATTGAAGCGGCGCTGGGACGCAAGAGAGATCCCCAAAATAAATATGCCGCGCGGCCGATTGACCTGGATATTCTTCCGCAGGCAGGGTACCAGAAGCTGCCCTTTATTATGATCCCGCTCGCCGAAATCTCACCCGGAGAAAAAGATCCTGAAACCGGAAAAACATTTGCGGAGCTTGCGAAAATATTTGAGAAGGAAAAGAAGAGCTACCGGAAAATAGTTTTAAGCGGTAAGTCGTAAGCGTTAAGCGGTAAGTTTTTGATGACTTGTCATTCTTAACGCTTACAACTTACCGCTTACTACTTTTATAGGAAGATAAGGTACTTCGCGTACGGAGCCCCGCCGCGGGCAATATCGACGACACCGCCCAGAGTTCCCGCTACTGTCTTTGCAGTTCCTTTGACAGCCCCGGTCAAAAGTCCAAAGGGAAACATCACCTTCATCGAATCTCCAAGCATATTGGCAGGAACCTGAAAAGCGGATCCCACAATCTTGGTCGCACCGCGAAGCATCAGCGAGACATCTCCCCCGGTTGAAGCCTTGGCGGCAGGAGAGCCGCTGAGAAAGCACAGAATGGATAGGCCGGCTATGAGCAGATACGGATTGCGTTTCATCAGTAAATTAACGGCTGATTCGGAGGAAACGCGCACCGCTATTTTCCGATTGAACTTTCGGTAAAAACCGCTACCATAGGCGCCTATGAAACACATCCTTGTCACCGGAGGAAGCGGCTTTATCGGCTCCAATCTCAGCCTGGAGCTTCAATCACTCTATCCCCAGGCTACACTTCGGGTTCTGGATAATTTCCACGGCTCCAGTTTCAAAAATCTTTTGGGGTTTAACGGCGATGTCCTGGCCTATAACGTGAGCGACACTTCCTGGATGCGGATTCTGAAATCAGAGCCTCTGGATGCCATTTTTCATCTTGCCTCGATCACAGACACCACCGTCCTGGATGAACAGAAAATGATGTTCGACAATGTCGAAGGGTTCCGTAATATTCTGGATCTCGCCGTGGAAAAACGCTGCCCAGTAGTTTACGCCTCTTCCGCCGCAACCTACGGAAGCCAGCTTTCCATGAAGATCGAAGACGCGGGAATCCCCAACAACATCTACGGATTCTCCAAATGGACGCTCGAAAATCTGGCTCGCACTTATCAAAGTAAAATCAAGACCGTGGGTCTTAGATACTTCAATGTGTTTGGACCCCGCGAAACCTTCAAAGACAAAGCGGCCAGCATGATTTATCAGCTTTACCTTCAAATGAAGGCCGGCAAACGTCCGAGGATTTTTAAATACGGCGAACAGCGCCGTGATTTTATTTATGTGAAGGATGTGGTGAGTTGCACAATCAAGGCACTCGAAGCCGTGCAAAGCACGGTCGTCAATGTGGGAACCGGAAAATCAACTTCGTTTAATCAACTCATTGAAGCTCTTAATGAAGGGCTCGGCACGCAATATGAGGCGGACTATTTTGATAATCCTTATGATTTTTATCAGAACTTTACCGAAGCGGACATGAATCCCGCGAAGAAGGATCTGGGATTTGAATGTAAATATTCCACGCGCGAAGGCATTCTGGATTACGTCCGAACTTACTTAATTCCCGCATCCTCTGAATCTGCCAAAGTCCCGGGTACGGTTGGAAAGTAAACCAGCTTGAGGCCTTAGAACTTATCTGAATATCAACTTATTCTCGTCATTGCGGGCGAAACGAAGCAATCTGACAGTTTCTGTCATGACATTTTCGACACTTAAAGCCGTGATTCTTTCTCTTCATGTAAGATGAATTTTTTAGGCAGGATAATTGAAAAACGGCTTCCCTTTCCCTCGGCACTCTCCAAAGCAATCCAGCCGCTGTGTAGTTCCACAATCTCTTTGACAATCGTTAGGCCCAAGCCGGTGCTGGAAACTCCGGCCGGTTGGGCAAGGCTCACCTGAACAAACTTGTCGAAAATTTTCTTTTGATCTTCCGGCGCAATGCCGATCCCCGTATCCCGTACTCCGATTTCAATGCAATCTATCCCCTCACCCAACCCGCTCCCCTTCTGGCAAACATCGTTGGACGGATTCGTCCCCTGGCGGACTGGGGAGAGGGGTGCTTCTTTGACATCCACAATAATTTTTCCGCCATCGGGCGTAAATTTGACCGCATTGCCCACTAGATTGGTGAGCACTTGAGTCAGGCGGTCCGGATCGGCCTCGATTTCAATTTTGTCGTGAAAGAAATGAGTTTCCACCTGGATTTTTTTATCCTTAAACCAACTGTCCATCGTCGAAACCACATGCTGAACAAGTTCGTTGACGGGAACTTTCTTGGGTCGGAGTGTCATCCGGCCGGCTTCAAGTTTATTCACATCCAAAAGATCATTGATCAACCGTGACAATCTTTCGATATTCCGGTGGGCGATCGATAAAAATTTTTGCTGCTCCGGATTAATGTCTCCCACTTCGTTGCCCAAAATCAACGCCAGTGATTTTTGAATCGCCACAAGCGGCGTGCGCAGTTCGTGAGAAACATTGGCAACGAATTGCGTTTTGAGTTTCTCAACCTCTTTTTGTTTCGTGACGTCGCTTAAGACTGAAACCATTCCGATGGTTTGCCCGTCTTCATTTTCAATCACCGCAGTACTCGCCTGAAGCACGCGCTTGGTCTCATCGTTCAGGCTGACAATCTCAACATTTTTTGAAACGTTCGCATCGCCATCACGGAGTTCTCCGCCCCGGGTCATGGCCACGAGGTGTTCGTCCTTGAGGTCTTCCGTCACGCGGCGCCCTATTTTTTCCGATTGTTTGACTCCCAGCATCCGCTCAGCTGCGGGATTCATCAGCACCACTTTGCCGCTTTTATCCACAACAACCAGTCCCTCGGCAAGATTACGGATCACCGTATCCACGCGCTCTTTTTCATCAAGAATCGTCTTCTTTTCGCGCTTGAGTTTTTTGATTTCTTCCTGGGCCTTGCCGTTGCCGCCACCGCCTTGATCATACAAATCTGCTTTGGTCTTTAATGAAGCAAGCTCCGCAGCATCCACAGTCACTTTACTTTTCTTTTTAGCCGCTCGTGCTTCCATTTTTTTAAAAATGTCATCAAAATCTTCCGCATTAAATCCTTTGCCCGTCAATTCTTCCCGGAGGACGGGAAGCAGCCGGTCACGCACCGTTTCGCTCTGAAATAGTTTCTGAACAATTTTTTGAACCGGCTTGGGATCTTCCCGGTGCTGTTCATGGGTTTTCACAACCATCTGAAGACGATAGTCATCAATCGTCTCTTCGAAAATCTTACCTACTTTTCCGCGGACCTTGCCCGCCGCTTCTTCCCCAACGGATTTCTCGACAGCATTTTCAATTTCCCGGGCAAATCGTTCAAGCGCTTTGGTAATATCTTTTCCATGTTCGATGAGGAAAGAAATCAAGCCTTCCGTCAAATAGCGGACAATATTTCGGATAACGCTTTCCAGATGAGCCGGATCGTCCTTGGCTTCCTCAATCGCAAGCTGGGCAATCTCTTCCGGTTTTTTCTCTAATTGAACGACAATCTTTTCACAGTCAAGTTCCACGGAACCTAAGGCCCCGGGAATTCCTGCCTGTCCGGTACGAATTTGATGGATAATATCGGAGAATGAAACAATGGCTTTTCGGTCTGCCCCGGTGCTTACGGCCTCCGGTTTCTTATCCGCTGTTTTCTCGGAAGGAACCGATTCCACCGAACCCTCCTGCAAGTGAGTGATGTTCTGCCCTTCTTCCACCAATTGAAATTTTCCGCTGGCCAATCGAAGATGCTCAAAGCCGCTTGCTTCAAAGGCGGTCTTGAATCCACCTTTGGCTTCAATATCTTTGGGCCGCATCCCCACCAAACGTAGAAATATTGAAAACTCAAGGGCAGTCAGGCCTTTATCCATTGTCAGCGCCTCGACTCCCACGCGATGCAGGGACTTGGCTAAATCCTGAGCCGCTGGATCTTTTTTGCTAAGAATATTTCCATCTACCACCAGAAGATCGCGCATGGTTCCCAGAACCATCCGATCCTGATTCTGAAATAATTGGACAAGCTCCTGCTCCAGTTTTTTTAGGGAATCCTTCACAATGGGGTGGCTAATGGAATAAAGGCGGAACTGATTAAGTGTCAGCGCGATAGTACGAATCAGCGGGGTAAATTTTCCAATATCATCCTGAGCCATTTAAAAACCTATGTCATCCTGAACGAAGTGTCCGCCAGAGGGCGGATCCGTCCAATGCTGTTTGGCGGAAAGGATCTCTCTGAGATTCTTCGGCCGGAGTTTATCCTGAGACTCTTCACTTCGTTCAGAGTGACAATCGAAGGAGCCTCAGAATAACAGTTTAGTTAGGATTCTGAAACCGGTGGAGCATTTTCAAGGCGCTCTTTAATCACTTTAAACAGTTTATCCATCGTCGCTGATTTGACGAAGTAATCACTCACACCTTCCATTTGGAACATGTCTTTCATGGGCTCATAAGATGTAAGGACAATGAGCGGGATATCTTTCGTGGCAGAATCTTTTTTGAGCCGGCGAACAAAGGTATAGCCATCCATCTTGGGCATTTTAATATCCAGCACGATCAATGCCGGATTTTCAGCAAGCGCCCTGACCAGCCCTTCCTCCCCATTGAAAGCTTTGATGACCTCATAACCCCTTTTTTTAAGATCAAATTCCATGAGCTGCGCAAAGTCTTGATCGTCATCCACAAGCAGAATCTTGGGGGTACTCACAAAATGAACTCCTTTAGGGTAAAACAATAAGAGCGGTTACTGCAGGTGAGATTATCGACCAATCTCCTCCGAGCTAAAGGGTGTCGATTCTGTCTGCCAAAAGACAGATCCGTCCTCTGGCGCAGATGTAATCTCGGGTTGCGCACCGGGATTGCCGCGCCCGCCTGCCGGCGAGGCAGGTCTCCGCCAAGACGCGGGATTTGCCATGACTACCCGCGCGCGTCATTGCGAGCCGCAGCGAAGCAATCTCCGGGGTCGTCCTAGGGATTGCCGCATCTCCGTCAAGGCCCGGAACTTGCCATGACTAACCCGCGCGCGTCATTGCGAGCCGCAGCGAAGCAATCTCGGTGGTCGTACCTAGGGATTGCCGCGCCCGCCTGCCGGCGAGGCAGGTCTCCGCCAAGGCGCGGGACTCGCAATGACTAACCCGCGCGTCATTGCGAGCCGCAGCGAAGCAATCTCCGGGGTCGTGCCTAGGGATTGCCGCGTCTCCGCGCCAAGGCGCGGGACTCGCAATGACTAACCCGCGCGTCATTGCGAGCCGTAGCGAAGCAATCTCGGGGGTCGTGCCTAGGGATAGATTGCCGCATCTCCGTCAAGGCCCGGAACTTGCCATGACTAACCCGCGCGCGTCATTGCGAGCCGCAGCTAAGCAATCTCCGGGGTCGTCCTAGGGATTGCCGCGCCCGCCTGCCGGCGAGGCAGGTCTCCGCCAAGGCGCGGGACTCGCAATGACTAACCCGCGCGTCATTGCGAGCCGCAGCGAAGCAATCTCCCGGGTCGTGCCTAGGTATGATTGCCGCGTCTCCGTCAAAGCCCGGAACTTGCCATGACTAACCCGCGCGCGTCATTGCGAGCCACAGCGAAGCAATCTCCGGGGTCGTGCCTAGGGATTTGCCGCGTCTCCGCCAAGACGCGGGATTTGCCATGACTACCCGCGCGCGTCATTGCGAGCCGCAGCGAAGCAATCTCGGTGGTCGTACCTAGGGATTGCCGCATCTCCGCCAAGACGCGGGATTTGCCATGACTACCCGCGCGCGTCATTGCGAGCCGCAGCGAAGCAATCTCCGGGGTCGTGCCTAGGGATGATTGCCGCATCTCCGCCAAGACGCGGGACTCGCAATGACAATTGTATGAAGCGGTAGACCCCCCATTTTTACTTCCGTGTGTACTTTGAGGAGCGACCCCAATATAATATCCGCACCTTTATGAAACGCGAACAATTCATCACCTCTTGCTTCATCGCACTTTTGGTCTTTGTCGTCATCCAGATTTTTCTTATTTTTTCCCCCTTTCTCAACGCCATGCTCTGGGCCGCCATTCTGGCCTTTGGTTTCTTTCCTCTCTACCGGAAACTGCAAACCCGAATGCCCGAAAACGACACCCTTTCTTCCATCCTGATGACACTTTTCGTCTTTTTGATTGTGGTCCCTCCCCTCGTCCTGGTGATGATCAATCTGACAACCCAGGCCATTGAAATTTATCAGCATATCAAAGACTATATACGGGACGGCCGTTTGGAAGGACTGGTCAATCGCATCCGCTCGATTTCAGCGATCCAAAAAATTGAATCCAATGTCCTTGAATGGGAACCGCTTAAGGAGAAAACTTCGGAGTGGCTTCTCAATTCTTCACGGGCTGTGGCGAACTTTTCCGTTGCTCAGGTGGGAAGGGTGACGAAGAATATTTTCTTTGTCATTCTAAATTTGGTTCTGGCTTTTTTCCTGCTCTGTATTTTTCTCAAAGACGGAAAAGCAATTTATTCCTTTATCTATCAAATCGTGCCCATGGAAGAGGCAAACAAAAAATCTATTTTTGAAAAAATAAACGCCACTCTTTCAGCGGTCATCCGTGGACAGATCCTGACCAGCCTGACGCAATCTCTAGTCTCGGGCGCCATTTTTTGGATCTTGGGTGTGCCCGGCCCCATTTTTCTCGCCTTCGCCACCTTCTTTACCTCCCTGATCCCCGTACTCGGAACCTGGTCCATCTGGCTTCCGGTATCCGCATTTCTCTGGGTCTCTCATCACCACGTGAAAGCAAGCATCCTTTTCGTGCTCGGTGTGGGTTTCATCAGTGTGATCGATAATGTAATCAAACCCGCATTTATCGGAGAAAAAACAAAGCTTCCGTATTTCCTGCTTTTCTTCGGCATGCTGGGGGGGCTTAAGCTCTATGGAATTATGGGAGTATTCTTCGCGCCAGTGGTCCTCTCGCTTTTCTTTGCGCTAATTCAGATCTACCAGGAAACCTATAGATTTTCTAAAGACCATTAATTTTTCAGAATGGGACAGGGCGGGCTTCAGACCTGTCCCATTCTCAAAAATCATACCTCAATGATGGGAATTCCGGATTTCAAGAAGAATGGCTTCAGGCGGACAAAGCAGGCGGTTGCGAATGGATCTCCCCGCATGGATTCCCCGGGAAATCGCACAGTGAGTTCCTTTAAGCTTTTTGATCCCATCCACATAATGGCGGCCCATCCGGGTATGTTTAAAAATTGCGCCAATCCAAGGAAAGCGGATCTGCCCTCCATGAGAATGACCTGAAAAGGAAACGTCGATTTCCCCTTCTTCAAAAGCCGCCAGGGCGTCCACACTATGCGTTAAAAGCAGGTTCATTTTTCCGGGCATCAGATTTTTTCGTACCGCCTCAACGTCCGCTTTTCCGGTTGTGGGATCATCCACTCCGTGAATTCGAAGTGACGTTCCGTGATACTCGATCGTCTGAGATTCATTCGTCAGCACATGAACTCCCATCGTTTGAAGCTCGCGTACCAGCCGCTTAACATCATTCGTCGTGGCGGGATGGGGCTCTCCAAAAAAATTACCCATGATCGTGTCTCGCACCTCGTAACGATAGTGATCATGATTGCCCATCACCGCATAAATGCCCTGTGCTGGACGCAGTTTCTTCAGGTTATAAATGCAGCGGTCAATGCCTTCATCCAGATCAATGATGTCACCGGTCACAAAAATAAGATCCACTTCTTCCTGGCCTAGGCGGTCAAAAAAACGAAAAAGATGCGGATTGTGTTCCGCAAAATGGATATCAGAAAGATGTAAAATGCGCAGTGGTTTGTGGAGAGTTTTTTCTACAAGAATCTGGTGGTGATTAATTTGGAACCAGCGGGGTTCCACCCAGCGAGACCAACCATAGACGGCAGCGGCGCCCATGGCCGTGGCGGTTAACAACATAAAATACGGTCCTATCCTTAAATTCAAAGATACAAGAAACAAGTAATAATCAAGTTTCCAAAATGCAAGAGACAAACAATGATCAATGTTTGCATTTATTTGTTTCTTGTATCTTGCTTCTTGGTTATTCCTTGGTTATTTAACTTCCTAAAATTTTGCTGGTTTGGCCGTCGATGGCAATCCCCTTCATGGCATTTCCTAATTCCTGGGGCCGTTCGGCGGATGCAAGCGCCACTTCCTGGGTAATTAGATTCTTGCGCCAAAGATCATGAATGGATTGATCCATGGTCATCATGCCCTCCTGGGCACTATTACGAAGTGTTTGGGGGATTTTTTCGAATTTTCTTTCTTTAACCAACTGACGGGTCGTATAATTTCCCACCATAATTTCAAAGGCGGGCACCAAAGAAGCTCCATCGGCACCCACCAAAAGCTGCTGCACGGCAAAACAGGTAATGTTGGGATAAAGATGCGCCAAAATGGTGTCCTGCTGATCCACGGGAAAAAATCCCAGCACGCGGTCAAAAATCTGGACCACGGTTTTGGCATGGACCGTGGCAATCACAAGCCTTCCCACTTCCGCGGCTGACAAAGCAAAATTAAAGGTCTCGGCATCACGCATTTCACCAATAACCACCACATCGGGCGACTGACGTACTACGTACTTGAGCGCTGAGTTAAAATCATTGGCATCCTGGCCGATCTCGCGCTGATTGATGATACATTTATTGTCATGGTGCAGGTACTCCAGCGGATCTTCAATCGTGATAATATGACGCTCCATGTTTTGGTTCATCATCTCAATGATGGCATTAATGGTTGTGGTCTTTCCGGAGGCCACCACACCCGCAATTAAGATAATTCCGGAGCGGCTGAGCGCTACTTGCTCAAGAATGGGAGGAACCTGCAGCTCTTTCAGAGAAGGAATATTTTCCCAAAGGGTGCGGATGACAAAAGAAATCTGGCCTTGCTGATAGAACGCATTGGCCCGATAACGCCGCCGGGAACCCTCCAAAGAAAAAGCCAAATCCACACTGCGGTTTTTTTCCAATAATTCTTTTTGAGCGGGCGTCAGAACCAGATTCGCGACAGCCTGGATATCCTCTTCGGTAATCCCGGAAAAAGGTGTGGACTGCACATGCCTGCCCACCCGGATCCGCGGGCAAGTATCAACTTTTAAAAAAAGATCCTGTCCTTTAATTTCATGAAGTCTTGTAAGGCACTGCGTTAGGAGCTTTTTAGCATCAGACATATTTTTTTACCTTAATGACACTTTCTTAACTGTCCGCAATGAGGCGCGTGGGTTGGTGTCGAGGGTTGCCATTGCGAGTCCCGCGCTTGGGTGGAGACGCGGCAATCCCGGCGAACAACCCGAGATTGCTTCGCTTCGCTCGCAATGACACCAAGGGAAAGGGCTCGTAATCGCGTAGTTTTTTTGTCATTGTCCGCCAGAGGACGGATCCGTCCTTCGGTGGACGAGTCCCGCGCTTGGGTGGAGACCTGCCTCGCCGGCAGGCGGGCGCGGCAATCTCAGGCGTACAACCCGAGATTCTTCGCACCGTTCAGAATGACAGTCGGGGGACTCGTAATGACCGCGAGCGAAGGGCCCAGGATGACAATGCAAAGGATTCATTTTCCTTCAAAAGCGGCGTCCAGAAGACGTTTGAGTTCTCCGGAATCACGAAGCTCGTGGACAATATCGCAGCCGCCGACAAGCTTGCCATCAATAAAAACCTGCGGAAAGGTTGGCCAGTCGGAATATTCCGGGAGAGTTTCTCGGATATCAGGATTAGAAAATACATCCACGCCAATGAAAGGGCGATTAAACCCCTTAAAAATCTGCACCGTGGCGGCTGAAAATCCGCATTGCGGGGCGTCCGGCGTGCCTTTCATAAATACGACCACTTTGTTGCTTTTGATGTAGCCTTCAATTTTTTCAATCGTCGGATCGGACATGTTTTTCTCCTTTATGATTCAGTGACGGTTCTCAGGTACGGTCTTTGCAGGGTCTCACAGAATTGAAAATCTTCAACGGTTTTGTGATCCTGCTACAAAAGTCAATGAGCACCGTCCCTACTGCAGGGCATATGTTTTAATGGCAAGCGCATGAATACGTCCATCTTCAAGGAAGTCGGCGAGCGATCGGTTGACGGCCTGATGCTGCTCAATCAGGCTCTTCCCCTTGAATCCGGACCAAACCACGTGGACTTGAAAATGATCCCGAGTCCCGGTCGTATCCTGAACCGTGACTTCAGCGCCCGCCATTTTCTCAACCAAAATTTTGTGAATTTCTTCGGGATCCATCATGATAAAACCTTTTTTTCTTTTGCTTTTGTCATTGCATGTCTTTTATCTGTCATTGCGAACCGCGGTGAAGCAATATCGGGTTGTACGGCTGAGATTGCCGCGTCGTCCTGCGGAACTCCTCGCAACGACAAAAACCCACGCGGGTCATCATGATTCTTTCGTCGAACGAATTGTATCACGAAAATTCCAACTGGTCTCCGAGAGAAATCAGATTCGTATCCCAACGCCCGGTGATTAACTCAAGAACGGAGTGAGCTTTTGCAGAGTAAACCATCCATCTCATGGGCGGGACACCAAGAAGGATTTTGACCACTTTCAAATTCCGGTCCAGAAAAATCACATCCAGAGGAAACTTCATTCCGATGGTATGAATCGAAGAACAAGCGGAAAACCAAAGCGCAGGAATTTCCTGATCCGCGCACGAACCCAGCATTCCCTGCAGCCGCGCCCAGAAATGATCCGCGATCTGGACAGGAACAATCAATGATTGCCGGGTCCGATTAAAAATCCGCATGCCTTATATGAATTTTCCCTGAGCCATTTGGACAATAACGGGACCTAAAATGACAATAAAAATAACGGGAAAAATAAAAAAAACCATCGGAAGCAAAACCGTAGTAGGGATTCTCATCTGCCTTTCTTTTTGCTGCATCTTGAATTTTTCTCTCAAACCCTCAGCCTGAATGCGAAAAGTCTCCGTGATTGAAGATCCGGTCTTGTACGCTTGAATGATCGGACCAATCAGACTGGTAGTTTCTGGTATGTGAATTCTTGCCGCAAAGTTACGAAGCCCCTCTTCTAAAGGCAGACCCGTGCTTGATTCATTCACAATCTGCCGAAACTCATCCCCAAGAGGACTTCCCTTCATTTCATTGGCCACCCGTTCAAAGGCCGCGCTGATTCCGAGCCCGGCACCAAGACAAATCGTCATTAGATCCAGAGCTCCGGGCAATTCATTGCGAATCAGGGTCTCACGGCGATGACGAATCGCTACCAGACAGTAAACAGCGATCGCGGGAATAGCCGCCATGATCAAAATAGGCACCGCGGCAAGCAAAGGCATGTCTCGAATGATTAAAAAGGATGTACTAATCATTGCCAAGGCTATCCACCTTAGACGCTTGATATCTAAAAGGTTTTTTTTCTTGGCTCGATAGACAGAAGTAC
>SICL01000001.1 GCA_009691445.1 Candidatus Taenariivivens baikalensis | reverse complement strand
TGATGACTGTAAGCTGAAAGCTGAGAAAATGATTCCCGAACCTAAACTCAAAGGGCTGTACCAGGAAGTGATCCTGGATCACAACCGCCGGCCGCGCAATTTTACGGAACTGAAGGATGCGACGCAGTACTCCCACGGCAAAAATCCTTTGTGCGGGGACGATTATCATCTCTACCTTAAAGTGAATCCACAGGGCCTGATTGAAAAAGTGGGATTTCAGGGCGGGGGATGCGCGATCTCAAAATCCAGCACTTCCATAATGACAACGTTAATTGAAGGTAAAACGATTCAAGAAGCTAAGGACCTTCAAGAAAAATTTCTTGAATTTATGACGAGTGACGGTGTTTCTCCCGAAACAAAATCAGGGATTGACCGTATGTCTATTTTTGAAGGGGTGAAAGATTTTCCTATCCGCGTCAAATGCGCCACGCTCTCCTGGCATGCTTTGGGAGATGCGCTGTCTGATGCTGAAAAAAGTAGTAAGGGTAAGTCGTAAGCATTAAGTTTTTTATGACCGTTTTTTTACTTACCGCTTACCTCTTAACGCTTAAAAATCAGGTATATTCAAATGAATGATTCCGAAATAAAAATAGGCGTAGAACTTACTCCCAACCCCAACTCGCTTAAATTTATTGTCAATCGGCCTCTTCTCGATTATGGCTCCATCTATTTTCCAGATAAAAAATCCGCAGAGGGTTCTTTGCTTTCATCCCGGATTTTTGAAGTTGAATCCGTGGCGGATGTTCTGGTGGGAACCAACTTTATTACCGTGACAAAGAAAGACGGCCCTAAGTGGGAGTCCCTGGTTCCGTTTCTTTTTGAGCGGATGAAATCAGTTTTGGAATCTGCTGAAACGATACTGGCTCCTGAGTTGATTCCGAAGTCTGAGAATCAAGGCGGCGATCCCGTGGAGCAAAAAATCCGTGAAGTTTTGGATCGGGAGATCCGTCCAGCCGTGGCCCGAGATGGCGGGGATATTGTCTTTCAGAGCTACGCCGAGGGTGTGGTGACGCTTCATCTCCAGGGGGCTTGCAGCACATGCCCTAGCTCTCTCATGACCCTGCGGTTGGGGGTGGAATCCCGGCTTAAGCTTCTTATCCCTGAAATCCGCGAAGTCCTCCACAATTAATCTTGCTAGTTTTTGCTAGTGCCCGCCGGTTGTATCGGACAGTGCTATCCAGTACCTTTTAACTATAGGGGGCATATGACGAATCTGCTTTAAAAGGTGATCTCCATGTACCGGCAATGTTTACTGTGTTTTATCACGTTAGTCCTCGCGGGATGTGCACGGACAAATCGGGACGGAATCATCAGCAAGCAATTGCCGCTCACCGTAGGTGATCTTGCGGAAATTCGCGCGGGGGAAAAAAACCATGAAGAAGTGATGGCACAGTATGAGTTGCTTGATCACCCGGACCTTCAATCTCACCTCAGTCAGATTGCCGCTAATGTAGCTGAAGTCTCGATTCGTCCTCATTTACCCTATAAAGTTTATGTATTGGATTCTGATGAAGTGAATGCTTTTGGCGGACCGGGCGGGTACATTTATATGACACGCGGTCTTTTGCAGTTTGTTGAGTCGGAATCAGAAATTGCCGGTGTGGTCGCCCATGAAATAGCTCATATTGCCAACCATGAATACGACAACATACCCTCTCACGCCAAAATCCAAAGAGTTTATGGGATGCTGCTTTCGGGTAGCGAATTTGCTTCAGGCGCGATTGGGACTTACGGAACGGCTGCGAAAACTGGATTACGAGGTCTTGGCAGCGCAGCTCCGAAAATTGTGAAGCGCTTCAGCAAGGACGAAGAGATTGTGGCGGACGAATCTACCATCCGCTATTTGCTTAAAGCCGGTTACGACCCATTTGGCTACGCACAGTTTGTCGATAGGCTGACAAAAATTCCAATGTCGGATGTGAACCGGTTTGTTATTTTTCTTAACACCCATCCGCCTTTTCAGGACCGGCAAAACTATTTAGCGAATGCGCTAAAAAAAGTGAACCGGAAAGAACCTGAGATTGAATTTAAAAAAGATGCTTTGGATGAAATCCGGCAACTGATGAATAAAAGCCAGGAAAAACCTATCGCAAATGCCTCAATTATGTTCCAGCCTTCAATAGACGCTCATCCCAATACGTCGCCTCATCCTGATCAGGAAGAACCCACCCCAGCTGCGCCCAAACATGGAGCTTGGTTTTAAAAAAGTCAAAACGGTCATCGCGCGAGGCCGTAGGGCGTGCTGATCTCTCTCGATTGCATCGCTTCGCAGGCAATGGCAGGGCTTTGTTGGTTGTTCTAGATATTGAAGTATTTAGCTTGAGGGTGATGAACGATAATCGCAGAAGTGGATTGTTCGGGGACGAGCTGAAATTCCTCGGTGAGCGTGACTCCGATTTTATCCGCAGGTAGAAGCGTGAAAAGTTGGGTGTGATCTTCCAGATTTGGGCAGGCGGGGTAACCGAAGCTATAACGGGATCCTTGATAGCCCTGTCGGAAGAGCTCTTCCCGGTTTGAGCTGTCTGCGGCGTGAATCCCCATTTCCTTCCGGATCATTGCGTGGACATACTCGGCAAGTGCCTCGGCGGACTCCACGGAAAGTCCGTGTAGATATAAATAGTCCGTATACTTATTTTCTGAGAAAAGTTTTTGTGTGATTTCTGAAACATGACTTCCCATGGTGACAAGTTGAAAAGCCACAACATCCAGCTCTCCGGAATCTTTGGGCCTGAAGAAATCTGACAAACAAGTGAAAGGTTCCTTCCGCTGACGGGGCAGATGAAAACGGACGAGTTCCTTGGATTTATTTTCATCCAGGATGACAAGATCATTCCCTTCGGAATAACAGGGATAAAATCCGTAGATGACGCGGGGCTGGAGGATTTTTTCTCTTAAGCACTGCGTAGTGATTTCCTGGAAAAGCGGCTCTACTTTTTCGCGGATGATTTTATCGTACTCTTCCTGGTTCATGCTTCCGCGGCGGAACTGCCACTGCGCTCGGTAAAGAGAGATCTTGTTGATCCACTGAAAAATCTCTTCCATCCTGATATTTTTCAGAATCCGATAACCCAAAAATGGGGCGTTGGGAACCGGGGAATTTTTTTTAATTTTTGAAAGCGTTGTGCCAGTCAGCGAGGGTTCGTCCACCGCGACGCTTTCCATTTTTTTACCCCGGAACTTGCTGGTTTTTGTGAGTTTAGCTTCACGTTCGGGGTTGGTCAGCTCATCCATAATTCGCAGTCCGGTAAAGGCGTCCTGACCGTAATAAACATTGCCGTGATAAAGCCCGCTTAAGTCTTCTTCGACATATTTTCGGGTAAGAGCCGCGCCGCCGCAAATCACGGGAAGCGCGATGCCGCGACGGTTCATCTCTTCAAGATCTTCTTTCATAATCAACGTGGATTTCACGAGAAGTCCGGAAAGTCCGATGGCGTCCGGCTTGACTTCTTCCGCAACTTTAAGGATGGAATCAATCGGTTGTTTAATGCCGAGATTGTAGACCTTGTATCCATTATTGGTCAGGATGATATCGACAAGATTTTTACCGATGTCGTGCACGTCGCCTTTGACGGTTGCGAGTACGATCTTTCCCTTTTCCAGCCCATCTTTCTTTTCCATATAAGGTTCCAGATAAGCCACGGCTTTTTTCATGACTTCCGCGGACTGAAGCACAAAAGGAAGCTGCATTTTTCCCGAACCGAAAAGTTCGCCCACGACTTTCATGCCGTCCAGAAGGAAGGTATTGATGATTTCAAGGGGTTTGTATTTCTTCATCGATTCGGCAAGATCCTCGTGGAGACCCTCTTTGTTTCCGTCAATAATCCGGTTCTTCAGCGCCTCTTCAATATTCTCCGCTTTTTTGCGGACCTCTTTGACGATTGTTCCCTTTGTTTTTTCAAAATGCTCAATAAAAACATGGAGAGGGTCTTTGCCGTTTTCCTGCTTGTTATAGATTAAATTTTTTGCCAGGTCGTACTCTTCTTTGGGAATCTTGAATAGGGGCATGATTTTTTTTGCGTGGACAATGGCCGCGTCCAGTCCGGCTTGAACCGCTTCGTGGAGAAAAACGCTGTTCAAAACATGACGGGAATGGGGATCAAGGCCGAATGAGATATTGCTGACACCAAGAATTGTCCGGACTTCCGGAAATTCTTTCTTAATCAAACGGATTGCTTCGATGGTTTCAATACCGGCCATGCGGAATTCCGCGTCGCCGCTTCCGAGCGTGAAAGTCAGTGTGTCAAAAAAAAGATCTTCGCCCTTAATGCCATGCTTCTTCGTGGCTAAATCGTAAATGCGCCGAGCAATTTCCAGTTTCTTTTCCCGGGTTTTAGCCATCCCGAGTTCATCGATGGTCAATGCCACCAGTCCCGCGCCATATTTGCGCGCGAGCGGGCAGACTTTGTTCATGCGCTCTTCGCCGTCTTCCAGATTAATGGAATTAATGATGGCTTTTCCGGCAATCCGCTTGAGAGCTTCTTCCATGACCGGCCATTCTGTGGAATCAACCACAATAGGAACCGTGACATGCTGATTGTAGCGGGTCACGGTTTCGATCATGTCTTTCACTTCGTCGCGTCCCACGTAGGCGACGCAAAGGTCTACGAGATGGGCGCCTTCTTTGACAGAGTCGCGCGCGATGGAAACCAGGCCTTCATAATCTTCAAGTTCTAAAACTTGCTTGAATTTTCTGCTGCCATTGGCATTGGTCTGTTCTCCCACCAGAAGCGGGGGAGGATTCTGCCCGTAAGTCGTGGAGGAGTATAAGCTGGAGCAGGAGGCTTCATGAGCCGGAGTGCGCTGTTTGGGTTTAAGCCCGCGTACCCGGTCGACCACGGCTTTTAAATGTTCTGGCGTCGTGCCGCAGCAGCCGCCCACAATGGAAACGCCGAATTCTTTAACAAAGCGTTCCTGATAATCCGCAAGTTCCTGCGGAGAAAGTTTGTAGTGAGCCATGCCCCCGACATTTTCTGGAAGTCCCGCGTTCGGAAGTGCGGAAATAAAGCGGTTTGAATTTTCACACAGGAAGCGCAGGGGATCGGCCATTTCTTTAGGGCCTGTGGCGCAGTTCATCCCAAAGACATCAATCGGAAGCATTTCAAGCGAGGCAATGGCGGCCCCCATTTCTGTTCCAAGAAGCATGGTTCCGGTTTGCTCAAAGGTGACCTGGACGATTAAAGGGAGGCGTTTGTTTCTTTCCGTAAAACATTCATCCGCGGCAATGGCGGCACATTTGGCTTGGAGAAGATCCTGGCAGGTTTCAATCAGAATGGCATCCGAGCCGCCGTCGATGAGTCCGAAGATTTGTTCCCTGAATGACTCTTTAAGTTCGTCAAAACCAATATGTCCCAGAGAGGGAAGTTTGGTTCCGGGTCCCACAGATCCGAACACGAATCGGGGATGATCCGGGGTCGAAAATTTCTGGGCGGCTTTGCGGGCCAGTTCCGCCCCCTTTTTGTTTAATTCATAAGCCAGGTGAGAAATCTGATATTCGCCGAGAACAATCCGGTTGGAACCAAAGGTATTGGTTTCAACGGCGTCGCAGCCGACGGCAAAAAAATCTTCGTGGACTTTCAGGACCGCTTCGGGTTTTGTCAGGATCAGGTATTCATTGCAGCCGTCTTTGCCGCCGAAATCCTGGGAGGTGAGATTCTGGTTTTGGAGGTTTGTGCCCATGGCACCGTCCAGAACAAAAACGCGGTCTTTTAAAGTTTTAAGAAAATTTTGGGACGACATGTCAGACATTCTAACACAAAGCGCTTGAACGGTTAAGGGGGTTTCGATACCATAGGTGCCCTTATGAAGATCAAAGACTATTACGCGAAGCAGAAATGTACTGTCTCTTTTGAATTTTTTCCTCCCAAGACGGATGAGGGGGAGTTGAAACTTTTTGAAGTTGCCCGGGAGCTTAAAGAACTCAAGCCCTCCTTTATTTCCGTTACTTATGGTGCTTTGGGAACGACCCGTTCCAATACTCTCAGAATTGTCAGCAAGATTAAAAAGGAAATTGGAATTGAAGCGGCTGCGCATTTAACCTGTGTAGCTCATACCCGTGATGAAATCGAAAAAGTCCTGGCGGATCTTCAATCCAGCGGCATCGAAAATATTGTCGCGTTGCGCGGCGATCCTCCGAAAGGAGAAACGGAGTTTAAACCAGTTTCTAATGGATTTACGCACGCTTCTGAACTTGTGAATTTTATTCGCAGACATCCAACCTTATCGAGAGCCTTCTCTTTAGCGATTGCGGGGTATCCAGAAGGTCACGTGGAATGCAAGGACAAGGATCTGGATCTCAAAAATCTCAAACACAAAGTGGATCAGGGCGCGGATGTTGTGATCACTCAGCTCTTTTTTGACAACCGGAAGTATTTCCATTTTGTGGAGCGGGCCCGGAAAATAGGGATCTCAATTCCGATTGTGCCCGGAATTATGCCTGTGACCCAGGGTCCGCAGATCCAGAAGTTCGCACAAATGTGCGGTGCATCGATTCCGGATGAAATGAATCAGGCGATTCAGAAATACGGAGAAAATCAAATCGCTATTGAAGCTTACGGGATTGAGTTTACAACACGCCAGTGTCGGGAATTAATTGATGGGGGAGTACCCGGCTTGCATTTTTACACCCTGAATAAATCGAATGCGACCCGCCAGATTTATCACAATCTCTTCAGATAAAAAACATTTTTTGTCATCCTGACCGAAGCAAGTAAACTTACGAAGCGCTCCGTGAAGAATCTCTTCGTGAACCCCTTCTCTGCGCTCAGGGTGATGACCAGCCTGTAATGCCAGGTTGAAATTAGGCGGGTTGAGTTGCGTCAATTGGCGCGTATTCTTCAGCAATCGCTTTCTCAATTTGATTTGGCAGGCAAAGGACGGTTTGGATTTCCACGATTCCCGTGAGCTGCCTGATTTCGGATTCCGGCCAAATGTTGAGCGGATTGGAAATCCCGATGATTAATTTTCCCGTGCGGATTTCAATCGGAATCAGGTGATAACGTTCCGCGATTTCGCGGGGAACCACTTCGACGGCTTTGGGATTAATGTGAGTTCGCTCTAAATCGATGAAGCGAATTTTATATTGCTCCGCCAAGGCTTGATAGAGAAAGAATCTATTGACGATTCCCGTTTCGACCAGGATTTCCCCGATCAGTTTCGGGGAATCTTTTTGCGCCTCCAGAATCTCTTGCAGTTGATCCCAGGTGAGCAATTTTTTTTGAACCAGGATTTCCCCGATGCGCCAACTCATAAAAGGGCCTTTGAATTAATATTTCTTGCGGATCATTTCTTGAATTTGATCCGGAAGACATAAAACAGTTTGAACTTCCTCTGCCCCTGTCAAATTCTTTATTTCTTCGGTAGGAATGGAGGTGCGAGGATTGGAGACAGCCACGAGCAAAAGGCCCTCCCGCAATTCTAGCGGCAGAAGTGAATAGGCTTGAGCCATGGCGAGGGGTATTTTATGGATCAAATCCGGATTCATCTTGTGGACTTCAAGATCCACAAATCCCATCCGGTGCTGATGAGCGAGTGCCTGAAATAAAAGAATTTCGGAAAGGATCTGCTTTTCGACCAGGAGCTCCCCGATTAATTTATTGCTGTGTTTTTGTTCCTTCAGGATTTCGTCGATTTGTTCTTGTGTGACCAAGTTCTTTTCAATGAGCACTTCACCGATTTTCTTTTTCATCGCTAACCTCGTTGTAGATTAAGAAACATTTCAATGTTTTCATTATAAACGATCGTTCGGAGTTTTTCTTGAGTTTTCTTAAAAATGACCGTCCGTTCATTGACACTAGAGAAGTGAGTGTACTATAATCCGTGCATTCTTATTTCAACTTAAGTCCATGACTTGGAAGGATTTATGAGTTCAGACTACGGTTCGCGCTATTTACCCAAAGACTCCATCAAAGGAATTCTTGATTCATTTGAGGCGGGCCGAAAAGTCCGCATTGCAGGGCGCATGATGACGTGCCGGGTGATGGGAAAGGCTGCCTTTGCTCATCTCAAGGACGAATTCGCCAAGATTCAAATCTACATCAAGCAAGATGAGGCCGGAGAAGAAGCCTTCAAGCTTTTCAAGGCGCAGAGCCTCGGAAATATCCTGGGCGTGGAAGGGGATCTTTTTTTATCCAAAACGGGTGAGCGCACGATCCGGGTTGATAAATTCACCGTTCTTTCTACCATGGTTCAAACCCTTCCGGAAAAATGGCACGGACTCAAGGACACCGAAATTCGGTTTCGTCACCGCTACGTGGATTTGATTGTTAATGATGATGTGCGCGATACGTTCCGCAAGCGCTCGCAGATTATTCGTGATATTCGCCGTTTTCTGGATGATAAGAATTTCATGGAAGTAGAAACGCCGATGATGCAGGCCATTCCCGGCGGTGCGCGAGCCAAGCCGTTTGTCACGCATCACAACACCCTTCACACCGATCTTTATCTGCGAGTGGCTCCCGAACTTTACCTGAAGCGTCTGCTTGTGGGAGGGTTTGAGAAGATCTACGAGATTAACCGAAATTTTCGCAACGAAGGAATCTCGGTTCGGCACAATCCGGAATTTACGATGCTCGAACTTTATGAATCGTATGCGGATTACACGGATATGATGAATATCACGGAAGAAATGATTACGCTGCTCGTAGAAAAAATCCACGGAACTCTTCAAATCCCTTTTGGAGAACGCATTCTTAATTACTCGCGACCTTGGAAAAGAATCTCCTTTTATGATGCCTTGAAAGAAAAAACAGGGATGGATTTCAAGACAGCCAATGTTAAAGAAGCCGCCGTGAAGCTTCGTCTGGGTCCTCCCAGTCAGTTTGCGGATGAAGAGGATCTGGATGTTCTGAACGAAATTTTTGGCAAGTTTGTGGAGGAAGAACTTTGGGATCCCACCTTTATTATTGATTACCCCACCGTGATGTCACCACTTGCCAAAGCGAAGGAGGATGATCCTAGTGTGGTTTACCGATTTGAGCTCTTTGTGGCCAAGATGGAAATCGCCAATGCTTTTTCTGAGCTCAATGATCCTCACGATCAAAGGCGACGGCTCACATCCCAGCGCGAAATGATCGGAGAGCATAAGGTGATCGACGAGGACTTTCTGATGGCGCTTGAATATGGAATGCCACCGGCCGGTGGACTCGGGATCGGTATTGACCGCCTTGTGATGCTCCTTACCAATCAAATATCGATCCGTGAAGTCATTCTTTTTCCCCAGCTTAAGCCGGAAAAACCACCGTCTTTGGAAGCATCCGAGAATCCGCAGGCTGAAGGGCGTGCCGGGGATGTCAAAGCTTGATTCATAAATCCCTCTGCTTGCCGATGTATAATTGAGGTATAAGAGGATTTCCTATGGGATATGAAAGTTTTATAGCAACAAGACATTTGACCCGCCGCAGAAAGACCGGTTTTATCTCCCTCGTTTCCCTAATTTCTATCGGAGGCGTTTGCGTGGGTGTTATGGCCCTGATTGTCGTGATGGCGGTGATGAGCGGATTTGACCGTGAACTTAAATCCAAGATCGTGAACGTCCAGCCCCATATTCGTATTGAAAAAATTAATGGTATTGAACATGTGGACAGGGAAATTGAAGATCTTAAGTCGTTTGGGATTTCTGGCCTCTCGAGCATCTCCGGATTTATTGAGGGTCAGGGTATATTGAAATCAGCGGTCAATGCGATGGGGATTATGGTTAAGGGGATCGATGTCCGCCGAGAAGACCTCGGGATTTACAAACAGCACATGAAATACGGGCGTCTGGATTTTGAAGATGAGATTACCACTGAGGTTCACCGACGCTTTTTTTTCTTTAAAAAAATCATCATTAAAAAAACGGGAAGCGTCATCCTTGGGGAAGGGCTTGCGCTTCGTCTGAATGCTCGGGTCGGTGATACGGTGGCGTTGATCGCTCCTTTCCAGGACGATCTTAAAACGCTTCAACTGAACCGGGCCGAAACAAGAAATTTTATCGTCCGGGGAATTTTTCGGATCGGAATGAATGATTTTGATACGGGGCTTGCTTTGATTGGCCTTGACCAGGCCGGAGATCTGTACCATTTGAATGGACGCGTAACGGGAATCAGCTTACGTTTTGAAAATGTGGACGATGCAGAAAAGTGGGCGCTCCCTTTACGACAGCATCTTTCCGAGGATTATTTTATTCGAACTTGGTATGACATGAATCATAATTTTTTTCAAGCGCTTAAAACTGAAAAATCCGTGATGACGATCCTGCTTGCTCTCATTATTCTTGTGGCGGCTTTTAATATTGTGGGATCCCTCACAATGGTGGTTATGGAAAAAACCAGAGATATCGGGATTTTGCGTGCAATCGGAGCGACCAAGGCTAGTATCCGGAAGATTTTTGTGATGGAAGGATTCAGTATTGGTTTTTTTGGCGTGATGACAGGAACTATTTGTGGTCTGCTTCTGGCTTTCCACCTGAACCCTGTATCGGATTTTCTCAAACGGACAACGGGCCTTGAAGTGTTTCCAAGTGATGTTTATCTTTTTGACAAAATACCGGCGCAAGTCAATATGCCTGATGTGGTGATGACTGTGGTATTTGCCATGATAGCCGCCGTTGCTGCAGGGCTCTATCCGGCCCACCGCGCTGCATCGCTTAATCCGATCGAGGCCCTCCGTTATGAGTGAGAAAAGTTATGCGGGTCCTATTATTGCTGCTTATGACTTGAGAAAAGAGTATCAAACTCCGGGTGGTTTGATTCAGGTGCTTAAAGGCGCAAATATGATTGTGGAGCCCGGACAAATGAATTTTATTATTGGACGTTCCGGTTCTGGTAAATCCACGCTGCTTCATCTTTTGGGCGGATTGGATTTGCCTTCAAGCGGAAAAATTCTTTTTGAAGGTGAAGATGTTTCCGGCTTGAGTGAGAAGCGTCGGGCACGGCTTCGTAATCAGCGCGTGGGGTTTGTATTTCAATCTTATCACTTACTCCCTGAACTTACGCTTTATGAGAATGTGGTTCTGCCCAGCATGATTCTCGGAAAGAAAAATGATGCATGGTGTAAAGAAATTCTGGGACGTGTGCAGCTGACAAGCCGCCAAAATCATTATCCTTCGGAACTTTCTGGCGGGGAACAGCAGAGGGCCGCAATTGCCCGAGCTCTTGTGAATCATCCATCGGTTGTTTTATGCGATGAACCCACGGGTAATCTGGATGAGGAGACGGCTGAATCTGTGATCTCACTTATTTTTGAGCTTAATCGGCAGCATGGTCAAGCTTTTGTGATGGTCACACATGATGAGGCTCTTGCATGGCGCGGAGAAAAGGTCTACCGTCTGGTTGATGGCATTCTTCTCCGCGAGGAGCGCGGGCCGATTCGGGTAGAAAACCTTCAGTAATAGAGCCCGTTATTGCGAGAGAAGCGAAGTCCTACAGAGAGCACGGCGGATCCGTCCGAAGATTTTGTGGCGGACAATCTTAACGCTCTAGATTCCCGGGGTCGATGCGATCGCTCGCAATGAGAACGGTATGAAGTAGTAGGGCAGCCCCCCTGCATTTTGTCCAGAATAACAAGCACGGAGATATCGTTATCAAGAAAATATTTTTTAGGAGTTTTTATGTCTAAGTTGATTTATTTAAATGGTGAGTGGGTTCCTAAAGATCAGGCCAAGGTGTCCGTTTTCGATCACGGCCTTTTGTACGGGGATGGTGTCTTCGAAGGAATCCGTTCGTATAACAACCTTATTTTTAAGCTGAAGGAGCATCTTGAGCGCCTTTGGGAATCTGCGCACACGCTGATGATTCGTATTCCTTTGAGTAAACAGGAAATGGAAGCTGTCATCATTAAGACTCTGCAGAGAAACCAACTAAAAGATGCCTATATTCGTGTGGTCGTGACTCGAGGTGAAGGAGATTTGGGGCTGGATCCCGCAAATTGTAAAACACCAACCGTGTTTGTGATCACCGATATGATCAAACTTTATCCTGATTCCCTTTACCGGAAGGGTCTGGATCTTGTGACTGTGGCCACCGTGAGAAATCTTCCTGAAGCCGTGAATCCTTCAATTAAGAGTCTTAACTATCTCAATAACATACTGGCAAAAATTGAGGCGAAGAATGCTGGATGTGTGGAAGCAATCATGTTGAATCATCAAGGTTATGTGGCGGAATGCACAGGGGATAATATTTTTATTGTGAGCGAAGATTATTCTGGGAAAGAGAAGATTTTGCTTACCCCACCTGCTTATTTGGGTGCTCTACGGGGGATTACCCGCGATGCAATTTTGGATCTTGCTAGGAAAAAAGGAATCCGGGCAGAGGAGCGAGTGATGACGCGTCATGATATTTTTAATGCGCAGGAGGTATTTCTTACCGGAACTGCAGCGGAAGTTATTCCCGTGGTCAAAGTGGATGGCAGGGTGATTGGCGACGGAACACCTGGGAAAATCACAGCCACCCTTTTAAAAGCGTTTCATCGGTTGACCCGAACTGATGGCGTACGTTACAAGCCGTTATAAAAAGTTTTCCCTTCCTGTCTTTTGATCAAGATTGCCTTTAAACGCATCAGGCGTTTTGTGCTATAATAAAAAAATGGTGTGTAATATTTGTGGCGTCCAAGACGCAACCATTCATTTGACGGAAATTACCAATAGCCAGATGGTGGAAATCCATCTTTGTGAGGTTTGTGCTCAGGAAAAGGGGACGGACTTCAAAACTCACTTTAACGTGAGCGAGCTTTTGGGGAGTTTGGCCGACCCATCAGCCTGGGTATCGCAGGCAGAAAAGTCCGCGGAAAAATGCAGCCAATGCGGGATGACCTTTGTCGAGCTCAGCAAAAAAGGGCGTTTAGGATGTTCCGTCTGTTACAAGGTTTTCGAAAAAGTTCTTGATCCCTTGATCCGTCGAATTCAGAGATCAACTCAGCATGTTGGCAAGACGCCATCCCGCCTTAATCAGAAAAACCGTCTGGAGGTAGGCGATCTTTCAAGGCTTCAACAAAAGCTGCGGCAATGTGTTCAGGAAGAGAAATTTGAAGAGGCTGCCGGTATTCGCGATGAAATTAAGAAGCTTGAAACTAAATCCAGAAAGTCGAAAAGCCCGCCAAACCGAAAAACTTCTAAATGAGCGATATTGATCTGCTAGTTAAAAACACGGCGGAATGGCTTCGTGCCGAGGGGCCTGATCATGACATTGTGATCAGTTCGCGTATCCGGATCGCCCGTAATCTTCAGGGGTTTTCCTATACGCCGCGCCTTGAGACCCGAGAGCAGGATGAAATTATTAAACGTGTTCAGGATATCCTTACAAAAACACCGTCCATGAAATCCGCTTATTTTTTTCTCTATGCCGATTTGACAGAGTTGGAGCGGCAATTTCTTGTCGAGCGCCATCTAGTCAGTTTGGAGCATGCGGTTGAGAAAGGCCACAAAGCGGTGTCGATGACTCCGAATCAAGAAATTAGCGTGATGATCCTTGAAGAAGATCATTTGCGAATGCAGGCTTTTCAGTCGGGATTCAACCTGAAAAAAGCTTGGCATATTATTGACCAACTCGACACTGAGATTGAACGAGGCGGTCTGGATTACGCCTTTGATTCCCGCCTAGGGTATTTAACGGCCTGTCCTACGAATGCGGGTACGGGTCTCCGCGCTTCATGTATGGTTCATATTCCAGGGCTGGTGCTGACCAAGCAAATCAACAAGATTTTGCAGGCTCTCACCAAGCTTAATTTGGCAACCCGGGGTCTTTATGGAGAGGGGACACAGGCCATTGGTGATTATTTCCAATTTTCCAACCAAATGACTCTGGGGCAGAATGAAGAGGAAATTATTGATAATCTTGTTTCCGTGATTCGGCAGATTACGGATCATGAGCGTGAGGCGCGACAGCATCTGCTCGACAAAAAAAAACAAAAGTTTGAGGATCCGGCTTGGCGGGCACTTGGAATTCTTAAATCCGCCCGCGTTATTTCATCGACGGAAGCTACGCAGTATCTTTCCCTGGTCCAGTTGGGAATTAATATGGGCATTATGACAAGCGCTCTCAGTCGCGAAGAACTACATTCTTTGTTTTTGTATATTCAGCCGGCGCATTTGCAAAAGATGAGTGGGTCTGTCCTGAATGCCCAGGAACGAGACATTCTTCGGGCGCAAGTGATTCGGGAAAAACTGGGAAAGGTTTCTTTAAGCTAAGCTTTTTGTCCTTATGGCCGTATTCTTATTATCATAACTTAAGAAGGTGGAGGATTTATGTTCGATCGTTTTACGGAACGCGCAAGAAAAGTCATTATCTTAGCCAAAGAAGAAGCGAAACGCTTTAATCACGATTACATTGGAACAGAGCACATCTTACTCGGATTGATTAAGGAAGGTGAGAGTGTGGCGGCTGCGGTCCTTCAGAATCTAGGACTTTCTCTGGAGACCATCCGGCTTGAAGTGGAGAAACTAGTTCAGTTTGGCCCGAGCACGATTGTCTCTGGGGATATTCCGTTCACTCCTAAGGCAAAAAAGGTGATCGAACTTGCGATGGATGAGGCTCGGCGCCTTGGACATAACTATATTGGTACGGAACATCTTCTTCTGGGTCTCATTAAGGAAGGTGAAGGGGTTGCCAGTCATGTCTTAATGAATGTCGGATTAGATTTAAATAAAGTTCGTGCGGAAGTGATCAAACTTTTAGGATCATCCACACCAAGCGGATCAGGGGCAGGTGGTGCGGCTAACCAGGGAAGCGGTGGTGGTCCGGCGGTAACAGGGGGGAAGTCAAAAACAAAAACTCCGGCCCTTGACTCATTTGGACAAGATCTTTCCCAGCTTGCTCGTGATGGGAAACTTGATCCTGTTGTAGGGCGCGAAGATGAGATTGAGCGTGTGATTCAAATCCTTGCCCGTCGGACAAAAAACAATCCAGTGCTTCTCGGAGAAGCGGGGGTTGGAAAGACGGCCATTGTGGAAGGTTTGGCCCAGCGGATTGTGTCGGCCGATGTTCCTGAAATCCTGAGTGATAAAAGGATCGTCGTGCTGGATCTTCCTCTGATGGTGGCCGGGACAAAATACCGGGGACAATTTGAAGAGCGTATTAAAGCTGTGATGGATGAAATACGCCGGACGGAGAATGTTATCATTTTTATTGATGAGCTTCATACCTTGGTGGGCGCCGGTGGTGCTGAAGGTGCGATTGATGCCTCTAACATTCTGAAGCCGGCCTTGGCGCGGGGAGAGTTGCAGTGCATTGGCGCCACTACGCTTGATGAATATCGTAAATATATTGAAAAAGATGCGGCACTTGCCCGCCGCTTTCAGACTGTCAATGTCGATCCGCCCTCGGTGGATCAAACGATTCAGATTCTGAAAGGGATCCGCGATAAATATGAAGCGCATCATCGTGTGAAAATTCTGGATGAAGCGCTTGAATCTGCAGCTAAACTTTCTGACCGTTATATCAGCGGACGTTTTCTCCCGGATAAAGCGATTGACATCATTGATGAAGCTGCATCGCGCGCTCGTCTTTCCGTGACGACTTTGCCCAAGGAGCTCAAGAAATATGAGCTTGAAATCGAAAGTTTTAAGCGTGAGAAAGAAGCTGCGATCAAGGGGCAGGATTTTGAGAAGGCTGCCAAGCTTAGAGATGAAGAGCGCAAGGCTAAAGAAGAGTTGGCCCGTATCAAAAAAAGCTGGAAGGAGTCAAAATCAGAAATTGAAATTCAGGTAACGAAGGAAGACATAGCCCACATAGTTTCTAAATGGACAGGCGTTCCTCTTCAGAAAATTGAAGAAAAGGAAATTTCACGACTCTTACGGATGGAAGATGAACTCCATAACCGTGTGATTGGTCAGGCGGAAGCAGTGAAAGCTATTTCCAATGCGGTTCGCCGTTCTCGTTCAGGGATTCGCAATCCGCGGCGTCCCATCGGAGCCTTTATTTTCTTAGGGCCTACCGGTGTTGGTAAAACACTCCTTGCCCGTGCCTTGGCTGGATTTATGTTTGGGGATGAAGATGCGATGGTCGTGGTCGATTGTTCCGAATACGGCGAAAAGTTTAATGTCTCACGTCTTGTTGGAGCGCCTCCAGGATATGTAGGATACGAAGAAGGCGGCCAACTGACAGAAAAGGTTCGGCGCCGTCCCTATAGTGTGGTGCTTTTTGACGAAATTGAGAAGGCTCATCCGGATGTGTTTAATATCATGCTTCAAGTGATGGAGGACGGCCGTATTACCGATTCATTTGGCCGGAAAGTTGATTTTCGAAACACGATTATTATTATGACGTCGAATGTCGGCGCGGATCTGGTGAAGAAAAATGCAACTATGGGATTTAGTACGGATCCCGATGAGATTAATTACGAGCATCTCAAGCATAAACTTCTGGATGAAGTTAAGAAATTCTTTCGCCCTGAGTTCATCAATCGAGTGGATGATATTGTGGTCTTTCATCCGCTTGTCCGGCAGGATCTAGAACAAATCATTGAGTTCGAACTTAAGGAAGTTAAGGATCGCTTGAAGGATAAGAAGCTGGAGCTTATTCTTTCCCCCGAAGTGATTAAGTTTCTGATTGATAAGGGCTACGATCCCGTGTTCGGGGCTAGGCCTCTTAAGCGGACTATCCAGCGATATATCGAAAATATATTAGCTGAAGATATTCTCTCCGGCAAATTCCAGGAGGGCATGAAATTGAGAGCACTCTTGCGTGGAGAAAGTATCCAATTCGAACAAGCTTTGTAAGCGAAGGTTCATCTATGCGGGGCAGCTGGAAATTCATTTTCCTGTCTGTAACAATTTTTTTCGTCGCCGTATGTACTCTGCCCCCATTACTTATTCATCATTTTATGGGGAGGAATGAATTTAAGCGCTTGGCCGAAGAAAGTGTTGGCAGGGTCCTGCGAGCCAATGTTGAAATTAAGACGATGAATCTTGGTTCGTATAATGAGATTGATGTTTCAGGTCTGCAGATTCATTCGCCAAGCGTGAAGAGTTCTTATCAAATACGGGTGCAAAATATTGTCTTTCGATTTGATCCCCTTCAAATTCTTCTGCGAAAAGTGCGATCCCCATCGGAAATTGTGTTCAAAGCACCAAAAATGCTGGTCGAGAGCGGAGAGATTCCTTATAATTTTTTTAATTCCCTAGGGCTTCAGGCGGGGAAATCAAAGCTCTCCAATCTGAGTTTTCAAGGAGGGGAAGTTGTGTGGACAATTCCGTACTTGAAGACAAAGATTGAAGCTCATGGAATGCGGGGAAAACTAAGTTTGATGTCTTCAAATAAGCTGCAGGTTTTTTTCGAAACGTCCTTCACCGGAGCGATTCAGGGCAAGGCGGTGATTCATGGGACGATTGATCCGCAGCACCACACGCATCACCTTGAAATCGATCTTCAGGATGTAGAGCTGGGAGATAAAATAGCACTTCCCTTTAAGTCATTTCGTGGACATTTGCGCTGGGAAAATCAAAATATTTTTTTAGACTTCCTTGAAGCGAAAGTCCAGGGTTGGGACACGGTGCTTTATGGTAGCTTGGAAAATTACAATAAAGATCCGCAGCTGTTTTTAAACTGGAGGCTGAAGGAAGGTCCATTGATGCGGTTGGAAGTTAATAGTTCCCGCGGCTCTTTTGAAGCGCGCGTTTATAACGCCAACCTTCTTAGGCATACCATGAACGGAAATGTGACTTTGGATGGGGGCCAGATGATGATGGAGGATCTTCATCTGAATCATCGTTATGAAGGTCATGGCAGCCTGGATCTTACAAACGGAAAGATTGCGCTGGATATGCAGCGGCCGGGCGAAACACAACGGCTTAGTTTATCTGTCGATTACCAGCGCTCCCTTGTGGATTTAAGTCTTCAGCTGGATCATTACAGATTTCTAGATCTGGATTGCATTATCCACGGCAGGATGAAGCTCGAACCCATTTTCTACGCAGGAGACCCTAAGCTCTCATCGTTGAAGGGGAGTTTTATTTCGGATAATCTGGTGCTTGAATACATGCCGCTTCGAGATTTTAAAAGTCAGTTTTCCCTTAGCGCTACGGGGCTGGATCACTTTGAGGCTTCTTGGGGAGATCATTTTCAAGCCAGTGGGGAAATCACGGTTTCTCATCATGATTGGTCCGGGAATATGGCAGTTCAAATTCACGACTTCGATATGGGGAAGATTAATCGTCTCGCAACGAAACCTCTTTCGCATAGCGTCAGCGGAGTTTTGGACGGCAAACTTAAAATCGAAGGGAATCTTCTCAAACCAGAATGTTTGGGTCAATTTACGGTGCATGACGGGCGTACAGGCGATTTAACTTATGATCGGGCCTACATCCAGTTTTCAGGAGTTCCGCCTGTGCTCGTCTTGAATGATTCTAAGGCTTTTAAGGGGAGAAATCGGTTTAACTTGAAAGGCAGTATCGATTTTTCACTCCCTAATATATTTAATGGCATCCTAGTCCAAGCGCCGGATCGATGGACGGCTTGGAAGGAATCTGAATTTAATCCTAATCAGTCAGAGGATACCGATATTCAAAATAAAAACTCGTCTTTACCTGCACTTGCGATTAAAATAGCGTCTGGTGGTGACCGGGATGCTTCTCAGGACTCAAAACGAAAAGAGCCTAAGGACGAGAGTTTTTTTGGCGTTGGTCCGAAGATTAAATTTTGATTTAACTGAGAGCATTCCTAACCTATTTTACTAAGTGCACTTAGCCAGAGCGAATCGAAAGAATCTGATTCATGTGATCCTTTGCTCCAGCTTAAAAATGAGGCTGCGCTCAGAGCGGCATGTAACATGATTCATAAGGATTGACAAAATATGGCATCGACTGAAAGGCGATTTAAGTCTCTACGACGGCTTGCCTCTATTGAACACTGGTTGGCAAAACTGGGTGAATTTTTTCTCCTGCTTGCCTTTCATGCCGGCGGAATCTCACTGCTTCTTATTCAAACCATCCGTACCATCGCAACAACGAAACTACGTTGGAGTTCGACGTTGAACCAAATGAATAAGATCGGCGTCATGTCTCTTCCGCTAGTTTTCTTGACGGCACTATTTACTGGGATGGTTCTTTCACTTCAATCCGCCTACCAGCTCAGGCTATTTGCTGCTGAGCAATTTACGGCCGATCTGGTCTCCCTTTCCACCGTGCGTGAACTTGGCCCTGTTTTGACAGCGATGGTGATTGCAGGCAGGGTAGGCGCTTCGATCGCTGCAGAAATTGGAACGATGAAGGTTACGGAACAAATCGATGCCTTAAAGGCACTGGCTGTGGATCCAGTCCGTTATTTGGTGATCCCGCGCTTTGTCGCTGCTTTTTTTATGCTTTTTGTCCTCACAATTTATGCTGATATCATAGGGATTTTTGGCGGTTACATCATTTCAGTCTTCAAACTTGGGATAAGCTCGCATCAGTATATTAAGCGCAGTATTAATTCAATGATGCTCAAGGACGTAATGACCGGGTTGATTAAGGCCTTTTTTTTCGGAGGAATTATTTCGATTGTCGGGTGCTATTTTGGATTTAAAACCCAAGGGGGTGCTGAGGGTGTTGGGCGTTCAACCACAATTGCCGTGGTGACAGCCTTGGTTTTGATTATTGCCTCAGATGCCTTTTTCACTGCGATTTTCTATTTCTTTTGATGATTGAAATTAAAAAAGTTCACAAATTTTTCGGAAAAAACCATGTCCTCCAGGGAGTGGATCTCACCATCAAAGACGGTGAAACCTTGGTGATTATTGGTCGTTCTGGCTGTGGCAAGAGTGTTTTGCTCAAGCATATTGTCGGAACTATTGAACCTGATGAAGGGCAGATTTTGATTGATAGTGTGGATGTCCACATGCTGACTTCCAAAGAACAGGAGCAATTTCGCTTAAGGCTTGGAATGCTGTTTCAGGGAGCCGCGCTCTTTGACTCTTTGACCGTGAGAGAGAATGTTGGGTTTTCACTTTATGAACATACTCAGCTTCCGGATAAAACCATTGAGGAAAAGGTTCGTGAGAAGTTGGCGATGGTTGGGCTTTATGGTGTGGAACACCTAATGCCTGCGTCGCTTTCGGGAGGGATGCAAAAACGAGTAGGTCTTGCGCGGGCGATTTGCAACGAACCAAAGATTATTCTTTACGATGAACCCACCACGGGGCTCGATCCCATCAATGCGGATGTTATTAACGAGCTTATTTTGAGGATGCAGGAGAAACTCAAAGTTACGTCCATTGTGGTAACTCATGACATGAAAAGTGCCTACAAGGTAGCTAACCGCATCGCAATGCTATATGATGGAGTCATTATTGGAGTGGGAACACCGGATGAAATCAAGAATACGAAGAATCCCACGATTGCGCAATTTATTACAGGCTCTGCGCATGGGCCTATCACTGATAAGGAGCAAAGGTAAATCACGTTATGAGCAACCGTAAATCACCAGATCAAACGATTGTAGGTTTTTTTGTCATTATTGGGTTTATTCTCCTGTCCTTGGTTGTGTTCTTTATTAGTGGTGTTTATTTGTTTCGCCCAGGCTATTCCGTGAATGTGATGTATGACTACGTAAGTATTTTGGATAAAGGTGCCCCGATTCGTTTGGCGGGAGTGCGGATAGGTGAAGTCAATCAAGTAGATCTTCTTTATGATACGACCAGTCAGAAGACACGGGTCAAGATCAAGCTTTTCATCGAAAAAGGTGTGGAAATCCGAAAAAATTACAAATTCAAGATTCAAGGGACCCACGTTCTAAGTGAACCGCACATTGAAATTACTCCCGAACCTGGTAATTCACCGTTGTTAGAGGACGGGGTTACTTTGGAAGGAGAAAACCTGGTTCCCATTGAGGCTTTTATTGAGAGGGCTCAAAAAATCGCCGAAAATATTGAAGCGATGACGACGACATTTAAAAACATTCTTTCGGATAAGGAGAGTGGCAAAACCGTTAAGCAGATCATCGTTAATCTTGGCAAAATTACGGATTCGCTTCAGCAGGCGCTGAATGGGAAGGAAGGAAATCTAGGTCAGACGATCGCGAATCTGGATAAGGCCACTGAATCTCTCAAGGAAATCCTTGATCATGTGAAGCAGGGTGAGGGAACGGTTGGGGCGTTGTTAAAGAAGGATGAGCTGTATCAGGATATGCGATCTTTTGTGTCGGATATTAAAACGCATCCCTGGCGGCTCTTCAAAAAAGGGTAAATCGGGAGTCTGTTTCGTGCTATTAAGTTTCACTCTATTTAATTTTCATTTTTTTGAACGAAGGAGTCAATGTTATGATTTTAATCATTCGTCTTTTGTTTATTTTGGGCTGCTCGCTTTTTGGTTACTATATGCCTATGCCATGGATTCCTACCGACCAATTGACTCATCCCGAGTGGATGGGTGCCGGAGTGGGGCTGATACTGGGCGTTTTGGTTATTTCACTCGATATCTTTTTTAAGAAGTTTACTGTCCGCAATATCCTCTCCATTCTTGTCGGTGCAGGTCTTGGTCTATTGGTTCACCGGCTTGTCATGACCGTTGTCGGATACGTTCATATGACTCCCGACAGTATCCAACAGCTTGGACTTGCCAGTGCAATTATTTTTTCCTACCTCGGTGTGATCACTGTTCTGCGGGGGCAGGATGAGTTTACGCTCATGATTCCGTTCGTGACTCTGGACACTAAAGGGCCGCAGGAAGAATTAATCCTTCTGGACACGAGCGTTATTATCGATGGTCGAATTTCGGATATTTGCAAAACTCACTTCATGTCTGGAAAATTTATTTTGCCGCGCTTTGTGCTTAAGGAACTCCAGTTAATTTCTGATTCGTCGGATCCTATGAAGCGCAGTCGTGGACGCCGGGGATTGGATGTTCTCAACAAGATTAAAAGCAATCCTAATATGCAGGTCAAGATTCATGAAATGGATTTTCCGGAATTTAATACAGTCGATGCGAAACTCGTGAAAATGGCGCAGGTGATTGGCGGCAAAGTTTTCACCAATGATTTTAATTTAAATAAGGTTGCTGAAATTCAAGGGGTGAAAGTTCTTAATATCAACGAGCTGGCGAATGCCTTGAAGCCCGTGGTGATGCCGGGTGAAATTATGACCGTCAAGATTCTCAAAGAGGGTAAAGAACATGACCAAGGGATTGCCTATCTGGATGATGGAACGATGGTGGTGGTGGATAATGGACGCCGTCGCCTTGGCCAGACGATGAATGTGACGATTACCAGTGTTCTGCAAACCCAGGCGGGAAGAATGATTTTTGCCCGTATGAGTGATGAGCCGGAACGCCCAGATCGCAAGCCCATGCGTTCCAATGAGGCTGATATAATCGATGAACGGAGCTTTCGCCAGGAGCCACCCAGGAATCCCATGAGCTCCGGTGCTCGTCCGTCCTAAGGTTGAGCTATGGAAGTGAGCCTTATCATTGCCGCCGGAGGACAAAGTTCACGTTTTTTTGACGGATGTCCTCCTAAATCTTCAGCGCGCGCTTCGGCTTCCACGATCCGATCGAAACTTTTCTTTGAACTTGGCGGGAAACCTATTCTCGCATCGAGCCTTGCGGTATTTACAAAAATAAAATCGATTAAGGAAATCATTCTTACAGTTCCCCCGATTTCGATACCATTTTTTAGAAAGTGGATTCGGGAGCAAGATTGGAAGAAAATTAAAGTTGTCGCGGGGGGGACTTCCAGAGGCCATTCTGTCTTTCAGGGATTGAAGGCATCGAATCCTCGATATCCTTGGGTAATGGTTCATGACGGAGCGCGGCCATTTGTAAATCCAGAGCTGATTCACAAAATGTTTGATGCCGTAGGATTGGGATTTGATGGGGTTATTCTCGCGCGCAAAGTGGTTCCGACGCTTAAACGGGTTGGGGATTCTGGAACGATTATTGAAACAATCGATCGTAGTAATTTATGGGAAGCTGAAACTCCCCAGCTTGTGAGCCGCGCCATTTTTGAGCGGGCTTATCAAAAGAATATTAGCGCCTTTGAGGCGACGGATGAGGCCCAACTTATCGAATCAGTCGGGGGGCAAGTGACCGTGCTTGAATCGAAGAGCTGGAATCCAAAAATCACGACAATTCAGGATCTTGAGCTCGCGCAAGGATATCTGCGCTTGAAACAATCTGATTTTCAAAGAACGGGGATGGGGAAAGATCTCCATCGTCTTGTTCCGAAAAGGAAATTGATATTGGGTGGTGTCCGGATTCCTCATTCACTGGGTGCTCAAGGTCATTCGGACGGCGATGCTCTTCTCCATGCGATCGCGGACGGAGTATTAGGAGCGATTGGCGAAGGGGATATTGGCGAATGGTTTTCGGATAAGAATCCAAAGTTCAAAAATATCGATAGCTCTAAAATCTTGGCCTTTGTCCTTGAAAAGGCCAAAGCTAAGGGTTGGTCTGTGACTCATATTGATACGGTGATCCATCTGGAGCGTCCTCGGCTGGGTGCCTATAAGAAGAGGATTCAAAAGAAAATCGCCGCACTCGCCGGTCTTAGGGAAGATCAGGTATCTATCAAAGCAAAAACTAGGGAAGGTCTTGACGCAATCGGTCGGGGAGAAGCAGTCTCTGCGGATGCGCTGGTTACGCTTCAAAGGAGTTCGCTATGATTCGTGTTCGCTTTGCACCGTCTCCGACAGGTTATCTTCATTTGGGCAATGTGCGCACCGCACTTTTTAATTATCTTTTTGCTAAAGCCAATGGCGGAAAATTTATTCTTCGTGTGGAAGATACGGACAAGGAACGTTCCCGGAAGGAATATCTGGAATCTCAGAAAGAGGATCTGCTCTGGATGGGACTCCGTTGGGATGAAGGCCCGGAAGTCGACGGCCCGTACGGTCCTTATCTTCAGTCCGAACGCCTTGAGATTTACCGGACGCATATCCAGAAGCTTCTGGATGAAGGGAAGGCCTATTACTGCTACGTGACGGAACAGGAAGTTGAGGAGATGAAACATCTCGCAAAGCTTGAACGCCGTCCGCCGCATTTTGACAACCGCGGCAGAAATTTCACGCAAAAGGAAATTGAGGAGCGAAAAACCCGCGGCGTCAAGCCCACGGTTCGTTTCAAGATTGAACATCCAGAGCTGAGTCTTCATGATCTTGTGCGCGGCGATGTCTCGTTTAATCTGGATGAAATGGTCGGGGATTTTGTGATTCAGCGCGCGGACGGTATGCCGACCTTTCACATGGCCGTGGTGGTGGACGACGCGTTCATGAAAATCACTCATATTATCCGCGGCGAGGATCATCTCTCCAATACTCCCAAACATATTTTGTTGCAGAGAGCGCTCGGATTTCCTACGCCTCAGTATGGTCACTTATCCCTTGTCCACGGCCCGGGCGGGGAGCCGCTCTCCAAGCGCTTGTCTTCGGTGTCGGTTCGTGAATTCCGCAAGGCTGGCTATTTACCCTACGCGCTTTGTAATTATATTTCACTGTTGGGCTGGGCTCCTCCGGAAGGTCATGAAATCCTGAAATGGGATGAGCTGATTCACGAATTTGATTTAATGAAGGTAAGTAAATCATCTTCCAATTTTGATCAGGATAAACTCAACTGGGTAAACGGGGAACACCTGCGTCTGCTTTCCGATCAGGATTTCTGCCGTTATGCGATGACGTATTTAAAAATCCAGGGGCTCTTGACCAAGGATGAAGACAAAGTGCACGGCATCCTACCGATTTTTAAAGACAATATTCAGCGCTTTGATCAGCTTCCGAGCCGTCTTGAGGTATTGAACGATGAGTTTCCCTATGAAGAGATTCATTGTCTTCAGACGCCCGAGGGTCGCGAAGTGGTCCAGGCGGCGCTTGAGGTTTTGACGGTTCAAGCGGCGCAGCCAGCGCTCGATTACCAGGCCTTTATTGACGGCATCAAACCCAAGGTCAAAGTGAAGGGAAAGGATCTCTTTCATCCGCTTCGCATGGCCCTTACCGGAAAATTAAATGGTCCTGAACTGAAAAGAATTTTTCCTGTTTTGGGGATGGAAAAAGTTAAGAAGCGGCTTGAGCAGGCTCAGAAAAGTTAGATACCGGTTTTTATTTCGAGAGCGGTAATGCGGGCATTGATTTCGGGGATGAATACTCGAAGAACATCTTTTACGGTTCTCATATCGGTCTTAAGTTCTTTGACATCTTCTTTCAGAATGGCAACGTCTGAACTGACGGTGTCCAGCTGTTCTGCCATGATCGACATATCATTGCGGAAAGATTCAATGAGGGCTCCGACGTGTGTACCAGAAAAGGGTTTATCTTCATCACGGAAATTATTCATGAGAAGTAATTTAGCATTAGATTCAAACCTTGTCAATATAAAATATAATAAAATTTAATATTAATAATTAGCATTATGATCCAATTCTACAATACCCTCTCAGGAAGGTCAGAACCCTTCGAACCATTGAACCCGGGAGAAGTCCGGCTGTACACCTGCGGACCCACGGTCTATGACTACGCGCATATCGGAAACTTCCGGGCATTTGTGTTTGAGGATCTACTGCGGCGTTTTCTGGAATACAAGAAATACAAAGTCGAACATGTCATGAATATTACGGACGTGGATGACAAAACCATTGCGGGAGCTAACCGTGAAGGAAAGACGCTCTCGGAATTTACGGAGAAGTATACGAAGGCTTTCCAGGATGATATGAAGATGCTCAATTGCCTTCCGCCGACCAAACAGCCGCGCGCAACGGACGAAATCGAGTCGATGCTGACTTTGATCAAGTCCCTGATTCAAAAAGGAATCGCGTATGAGAGTGAAGGTTCGGTTTACTATCGCGTTTCCAAGTTCCAGAATTACGGGAAACTTTCCAAGAAAAATCTTTCCATGAACAAAGAAGGAGCTCGTGTAGATGTCGATGAATACGACAAGGAAGAAGGTGCGGACTTTGTGCTCTGGAAAAAATCCAAAGAGGGCGAGCCAAGCTGGGAGTCTCCGTGGGGCAAGGGACGCCCAGGCTGGCATATTGAATGTTCAGCCATGAGCATGAAATATCTCGGCGAAAGCTTTGACCTTCACGCGGGCGGGGAGGATCTTATTTTTCCTCACCACGAAAACGAGATTGCTCAGTCGGAAGCTGTGACCGGCAAGCCGTTTGTGAAGTATTGGATGCACTGCAAATTTCTTCTTGTGAACGGCGAAAAAATGTCCAAATCCAAAGGTAATTTTTATACGCTCCGGGATCTCCTCGCCAAAGGCTATGACCCAATGGCGATTCGGTATGCGCTTCTTTCAATTCATTATCAAACGCCCCTCAATTTTACTCTGGAAGGATTGGAGGAAGCAAAAGGCGTTGTTGAATTATTGAGGAATTGTTACTCGGACCTTTTGAATCTGCAGAGAATTGATATAGGTTATGAAGTTGAACCCAAAAAAGTTGCTGATCATAACTACGATCAATTTTTAAAAAATACGAACGACGAACTAAACATAATCGAGAAAGCCTTGTCAAATAATCTGAATGTTTCTGTAGCTTTAGCTGCAATATTCGACGAAGTAAGGAATATTAATTACGGAATATCCAATAAGCTTTTCATGCAAGAGAGCTTGGTAAAAGCATTGGAATTTTTTGAAGTGCTCGAAATGATCTTCGGTTTAGGAGTTACGCATAAAAAGGATATTCCAATTGAGGTTTTGCAGTGTCATGAGCATCGATCTTCCATCCGTAAATATCCTAATTTTAAGACGGATAAGGATCTCCAGAAATTATCAGACGATTTGAGACGGAAGATAGAAGATTTGGGGTGGTCGGTTAAGGATGGGCGTCCCGGAGAACCATCAGCGTTAAAACCAAGGATTTGAAAAATATGAAAAAATCATTTTTTATGACGTTTGAAGGGACGGAAGGAAGCGGGAAGTCGACGCAGATTAAGGTTGCGGCGGATTATCTCACGGCTAAAGGTTATAAAGTCCAGGTGCTTCGGGAACCGGGAGGAACGCGTATTGGAGAAGCTATTCGCGAAGTCATTCTCAATAAGGATTTCACGGAGATGACCCAGGAGACCGAGCTCCTGCTTTATTTAGCGGCGCGAGCCCAGATTGTCCGCGAGCAGATTCTCCCAGCTATAAAAAAGGGAATGGTCGTGATCTGCGACCGATACGAAGATTCAACGCTGGCATACCAAGGATTCGGCCGAGGCTTTAATCAGGCAACAATTAAAAATGTCAGCGCCATGATTGTTCGAGGTAAACTGATTCCGAATTTGACCGTGCTTCTTAATATTGATCCAGGACTTGGCATGAAACGCGGGGGCCGTCACGACCGTATGGAACGTGAGTCTCTGATCTTTCACCGCCGGGTTCAAAAGGGATTCTTGAAGCTGGCTAAACAGAATCCAAAACGGTTTATGGTTCTGGATTCAAGCAAGTCGCGGGAAGAAGTTGCCGCAAATCTAAGAAAAGGATTAGACCGTGTCTTTAAATTGGAAAAATAAACAGGAATTTGTGCTTCGCATTTTGACCGCGCATCTCAAACAGGACCGCCTTTCCCACGCCTATCTTTTTACCGGAGACAAAGGCAGTGCCAAGGAAGAGGTAGCCCGGTCCTTTGCAAGTGCTCTTTTATGTCCGTCCGGAAATGGTTTTGAGCATTGTGAATGCTCAAGCTGCCTGAAGGCTAAAGAGGATTCTCACCCAGATCTTCACATTGTGGGCGCAGACCTCAAGGCTAAGTCCATAAAAATTGAAGAAGTGCGGAATCAAATCCACCTCGCATCCTTAAAACCTTTTGAGGCAAAGTGGAAAGTGTTTCTTGTTCCGGCTGCTGACCGACTGACGATGGACGCGTCCAATGCGTTTCTGAAAACTCTGGAAGAGCCGCCAGCGCACTCCATTTTTATTTTGATGACCGAGAACCGTTCCAATATGATTGAAACGATTCAGTCGCGCTGTTTTGAGCTGCGGTTCCGTCCCAGCGGACGGGAAGCGGCTGACATGCAGCCATGGGATTTAAAAAAATCTCGTTCCTGGGTCAATCTGCTGGACGCACTTCAGGATAAGACGCGCCAGGAGATTTTGTCTCATCTGGATGAATTAGCTTATACTTTGAGGCTTCAGCTTGAGGAGGATTCTTCGGTATCTCTTCTTCGGGCTGTGGACAAAGTTTTTGAAACTAAGGACGCTTTGGATCAGAACGTGAATCAGAAACTTGCCCTGACGAGGCTTGGAACATTGCTTGAACGCTTCGCCCCGTTAGGGAATTAACGACACATTCGCAATGATAAAATTTAGGATGATATGACAAAAACAAAATATCTCACGACCCCGCTTTATTATGTCAATGCCAAACCGCATATAGGACATGCGTACACGAATGTGATCGCGGACACGTTCGCGCGTTTTTACAAGTTCACGGGTGAAAAGGCCTTGCTTCTTACCGGCACCGATGAGCACGGGACGAAGATTGAAAAAATTGCGCGGGAGAAGAATTTAAATCCCAAAGATTTTGTCGATCAAATGGTGCCTCATTTCAAAAGCCTCTGGAAACTTTTGGATATCTGCTACGATGATTTTATCCGCACCACCGAAGATCGTCACAAACGAATTGTGGCGAAGGTCTTGACCGATCTAGAAACAAAAGGGGATATTTACAAGGCTACGTATGAAGGATGGTACTGTACGCCGTGTGAATCCTTCTGGACCGAGTTACAGCTTGAGGAAGGGAAGTGCCCGGATTGCAGCCGCGATGTTCAACGCTTAAGTGAGGATAATTATTTCTTCAGACTTTCCAAATATCAAGAATGGCTGATTGCCTATATTCACGCTCACCCGGAGTTTATTTGTCCAGAAATCAGACGCAACGAGATCCTTGGATTTTTGAAGGAACAGCTTGAGGATCTATGCATCAGCCGTCCGCGAGCTCGACTTGGGTGGGGCATAGATTATCCGACCTCTAATGAACATGTGGTCTATGTCTGGTTTGATGCCCTGATCAATTATATCAGTGCCATTGGTTACGGTGAGAAGCCGGAATATTTCACAAGTCTCTGGCCGGCAGATATTCACTTTGTGGGGAAGGATATTCTTCGTCAGCACACGGTTTATTGGCCGATCATGCTGCGAGCCTTGGATCTTCCATTGCCGAAAACGGTAGTCGCTCACGGTTGGTGGACCATGCAGGGCGCCAAGGTTTCCAAATCACTGGGCAATATTGTCGAACCGACTGAGCTGGTTCAAAAATATGGTGTGGATGCCTTCCGTTACTTCCTTTTAAAGGAAGTAACGCTGGGTTATGACGGAGCTTTTTCGGAGATTCTTTTCCGAGAGCGTTATACGACCGACCTTGCCAATGACCTTGGAAATTTGTGGTTTCGTATGGCATCGATGATGGATAAATACTTTCAAGGAGAGATGCCCGCTCTGGCATCGGCGTCGGTTCTTCATCCGCTCTACCAGAATTCACTCGGGCTTTGGGATTTGGTTTGTGAAGCCATGAAACAATGGGATCCCCGTCAGGCGCTTTCGGCAATTTTTGCGGTGGTCAAACAGGCGAATCAATTTGTTGAAGAAAACAAACCCTGGGTGCTTGCCAAGAGTCCTGCCAGCCGCGATGAATTAGCACAGGTTCTTGCAGTTTTGGCCGAAGCCGTCGCTCACGTCGCCGTGGTTCTTCTGCCCTTTTTACCGGACACGGCTGGAAAAATTTCCGAACGTCTAGGAAGGCAGGACGCGGGCGCCTCGTTTGACAAAGCTTCCTTTACCAAGCCGTTTCTGCAAACCGGAATCAAATTGACCCGCGGAGAAATTCTTTTTCCAAAGCTCGAAGAAGAAAAACCTCAAAGTTCGCCGGCCTAAGGATCCTAGACTATGATTGAACTGGTTGATACGCACGTGCATTTTCATTTTCCGGATTATGATTCGGACCGAGACGAGGTGATTCACCATGCTCAGGAAGCGGGGGTGCGTTATTTTGTGAATGTGGGAACCAATCTGGAGACTTCCGAAAAATCCCTGGAATTGGCCAAACGCCGTCCTGAATTTTTCGCGACCGCGGGAGTTCATCCACACGATGCCAAAGACGCGTCTGAAGATGAACTTAAGGCGATTCGCAAGCTTATCGATGAAAAGAGAATGGTAGCGATTGGAGAAGTAGGACTCGATTTCTTCCGCAACCTTTCCCCCGAAGACATACAGATTAAAATCTTTGAGCGCTTTCTCCAGATGCACGTGGACACAGGAAAGCCGCTCGTGATTCATTGCCGCGACGCCTACGCAAAAATGGCGGAGGTCCTTAAACACTTTCGCCAGGGCGCTTTTCAGGGAGTTATGCACTGCTTTTCATCGGACAAGGAAACCATGTTCCGCTTTCTGGATTTGGGATTTCATATTTCTTTTGCAGGGCCGTTGACGTATAAGAAAAATGACGTGCTCCGCGAAGCCTGCCGCACCTGCCCCAAAGAATCTCTTCTCTTGGAAACCGACGCGCCCTTTCTTCCTCCGGAATCGTTTCGCGGCAAACGCAATGAATCCTCTTATCTCGTACACACGGCTGAAATGGCCGCCAAGACGCGCGTGGTTCCTCTTGAAGAGCTTTGCGAACAGACGACACGGAATGCGATCCGTCTGTTCGGTTTATGTTAAAACCTCTTTTGGATCTCATCCGCCGGGAAAAATTCTATTCGATTCTTTTTGTCCTTGTGCTCGGGATATATTCCTACGTGGCCTGGATGTCTCACAATCAGAAAGATGACCGAGAAGACAAGGCATCGCTCAAACGTTTTGAACAGGCCGAGGACAGTTTTGAGCAAAAGGTAAAAGATCCGAAATCTCTCCAGAAATTTTTGAGGGAAAATCCTAAGATGGCTTTCTCCCTGCAAGCAGGTTCTTCCTTCATTTTTGCGGGACTGGTCTTGGGAGTCTGGATTCAATACCGTTACCTTTTTAAACCGGAGCTTCGGGAAAAGATCAAAGTGGAACCGCAGGCGGATTCCATGCGCTGGATTCCGGGAATTCTGTTTAAAGCCATTCTTTTGTTTCTTCTCACGAGCTTTGTTCTGACGATCATTCTCGGAGCCGCGAAACGTTTTCTTTTTCCCGGTCTTTCGGATCATTTTTTGATCCTCACGCATACGATTCTTTCCAATCTCTTCTGTGTTTACTTCATGATGCATTTTATCCGCAAGCAGGGAGGTTCGTTTCAAAGTCTGGGATTCCGCCTCCCGTCTAAAAGCTTTTTCTCGGAAGTCCTAATCGGTTGGATGGGATACTTAGCCATTATTCCGCTTTTTGCCGTGGTCTTGACGCTGGTCTCCCTGGTCTCGAAGAGCTTCGGCAGTGAACCAGACCCGCACCCGCTGGTCTATATGTTCTTGGATGAAACAGGGTCCAGGCAGTTTCTTATCTACACGCTATTGATTGCCGTGGTATTAGCGCCGATGCTGGAAGAGATTTTTTTTCGAGGATTTTGTTATCCCGTGTTTAAGCATTGCTTTGGAAAATCGATTGGCATGGTTGTAACCGCTTCGATTTTTGCTGCGATTCACGGAAGCCTGTTTGCGTTTTGGCCGATTTTTGTGCTGGGTCTTGTGCTGACTTATCTTTATGAGCTTCGCCAGTCGCTTGTCGCGCCTATGGTCCTTCACATTACTCACAACGCCATTTTTATCAGTTACTTTTTTCTCCTCAAACAAGTGATCCTTGCTCCGCACGGAGGATCCTGAAATGAATGAATGGGATCTTATTCGAAACTTCAAACGTCAAATCCCGAGAAAGCTTCAGGGCGAGCTGGGGATCGGAGATGACGCGGATGTTTTGAAACTTCCATCTTCTTCGCTGGTCTGCACCACGGATGTCATTGTTGAGGATGTGGATTTTCGTTTATCTCAGGCCAAGCCTCAGCAAATCGGACACAAAGCCCTGGCAGTTAATCTGAGCGACCTCGCGGCCATGGGAGCGAAACCGTTGGGGTATCTCGTGTCACTTGGACTTTCGCCGAAAGTGGATTCGAAGTGGGTTGCGAAAATGTATCAAGGTCTGCTCCGGCTATCAAACGAATATGGAATTAAGTGCCTCGGAGGAGATCTCTCCAAGGCTGACCAGGTTTTTGTATCCATCACAGCGCTTGGAATTCCGTACGCAAAGAAAGTGATCACACGTGCAGGAGCAAGACCCGGAGATTTGATTGCGGTGACAGGATCTTTGGGAGGATCGATTTTACGTCATCATCTTGAGTTTAGCCCTAGGCTGAAGGAAAGCGAATTTTTGGTCCGTAACTTTCATCTGACCGCGATGATTGATATTTCAGACGGGTTTACACAGGACCTGGAACATATCCTCAAAGCCTCAAGCGTTTCCTGTGAAATTAATCTGGAGAAAATCCCTGTTTCCCGTGATGCCTCGAGGTCTTTGCAACGCGCTTTAAGCGACGGAGAAGATTTCGAGCTTCTTTTTACGCTTCCGCGCCGCGAAAAGGAAAAGCTCGACCGGTTATGGAAAAAACGCTTTCCAAAGGTCCGGCTTTCCTGGGTGGGAGAAATTAAAAAAGGTACTCCAAAAATCCTTAACCTTCGTCTTTCCCAAAAAGGGTATACGCATTTTTCATGAACTCTGATTTTGAAGCGAATCTCCAAGTGCAGGAACTGCAGGCATGGGCGCGCTCAGGAGCTAAGTCCAAACTGATTATGGTTTGCGGCGATGTGGATGAAACTCTGGGACTTGCGCAGTCCTTTAGCCAAATTCTGAAGGGCGGGGACGCAGTGGCGCTTCAGGGAACTCTGGGAAGCGGGAAAACGGTTTTTGTAAAGGGGCTCGCTCTAGGTCTTGGACTTGCTCACGCGGATGAGGTGAAAAGCCCGACCTTTGTGTTGATGCATGTTTACCCGACCCGTATTCCTTTGTATCATTTTGATCTTTACCGTCTTGAAGAGGATAAAGAGCTTGAAGCGATTGGGTTTGAAGATTTTGTCAGTGATCCCAAAGCGATTTGCTGCGTGGAGTGGGCGGAAAAGGGAATCCGTTATTTTCCCAAGAGCACTTACAGAGTCCATCTTGAAATCCTGCGGGACACCGAACGCAAGATTACGATTGAAAAATAGTATAGCCCTGTGAAACCATGATTAATTTTGAACAATTTGAATCGTTAGACCCGGAAAAGCAGGCAGAAGTGTTCCGCCAAAGCCCGATTAAAGAAAAGGCAGAGCTGCTTATTCGGGCTCATGAACCGTTGGGGCTCGTGCGTGGACTTTCCCAGGAAGAATTTTTCCTGATTGCCAAAGAAATGGATAGCGAGGAGCGAAGCGAAATTATTCGTTTCGCTGATCTTCCCCAGCTCTGTTTTTATTCTGACATCGAATGCTGGTCCAAGGACCGCCTTAATATCAAGGGCTTTATGAGCTGGCTTGAAATCCTGACCTTGGCCGATGATATGAAGCTTCTTCAGTGGCTGGTCTTTGGTGATTATGAGCTGGTGGTCGCGGGATTCAAGATGATCCTTCAAGTCATCAAGGCGGAACGTGAGTACGCTACGGATGAAATTTTGGGAGACATTCCTTACTTCACGTTAGATGACAACTATTTTATTGCCGTACGGGAAGAAAATCTGGAATCCGTTCGCCGGGCTTTTGAGATCCTTTTTGAAAATCACCGGGGCCGTTATATCGGAATCCTCGAAGGAATCCTGGCCGAAGTCGACGATCAGCTGGAAGAAGAAGCTTATGCCAGCCGTGACCGCCGGCTTTCCGAACGAGGATTTCCTTCTCCGGAGTCTGCTCGGATGATTTATAGTCCCATGACTCGCGAAGAATTTCATCAGTATCCCAAGAAATTCAAAGCGCAGGACTCCGCCTCGGCTTTTACCGAAGAAGAAACCAATCGGCATGCCCCCAATTATATTGCTCTCTGGAGTAAAGACCGATTATTTTTGGATGAGGTGCTGGTCTTGCTGGCCAAAGACAACGAATACGCTTTTAACGAAGTCCGGGAAGAACTTGCTTGGCTGGCGAACAAGGTGATTGCCTGCGATGGAATTGATTTCTCGTCCGAGGAGCGGGTCAAGCAGGGCATTGAACGAGCCAGGCGTTTTGTGAATCTTGGTCTGGAGATCTTGTGCGATAAAGATATTTTGGCCGCAGCGAAAATTCTAAAAGAACATTGGCTTGAAACGATTTTCCGGCTTGCGTCCGGTGAACTCCATCATTTGAGAACTTCGGCATTCCAGTTAGTTCGCACGTACTGGGGCGGAACCAAGGAAGAATGTCTCGGCTTTTTGGATCCCCCTTACGATCTTATGCTTCGCGGGCTTTTGAAAGCCATCCCTGAATTTTATGAACCCGACCCGAAGCAGGAATTTCTCTGCCGGGATTTCGTCTCTCGGGAAGACTTGGCTCGGGCCAAACGCGGTCTCGACCAGCTTTTCCTGATTCATGACGTCATCCAAAAGAAACTTCCCGGGGCGATGATCATGATTTCCAAGTCCATTCAGGAACAAAGTGAGCGCAAAATCACTCTGTTTGTTTTACTCGCACAAACCTTTGCGTGGTATGTTCTGAAAAAGAAAATTCAATTTAAACCGCTCACGATGACCGAGGTGATGGAATTTCTCGAAAAAGGGTGGCGGGTCCAGGGCCTCAAGTATTTGCTAAATATCGAGATGAAGGAAGCGTATTTGGCAGAAATGTTTACGCCCGAGGAAAGAGCGCTCTCAACACCGATTTGGTCGCTTGCCTTCGAAGAAATGAATGAAGAATTGGGCGGAATTGTCCGAAACACTAGAAATCTTGATTCGAATTTGATCCAGGGCCTTATCATTCGCATAACGGAGAAAAAGCAAAAACATGGATAAAAATCATTTAGATTTTGAAATCAAATTTTATGAAAATGTTCTTCGCGAGCGGCCGGCTTATATCGAAGTCTTGATGCCCCTGGCTGAGGCGTATACTCGCAAAGGTCTTTTTGAGAAAGGTCTCGAGATTGATAAACGGCTCGCCTCGCTTTGCAAGAAAGACCCGGTTGTTTTCTACAATCTGGGCTGCAGTTATGCTCTGGTGGGGAAAAAGAAAGAATCCTTAAAGACCCTGAAAAAAGCAGTCCAGCTCGGCTACCACGACTTTAAGCATATGCGCAAAGACAAGGACCTTGAGGAGCACTTCGGCGACCCTGCCTTCGAATCTCTTTTTCCTAAAAAATTGTAGCCATTGCTTCTCTCCGCAGAAGTGTCTTCATTGAAAAGGAATGCGGGCTTTGCTATACTCCGCACATCAACTAGTCTCTTGCGCTTCCAACGAGGAGTATACGATGAGTTTTCCGCTTATGGTGATTGTAGCTTTTTTTGCCGCGGTGGGTTTGCTGCTTTTTTTCTTACGCCATATTCTTGGGGGAATGCTGGGGCTTTATCGAGTTATTCCGCCCAACGAAGCCCATATAAGAATTCTTCGAAATAAAAAAGATATTTTTTCGCATCGCGGCGGAAGATCCGCTTATTGGTATATTCCGTTTATCACCCGCCTCAACCGGCTCCCGCTCTCGAACCTGACCATTCCCGTAGATAATATAAAATTGAATGATAAAAATATGGCCAAGTTTGTCTGCGATATTGTCTGCTTCGTTAACATCAAGGACCTGGAGCTTGCCTCTGAGCGTCTTTTGCTTAGCCACGTGGAAAGAGAAATGGGATTTGATTTTGTGAAACTCTCCGAGGATTTTCGTTCGATCATGGAAAGTATCGGGAGAACCGTGGTGACCAAGCAGTCCATTCTGGATATTTATATGAACCGTCAGGCCCTCAGCACAGCCATTACCCACGAAGTAGAAAGCGTTTTTCCCAAATGGGGTATTGAGCTTGTGAATCTGGAGCTGAAGCACATTAAGGATTATGAAAACAGCACGATTATTCAGGACATTGAAAGAAAAGTTGCCGCTGAAATTAAAAGAGATGCGGAGATTCGCATTTCCGAAACCACCAAAGAGACTGAAATTGCCAAAGCACAGAATGAAGAAGTCTCCCGCAAACGACAGATTGAGAAAGAGCAGACCATTGGCATTGCCGAACAGCAAAAAAATCTAGAGATCCAGACCCGGAGGGCGGAAGCGAATTACCAGGAAGTGGAAGCGCTTCGAAAGCTTGAGGTAGGTAAGGCGGAGATTGAGAAGCAGAAAATTGAGCAGCAGTCGGAAGCTCAGAAGATCAAATATACCGTCGAGGCCGAAGGTCAGGCAAAGCAGATCATTTCTGTGGGACAGGCCGAAGCCGACGTGGTCCGGATTAAAAAAGAGGCGGACGCTGCGGGAACCTTGAAATTGGCTGAGGCCCTTAAGCAATTCAATGACGTCGCTCTTAACGTGAAGCTGATTGATGTCCAAAAAGAAATTCTGATCGAGAAGTTCCGGGCCCTGGCAAGTATCGCAAAAGAAGCCGATATTAAGTGGATTATCAGCGGTGAAAACGCGAAGGACTTTTTTGGTCTCAAGCTCGACGCCGGCGGGGGAGCTAATCTCCAGCAATTCTTGCGGGAAAGCGGTCTTGACCTGGACAAGCTTAAAGACGCTCTTCAGAAGACGGATAAGAAATAATTCGTCGAAAGCCGCCTGCCAAAATCTAGGAGTTAGATGATCGAAGTAAGAAGTTAGATTTGACAAACTCCCCAGGTTTTCCAGGCTCCGTTATATTTCTTCTCTTTTTTTTTGTAATGTCAAATTTCTATCTTCTCATTTGCTCCACAGTTTGCGTGACCACCTAAGACCAACATATTCACTCTATTCGCGAAATCTGGAGGCAAATGTTTACAAAGCTTATTTTGGATCGCTCGTCGGGACGTTGATAAAAAAGAAATCCCTCTGAAGCTAAACTGTTGACCTGGGGGCTTCCTCCCAAAACAGTGGAAGCTCGAGGTTGAAGTGACGAATCTTCCCATTCAGAATCTTCTCAAAAAGGACAACGATGATGATCTCTCCATCCCTCATGTCCGGGTGCTTGCTACGGATAGAGCTACACCCTGGAAATTACCAGCGGAACGACGCTCTCTTTCGGAAAAACCTAAGAGTCGGATCCTTTGGATGTAAGAGACTACCGGGAAGTAACCTTTTATGTGATCCCTGACCTGATCATGACGGATGAAACAGCTCCTCTCTACCGGTTGGACGCCTATTTTTCTATTCAGGGTGACATTCAGAAAATTCAGGAAATGGGCGAAGCCAGCAAAGATTTCTCCACCAATGGGTGGCAGGAGTTCGGCAGTATGGGCGTTGATGAGGATAAAAAAGAAATCCCAACAGCGTTTTACAAGCTGACAACCGGAGAAACATCGTCCCGGGTTTTGGCCACCAAGATTTACGGGCCCTTTGTGCACCTTGTCCTGAAGAATCTCACACCCGATTCAAAACGAAGATTTCAGATTATTGCCTATCTCACAAGGTAGATCTCACTCCGTTCGCTTGCAATGGCGGCGTCACTGCTCCTCATTCCTTGCCACAAACCTATCTTGAACCTATAATAGCGCAACTTTACCAGGAGAATAGTTAATGCCGACATATGATTACCAGTGTAAGAAATGCGCTCGTACTTTTGAAGAGTTTCAGTCGATTCACGCTAAGGCCCTGACGAAGTGCCCGAAGTGCAAGGGGAAGATTGAACGTTTAATCGGAAGTGGGGGAGGAATCCTCTTCAAAGGATCTGGATTTTACCAAACCGATTACCGTTCCAAGGGCTATCATGAAGCCGCGAAAAAGGATCAGCCTTCTGCTCCATCAAAACCCGACGCAAGCAAGAAATCAGAGGCCCCTAAATCCGGTGACAAGGGGAAGAGTGCTTCCTCCTGACGTTGAGAGATTCTCATGAATTCTGAGCAGGCCGTTTCACCAATCAAATTCAGTCCCATGATGGAACAATATCTATCCATCAAAAAAAATATTTCTCCGGACACCATCCTTTTTTTCCGTCTAGGCGATTTCTATGAAATGTTTTTTGAAGATGCAGTTCGCGCTTCGGAAATACTCAATATTACTTTGACAGGACGTGAAGCCGGAGAGGCGGGGCGCGTTTCTATGTGCGGGGTTCCGTACCACGCCTTTCAAGGATATGTCAAAATTCTTGTGGATCATAATCTCAAAGTGGCCATTTGTGAGCAGGTCAGCGATCCTAAACCCGGAAAGGGAATTGTTGATCGCAAAATCACCCGGATTATTTCTCCCGCCACTTATCTCGAAGACGAGTCCCGGAATGCAAAACCGGATTATATGCTCGCCCTGGCGCGGGACGGAGGGGACTACGCGCTGGCCTATCTTGAACTGAGTACCGGCGAATTCATGATTCGCCGGAGCATCGAGGATAAACTTCTTCAGGATCTTTCCGTTCTTGATCCTCGCGAACTGATTCTTCCCCGGGCCCTGGCTCAATGCGAAAAATTTTCTGAGTTTTGTAAGACCGATCTCAATACCGGAATCACAGCTTATGATGAATGGGTTTTTGATGCGCAAGAAGCTAAGCGTCTGCTTCAAGTAACTTTCAAACTCTCCAGTGTCAGTCAGCTTCCGTTTTCTCATGATCCGCTTTTGATGGGAGCGGCCGGAGCGGTTCTATATTATTTACGGGATCATCTTCATACGTCACTCGAACATCTTCGCCTGCCTCAGGAAATTCACGAGAATGAATTTATGATTCTGGACCGCCAGACTCAGCGGAGTCTGGAACTTGCCGCAAATCTCCGTCAGGAAAAAAACGGGATTACGCTGCTCAGTGTGATGGACCAAACGCTGACCTCAATGGGAACAAGAACCCTTCACCAGTGGCTGATTCAGCCTTTAATTGATCTTGAGAAGATTCAAGCACGACAGAATGCGGTCGAAGAGCTTTCGAAATCTTGGGATGTTCTCAATCCAATCCGCGTTCTTTTACGTGGAATCCGGGACATGGAACGAACCCTGAGCCGCCTTAATTGCTCAGTGGCTCATGCACGGGACCTCGTGAACTTGAAACAATTCCTTCAGAGAATCCCCGAGCTTAAGGGATTATTGCAAACCGTTTCGTCTCAACTTTTGGGGAGTGTTCATTCCCAGCTTCAAAACTTTCCGGAATTGATTGAATTGATTTCACGAGCGATTCAAGATGAGCCTCCGCTTGCCTTAAAAGAGGGCGGGATCATTCAGGACGGTTTTTCCCTGGAACTCGATGAGCTTCGCGCCATTTCCCGCAAGGGGAAGGAATGGCTGCTGGAGTTTGAGCGGTGTGAAATTGAGCGCACGGGCATTCGCTCGCTTAAGATTAAGTACTCGCAGGTGTTTGGGTACACAATTGATATTAGCAAATCGAACTTGCACCTTGTTCCTCCCGATTATGTTCGTAAGCAGACCCTTGCCAACGCCGAACGTTTTATCCTTCCTGAGCTCAATGAGTGGGATCAGAAAATCTCTGGTGCTCAAGACAAGATCAAATTGCTGGAGTATCAACTTTTTAATGAAGTCCGGGAGACAGTCCTCAAATCACTTGAACCGCTTCAGCGGATGGCACGAGCCATTGGAACGTTGGATGCGCTGACATCCCTTTCGGTCATTGCGATTCAAAAGCACTGGGTCAAACCCGAAGTCGTGGATACCGAAGAGCTCTGGATCGAAGCCGGGCGTCATCCTGTCGTGGAGAGTATGTTACCCACCGGACAATTTGTGGAAAATGATTCCCGACTGAATCGCGACGACCACCAGTTGATTGTCCTGACCGGTCCGAACATGGCGGGAAAATCGACTTATATTCGTCAAGTGGCGCAGATCGTTCTCTTGGCTCAGATGGGATCCTTTGTTCCTGCGAAGTCCGCACGAATCGGAGTCGTGGACCGGATTTTTACGCGCATCGGAGCGGCGGATGATCTCGCTCGCGGGGAAAGTACGTTCATGGTGGAGATGCTTGAAACTGCCCACATTCTCCATTCGGCATCGAATCGGAGCCTGCTGATTTTGGATGAAGTTGGGCGGGGGACGTCGACCTTTGACGGAGTCAGCATTGCTTGGGCGATCTGCGAACATTTGGCTGGCGGAAAACTTTGTCCGCGGACCCTCTTTGCCACGCATTATCATGAACTGACCCAGCTGGAAGAACATTTTAAGAGCGTTAAAAATTATCACATTGCCGTGCGCGAAACTCCCGAAGGAATTATTTTTCTCCGCAAGGTCATTCGCGGCGGCGCAGATCGAAGCTACGGAATTCACGTGGCCAAGCTGGCCGGGATTCCAGGTGAAGTGATTACCCGGGCTCATGAAATCCTGGCAGTCCTTGAAGCAGAAAATGTTCAGGCTTCAGATTTTCTGGATAAAAAGGGAACGGTCAAAAAAGGAAAGAAACCCGAACTGCCATCCTTGTTTGATTTGCCGAAAGAAAATCATCCTGTGGTGGAAGCGCTCAGGAATTTGAATCTTGATCAAATGACGCCGCTTCAAGCTTTAAATAAACTTCAAGAACTCAAAGAAAAGTCAAACTAATGCCGACCATTAAAATTCTTCCAGAAGCACTTGCGAATAAAATTGCCGCAGGGGAGGTCATTGAACGTCCTGCGTCGATTGTCAAAGAACTCGTCGAAAATTCCTTGGATGCCGGAGCTCGCTTTATTGAAGTGACGATCAATCATGGCGGAAAAAGTTTGATTCGGGTGATGGACGATGGCTGCGGGATTTCAGCTTCTGAAATTGAGACTGCTTTTAAGCGTCACGCCACGAGCAAAATCAGTACGGATAAAGATTTGGAGGAAATTGCCTCGTACGGATTTCGTGGTGAAGCTTTGCCGAGTATGGCTGCGGTTTCCCGCATGACGATGACCTCGCGTCTTCAGAAGGCTTCATTCGGGACTGAGATCTTGATGGAAGGCGGCCGCGTTACGCACGTGAAAGAAGCGGCTTGCCGTGAAGGGACTACCGTAGAAGTCAGGGATTTATTTTTCAATACTCCTGCTCGGCGAAAATTCATGAAATCCGACACGACGGAGCTTGGCCATCTTCAGGATATCTTGCTTAATCTTTCTCTTTCCCGCTTGGATGTTCACTTTGTTTTCAAAAATGGTGATAAAAAAGTTTTTGATCTCCCGCCCACAGTTAGTTTGAAAGACCGGTCGGCTTTGTATTTTGGATTTAAGGAGTCCAAGGATCTTCTTGATCTTGATGCCCAGGTTTCCGGGATTCGAATTCACGGTGTGATTGGGAAGCCTTCCTTAGCGTTTGCGAATCGAAGCGGGCAAAGTTTTTTTATTAACCACCGCTGGGTGAAATCCATTTCCTTCAGCTACGCGGTGCAGGCCGGCTATCACGGTCGTTTGATGCACGGGCAATTTCCGGTTGCCGTCATCATGATTGAATGCGATTTAAACCGCGTGGATGTGAATGTCCATCCCACGAAGCAGGAGGTCCGGATCTCCAATGAAGCACCGATCAAATCCTTAGTTCAACAGGCGGTATCAAAACGCCTGTCCGAGGCCCTGGATTTATCCACGCGAGTTCAAACGACTCAGCGCGAGCCGGTTTTCTCGGAGCGGGTGAGTGAGTCGACGTCGGTTAACTATGGATCATTTTCATCCTCCTCGTCTCGTCCGGAATTGGAATTGACGGCTTCAACGGTTTTATTGGCTCCGATTCAAATGGAGGCCCATCTGACAACGCCGCTTGAGATGATCGGGCAATCGTTTATTACGAAAGTTTTAGGTCAAATCCACGGTACCTTTATTGTCGCTGAAACCGAAGAGGGATTACTTTTAGTGGATCAGCACGCCGCCCATGAACGCATCCAGTTTGAAGCGGTTGTCAAAGGCTTCGAATCAGGATCGGTAACAAAGCAGAATCTGCTCATGGATGAAATCTTTGAAATTTCTTCCAAACAAGTTGAGATGTTCCGCAATTCACTTCCTTTTCTCCAGAAGACTGGTTTTGATATTGATGAGTTTGGCAAACACTCGTTTGTGATTCGGGCGATGCCGGCAGTCTTGTCTGATGAAAATCCTCAGATGATCCTCAAGCAGTATTTGCATGAACTTGAAGACGGAAAAATCAAAACAACTCTGGGGAATCACCAGGAAGAGCTCGCGGCTCTCATTGCCTGCAAACGTCGCTCGGTCAAAGCGCACGAGGCTATGACACTGCCTGCGATGCGTGAGCTTTTGGTCCAGCTCTTTCAGTGTCAAAATCCTTACGGATGTCCGCATGGACGGCCTAGTTTTTTAAAATTTTCATTTGAAGATCTTGAGAAGCAATTTAAACGGAAACTTTAACGGGGGAATTATGAAAAAAGGTTTGCTGATCGCGTTGGCAGTCATTGTGGGTATCGGTTTCATGATCGGATCTTTTTGGGGAGGATCGTATAACCGTCTTGTGTCCGGCGAAGAAGCCGTCTCAAGTGCCTGGGCCCAGGTGCAAAATGTTTATCAGAGACGATTGGACCTGATTCCTAATCTCGTGGAAACGGTGAAAGGTTACGCGGCGCATGAAAAAGAGACTCTGGAAGGAGTGGTCGCGGCCCGTTCTAAAGCAACATCCATTCAGGCGGGTGCGGAAATCGTGAATAATCCCGAGCTTCTGAAAAAGTTCCAACAATCACAGGGAGAGCTTTCGAGTGCCATCAGCCGTCTGATGATCGTGGTGGAAAAGTACCCGGATCTGAAAGCGAATCAGAATTTCTTAACTCTTCAAACCCAGCTTGAAGGAACGGAAAACCGAATTACCGTTGAACGGATGCGCTTTAACGAAGCCGCTCAAACGTTTAATACATTACGCCGCCAGTTTCCCACAGTGTTCATTGCTAAGCTGATGGGATTTTCTTCCAAAGCTTATTTTCAGGCTGAAGAAGGCGCTCAGAAAGCTCCGCAAGTAAAATTTTAAACGATGAGATTTTTTCGTGTTCTAGTTTTAAGTCTAGTGGCTTGGTGTTTTTTTTCTTTGCGCGCCTTTGCCCTGGAAATTCCTGAACATCCACAAGGTTATATCAGTGATTATGCCCAGATCCTTTCCGATCAAGCCCGGATTTTTCTCCAAAATACCCTAAAAAATTTCGAATCTTCCACGAGTCATCAAATCGTGGTGGTCACTTTCCCGAGTCTGGATGGTCAATCCCTGGAGGATTTTTCCATTCACCTGGCGGAAAAGTGGAAAGTTGGGCAAAAAAAATATGATAACGGACTTATTTTGCTAATTTTCAAAAATGACCAAAAAATGAGAATCGAGGTCGGCTACGGACTTGAGTCCCGGCTTCCTGATGCGCTTTGCGGCCAGATTATTCGCGAGGTGATTGCCCCGAACTTCAAGCTGGGACAATACGACCAAGGAGTCATTCAAGGCGTGAGGGCGATTATGGAAGCTACACAAGGAGAAGACTATTTGGGTCCGAAGGGTTCGTCTCAGCCAAGTTTTCTATTCTCATTTATTGTGTGGTCGTTTTTACTTTTCATGGGAATTGATTTTGCTCGTTATGTCTATTATGCCGTTTCGCGTCATCAATATCCGCACCGTTACGGATTTTTGGAGTGGTGGATTCATTTTGCAATCATTTGGTTTATTTTAAGAGTTATGATGACTTCCGGAGGAAGCTACAGCTCTTCATCCGGGGGATCCTCGGGTGGTGGTGGCGGTGGATTTTCCGGCGTCGGTGGAAGCTTTGGTGGTGGCGGCGCAAGTGGGGGATGGTAAAAAATGAATTTTAATCGCCGGCATTTTCCGAAGCATTTTTTCTCACGATCTGAAGAGCATCTTGTTTTTCGAGCGATTAAGAGCGTTGAGTTGAGAACCTCCGCGGAAATCAGAGTCCATCTTGATGAGAAAATCACAAAAGATGTTCTGGAGCATGCTCAAGAGATTTTTCAGAAGCTTGGGATGACAAAAACCAAAGACCGAAACGGGGTTTTGATTTTTCTGGCACTTAAAAACCGGAAGTTTGCGATCCTCGGGGATGAAGGGATTCACAAAAAAGTTCCCGAATCCTTTTGGACCGAGATCAGCGAGCAGATGACTCGATCCTTTCGTGAGGACCGGTTTGCGGAAGGAATTGTTCAAGCGATTGAGCGAGCCGGGGAAAAACTCCATCAGTATTTCCCGGCTCAATCCGATGATGAGAATGAGTTATCCGATCAAATCACCATATCTTAAATCGAATGAAAAACTAATGAACGTATCTCATTTTCCCGAAAAGCCCCTCATAATTTTTGACGGGGAATGCGGATTTTGCCGCCGGTGGATTAATCGCTGGATAGTTTTCACAGACTCCCGGGTGGATTATGACACTGCGCAAAAAATGGGTGCCATCTATCCCGAAATAGAAAAAGAGTCGTTTGAGCGTTCGATTCAGCTGATCGAAACCGACGGAAATGTTTATGAGGGCGCGGAAGCTGTTTTCCGCGCGCTTTCTTACGCTCCGGGAAAGACGTGGCTTCTTGGGCTTTATCAAAAGGTTTCCGGGTTCCGGGCATTGTCTGAATTCTTTTACCGGCTTGTGGCATCCCACCGAGTTTTCTTTTCAAATCTGACACGTTTTCTTTGGGGCGATGATTTAAACCCGTCCACGTACCGGTTTGCCGCGCAGCTTTTTATTAAGTTAATGGGCGTGATCTATTTATTTTCATTTTTGTCTTTAGCCTCCCAGATCCTGGGCCTGGTGGGCTCGAAGGGTATTCTTTCCGCTAAAGAGTATCTTACGCTTTTGCATGCGAATTATGGATCAGGGGCTTACTTTCATGTTCCGACCCTGTTTTGGTTTGATGCGAGCGACTTAGTTCTTCAGACGGTTTGTTGGACGGGAGTTGCAGGATCTTTATTGGTCATTGGAGGAATTTCACCGGCACCCGTACTTTTTATCCTTTGGGTCCTTTATCTGTCCCTGCTGAACGCAGGCCAGGATTTCATGTCCTTTCAATGGGATAATCTTTTGCTTGAGAGCGGTTTTCTTTCCATTTTTCTGGCCTCCTGGAGGCCGGGCGGAAAAAACGATCCTGTTTTTCGCGGATTCAATGCGTCAAACCTGATCCGTCTTTTACTTTATTTTCTTCTTTTCCGCCTCATGTTTTTTTCCGGGATGATGAAGCTTCGAAGCGGGGATCCGAACTGGAGTCACCTCACCGCGCTGACTTATCATTATCAAACTCAACCGCTTCCGACCGGGGCGGCCTGGTATTTTCATTTTCTTCCCGTTGGGTTTCACCAGTTTTCTGCCCTTGTTATGTTTGGGGTTGAACTTTTGGCGCCTTTCTTGATTTGGGGGCCGCGCCGACTTCGTTCTTATGCCGCTGCGGCGATTACTGCGCTTCAGGTTCTAATTATGCTGACGGGTAATTACTGTTTTTTTAATTTACTCACGATCGTGCTTTGTGTCCCTCTCATTGATGATCAGACTTGGCCGGCGAGCTGCCTTTATTTCTTTCAAAGTCTTGAAAAGCGAACGCCTTTCTCCAAGAATTATGGGTGGCCCAAGTGGGTGGTAGGAACGGTTGCGGCGACGGCTCTTTTGGGAACTCTGAATCAGGTCCCGGCTATTTTAAATTTTTCCATTCCCGCTTTAACGATCCCCAGTAATATTCTTCGCCCTTTACGATCGTTTAATCAATATGGGCTTTTCTCGGTGATGACGACGGAGCGCCCGGAAATTATTATCGAAGGATCCAATAATCGTATTACTTGGAAAGCGTATGAATTTCAATATAAGCCCGGTGATGTGATGAGACGCCCGGGGTTTAACCTTCCTCATCAGCCGCGCTTGGATTGGCAGATGTGGTTTGCCGCGTTGGGCAGTTACAAAGAACATCCATGGTTTGCCGGCTTCTGTGAAAAATTGCTTAAAGGATCTCCCGATGTCTTAAGGCTTTTGAAGAATAATCCCTTTCCGGACGATCCACCGCGCTACATTCAGGCGACGCTGTATGATTACCATTTTGCGGATCCCCAAACGCATAAGAAAACAGGGGCTTGGTGGGTGAGAGAACGCCGATCTCTCTATGCGCCTGTTGTTTCACTTCGTAACCGAGCCTGATTTTAAAATATTAAATCATGCAAGAAACTAACAGCCTATTTGGTTATCAACTTTCTCTCAGTCATTGCGAGCAAAGCGAAGCAATCTCGGGTTTTGGCCAGAGATTGCCGTGTCTCCGCCAAGGCGCGGGACTCGCAATGACAAAACCCCCTGCGCTATGAATTCTCAAAAAATCGGGAAGAGTTTTACTTCGTTCGTCGTTCCTGCCCTCATTTATTTTTTCTGTTTTTACGTTTACACATTCCCTTTGATGCAGAAGTTTTCATCTCATTTTTTCACGGACAGGCGGGATGGTCTTCAGTCCATTTGGAACCTCTGGTGGATTTCCAAGTCTCTTCTGTCGCTCCACACGTCTTTTTGGCATACAAGCTTTCTGCATTACCCTTTCGGAGTTGATCTGTATACGCACAGTCTGGCTCCCCTGAAGGGGTTGATCTATACCGGACTCCAGTTTGTTTTCACAAGAATCCAGTCCCATAATTTTCTGGTCATGGGATCGTTTGTCCTGGGTGGGCTCAACGCCTTCTGTTTGTGCCGCTATTTTACGCGGTCTTACATCCCGAGTCTTGCCGGGGGATTGATTTATGCGTTTTCCAATGCCCATATGGCCCACGCAGCCTCAGGACATATCCACATGATTTCCTTTGAATGGAACCCGCTCTTCCTTTTATTAACCTTTCAATTTCTCGAAACCTTTAATGTTCGAAAGGGGATTGCGGCCGCCATCGTTTTCTTCCTTATTTCATGGAGCTGTCAGTATTATTTTTTTTATGCCGCTCTCTGTGTTTTTCTTATTTTTCTCGGGTTCGTAAAAAGAACGGGAAAGGATTTCCTGAATTTATTATTTCAAAATCGAAAAGTCGTGACGTTTGTGGCCTCTCTTTTCCTGATCAGTGTTTTTTTATTTATCAAGCCGATGCTTCACGGATATTCCCAGGGGCCTCTGCCGGAAGGATTGCATGATTCCCGTGATTATTCGATGGATCTTCTTTCACCCTTGCTGCCCGGTGGATTTTCTCATTATGCGGCTTGGACTCGGGAGATCTGGGGTTCCTGGAAGGGTAATTACTATGAATCTAGTTTATTTGTTGGGTTTACGCTGATTTTTTTGCTTCTCTACGTCCTCTTTAACCGGAAATCTTTTCAGGAAGAGTCACTGAATCTTTGGCTGGGCCTTGCGGGAGTCTTTGCGATTTTTGCACTTGGTCCACAGCTGAATCTGATGGGGAGGGCCTACCCGGTTCCTCTGCCTTATGCAGCTTTGGAATATTTTTTTCCAGCTTTTAAATTGTCCGGTATTCCTGCGCGGATGTTTGATGTGACTCAACTCAGTCTTGCCGTGATCGGTGCGATGGCCTTGAGGAACTTGTGGCGAGGACCGATGAAGCATCGTGTTTTCACCTCTTTGCTGATGGTCGTGCTTTTTTTTGAATATTGGCCGGCAAGATTCCCAGGAATTTCGATGAGCGTCCCTGAGTCTATCCGACTTTTACAGACGTTACCGCCAGGGGCTATGATCGACACAGTCTCCACCCGCCACGAAGCCTTGTATTACCAGACGCTGCATGAAAAGCCGATGGCGTTTGGATATCTTTCCCGGGTTCCTGCGCTCCTCGAGTCTAAAGATAAAGTCATCAAGGAGTTGGCAGTTCGCGGCGAGTATGACTCTTTGTGCCGGGATTATGGATTTCGTTATTTCATCGTCCCTTCTGAAAAGGCGTTTCCTTCGCTTCTTGCCTCGGTCGTCAGGGTTTTATTCCGGGATTCAAAGACACTTGTCCTTGAATCGACGCATCCTGAAAACTGCCATTCTTCCTGAGAAACAAAATACATTTAATGTATCGGTCTTTTTTTCCGATCAATAGAGACATCATGTCCCCGATCAACCGCACTGCTGAAACTTCCAAGTACCGCCCAGCCCTTGTCTTTGCCTTGCTTCTTTTGGCCCTTCTCATCCGAATTCCCTATATCGTTCATCATCCTTCGGGATTTCATAAAGGCCGTCAGTATTATGACCGCTTAATTAGCCGTGGTCTTTATTACCAATATTTTGCTGGCAAAGTAAAACCCGCTGATCGCTGGAACCAGGAGGTTGCGATTGAACAAGGTCAAAAGCAGGAACGCCTGGAGCCGCCCGTGTTTCAAATGGCGGTTGCACTGGGATATGCCGTGGCTGGGGGAGAACGTGAGTGGGTCCCACGCGTTCTGGCTGTCGGAATATGGTTTTGGGCGGCACTTGCCTTGTACCAACTGGCGAAAAAGTGGTTTGGTTCGGAAATCGCGTGCTTCTCAGCCTTTCTATTTCTCTTTTTCCCCTATGGAATTATTATCAGCACCAGCTTTCAGCCGGACATCCTGATGCTGGTGATGCTACTTTTTTCAATCCAGAGGATTATCGATTATTTTCAGGGTGACGCCGACTCCAGTTTTCTTTCCACTGCGTTAGTTTCTATTCTCGCGGTTTGGATTAAACCGCTTTGTCTTTTCCCTATTTTAGGGGCTTTTTGTATGGGGATTTGGCAGCGCGATGGTCTAAAAAAAGCGTTATTGAATTTTCAGCTATGGATATTCTTTTTAGGATTGGTTCTTCCAGTGGCGGGGCATTACGTTTACCGGATTGTGACAGGCGATTTTTTACAGTGGCAGTTTCAAGTCAGTATCCTTCCCTATTTAATTTTGACACCCCACTTCTGGCTTGGATGGAAAGGTCTTCTAGGAATCGTGATTGGATTTGTCCCTTTGCTTTTTGCGGTCACAGGTTTATTTCTTTTTCGCAACTCCAAGGCACGCGCGATCATGATTGGATACGGGATTGGCTATTTTATTTTTGGACTTGTCTTCACTTATCAAATCCACACCCATGAATATTATCAACTGATGCTGATGCCGTGGATTTGTTTGGGAGTGGCAGCGCTGGCCGAGCGGGCGAAGCCTTATTCGGGCTATTTTAAAAAATCCCCCTGGGTTTTTCTGATGCTGATTTTGGCTGCAGGGATCTTCGGGAAAATTTGGGGGAAAACAAAATATATTGAAAGAAGTTATCAGTTTTCCTCACAGGAACAAACGATTGCAAATGCAAAAAAGATTGGTGAAGCCACTCTCCACAGTACCCGTATGATTTATTTGCCGGGCTCGTGGGGTGCCGGGAAAATGCTTCAGTATTACGGCTGGGTTTCGGGATTAGAATGGCCCAGCCAAGAACAGATGAATTTTGAAATCATTCGACGAATTTCGCGGTTATCGGCTGAGGAGCGATTCCGAAATTATCAAAAGTATGGATCTTGGGACTATTTTGTGGTTGCGGATCTTGAGCAGCTTGCTTTACAGGGTGATTTGAAGATGTTTTTAAATAGAAGTTTTCCCGTGGTCTTTCATGATCCGAATTTTTTGATATATGACTTAAAAAAGCCCCTGAAATCTCTATGAAAATCGGAATTGACGGTAACGAAATGATTCACGGAGAGAGGGCTATTCGCCGATATGCGGTAAATTTGATTCAGGCCCTGGCCTCCGAGTCAACTACGAGCACGGACGAATTTATTGCTTTCTATTTTAGATTTCGAAAGCCCGCTTATCCCGTTCCTCAGTTCCCAAACTTATCACGCATGCGTAACCGGTTAATCTATCTTCCGGGTGGGGTCGTTAAGTGGCTGTGGAATGAATGGGGGATTCCTCCGCTGGGAGCATTTCTTGGGGGAATCGATCTTTTTCATTCTCTTGGAGAAATCCTGCCCCCGCGCGGTCGCCTGCCCCTGGTTGTCACGATTCATTCCGTGGCTCATCTGCGGATTCCTGGGCATTTAGATCCATCTTATGTGCGCTATTACGAAGCCTTTATGAAGAAAGCGCTTCGGAATGCCGATTACTTTATCTGTGTATCTGAGTCCATGAAGCAGGATTTTATGGCGCATTACGGTGTGGGGGCAAATAAAATCAAGGTGACTCCGCTTGGGATTGGAAATGAGTTTTATCCCCGAGACATTCAACAGGCTCGTGCGTATCTGAAAAAGCGTTTTAGTTTTGAACGTCCCTATGTGCTTTATGCGGGTGGAATTCAGAGGAATAAAAACATTCAGGGAATTCTTGAAGCCTTTTCCCTATTAAAAAAGAAAAAAGGGTATTCGGACTTGATGCTGGTTCTTGCGGGCGGAATGCCCGCGTATGCCCGAGATTTAGCTCAACTGATTCCAGACATGAATTTAACGGGAGATGTTTTTATGACGGGCTGGTTGGATCAAGAATCCGAGGATCTTCCGATGCTTTACAGTGCCGCCCGGACGTTCTTTTTTCCTTCATTTTGGGAAGGATGGTCATCGCCCCCGCTGGAGGCGATGGCTTCGGGAATTCCCGTGATTGCATCCGATATTCCGCCTCACCAGGAAAATCTCGGACATGATGTTCGGCTGGTGGATCCTCATGATTCACAGAAAATGGCGGAGGCGCTGGATGAGGTTCTGTCCCGTGATTCAGAAACGGCGGAACGGTTTAAGCTTCAGGGGCTGTGCCGCGCCCGTCGATATACATGGCATCAAATGGCGCAATTGACACTGGATTTTTATCACCACATCGGATCGGTAAAAGAGCATGCTTAAATTATCGTCTTCGGGACCCATTCGTCCTTCATCTTCTCTCAAGACCTTCGTGATCTGGTTCATTCTTCTGTTTGTTTTGGGAGAAATCCTGCTTCCTTTCGGAGGTCATTACTGGATTGCTCGTCATTCCCAGTTGGATGAAAGGGGATTTCCCAATCCCCGGGGCGTCAAGCAGGCGGATCTCATCGTTTTGGGAGACTCCCAGGGCAGCGGCTCATGCTGGGATAAGAAAAATGCTTGGCCACTCAAGTTGGGCTCTTTGTTAGGCAAACCGGTTTATACCGTGTCCCGTCCTTATCTCAGTTTGGTGGATTCTTATGAGCAGTTAAATACTGTCCTTGCCTTCAAGCCCAAGACGATTTTTGTGAATCTTGATTTGGGAAGTGATTTTTTAAAAGTCTTTGAAACAGTTTATGTGGAAAAGCGTATGGATCGGTTTCGTGATCAGGATCCAAATCGCATCCGACAGTGGACGGAGCTGGAAAACCGGTTTCCTCTTTCGAAAAAAGTCCGGGACATTCAGAGTCTTATGACGGAACAGGAAGGAATCTATCGCGGAAACATTTCGTCGTCGAAAGGTTTTTGTGGCGGGATGAGGAGATTACTCAGCTATTCCGCGTGCTACCGTTTTGGCCTTTTTTTGAAACATAAACTGAATGGAACTGAGAATCGTCATGCGGCCTTTCTTGAATCAAAATGGGATACGATCAAGGCGGCTGCGCAAAAGGTTGAAGGGGTTGCGGAGGTCGTGGACGATCCACGCCTCCATATGATTTTTTGGCCCGAATACCGAGCGCTTGCGCTGGGCCGTGAGGATCCCCGGATTATTGAAGGGATGAGAATCACGCTGGAAATCCTCCGAGATATCCAGGATCGTCTTCAAAAAGAGGCGGTGAAGTTTGTCCCGGTGCTGATTCCCACAAAAGAATCTGCTTATGCTCAGTTTCTTTCCGAATCAGATCTTGCGATATCAGAAAAATTCAAAAACCTAATCGAAAATGAGAATTACTTCCGCAGCCGGACGATTGATTTTTTGCGTGCGGCAAGAATTGGTTATGTGGACGTACTTCCCGCGGTGCAAAAAGCTCTTAAAGCCGGAACTCCTGTCTACCGGGTGATTCATGATGATGATTGTCCCGTCCGGACAGGCCACGCTGTTTTTGCGGATGCGGTTGCGGAAGGATTGAAAGAGATGGAGTCTCTCGACCGCGAGAAGAGCATTGAGAAAACGGGATGGGAGTATCGCAGCTTTCCTGATCGAAATAAAGATTTTGAACTCAAGGCCTTGGTGGGTACGGCTGCTTTGGCATTCCTCGTAATTTTTATTTTTACGAGAACTCGCCAGGAAGCACGCCCGAAATGGATTCTTTGTTTGTATGGAATGTATCTGCTTTTTCAGATGATTTACCGCATTGAGTTTTTCCCTCTGACCGCCTTCCAGATGTTTTCGTTTGTTGAAGAAAAAACCGTTCTTTACGACAAGATGGTGGTCATTCTCCAAGATGGTAAAGAAGTAAAGATCCCCGATCATCAGGTGCTGCCAATACTTGCCGACGGCCGTTCAAAACGGTATGTCGAGGAAGCCCTTAAAAGTCCTGAACTTGCCAACGAATTTACAACAATCTATGACAAAGCTTATGACCGGAGATTTCGTAAATCGGGAGATCCCGGGATTGCTGAAATTCATTTTGAGCGCTGGAAATGGAATGCTTTCGACGATCCCCGGGATCCCAATCGAGGATTTGTGATCCAAAGAGCGATCGGTAAACCGTATGAGGAGTCTTCCGATGTTTGAGCGAAAGATGGTGGGGATGTGCAACGCGTCCCGGCTTGGAGCAATCCGGATTCTGGTGCTATTGACAGCACTCTTTTATGTGCTTTGGGAAAATTTTCCGGTATTCAGTGAAGTTCCCTTTGATTGGTATCGTCCCATTGGTTTTATGATGTTTGTCCCGCGTTCGATGATGGCGGTTTTGCTTTCATCTTCGGTGATCCTAGCCGCATTTAAGCTGCTTCTCGTCGTTTTTTTACTGATGGCACTGGTGGGATGCCAAACTCGCTGGAGTTTACTTGCGGCGACGGTCATGTATTTTATTTATATCAGTGTTCCCCGGGCCTATGCCTGGTTTTTTCATACGGGTTTGCTTCCGTTTTATCTCATGTTTTTTATGTTATGGCTTCCCGTTGAAGATGGGCTTTCCTGGGATCAAAGCCAAAGTCAAAAAAAGGGAAGATCCGGAGAAAAAGAAACTCAGCAGGTCATTTATGGGTGGTCAGTCTTTCTGCTTCGTGCCGTCATGGCGGGTTGCTATTTTCAGGCTGGTTATGCCAAACTTCATAATAGCGGCCTCGAATGGTTTGCCCCGTGGAACTTAAAGCATCATATTCTTCAGGATACCTTGGGGATTATGCATTTTCGTTTCCAGGTGGGCCTCGGAACAATCCATTGGCCGGACGGTGTTTGGATTTTACTTTCTGCCGCGGCTGTTTTTTCCGAGTTGTTTTATCCGGTGATTCTTTTTTCTTGGCATCTAAGGATGATTTATCCGTTGATTGGGATGATGCTCCATGGCTTTATTTTATTATTGCAAAATATTTTTTTCCCCGATTTGATAATTTTACAGCTCATTTTTTACGACTGGGACCGGATTTTAAATCTTAATCGTTTTCCTTGGCATGACCGGCGGGGGACAGTCAAGCGTCCCAAGACCGCGCGTTCAAAGACTGTGTAGGCAGTTGCATGGCGGATCTGATTGTGACGCGTGAATTCCCGCCTCAGGATGGCGGAATTGCTGTCGTGGCCTATGAAATGGCCGCTCACTGGAGTAAAAACAAACGGCCGATTCAGGTGCTGTGTTGGAATTATGTGCGGGGCAAATGGCCTTCCCAATTTCAAGATCAGGATCAAACCTTCTCAATTAATCGAATGGACCAGCCCTCGGCCCGAATCGTCCAGATTTGGGCTCTCACCGTTCAAATTTTCAAGATTCATCAGCGAGAAAAAATTGACCGCATTTGGGCCACGTCGTGGAATTTTTCGGGAGTTGCTAGCTGTGTTTTTAATTTTTTTACCGGGGTTCCTTATGCAGTTCTTACGCACGGATATGAAGTGTCTCGCCCTGCGCTTTCGCGGACCGACATTGGTCTTCTGAAGATCGTCCTTAAGCGTGCCAAGCGAGTTTTTTCCGTGAGTCACTATACGCGCGACCTCGTTTTAAAATTTATCCCAAAACTTCAGAATGTTGAGTTTGTCCCCAATGGGATTGATGCTGAAAAGTTTTCGCCGAAGGTCTCGGGAACCTTGGAATTTAAAAAGAAGTTTGGGCTTGAGGGAAAAAAAGTTCTTTTGACAGTAGCGCGCTTATTTCCACGTAAGGGGCACGACCAGGTTATCGATGCTCTTCCCGCGATTCTCGCGCGCGTTCCCACTGCCCACTATTTAATTGTGGGTGAGGGGCCGGAAAAAGAAAATTTGCGCCAAAAAGTTCAAAAAAAAAATCTTCAGGGGTCCGTCACCTTCGCTGGATTTGTTCAAGACCGAGACCTTCCGGTGTGTTATGCGTCCTGTGATATTTTTATTCTCCCGAATCGTGTTATTGATGATCCAAAGGACCCTTGGGTGGGCGATTTTGAAGGGTTTGGAGTTGCCTTCATTGAGGCGAGTGCTGCGGGAAAACCCGTGATTGGCGGTAATTCCGGAGGAGTAGCCGATGCGGTGATTGATGGCGTCACTGGTTTCTTAGTTTCTCCGACAAATCCTCAGGAGATTGCTGAAAAAGCATGCCTTCTTCTGGAAGATCCAGAACTAGCCCGAAAAATAGGCTTACAAGGCCGTCAGAGAGTCGAAAACGAACTTGATTGGCCGATGGTGCTGCAAAAATACGAGGATGCCTTTGATGATCATTAAGCCCGAAGAATTTAAAAAGGAGCAGCCCAAAGCCTCGGTGATTTTGCCGGTTTTTAACGGAGAACAAAGCCCACACTATTCGCGACTTCTGAAAGAGCTTCGCAAACAAACGTTTCAAGATTTTGAGATGATAGTTTCGACGGGATGTTCTCCGAATGGTCGGGCCCGCAATGAAGGTGTGGCTCAGGCAAAAGGGGATTTTCTTTTTTTTATTGATGAAACGGTTTATTTGACCGGGGAAAAAATATTTGAAAATATGCTTGTCCCGTTTGAGAGTTCATCCAATATTGGTATTGTGGGAGCATCGTGCGAAGCCTTTCCCGGGATTAGCTGGATTCAACGGCAATATTTTTCTTCTCGAAGCTTCCATATCCCAATGGTTGAAAAACCTTATCTGGGTGCACGCGTTCAACATGCCTGCATGGTAATTCCCAGAAAAATATATCAAAAAGTGGGTTGGGAAAGCGATAGATTAATCACGGGCACCGATAATGATCTTCGAATCCGGGTTGCTCGCAGCGGCTATGATGCCGTCCTAGTTCCTGAGGCTCTTGTTTACTATGAGCCGCCAAAATCTTTTTTTCGAATGCTTGAAAAAAGTTATCAAAAGGGAAGAGGTTCGGCTTTTGCATTTATGATCTATCCTGGACTCTTTGAATTGTCAGAGAGGTTTAAGATCCGTCAGCCGATTTTGGGGGTGATTTATAAAATAGCCTCAACCTTGCGTAAATTTGTAAGCTTGAGGTTTCTATTGAGTCCGGTTGTTTTATGTTGCGAGGTGTTTATTTGTTTAGGGTTTATTAGCGGTTATTTTCAATGGTTCGGCCAAAAGCAGGATCTTCTCCGAAGAGATTTGCGGTGGTCTTCATGAATCTTCCCGAACGTTTGTGTCCCCTCTGCCTAAAAAACGACTCCCTGCCGATCCTTTCCTTGACGCCTGAAGACGTGGTGTCGCTGAACGTTGGTTACGAGCTAAAACGATTCAGGGATGCCCTCCAAGGTTATGAGAATCAGCTAATTTACTCTCAGTGTTCCTGTGGAATGATTTACTGCAAATTTCGATGGCCGGATACGATTCTGAGTCAAGTTTATGAACAAACCATCGATCATGCGATGAGTGTGCGTAAAATTTTCCGTTTAGAAAGACGTCTTTATTTGATCCGACAATGGGAAAATGTACTGCGAATTTTTGCCATCCATGGGAAGGAATATGTCGAAGGGCTGCGTGTTCTTGATTTTGGATGCGGGTGGGGCGATTCGCTGGATGTTTACCGAGGTCCGGGTGTTGAAACTTTTGGATTTGAACTCGACCGCCTTAAAATTGAAGGGGCATTAAAACGGGGGAACCGCATCCTTCAAACTCAGGAAGAGTTGGAAGCCCTTGAGCCTGTGGATGTATTTATCCTAAACGCCGTCATTGAACATGTTCAGGAGGGCCAAGATCTTATGAGGCTGGCTTATAACAAATTAAAACCGGGAGGGGTACTGGTTCTTTCCACCATGGATTTTCGGCCCACCTTTATCCGGAAAAACATTAATAATTCCGCTTTGGGAAAACCACTTCTCAGTCAGCATTTTAATCCTGTGGAACATGTTAATATTTATGACTATTTCACGGTTCAGCGTACTCTTGAAATTTTCGGATTCAAAAGTTTTGCCTCATGGAATGTGATGCAATGGGCAGCTCTTCCCGTTCCCTATCTTCGTAATTCTCGTCTCTGGATCCGAGCCCTCAATCAAATAGAGAACCTACTCGCCCATTTATTTCAAAATAAGGAGAGAGCGATTACCGTCTATGCTCTTAAGAAAAAATAAGCTATGCTTTATATGATTCAGAGAACCTTGAAAGACGTGGGGCATCGGTTTTTTAAATTCTTATCACCCGGGTGGGGGGTGGGCAGTCGTTTTCCAGCTTTTGCCCGAATTTTTGAATGGATTGGGACCCCGCCCATGACTCCTCCCAATGCGATGGTGCAAATTCAAACCAACCAGGTCTCGTTTTCCTTAAGACTGCTTGAAAACGATCCCACGATTTCGCCCCTGATTTTTGCTAATAAGATCTGGGAGCCGCATGTGACTCGACAGTTTGAAAAAATAATCACACCCGGAATGGATGTGCTGGATATCGGCGCTCACTTTGGTTATTACTCACTGCTAGCAGCCAAAAAGTTGAATGGAAGTGGTCGCGTCTATGCCTTTGAGCCCGACGAAACCAATTTTAAACTTCTCCTGAAAAATATTCGAGAAAATCAGATGGAGGGTAAGATCCTTCCGTACCAATGTGCCGCCGGAGAAAAAAACGAAGACTGTCGCTTGTATGGAAACCTTGAAGGGGATACGAGCGATCGAATTCTTTTTTCAACGGGTAAAGAAAAAATTTCTCAAGTAGTCCGATGCGTTCGAGTTGAAGATTATCTTCAAGAGCAAGTGCCGGAGGCATTGAACCGTATCCGAGTGATCAAAATGGATATTGAAGGTTTTGAAATGTTTGCTGCTCGGGGCATTACAAAACTTTTGGGCCGGCAGGGAATCCATCTGTTTACGGAATTAAATTACAAACGCCTTCGAGATGCGGGAACCTCTGCCAAAGAGTATTTAGCGATGCTATCTAATTTTGAATTTAAAATATTCCAGATTAACTATCACGCTGCCAACGAAAGTGAATGGTTGAAATCTCTACCATTATCGGAGTTAGGGAAAGAGAACGATAATCATGTCGATTTGTACTGCGCAAAATGAAAAGCGATAAAACGATAAAAGTTCTTTATTATGCCATGGTTGAGCTGGCGGCGCCGGAAGGCCCGGCGGTTCACACCATGAATCTTATCAAGGGGTTTAACGACCTTGGGGTTAAAACGCTTTTGCTTTGTCCTCGTCCTCCCAAAAAAAATATGATTCCTGACCTTAAGGAGTCTATTTTTTTACCTTTTTTTGGCTTTGGATCTTTGCAAGAAATGGCGTTTGATTTTTTTTCTTTTTTTTATTTATGTTATGCATTCCTCGTGTTTCGTCCTGATGTGTTTTTAATTCGTGAAGCGGAAGGGAATCTTTCGACGCTGCTATGCGCTTGTCTTTTTCGGGTACCGTTGCTCGTGGACATGAACGGACCACTTGACATTGATTACATTTCCCGGGATGGCTTTCACTCGCATTTTCCCAGTTTTGCGAAGGTGAACCCAGCGATACGCTGGGTTGTTTCAATTTGGAGAAAGATATGGAGAACTTTTCTGTTCAAAACAGCGCGGGGTTTGACTTCGAACACAGCTTCGTGGAGAGATGAGCTCTGTGAAGAGTTTCGAATTCCCAAAGAGCACTTTAAGGTTGTTAGCATGTATGTCGATTCGACGATTTTCCACCCTTTGAATCAGCGTGAATGCCGGAAAAAACTAAATATTCCCGAATCACGAATTGTTTTTGGATATTTGGGATCGTTTCAACCAACCCACGAAATAGATGTTTTATTTGACGCTTTAAAAGTTCTGATTGAAGAGAATTGTAATATTGAGCTCCATATAGTAGGGGGAGGAAGAAGGCTTGAAACTCTTCAGGTGAAATTTAAGGATTTTCCTTATTTAGACCGAGTCAGATTTTTCGGTTGGGTGCCTCATCATGAAATTCCTAGTTATCTAAGTGCAATGAATGTCGGAGTTGCCTTGCTTAAGCCGATTAAGGCGTTTCAAGCGGAAGCAGCATTGAAATTTAAGGAATATATTGCGTGCGGGGTTCCCGTGATTATGAATGGAGACCCGGATCTTTTCCGGGATTACCCGCCGGGTTGCATGCTTAAGCTGGATGTGGTCAATGGAAAAGGTCTTGCCGCAGCCATATTAAAGGCTATTCCTATTAAGACCTCGGATGATATGTCTCGGGCGGTGGAATATATCAAAACCGAGTTTCCTTTGAAAAAAGCCGCTCAGTTAACGCTAGAATTGCTCAATTAATTTAAGGATTATGAATCACTCAGAACCATCAAAACCAGGTCTACGGGCCAAGACGGTTAAAAGTCTTGGAGCCGTTGCGGGCGTCCAGCTTTTTAAGAAGGGCTTGTCTTTTGTCGTCTCCGTTTTACTCTACCGTTTTCTGAGTTCCAAAGATTTTGGGCTTTTTGCTCTCTGCGAATCCTACCTGATGTTTGCCATGATTTTTTCCGACATGGGCATTGAAGATGCTGTGATTCAAACTCAGGCCGATGAACCGGGTAAGGTGATTCAGACCGGCTTTGTCATGCGTATTTTTTTCACTTTTTTTGCATTCTTAGTGCTTTTCCTGGGGGCAGAATATCTAGCACTCCTTGTGAAAACACCAAAACTAGCTTTCCCTCTCAGGGTGGTGTCTTTGACGGTATTGACTAATCTGATCGCCTTTAAAACCGAGATGTCCTTCAAGAAGGGGTTGAGATTCGAAAAGTTTATTCATTCTGAGACGTTGGCGCAGATTGCTTCCTCCGGGATTGCTTTTGTTCTTGCCTGGCGCGGCTATGGTTATTGGAGTCTCGTCATTTCGACGATTGCGAGCCAGTTTTTCCGCGTGATTTTTCTCAACCTTCAAAAGCCTGAAAAACTCTCGTTAGAATGGGATTGGCTTCTGGCGAAAAAAATCTGGGACAAATCCAAATATGGTCTCCTGATTACGTTGCTTTATTTCGCCTTGTCCCGTTTGGTTCAGTTTTTTGTAGCGGATCGGTTCGGACTTTCTCGAGTCGGATATTTTTATCTTGCCTTTAACTGGTCTAATTTTTTTGTAACCTATGCCGTTCAATTTGCTGGACGTGTGGTTTTTCCTGCGGTTTCCAAGATAGAATCAGACCGCTCCCGAGTGGCCAAAGCCTATACCGAGTATTTGCATCGGGTCGCACTCCTCGCAGTCCCTTTTTCGATGTACCTCGTTGTCTTGGCCCCTCAGTTGATCCCCGTCATTCTGGGTCCGAAGTGGCAGCCAGCAGTGAGTCTGTGCCAGATGCTTTGTCTTCACGGTTTGATCCGTGCACTCGCGGCGCCGAGTCAAACCGTGCTGTATGGCCTTGGAAAGTTCCGAAAAAGCTTTGCCTTCTTGTTGATTGAGCTTTTTGTGTTTTTGGGTTTAATCTATTTTCTTAAGTCCTTGGGGGTGACAGGTTTTATCGTTGCTTTAATTGTCAGTAAGGCCGTGGGATGGGTGATACCTACCTGGTTGGTTGAAAAAGAACTCTCCCAGTATCCTGTTAACTCGCTTAAGATTATTCTTCCGTATCTTGGTGCTGGGTTCTTTTTGATGCTCGGTATGGTTCTTCTTGGAAATCTTCTTGAGGCGTTTCGCTGTCCGAATATGCTTTATCTTTTTATCCAGATTCCCTGCGGAGGAATGATCTATCTGACCGGCTACTATATTTTTCATGGAATAAATCTGAGTAATTTAACCTCTCTCAAGATCGATCTCAAGACGTTGATTCAAAATTTTCTCAAGTCGGCCGTTTCATCAAAAAGCTCCGCGCCCGCGGGGTAAAGGTAACTCTCAAATTTCGTCTGCCCAAAGCCCAACTTTCCGGTGCATTTTTAAGTGTCAATAGCCGATAATAAACCAACGTTTTAGAGGGGTTATGGGATTGATTCTGCAGATGATGCGTTGGATAAAATCGGTATTTTCTAGGCGTTTTTATTTCTTTAAGTTTCTTCTCCCATCTTGTCCCATTAGCCGGCAATTTGGATCAGAACGTGGGACGCCGATTGACCGCTATTACATTGATCGTTTTATGGCCTGCCATAGACATGATATTCATGGGGATGTATTAGAGATAGGTAGTCCGGCTTACGGACCTCGGTTTGGGAAAGAGGTCAAAACAATGACCATCCTTCACTATGAAAAAAAGGATAGTCCGTCGACGATCTGGGGAGATTTGGAGCGTCATGAAACTTTGCCTCGCGACGGTTTCGATTGTTTTATTTGTCCGCAGACATTTCAGTATATCTATGATTTTGAAAGGGGGATTCGAGGAGCCTATCAGATGCTTAAGGAGGGCGGCGTTTTACTCGCGACACTTCCCGCTGTGAGTCAGACGAGTGTGGCAAAAACCGAATCTTGGAAAGAGTACTGGCGTTTTCGGCAAGATTCGGTCGTTCGAGGTTTTTCCAATGTATTTGGAGCCTCCAATATTCTCGTTAATTCGTATGGAAATGTGATGGTCGGAACGTGTTTTTTGTATGGCTTTTCTTTAGAGGAGATCCCTAAAGCCAACCTAGAAGATTATGATCCTGACTATCCTTTCCTATTTACGGTAAGAGCGATTAAGCGGACGCGGACTTCCTGATCTATGTGCGGCATCTGCGGCATCGTCTCTCACCAATCTGATCAACTCCCGGAACGTTTACCTTTAGAGCGCATGATTCGGGTTTTGAAGCATCGCGGTCCGGACGAAGAGAATATTTTTCTGGCATCCGGAGTTGGTTTGGGCCATCAGCGTCTCAGTGTGATCGACATTGAGACGGGAAAACAGCCTATGCAGGACCCCTCGCAGCGATATACGTTGGTCTTTAATGGCGAAATCTATAATTTCCAAGAACTCCGACATGATCTGGAGAAAAAGGGCTGCACGTTTCGCACCTCTTCGGATACCGAGGTTCTTCTTCAGAGTTTTATCACAAAAGGTAAAGAATGCGTCCAGGATTTTGTCGGGATGTTTGCTTTTGCTATTTGGGATGCTCGCGAAAGAAAGCTTTTTGCGGCTCGTGATCGGATTGGAAAAAAGCCTTTTTTTTATGGGGTTTGGAGAGGTTCTCTTTATTTTGGATCTGAAATTAAAGCGATCCTTCAAGCTCCGGGATTTCCCCGCGAAGTAGAACCCAAAGCTGTCAGCTCTTTTTTTGCTTACACCTACGTACATTATCCTTTGACAGCATTCCGGCATGTCTTTGAATTGCCGCCAGCCTCTTACCTCGAATGGCATGACGGTAAACTCGAAATTGAACGTTATTGGAAGCCGTCACTTCTTAAAAAATTAACTCTTACCGAAGACGAGGCCTCGGAGGTTTTGTGGGAGAAGTTAAAAGAGTCCACACGAGTGCGGATGATTAGTGATGTTCCTCTGGGCGCTTTTCTTAGTGGCGGCATCGATTCCAGTATCATTGTTGCGTTGATGAGCGAGCTTTCATCCCGTAAAGTAAAAACCTTTTCCGTGGGCTTTGAGGACATGGACTACAATGAACTTCCTCACGCCCGAAGAATAGCCGATCAATTTCAAACCGATCATCATGAATATGTTTTAAGGCCCAACGCCGCGGATATGATGTCGAGGCTTGTCTGGCACTATGATCAGCCATTCTCGGATGTCTCAGCATTGCCCTCCTTTTATGTCGCTCAAATGGCGAGAAAAGACGTCACCGTTGTTTTGAATGGTGACGGGGGAGATGAGAATTTCTGTGGATACACTCGTTTTAATGCCTTGAAGCAATGGCAATCCTTACAGCGAATTCCCAAAGAAATTTATGGAATTTTGAATGGAATGCTTCGGGCTGTTTCAGGGCGGATCCAAAAGATGGGTCCTCGATCGCACGTAACCGGGATATTGGAAGATCTGTCAAAAGGAAGTCTTGAAGCAGGTTATTTTCGTCATATGATTCAGTTTCGAGAACGTGATCGCCGTGCTCTATTCCAGAAAGATTTTTTGAATTCCATGGCAGATTTCAAGCCGGAACTTCTCATTCAAAACCACTACCATACGGGGGAGTTTTCAGAACCCTTGGATGGATTTTTACTTCTGGAGCTTTTAAGTTATCTTCCAGGGGATCTTTTGGTAAAAATGGATCGAGCCACGATGGCCTACGGGTTAGAGGCTCGCTCGCCATTTCTCGATCATCGCATTATTGAGTTTGCAGCATCCCTTCCTTTTCAATATAAACTTCGATCGGGTGTAACTAAATATCTTCTAAAACGAATGATGCGGTCAAAACTTCCGCAGGATATTTTAGATCGACCCAAACAAGGTTTTGGGGTTCCCATTTCTCAATGGTTTCGCGGGGAACTAAAAAAAACAGCGGAGCAGATTTTGCTCGATCCCCAAACGATCGGCCGATCTTATTTTAATTCGTCAGAAATTCACCGAATTTGGGCGCAGCATCAGTCGGGTGAAGCGCAAAATGGCCACCGGCTTTGGAGTTTGCTTATGTTTGAGCTTTGGCACCGGACATTTATTGATACGATCCCTTTGGAACCTAGGTGGTAATGTGGCCGATATTTTATTAATTTCGACGGATCATTCGCCCATGCGTGGCGGAATTGCACGTGTGATCGAACATTTTTGCCGGAGTTTTGAGAAGGGAAAATTGGTTGTTCTTGCTTGTGATCACTCGGAAGCAAAAAAAGAATCTAACGTGATCCGCCTTACGGTTGATCTAAATGCCTCTTGGTTGGGGAAAACGGCGCAATTATTGATTTGGCTGCTTGAGTCGGTGAGCCAAATACGCAGGTATTCAATACCGCTCGTGGTTATTTCTACTTTGTCGCCGATGGGGATCCTGGGTCCAATTTTAAAATATTTTTTTGGAAAACCTTACTGCATCTTTGCCTATGCAAGCGAGATTCCTATGCGAAATTCCTTTTTTTTTCGCCGATGGCTTGCCCGAATAATTTATGAGAGCAGCTCTCGTGTTCTATGTATCTCGGAGTATGCTTTAGCGCGGGTATTGGCCGTTGCGCCTAACGCACGTTGTGCGATTACCACTCTGGGAGTCGATTGTTCCCGGTTCAAGATAAAGGCGCGTAACAAAAATTTAATAAAAAGGTATGGTCTTGAGGGTCGACGAGTGTTCCTTTGCCTTGGACGACTGGTTCGTCGAAAGGGGTATGATCGAGCGATTGAGTCCTTCGCCAAAGCTTTTGCCGGGCGTAATGATGTGATGCTTCTCATCGCGGGCGATGGTCCTGACCGGGAATCGCTTAGTGCTTTGGCGATTAATCTTGGTGTGGGCAGTATCGTTCGTTTTGCGGGAGCCCTGGAAGAACACGAACTCGTGGATGTTTATAATCTGGCCGAAGTTTTCCTTTTCTTGGCGAGGGAAGAAAAGGGCGATGCGGAAGGATTTGGGCTTGTGATTCTCGAGGCAGCAGCCTGCGGATGCGTGGTCATCGGCGGTAGAAGCGGGGCGATTCCGGAAGTGATCCAAGATGGCGGAACTGGGGTTTTGGTGGATCCTGAAAATGTTGACGAGATTGCATCGAAAATGAGCGAGTTAATCCAGAATGATGAACTGCGAAAAAATCTGAGCGAGCAGGGGCGTGCCTACGCGCTTAGCCAAACCTGGAATCGAACTGGAGAAACTATCCGCCAAATTTTTGAAACGGTCTCGTCGGGGGGTGCCCGTGCTAGAGGGTGAAAATATCATTTGTTTTTCATCGACTGAGTGGGTGGGGAGAAATAAGACCAGCAAGCGCTGCCTGATGGAGATTCTTTCTCGTTCCAATCGGGTTTTATTTGTCGAGACCATCGGGTCGCGAAATCCCGGAATGAATCGGATGCATCTCGCCATGATTCTTAAGCGGTTGGGTAAATGTTTGAGGGGTCCGGTGCGCCCATCGGATCTCGAACCGGATCAGCAGCTCTGGGTTTATTCGCCGATTGTGATTCCTTTTTTTAATATTGCCTGGGTAAGAAAACTTAATCAGATGATTCTGATATGTGTTTTTCGCTCCCTGATACGAAAGCTGAAACTTCAAAACCCAATCTTGTGGTTTTACTTGCCTACGGCATCCGATACGATTGGTTATTTGGATGAAAAAAAGGTGATTTATCATGCGGTCGATGAATGGTCGACTTATCCCGGATTTCGAGGCGGCGCGTATCAGGAGATGGACGATCAGCTTTTCCGAAAATCAGATATTGTTTTTGCCAGCAACCGAATGCTTTTAGAGAAAAAGAAAATTTTTAACAAAAACAGCTATTATCTTCCTCACGGTGTTAATTTTACGGACTATGAAACGGAACCGATGGGGACGCCGCCTCTCGATCTATGCCATTTACCCCGTCCGGTGATTGGGATGATTGGGGCGGTGTCGAGCTGGATTGATTGGGGTCCGCTCATTGATTTAGCCAAGCAATATCCAAAAGGTTCTATCGTGATGATTGGGCCGATTGGATATGATGCCCAACTCCAAAAAATTCAGGGGATTTCGAATATTTATTTGCTTGGGCCTAAAAACTATTCTGAACTTCCCGCCTATTATAAAATGATTGATATTTGCGTTGTTAGTTTTCTTCTGACCGAGCATATTCGATACTGCTGTCCGACCCGATTGTATGAGCACCTTGCTAACGGTAAGCCCGTTGTGACCACCGATTTCCCCGCTGCGCATGAATTTCCTGCCGATCTTGTTAAAGTCGCAAAAAGTAGAACAGAATTTTTAATATTAGTGCAGACAGCTCTTTCAGAAGTAAGTACGGATTGGATTGAACGAAGAAAAAAAATAGCGCAACATAATACCTGGAAAGACCGTGCTGAAACAATGTCGGAATTGATTTTAAAGGAAAAATTATGAACAAGCCCAAACAAAGGCCGAGGGTGATGGAAGTCATCACTCGTTTGATCCGCGGCGGGGCCCAGGAAGTCACGGTTCTGATCGTGCTTCGCTTACTCCGCGAGGGATACGACGTCGTCTTTGCGCATGGCCCGGGGGATGAGTCGCTTTTAAAGATGCTTCCTAAAGATCATGCTCGTTTGACGCGTCTTTATATTCCCGAATTCAGACGCCGTATTCTTCCTTTTCAGGATCTGATGGCGCTCTATCGATTATGGAGTTATATGCGAAAGTATCCTGTCCAGTTGATTCATACCCATACATCGAAGGCGGGAATTATTGGCCGCTGGGCGGCGCATTTGGCCGGTGTTCCCGTGATTGTCCATTCGCCGCGCGGGAGCATCTATCATCCGACCTATTATCCGGAGATTATCCTCAATTTTTTTTCCATGATTGAACGAGCCACCGCCTCTTTTACGGATAAAATTATCACCCTCAATGAAAGTGAAAAGGTGGACTATATTCGTTACCGAATCGCTCCTCCTGAAAAATTTACTACAATTTATAGCGGGATTGAAATGTCGCGATTTATTCATCTTGAAAAGGATGTTTCCCGAATTAAAATCGAATTTGGAATTCCGGAAGGACGCCCCTTGGTGGGGTATGTTTCTCGGATGACCCCTGAAAAGGGACACATTCTTTGTTTGGACGCTTTTCAGAGGGTGATTAAGGAAGTTCCGGAAGCCATGCTCGTTTTAGTGGGGGGCGGGCCTCTGGAAAACGAAATTCGCAGCGAGGTTCAACGGAGGGGGCTTGATAATCAGGTGGTTTTTACCGGCTTTCAAACGAATGTGGAAGCACTTCTTCCCATCTTTGATTGTTGCGTGCAGACTTCGCTTTGGGACGGGCTTCCTAGGGCGATGGTTGAAGCTATGGTGGCGGAGCGTCCGGTGGTTGCCACATCCGTAGGAGGTATCCCTGAAATTATTCATCATCAAAAAACGGGTATCCTTGTTCCGGAAAAAGATGCTCAGGCGATTGCCGAGGGTGTCGTGTATCTTTTAAAGCATCCTCAAAAGGCCAGAGAGTTAGGACAAAATGGACGGAGGCGGATGGAAGAGGTTTTTGATGTCGATCTCTCGGTCGAAAAACTTTTTGCCTTGTATGCCGCGTTGCTGTCGCAAAAGGGAATACTGGAATGACAAACCTTCAAACTCAACCTGTCTCGTGCCCAGGGTGCCACAGGACAGAGGCGGCAACGGTTACAAAAGTTTTCTCCTCACCGATACGGATTATGACGGATCTGGTTCGGTGCCAAATTTGCGGTTTAGCCTATCTGAATCCCCGGCCTTCTCTGAGCCACGAAAAAACTTTTTATGAGAAGGAGTATTTTGAACGGGCAGATTTTCGCGAGTGGAAGGATAATCGAACACGTTTTTTTCAATTTGCTCTCAATAAGATCGAAGCGAGTATTTCGGAGCGGAAATTGCTGGATGTGGGTTGCGGCGGCGGTTTTTTTCTCGATTTGGCTCGAAGCCATGGCTGGGAAGTCACGGGTATCGAGCTTTCCGAGGCGGCTATTCGGCATGCCAGGGAATCGCTTGATCTATCAGTGATTCAGGCTGAGTTGAAAAATTCACATTTCCCTCCCAATGAATTTTCTGTGGTGACACTTTGGAATGTGCTTGATCAAATGTGGGATCCGGCGGAGCAGCTTGAGGAAATTTTTCAAGTGATCAAGCCCGGAGGTCTTTTAGTTTTGCGTGTCTCGAATGCGACTTTTCATTTGGGTCTCCACCGATTTCTTGGATTTTTGAAATCAGTCTATTTGATCCCTCGTGATCAACGTGAGCCGACGGTTTTTCATCTTTGTATGTTTGATACGGTTTCCATCAAACATTTTTTGCAAACAAAAGGATTTACCGAAACAAAAATTAGCAACTCGCCGTTGGACGCGGAACCTCAAGTCCTTGTCGCTCTTCTGGGGCCGACGGGGTCAAGAATAGTGACGCGTTTATGTTATGCTCTGGCAAAGGTTCTCCACCGGATAACGGGGAAGGTTCTGGGGCCGTCCTTATTTGTAACCACAAGGAAATCTCTCTGATGAAGCATGTCGCCAAGAATACGCCATTGGAAAACCTGGAATTTCAAGGAGGATATAATCTTGAATTTATTCTTTGCCCGCTTTGCGGTGGAAAGGACTTCAAGCGTCTCGTGGTAGAGCAACTGATCCCAATTGTGCGTTGTCGAAATTGTTCCTTAGCCTTCGCGAATCCTCGCCCGGATGCTCAGGGGCTTATGAGATTCTATGAAAATTATTTCCCTTCCGAATCGGCTCCTTTGTGGCAGAAGCAAATGTCCCAAATATTTTTAATCGAGGGGCTTTATCGAATCATGGATTTTCAGGCCAGTCATGGTCTTATACTTTCGAACCCACCAAGAATTTTAGATGTTGGCTGCGGCATGGGCTTTTTTCTCGATTTAATGCGTAAGAAAGGATGGACGACGAAGGGAGTTGAGCCATCTTCTGAAGCGGTTAAACATGCTCGTCAGAATTTAGGACTCGATGTTGTCCAGGGTGTCATTGAATCTCTGGACCCCACGGCTGACGCCCCGTATGACGTTGTCACCTTATGGTATGTCATGGAACATGTGCCAAATCCGGAGAAGATTCTTGCTCTGGCCGCTCAGTTCTTGAAACCTGGAGGACTCTTGATCATCCGAGTTCCCAATCAGAATGCGTCGATTGACCAATGGCTTGGTGTTTTAGGGCTTGGACGCTTTTTTTTAATAAATCCCCCCCGGCACTTGTTCGATTACAGCCCGCAAACGATGAGCCGATTTCTGATCAAGTATGGGTTTAAGGTTTTGGATATTCGCAATGGGATACCACGGAAGACGGGGACCCCTTTCGAGTTGCTTCGCAGGCATCTTTGGTACGGACTGTTTGAGATTCTTTATCGATTTTCAAATGGAAAAATTATTCGCGGTTCCTCCATGACGGTTTATGCGCAAAAACAATAACTTTTATCTTTTTTTTATCTTCCCCGCACTCTTGTTGTCGGCATTCCCAGTTTTTGCTTTTTCAAGTTCCGGCCTGCACGATTATCGTGTGATTTTGCATGCTCATTCGCAGATCAGCGGGGAAGATGAATATTCCCTCGAAGATTATGCCCAATTTGCTAAAGAAAAAGATGTCGATGTTCTACTTCTGACTGAATATTTCCAGCAAAAAGTGACGGTGCGATTAGTTCCGCCGATTCCGTTCCTTCAATGGAGTCACGAGAAACCATCGGCCGTGAAGTACGGCGTTTCCCGCTATTTTCAAGCCACGGATGAGTTCAACCAAACTTATCCCGAAGTCTTAGCGATTCCCGGTGCCGAGGTCACACCGTATTATTGGTGGAGTGGCAGTTTATGGTCACAAGATTGGACCGTCCATGACCTGCAGAAAAATATTCTAGTGGCGGGTTTGGATGCTCCATCCCTTCAGAATCTACCAACGATTGAAAATGGGAATCTCACCCGAAACTTAGGCCCTAAAAGGGAGGGGGCAAAACCGTATCAAGTCCTGATCGATTATGTCCAAGCTCATCAGGGCATCACGATTTGGTCCACTCCTGACGAGGTTTTTGGCTCGAATTTTAAAATCGGACCAATTTATTTTAAAACCCCTGCTTACAGCCAGGCATTGTTGGATACAGAAAATTACACAGGAGTTGGCATTTTTCCCGATGGAACTGTGGAGACGGGCCGAGTCGGTGGGATTTGGGACCAGCTTCTTTACAAATACTGCCGGAAGCGTCGCTCTCAACCTGTTTGGGCCTTTGCGGAGGGGGTCATTCATAAGAAAACGTTTCAAGAGAATTTTGGGAAATGGGATAATTTTGTTCGAGCAACGGCGCGCACCCCCGAGGCCATTTTAGATTCAATCAAGCGGGGAAGTTTTTATATTCGAAAAATTAAACATACCGATCTCCGTCTTAATGATTTTTTCATTTCTGACTCGGCGTCGGAAAAAAAATCAGGAATGGGTGAAACGCTTATTTGCACCGGACAACCCAGGATTTTTGTTGAGATCGGATTGGTCACCGAGAAAAAGTCGGGAGATGAAGTTAATGTTCAGGTGATCCGAAATGGACAAGTCGTTTATGAAGATGCACTTTCTAAAACTAAGCCATCTTTTGGATGGGAAGATCCCAACGCGTTTGAGGATGGTCCTTTGATTTATTACCGAGTTCAGGGCGAGGTCAGGACAGGGGGGCGAGTGATGTCAAACCCTGTTTTTGTTGAAAAGGTCTGATTCCTGATATCGGAGTACATCGATTGTATCTCTAATTCCAGCTTCTAAATTTCCACGAAACACAAATCCCTTCCGGCAAATTTTTTCACACGAAATCTGATAACTGAGATTGTTCATAAGTGGTGACGGAACTAATTTTGTCTCAAATGAAGCAGAACAAGCGATGAGATCAAGAACTTCCTTTGCCGTTGCGTGAAGGCTTGCCAGATTAAAGATTTCGCCGGTATCCAGCTGGTTGGTAAGGGCGAAGAGAATGGCTTGCACGGCATCCTCAAGGTCTAAATAGGGACGGTACTGATGGAGCGCTGAGCTCCAAACAGCGATTTGATGGTTCATGACAGCATCCTGGCAGAACTTTCCAATCGCGGTTTGGTAGCGAAGTCCCGGGGAAACTCCGAAAATTGTCGCAAATCGAAAGATGACAAAACGAAGGCCTTCCGCTGCAAGGCCGTGAAAATAAAGTTCTGAGATGCGTTTATCGTGGGCGTAGGGAGTTTGCGGGTGAACCGTATTCGAGTCCTCAGATTCGCAGAGGTGGGGGTGCGAAACACCATAAACACTCGTGGTTGATGGGAAGATAAGAGTCGTGTGGTTTTTTAGGCATTCCTCTGCAACCCGCTGTGTCATGCGGTGGTTTGAAAGATTTTCGGTGGGATAGTTTTGAGGATCGACCGCTGCGGCTAAATGAACCGCAAACTGAGCGTCTTGAAAATAGGGACTCAAATCATCGTGTAGTACATCGATTTTATGGAATTCATACGGCACATGGCCAGGTAGGTCTGAAAGAGATGCCTGATTTCGAGTCATCAAATTATCAATCAAGATCAGCCGTGCTCTAGGAATTTTTTTTTGGATTTCTTGGATAAGTTTAGAACCGATATATCCTAAAGCTCCCGTGATAACAATCTTCAAGGTCGTTCCCGAGACTCAGAAGAAAGAAGAATTTCACATGTTCTTCGAATGCCCGTGACAAGATCAGTGGGGGCGCTCCACCCCGTAAGGGCGCGGAGTTTTTCGGAGGAAAAGCGGACGCTTTCCACGTCAATGCGCTTTCTTTCATTCGGCCAGGTTTCATAGACGACATGTCCCGACTGAAAAGTTTCCACAATGGTTTGAGCAATTTGACGGACAGAGTGGTGATGGGGGCTTGTTGCCTGAGCAAGCTGTCCGCACAGTTGCGGTTGATATGCCGCTGACATCAAAAGTTCGACCGCGTCGCCCACGTACAGGACATTACGGATCTGTTCCCCCGAGCCAAAAATGGTCAGGGGCCGATGATTGAGCGCTTGATAAATGAAATGATTGATAAATCCAAACTCGGCAGAAGCTTTTCCGTAAGGGCCGTAAAGGTTGCTAAAGCGAAAGACGATGGTCTTAAGTCCGTGAACGAGGTTGTAAATTTGGAAATATTTTTCTGAGACGCCTTTATTGGCAGAGTATATTTCAAGAGGTTTCTCGGAATGATTTTCGTCGATGATGTCTTCCTCAGCTTTTCCTACGCTTGTCGTGCTGGATGGATAAATAACTAAAGCCTCGGGATGAAATAAACGGATACTTTCAAGGAGCTTCAAAGTTCCTAGACAATTAATTTCAGCGTCAAGAATCGGTTGTTTTAACGAAAGGGTGTGGGAAGACTGGGCGGCGAGGTGATAGATCACATCATGTTGAGGAACGATTTCAGCGAGAAGTCTTTCGTCTAATATAGATCCTCGAACGACACTAATTTTCTCCCACACATCATCCAAGGATTTTTTGTTGGACTGAAAACGGTTATCAAAACTATCGAGAACTGTGACTTGAGCATCGGGATTCCCAAGCCAGCCTCGTGTAAGATTAGTTCCAAGAAATCCAGCTCCGCCCAATATTAGAATTTTCATATTAAGTAACTTTTTAGCGTTTGAGCAATGCCATCGGATAGGGAGGTACGGGCCTTCCACCCCGTCAGAGATGCAAACAATTGAGCGTCGGCCACGAAATTCCTCTCGTTGATGGCGTAGTTATTCTCCGGATGATCAATGTGCTCGATTGAAATATTTCGACTCAGATAGGACCCAACTCTTTCCGCCACAAGGGAAATGCTTTGACTTATCGAAGACCCGTGCCCGGAACCAATCACGTAAGGCTTTCCCACCAACCGTGTATGATTCAGCGCAGAGTATAGGAATGCGTCCACGGCATCTTCGATGTAGAGATAATCCCTGATTTCTCGGCCCTCTCCATAGATGGTAAGGGGGTGGCCTTGGATGGATTTGCGAATCATCTGATTCAGGACCCCGCGCTCTGTATTGCTCGATTTTGGCCCCGGTCCATAAATATTTGGCAGCCTCAGAGAAGCGCCGGTCACCCAGGAACCATCCGTATAGCTTTTCAGATAATCCTCGGCCAGTTTTTTATGGAAACAGTAAAAGGTCATTGGGTGATCGGGGCATGATTCATTGACAGGGATTTTATTGGGGATACCGAAGATGGTGACGGTACTTGCCAGAATGACCGCGAGAGGTTTCTGGCGTCTTTTCGCGGCCTCCAAAATGTGGACCAGTGGCAAGACATTCGCAATAAAATCTTGCCCAGGATTTTGAAAAGAACAGGTTAGATTTGTCTGGGCGCTGAGATGAAAAATTATATCCAATTCAGGAACGATGTTCTGAAAGGTGTGCAGGGAAAAATCAGAAGAAAGAGACATGAATTTGAGCAACCCCAAATTGAGGGGTGGTGGTGTGATCTGGTCGGGATGCTGGGATGAAAGATAGAGTTCGCATTTAAAATGCGACAGTCTTTCAATAAGGGTATGGGCGATATATCCGCTGGCCCCGGTGACAAGAATCTTTTTCCCTGAAAAAAATAAATTAAAGTCCGACAAAACATCAGCCTCTGAATTGCTCCTATTTTCTTTTGGATAAACAGAAGGGGATTCCTGAAGGCGATCATCAGAAAGATGGGCCTGCATCATATAACTTGCACTTTAGGTACGTAAACAATCCACCGGCCTCCAGCCTTCTGGAACGTTTGTTCTTTCCCGGAAATTTCTTCTAAATGATTCCAACCAAAAAGAAGGGCGTAATCGGGGTAGTTGGATTGGAAATAGTCCGGCGAAACAATAGGGATATGAGATCCAGGTGTAAGCTTGCCTTGTTTTTCTGGCGTGGAGTCGGCAATAAAATCAATGAGAGACTTGTCAATGCCGCAATAGTTGAGAACGGTTGTGCTTTTGGAAGTGGCGGCATAACCCGCGATGGATTTCCCCTCTTGCTTTAGGTTTAGCAGGAGTGATTTCAAAGTAGTTCGGGACGTTTCACAGGCGCCAGAAAATTTCATGTAAGTCGCTATCTCATCAAGATGAAAGTTTTTTTCTGACACGGTTAAGGACCAAAGATCGTCATAAAGCTGTTTGCGGGCCTGGCGGGACAGAAAGTAGCGCATCGAGCCACCGTGCGTATCAAGCTGCTGTGCATCGAAGACTTCAAAGCCATAGCGTTTTGCGAGGTTGCTAACCGAATGCAGCGAAAAAAGGTAAACGTGTTCATCGTAAATTTGATCGTATGCCGTCTTTTCCAGGACGGAAGGCAAATATGGATCTTCGAAAATTAAAATCCCCTGGGGGTGCATAAGCTTTTGAATCGCCTCAAAAGTACCCGCAAGATCTGGGATATGACACAAGGCATTTGCCGCATAAATGACGTGCGGTTGACCATGCTCTTTTAAAATCGATTCGGCGACTTCCGCGTCAAAAAACTTCTGAAGTGTGGGGATTCCTAAATTCCGGGAACGTTCAGCAACGCTGGCCGAGGGCTCGATCCCGAGTGTGCGAATACTCTTTTTGCTGAAATGTTTCAAGAAAGTACCGTCATTACTTCCGATCTCTAGAATGAAGGGATCCTTCTGCTGATCCAGATAGTGGGACATGATCGTATCGGCCAGGGCCCTGAAATGATTCGACATTCGCTGGGAAGTTCCCGTAAAAAAAGGGTAGTTGGAATGGAACATCCACTCCGGGTCAGGTTGATGGCTGAGTTGAACCATCCAGCACGAACTGCAGACAGAGCATTCAAGAGGATAGAAGTATTCCTCTGCGAACTGTGCGGGTGTAAGAAAACCATTGGCGAGGGGCATATTTCCGAAGTTGATAAAGGGAATAATTTGAGACTGGCAGATGCGGCAGGCGGTTACTCTATCTTTACCGAAGGATTTCCTTTTTTCTGCAGGGGATATCAGATTTTTTGTCATGATCGCAAGACATTTAATAACGGTTTTTATTTAAAGTAAAGATGATTAATACGAAGGAAGTTTATCGGGTTGATGTTGATCAATTTTTCCAAAGAGTTCCAAGGCGAACCGCATGCACCGATCTGCATCCATATACCTAAATTCTCCTGTGCGTCCCAGAATATGAAGATTCGGAATGCTGGATAGGTACTGATGCACGAGTGCCAGATGCTTGCGGTATTCCAGGTGATAGATCGGATAGGCGTACTTGGATTTTACAAGCATCATCCCTTCAATATCCCCCCGTTCAAGCAAGCCATCACGGTGAAGATCCGGAAGGACCTTTTCCAGGAGATCCTCCGCCGTTGCGCAATACAGCGGATCTTGAAATGAACAAGGGATTTCAAGGGCGAGCAAATTTTTACCAGGCGGGCATGCGGACGAGCTAAATTGGGACGTTTCAAAAATGCGGTTGTAGGAACGGTCAAGGAAGTAAACGTACATCCAATCCCTAAGGACCTTTTGCTTTGAAGTCATTAAGCCTAGAACGATTAGCGGTCGGTATTTGAGGCGATTTGCGGCATCGCGGACCTCAGGGGAAACGGCGGGTTCAAGGGTTTGGATTAACACGGGTAGGGGAATCGTTGAAACAACAATGTCAGCCAAGTAATTTGTGATAGTCTGGTTCTCAACCGTTTCAATGCGGAATTCATTGGACGGAAGATGCTCGAGTCCCGTGACTTTCGAATCAAGAACGAGCTTACCGCCAGCCCGCAAAAACTCTGCTAGAATTCTTTCAGGGAGTTCGCCATATCCGGTTGAGGGATAAAATGTCGGTAGAGTCTCCCGTTCCATGAGAGACGGATTCTTACCGGGACTATTTTTTTGCAGCATCAGGTGTAATGCTTTAAAAAAACCAGTTCGAGTGCTGGTGGGAATCGACTGTGCTGAGAGATCCTCGGCAGGAATTTTCCAGAACTGCTCGGTGTAGGGCTTAAAAAATGTTTCATACAGGTGTCGACCAAAGTGACGAACCGCCCAATCCTTTACACTTTGCTCATGAAGGGGCGGTTCCTTGCTGGGCGCAAACCGAGTTATCAGAAAACTTCCCAAAGCTTTCAATCCCTGGTGCAGTCCCATTTGAAAGAGAACACTTTGTGCGGTGAGAGGGTAGTCCAGGTATTTCCCCTGATAACGAAACCGGACCCGTCGGCTAAGAGGAGGCAACGGAGAAGGAAAAAGATGATGAAAAATTTTGGAGATTTCTTCGTCGTCGGTAAAAAATGAATGGGGTCCAAAATCCAAGCAGTAACCCTTCTGACGAATGGTTCCAGCCAATCCGCCGACTTGAGAGGAAGCTTCCAGGATTCGGACCTGATAATTCTGCTTTGCAAGTTTCCAGCCCAGTGTAAGTCCGGACACGCCTGCGCCAAAAATGATGACCGAGCGTTTCATATTAATAAAAAATGAGCGTCCCTTCTTTTTTTGCTTTTTCCACAGACTTATAAAAATAAAAAATTCCGGAAGGGAAGAGAATCAATGAGAATAGGATAAGCCACAGAAGATCGGAATGAATTTGAGTTAACGAATAACCTCTGAGAAGGCTGTCACGCATTGCGTTCAATGCATGTGTGAGGGGAATAATCTTTGCAACATACTGAAGGCCAATGGGCAGCATAGTGATGGGAAAATATACCCCGGAGAAAAAACGGGAGGCGGCATTAATGACGAAATTGACAGGGTCACCTTTTTGATGGACCAAAGTATAACCGGCTGAGAAAAGCCCAAGACTGCTCAAAGAAATAATCGTAAAAATCAAGGTAACAATCACCGAAAGTAAATTCATTTTAGACAAATCAAGGTGGAAAAATACAACACCGAGCATCAGATGAGCTAGAATTTTCAAGGTGGTGACTAAAAAATTCCAGATTGATCCCGCCAGCATGACGGTCTCAATGCGTGTTGGAGTTAACAGGATTGCTTCCAGAGTACCCTGCATTTGTTCTTGCCGTAAGGCGGTTGAGAAGCTGTTTAGGGCTGTGGATTGATACCCTGAAAAAGCAAGCCCGATGAGAACAAATGCGAAATAATCTCCGCCATAAGGCTGAAGGGCTGCTGGGTGGGCAGTGATAAACAGTTTTTGAATATAATAAAACGTAATGAGGTTGGCAAGAATTCCTCCCAGCTCCAGGAAAAAGGCGCTCTTATAGGTTGCTCGTTCTAAGTAGTCGCGCCGAAAAAAAGCGATGATCGTATTCCAGTTCATGATTTTTTCCGTGTGAAGTTATGAAAGATCTCATCGAGTGACGCGTTTGGATTATTGATTAAATGACGTAGTTCGTCCAAAGAACCACAGGCTTGAAGAACGCCGTGATCCAAAATGCCGATCCGGTGGGCAAGATACTCTGCCTCCTGAGTGTTATGCGTTGTAAAAAAAAATGTGTGATCGGGTCTTTCTTGAAGATAGGTTTTTATGAGGCTCCTGAATTTTTCGGCGTTATTCGGATCCAGATTTCGAGTGGGCTCATCCATCAAAATAAGTTTCGCCTGGCTTAAGAAACACCTTGCCAGAGCAAGTCTTTGTTTCATCCCCGAAGAATATTCCTGATAACGTTGATCCAGACTTTCCAGCTCAAAAAGTTTTTCAACTTGAAGGATTTTCAGTGCGATTTCTTTAGGCTTTATCTCATAAAGGGCAGCGAAAAATTCAAGGTTTTGCCTCCCAGTAAGGCGCCAGTAAAAGCTACGTTCCTCGCCTAAAAGCAAGCTGACCAGGGTTTTGATTCGCATTGCGTGCGTTTTGAAGGAGTGGCCATAAATGAGCGCAACTCCAGCATCAGGAATTACCAGATGACTCAGAATCTTGAGGAGCGTCGTTTTTCCTGCACCATTTGGACCCAGGAGAGCAAATATTTCTCCTGCCTTGATTGTCAGATTAAACTCACGAAGTGCGATCGTGGTATTGGGGGGAATACGAGATCCAAAAGGGGCGAATGGAACGCGATGCTTAAAAGTCTTGGACAAATTTTTCGCTTCAATGGCATGCGGCATGAGAGTCATGATTTGAATGTCGTGATCATTCGTGATCATTGTAGAAGACATCTGACGAGAAATCCCAGGCTTTTGTAACACAGAGTGAGCGGGCGAACAAATCGCCACCACGCAACTGAAAACATATGCGGCGCCGAGTAGCGCTGACGAATAAACTCAGAAGATGGGAAGAGATAGTTCAGAACAAAGTTTTTTTTCCCCCGCCATCCTTGAATACAAAAAGGACGCAGAAAATGTCCAACAAATGGGCGGTCATATGAACGAATGATACGCTCATAGAAAGGAATCTGCCAGGCCGAGGCACCCGTCGGTTTAAATGGGGAAAGCAAGGCATCGGGAATCTTGATACTCGTCCACGCAGAAATTTTGTTCAGAGCGTAGTAAATAACTGCGCTCAGGTGCGTCCCTCTGACCGTCCGATGGATTTGTGTCCAATCAAGGTGTTCTTCTTTACGAATAATAAGTGCGAGGTCCACAGCGTCATGAAGCGAAAAACGCCCGTGATGCATCACGGAATGGGCCACGATGTGAATCACGTGGTCCTCAGGGCCCAAGATGAGGCAGGGTTGGCCGAGAAAATCCTTTTGGAGGCAGCGTTCCCAGAGAGTATTTTCCTGGGATTCATACCAAAGATCTGTATGCACATCCAAATGGAATTGAATCCCACTATTTCTAAAAAAACCTATTTCACCATGCGCTTCCCGGCGCACGAGTCCTAACTGGCTGCAGATATCCCCGCAGCGAGCGAGATCCTGGGGGTGAATGAGGATATCGACATCCCAGGCCGGACGCAATGCCGCATCCGGATAATAAAAAAGTCCCAAGGACTGTCCCCGAAGAAGGATGACGGGGAGATTGTTTTCTTGGAAGGTGTGAAGCAGTTCTTTGATGGCTTCCTGCTGGAGTGTTACCTTTTCAAGGGCTGTGTAGTAGTTATGTTTGAGCCAAATAAGATGATCTTGAGATAAACTATTTTTCAAGGAGGAATTTACCGTAACCAGCGAGTGAAAAAGAAGAGCAAGTTTTTGTTTTTTTACCTCTGCCATCAGAAAATCGCCACTGAATATTGAATTTTCCCACGCACGCTCCGTTGGAAAAAAAAACGATTGTAGAATTTCTCGAGATGGATCCTGCATCAATATAGAAACGGGTAAGGATTCGGTGTCGGATGTCATGAAGCCAGCTGGAGCTCCATTTTTATCATGCAGCGAGGTGTGGGCCATCGGACGCTAGGAAGCATTTCTTCGCGAATGGCTCGGAATCCGACGGATTCATAAAGGTGTAAGGCCGGTGTGCTTTGATTCCAGACAGAAAGGAAAAGGCGGGTGGCTTTCCGGCTTTTGGCTTCGTTAATTAAAAAATGAAGAAGTTTCTTCCCAATGCCCAGCCCCTGGAATCGGGATCGGACTTCAAGATTTACAATCTCCGGCCCCTCGCTTGCATTAAAGACGAGATGTCCACGTCCTGCGTATTTACCAAAAACCTTAGCCTCAACCGCCAAATGGCTAAGATGATCATAGTGAGTAAAACGCGCCTTCGAGCCAAGCATCTTGCCCAGAATATGGCGCGAAACCGGCAGAGATTGAAAAAATTCAAGCCCTTGAATCAGTAGGATTTTAAGTTGATGGGCTATCCAATGCGGAATAAAGGAAATCCAATGGGTGTAGAGATTATTCTTCACGATAAATTCTGCGGGCAGTTTTTTACTACTTTTTTTCAGAATCAGTTCAACCCGACCTCTGATAAAATCCTCATGAATCCATTCGTACCTAAGAGGATGGGAATCGCCGGAAAGACAGAAAACCCACTCTGACTGACCCGTTTTTTTCTTCCACCGCAATCGGTGGGCGACGGGTTTTTCAAGTTCAGGATGCATGAAGACGAGGACATCTCCTAGGTGATAGTCCTGAGAAAAAAGACGTTTAGCGATGAGTTCATCACCCGCCTGGATAAAATCCCCCATGCTGGATCCATCTGTGGTGAAACGCATGAATGTATTAGGAGACGCGATCATTAGTGTCATAGTCTTATGAATCCATCACGTATTTAGGATTAATTGCTTGCGCATTTTAGCACTACCGCCGGCAGTTCTCAAAGACATTGCTGTCTCTTTTGTTGACGATTCCTGCATCCGTTCCTATAATCTCCTCATGATAAATGAAACTAACGATTCACTTTTCAAGAAAAGCCCCGATTTTGTGGCCCGAAAAATTGCAGGGGAAATTGTCCTCATCCCGCTACAACGCCATCTGGAAAATGTTAACAGTATTTATTCTCTCAACGAAATGGGGGCAGTGGTGTGGGATGCGATTGATGGGAAGAAGAAAGTCAGTGACATTCGTGAAGAGCTGCTTGGTGTGTTTGACGTTTCGCCTCAGACTATAAATACGGATCTCGAAGTTCTTTTATCTCAGCTTGTTGAAATAAAAGCTATTTCTTCGGAATGAACTCCGTTCCAGGAATTTCTTGTCCTCCAAATTCCCCGCAGGTTGATCTAGTTGACGATCATGATGAAGTTTATCAGTTGTGGAAAGCACGCGGGGTTTATCAAGCTATCCTCGTCCATTTTGATCAACACCCCGATTTTCAGTGGATTTCAGATAAACAACCTCTAAGCTGCTTGGATGCTTCGACCCTTCAGGAAGTGGGTCAAAAGCTTATTTCCCCCCAAGGCTGGACAGTTACACCACGTCTTCATCATCGAATTCATATAGGAAATTATTTATCCCGGGTCTTTCAAGAAAAGATGGTTCGGAAATGGTATTGGGTTGTGCCTGATCCCCAATGGAAATCGCCGCATCTTAAATTCGAGATCTGGCAAAATCTTCTAGATCTTTATAAAATAAAAATGGGCCCGATGGATTATCCCCGTGTTGAAGGGGGCGTATTTCGCACCTCTTTTTGGGGCGTGGAAACGATTGTTGCATCCCTGGAAGAAATGCCGGTCATTGAAGAGCCGGTGCTTTTAAATATTGATGTGGATTACTTTGCCGCTCGATCCATTTCAAAACTCCCAAAACCGTCCCTGATGCTTCGATCATTACCCTGGATTTGGCCCGAAGAGTTTTATCGAAAGCTTCAGGAAAAGGGGATTCGTGCATCGCTGACTGCGGTATCACACTCCGTGCGTGGTGGTTTCACGCCCATCCTGATGAAATTTTTCGGCGTGACTCTTTGCGAACTTTCGCAAGGACGCCCACTGCCGGAAGCTTATCATCATCTTAAGCAAATATGGCTCCAGCTTTCTCAGGGGCAATCAGGACAAACCCAAAAGGCCTTGGAGCATTTTCACAGTGAAGGGATTTTTGAAGCGACCCGACTTTTTCTTAAAGCCAATCTCTTGTGGGAAGAAAAGCGACTTGACGAGGCCCGCTTGGTCTATGAACAAGCCGCATTGATTGATCCTGAATTTCGCACAAGTGATAGTTGTTTTGCGCTCCACTATGAAGAGGCGGGCCGGTATACGGAAGCCTATCAAGAATACTCCAGAATGGGTCAGCTTCTACAGCACGAGGCTTGGCCAAAGATGGGGGAGGCTTTGTATTTATCGAGACGCAAGGAGTGGCGGAAGGCGGCCGCCAAATATTTGGAAGTCATTGCTCAATATCCCGATCATGCGTCGGCCCATCGCCATCTGGGAGAAATTCATTTAGGATGTAGCCATCATCGAAAGGCTCTTGAGCATCTTCTGAAGGCCATGCGGTCTGATTCCACTGATCCGCAAACCCATTTAGGTATTGCGGAATGCCAGTTGCATGAGGGCAATTATGAAGAGGCGAGGAAAGAGCTCCGTGAGGCCTTACGGATGGGATGGCATAAGCCGCGTACTTATGCCCTACTAGCAGCTGTTTATCTGCGGCAGGGAAATATTTCAAAGGCCTTGGAATGTTTTGCGGAAGAAATAAGGATTCACTGGCTGATTTTCACGCGTCAATGCAAACAGACGTTGGGTCATTTTTTTTCAATCTAGGAAATTCCATGAAAAAGGCGGATATTTTTAAGAGACGGGATGATATAAGCTGGAAGATTATCGAAGATCGGGCCGTTTTAGTGGATGATGCAGAGGGAAAGGTGTTTCAGTTTGATACCGTCGCGACGGAAATCTGGATTTGCCTTGACGGTCATTTCGCTGTCTCTGATGTGATTGATCACTTGACCCATACCTTTGAAGTGAGTCTTCAGCAGGCGGAGAAAGATGCCTTGTCGTTTATCAATCGTTTGTCTTCTCTTGACCTTGTGATCCAAGCAGATTGCTGACGAAAAACGGAGACTAAACCACGTCCCTGACGACATCAATCACTTTATCGTTATAGAATCTTACCAGGAAGGATCCCTCCTCCGAGTCAATCCTTTCCTTGAGATGGGGTTTGTAATAAATATAAAGCCAATCTTCCGAAACGCCGCGTTCAAGGATCTTAATTTCCTGCGGCTGTCCTAAAAAGCTCAAAACCTCATTTGAAAATCGGCCTCTGAGAGGATAAGCCTTTACGGCCACAAATAAGCGATTTGTCACCTGATCTCGCCCGACTTGCTCGCTGCTTCGCAGTAAGCGAAAGGGTTTCCAGTGAAAAATGCGTGGCGGCACATCGTATCCCACACAGCCAGTTGATAAGAGCGGGAGCAGGAGTGTTGTCAATAAAAGACTCTTTTTCATGTTTCTGATAATCGGCACTTTTTATTTTGCCTTGAACCGTAGGTTTTGACTATACTGACCAAGAGGTGTTTATGCAATCGTCAGAGCCTGTTTATACTAACCGTCTTATTTTAGAAAAAAGCCCTTATCTTCTCCAGCATGCCCATAATCCTGTGAGCTGGTTTCCTTGGGGTCCCGAAGCGTGGGCCAAGGCAAGAACCGAGAATAAGGTAATATTTCTGTCGATTGGTTATTCCACTTGCCACTGGTGCCATGTGATGGAACGAGAATCCTTCGAGAACGAAGAAATCGCAGCCTTGCTGAACAAAGATTTTATTTCCGTAAAGGTTGACCGGGAGGAACGGCCGGATATTGATCATGTTTATATGTCAGCGGTACAAGCAATGAATCAGTCCGGAGGCTGGCCACTGACAGTTTTTTTGACGCCAGATTTAAAACCCTTTATGGGTGGGAGCTATTTTCCGCCTGAGGATCGCTGGGGCCGTGCTGGTATGAAAAATCTTCTACCAAGAATTGCAGGCCTTTGGCAGGAGCGTCGGGTTGAAATTTTAGAATCTTCCGAAAAGATTTCCTATGCGCTCCAACCTACTAATGCATCTGCGGACACAATGCCGGATATTTCTGCGGCAATGGAAAAAGCTTTTCACAATTACCGGATGATGTATGACCCTGTGCACGGAGGGTTTGGTCAAGCGCCTAAATTTCCATCAGGCCATAATCTTTCTTTTTTGCTTTGGTACAGCAAACGCTCTAAAAATAAAGAAGCCCTTCAAATGGTGGAGCACACCCTTCAGAAAATGGCTCGCGGTGGAATGTATGACCAGCTCGGCGGCGGTTTTCACCGTTATTCTACGGATGGGGAATGGCTTGCGCCTCATTTTGAAAAGATGCTCTATGATCAGGCCATCCTTACCCGGGTTTATCTTGAAGCCTGGCAAGTCACTCAAACGCCATTTTATTCTGAAGTTGCCCGCGATATTTTGAACTATGTTAGCCGTGATATGACGCATCCAGAGGGCGGCTTTTTTTCTGCGCAGGATGCGGACAGCGAAGGCATCGAAGGGAAATTTTATGTCTGGAATTCCTCAGAAACTAAAGCGATTCTGGGTGATCCTGACGCCCAAATCTTTAACCTGTATTACGATGTGACCCCGCAAGGAAATTTTGAACATGCTACGTCCATTTTGCGGGTGCAAGAAGATCTGGAATCCTATGCGGCTCGTCAAGGAATGTCCGTCGAGAGTTTCAGAGCACAGATTCAAGTCATGCGCGGGAAAGTTTACCACGAAAGGAAAAAACGTATTCCTCCCTTGACAGATGACAAGATTTTGACCGGTTGGAACGGCCTCATGATTTCCGCCTTTGCTTTAGGGGCTTCAGCCCTTGGTGATTCATCGTATGCGGAGATAGCTTCCCGTGCTGCAGATTTTGTTTTATCCCGGATACAAATCGAAGGGCGCTTGCTGCGTCGTTTTCGCGATGGTGAGACGTCCGGCCCAGCCTGTCATGAAGATTATGCCTATTTGATCCTTGGACTTCTGGATCTTTATGAAGCCACCTTTAAACTCAAATGGCTTAAAGAAGCAAAGCGGCTGGCCTATCAGATGCTCGACCTCTTCGAAGATGTGGAAGCTGGAGGCTTTTTCTATACGGCGAAGGATAGCGAAAAGCTTATTGCGCTAACTAAAGACTATTATGATGGAGCGGTGCCTTCTTCTAACTCGGTGAGTGCCTGGGTTTTGGCGCGCCTAGCAAGAATTTGTGGGGAATCCGTTTTTGGAGAGGCTGCACGAAAAACTCTTCTATCTGTAGAGAAAAATCGACAAGCTCATCCCAGTGCCTTTCCCTGGTTGCTCATGAGTCGCGACCTTTTTCAGGAGGGGAGTGAGTTCGTTGTGTTGTCTCTTCAAGAAAGTTTGTACGGGGAAAATGGATTGCTTCGGGAGATTCAAACAAAATATTTTCCGAACAAAATATTGGTTGTGTGTGCAGGTCCAAATGATTATTCTGAGTTAAAGACATTAGTTCCGTGGATTCCTTCACTTGAAGCAAGCGTGGAAGCCGCTGCGGTCTATATTTGCCGCAATCAAACCTGTCAGCTTCCGATCTTCAGCCGGGATGCACTGCGTAATTTTTTGAGATAATCAATGCCTTTTATTATCCGCCGACAGAATCAGTTTGACGTTATCGTCTTAGGGGCGGGCGTCGCGGGCATTGGAGTTGCTCTTGAGTTGCGCCGGGAGGGTCTTAAGGTTTTGGTGATGTCCAAGCGCCGGGTTCCGGGTGAGGCGTCACGTGCTGCTGCGGGAATTCTCGATCCCTTTCTCCAAATCCGTGAACCGAATCACCCCCTGTTGACCCTCACGATTCCTGCTTTTCAGGAATATGAAAAAAATATCGGCTGGATTGAGTCCGAGACTAAATTAAATGTGGGGTATAAAAAAACCGGGATGATTTATGCGGCCTTATCTGCCCAGGATGAAGACGAGTTAAAGAGACGTTTTACCTGGCAGAAAAAAACGGTAATTCCTGTCGAGTGGACATCCCGTGGGATCCACTATCCTACGATGGGGCGTGTCTACCCGCATCAGTACATGGATGGGCTGCTTGCCCTAGCCAAGCAACTCGGTGTAAAATTTGCGTGGACTGATAAAGCGCCTATTCGCTTCCGGAAAGAAAAGAATACGAAAATTTACGTCGCTCTTTCCGGGACCAACACTTATGAGTCCTCAGCGTTGGTGAACGCATTGGGCAGCTGGGGGCGAGATCTTTCTCTCTCCCGGCATTTTCCAGCGCTGACGCCAATACGGGGGCAGATTGTCCTCGTTAAATCAAAAAAGATTTTTTTAGATAAAATCCTTCATAATTTGGAGCATCATTACGTCGTTCCGTGGGATAGTCATCAGTATTTAATCGGTACGACCACTGAAAAAGCAGGGTATTGTTCGCGAGTAACGCGGGCGGGTGTTGCTAGTATAATGTCAGGGGTTGAACGTTTTTGGCCGGATATCCGGCTCTGCGCGGTCACCTCGATGTGGTCCGGCTTGCGCCCCAGGACAAAGGATCAGCTTCCCGTGATTGGGGAAACGGCGACTTCAGGTCTCTATGTTGCCGGAGGATATTATCGCAGTGGTATTCTATTTGGTGTCTATGCTGGAAAACTTTTAGCAAAATCCATTGTATCAGGTAAGATAGTACCGCAATTAGCTTCATATCAGCCATTGAGGTTTACGAAAAAGGAAAGGTTAAAATGATGCGTGTTCTACTTGTCGAAGATGAAAAGAAAATGTCGAGTTTTATTGAGAGAGGTCTCAGTGAAGAAGGATATGGCGTGGATACAGCCTTTGATGGTGAAGAAGGGTTGGCGTTAGTGAATAAAAATTCCTACGATCTCATGATTCTGGATTGGATGCTTCCGAAGCTCGATGGTCTGGCGCTCTGTAAAAAGGTGCGCGAAAAGAAATTGAAGACACCCATTATTATTCTCACTGCGAAAGATGCCGTTGAGGAAAAAATACAAGGGCTCGATGGAGGAGCGGATGACTATTTAACAAAGCCGTTTGCGTTTGACGAACTGCTTGCCCGGATGCGTGCTATGCTGCGTCGCCCGCATGATATTCAGAAAGAATCCCAGCTTATTCAGGGTAATTTATGTATGGATTTACTGTCCCGGGAAGTCAGGATAAACGAGAAAGTGATTATACTTTCCCAAAAGGAATTCTCTTTACTGGAGTTTTTAATCCGTCATAAAGGGGACGTCGTAACTCGCACTCAGATTGCAGAGCATGTGTGGGATCAGAGCTTTGATCCTATGAGCAATACCATTGACGTTTATATTAATTTTTTACGGAAAAAAATTGATTCGCTGGAAGGCCCTGGCCGTATTGAGACCATCCGGGGAGCTGGATACCGTCTCCTCCCTGAATGATTTATTTTCAATCCGTCAAGCTTCGCCTGACACTTTGGTATACCTTCATTCTTAGCATCTTTTTGACAATTTTCGCGGTATTTATGTACCTGGAATTATCGCGTGCTCTTTACCGTGATGCGGATCAGATTCTTTTGACTGAGGCAATCAATATTGAGGAATCGCTGCAAAAGGATTTGGCATCGATTTTTACCGGCGCCAGGATTGAGAGCCAGCATCACCGGATGAACACCTCCCTCTATTTTGTTCCCCCGATCAAAGCGAAATTAGCTGCGGCGATTCAGCGCTGGGAAGGAGCCGGCAAAAAAGTAGCCCGCAGTCAAATGATGATTCGTCTTCTCGGGTTGGACCATGAACCGTTGATTATGAATCTCAAACGGTGGGAAGAAGAGGTTATTTTTCCGGACTTTGAGCGGGACAGTTTTTTCCTCGAACAAGGAAAGTCTTTTCAGACCATTCATTTTCGTAAAATTCCTGTCCGCCTGTATTATCGTCTTGTCCGCCACCAGGATGTCCCGCTTTTCATCATTCAGTGCGGTGTGTCCATCCAGGAAGTCAGGAACACACTTCATCGTCTTCTGATCATTTTTAGTATTTCTATTCCCATGGCGCTGGGGTTGGCATTTATGGCCGGATGGTTTATGGCTAAAAGATCCTTTCGTCCGCTTGATCTGATGATTCGTGAAGCCCGTCAAATTACGGGACCGGATATTCGCGGACGGCTTCCGCGAACGCATCGTGGGGATGAACTGGATCGTCTTGCCGAAACCCTTAATGAAATGATGGACCGCATTGAAGCTTCAAAGACAATGATTCGTGATTTTAGTTCGGATATTTCCCATGAGCTAAGAACGCCTCTTGCGATTATTCGTGGTGAAATCGACTTAGCCTTAAGGCGTGTACGCTCGGCGGAGGATTTGACCAAAACCTTGAGAGTCATCGAAGGCGAAGTTAACGAATTAATTCGTCTGGTGGATGATCTGATCTTTTTGGTTCGAACCGACGCAAAACAACTTCGATTTGAAATGCTCGAGGTGTCTCTTTCTTCGGCCTTAGTACTTGCTGTTGAGCGGTTTAAGGAACGAGCAGCTCAAAAATCAATCCACTTAGAATCTTTTCTTCAAGACGATGTTGTTATTAAGGGTGATGCTGTTTATCTCAAGCGCCTATTTAGTAATTTAGTGGATAATGCGATCAAATTTACTCCGGAGGGAGGATCGGTGACCCTCCGCCTTGTTCGAGATAAAAACCTGACCCGCGTTGAAATCCAGGATACTGGGATGGGCATTGAGCCGGAAAAAATCCCGAAACTTTTTTCTCGCTTTTACCGCACCGAGTCAGCCCGGCAATTTGAGGGTTCAGGTCTGGGGCTTAATATTGTCAAGGCCATTTGCGACGCGCATCGAGGAACTATCACCCTCCACAGCCATCTTCTTCAGGGAACAACCGTTAGCGTTACCTTCCCTTTGATTTAATTGTTTTTTCTACCTGCACTATTTAATGATGTGAATTTTTGTGAAAAGGGCGTTGCGTTTAACGATCTTTTTTTTGGTCCGGGAATTCCGCCGTCAGTAGCACCTGATCTCGGGCCAGAGGGTGCCTTTTTACGGACCTCTATTTTTTTTCGAAATAGCCGTAAAAAGACTCAATGAAAATCTTACTCGCTATCAATAATGAACCCCTTGTCGCGTTGATCCAGCGGGCGCTTTCCCGATTTAGTTATGAATGGGTGATTGTCGATAATGGATTTGACGCCTTTCAGAAAGCAATTACGAGCCGATACGATTTATTTCTTCTTGGTTATGAGTTGCCGCGCATGAATGCAAGTGAAGTTCTAAGACGTTGTTGCTCAATAGAGAATTTCAAATTACCGCCCACTTTAGTTTTAACGAGTACCGAAGAAGAGCGGCATCGGGTGGAAGCGGAGCATTTTTCTCAAACAACCGTTGTTTCCCGTCCGATAGCAATGCGCAAATTTGTGTCCATTGTCCAGCAGTCCCTGCATCAAAATATTCAGATGACCTGCTTGGGAGGCGGTACGGGGCTTTTCACCCTCCTTTCTGGGCTCAAAACACTGACGGGAATAAATTTAACGTCGATTGTCAGTATGAGTGATGACGGCGGGTCCACGGGCCGCTTGCGAGATATGTTTGGTATCTTACCTCCCGGGGATGTTCGCCGCAGCTTAGTCGCTCTTTCCACAGCTCCGGATCTTTTGAACGAGCTCATGCAGTATCGCTTTAGCAAAGGAGCTGGATTGGAGGGTCATAATCTTGGGAACTTATTGCTGACGGCCCTTCATGAAATTCGGGGTTCAATGGCAGATGCTGTTAAGTCGCTTGGGGAAATTTTAAATATTCAGGGAAATGTTATTCCGGTGACGGAAATGGTCAACACGCTTCATGCTCAGATGGACGACGGACGCGTTGTCACCGGAGAAAAAAATATCGGGATACTTGAAGAAGGCGGCTCTGATTACCGAATTGTAAAATTATGGCAGGAGCCCAAGACTTCAGCAAATGCAGATGCGATTGAGGCCTTGTTTAATGCGAAGTATATTATCCTAGGTCCCGGCGATTTATTTACAAGTATTATCAGCAACCTTATTGTTGATGGGGTGGGGGAAGCGTTGCGGGCTTGTCCGGCCAAAAAAATCTATATTTGTAACGTGATGACGAAGCCAGGAGAAACAAGTGGGTTTCAGGTGAGTGATCACGTGAAGGAACTTAATCATTACCTTAAAAAGGATGTTCTTGATTACGTGATTTGTTCCTCCACCGCATTTTCCGAGGAATCGCGGCTTATGTATGCCCAAAAATTTCAACACCCGGTGATTGAAAAGGATAGGAGCCGACTTAAGGCGCAGACACGTGCAGAGATTATTTTTGCGGATGTCGCATCAGAAACGGTGTTGGTCCGGCATGACAGCTTGAAGCTGGCCACCGTGATTAAAAAAATCATTGATGGCTCTCGATCCGGTGCTCTAGAACTATAGTTTTTCTAATTCCTTGTGGGAATACGAGTTGCATCGATATTCGTCTATTTAATACTTGCTTTCAAAACTTAAAATTGTATGATACTTGTCGATCGATATTGCGGGCGATCAGCGAAGAATTTAATTATATTTTCTTTTGGTATTCCTGCCGTGCATCTTAAAACACCATAAAATGTGGGTAGATAGTTTTAACATGCGTGAAACAATAAAAAAAAGTATTCTAAGACGCATTCTCGCCCTTCAAGATGGCTACCGTCAGAATCTCGGTGTAATTGGTCCCGAAGGAATCGGAAAAACAACACTCCTCTCTGAGATTTATCGCGAATTATCCGATCAGAGCGCTTTTATTCCTATCCTGCTACACGCCCCGTCGCTTGATTATGAAGCATTATGCGAGAAATGGATCCGGTCGTTACTGATGGGATTGTTTGCCCATCAGAACATTGAACGACTTACATCAATCGAGGCTCTTCTGGAAGCCGCTGATCCAATCATTCCAAAAACCCTTGAAAAAATTCGCCACCTAAGAAAGGTGGTCGCTCGTGATCGCCCCACAACCACCGTACGCGAGCTGTTTGCTATGACGAGTAGTTTGGGGGAGGAAACGGGAAAAAAAATCATCTTAATGATCGATGAATTTCACGAGCTTTCAACCGTCATTGAAGGTGACGTTTTTGGGCTGTTGGGAAAAGAAATTATGCTTGAAAAGGGAACGACTTTTCTGATGACAAGCTCCCAGCCACGCGCTGCCCTTGAAATTTTCCGTGAGAAGCTTTCCCTGCTTTTCAGTAATTTTGAAATTTTCCATTTACCCGTTTTGAGCACTGCCGAGTGCCAGAAATTTTATGAGAGCAGTCCCGCAACGGCGGCATTACCCAAAACAGGGCGGGAGTTCCTGGCCGCATTTTGCGGAGGTTTCCCACTTTACCAAGAGCTTATCGTTCAACGATATAAGGAAATAATCTCTCTCCAGTCCTCAGCGCAAGATTTTTTTCGTCAATATGCCGATGATGCTCGTTTGGTTCAGCTGCTTCTTCAGGCCTGTGCGGAGGAAATGGTTTCACGGCAGGGGAGATTATCGCTGCTCTTTGAGAGACGGTTGGAAAATCAGCTTCGTTCAATGAAAGAGTTTGTGCTTGGAGCTAGGATTTTAATTGGAGTAAGCCGTGGCAACCATAAAACTTCAGAAATAGCCCTTGCCTTAAATAAAAAAGTGCAGGACGTGAAAAAACATTTAAGCCGTTTAGAAGAGGAAGGCGTTTTAGTTCGCAATGGGTCTTTTTACTGTTTGGAGGATACGCTTTTTGGGTTTTGGCTTCGTGAAGTTTATGCGCCTCGTTATCAATCATCCTTACAGGAATGTGATAGGGATGAAGAAAAAATGCGTCTGCCGATGGACAAAGCTTATGCCTCTTTTTGCGACTCTGCGGCACTTGACCCTGTCATTCGTTTAGAGATTTTGTTGAAAAAATTCCATCGCGACAGCGTTGAGCTTGATGGAAAGAAATACCATTTACCTCATTTTCACGACGTGGCTTTGAATTTGTCGGACCAGGGGAAGGTTGTTGTTGGACGTTACAAGGAAATCCGGTGGGGATTCCAGGTGTTTTCCGGACGGGTAGAGGAAAGGGATGTCACTGCCTTTTTACTTCAGATAAAGAGCCAAAAGCGAAAGTTCCAGAAGAAAATCCTTGTGGCTCTTCAGGGCATTGAACAGAACGCAAAGCTGCTTGCTCATGAACTGAAGATTCAAATATGGGGTTTAAAGGATTTTAACAGGCTTTTATCTCTCTATCAACTGCCTGAGCTCGTGATTATTTTGGAGGAGGAAAAACCATTACATGAAACGTTTGTGGGCGCCTTGGCGCAAAGCGTATATTCGGCCTAAAAAGCCATCAGCATCCCGAGGCTGTCTTTTTTGTCGTGTTCAGGGAAACCGTCAAAATGCAAAAAATCTGGTCCTTAGGCATAATCCTTCCTGCTTTGCTATTCTTAATCTGTATCCGTATAACAATGGGCATGTGCTCATTGTTCCCAACCGTCATGTGAATTCGATCGCACAGCTTTCTGCGGAAGAAAAACTGGACTGGCTGGCACTTACAACTGACGTGATTGATGCCCTAAAAAATCAGATGAACGCGCAGGGTTTTAATGTGGGGCTTAACTTGGGAGCTGCCGCGGGCGCCGGGATTCCAGACCATCTCCATTTGCACATTGTTCCCCGCTGGGCTGGGGATCATAATTTTATGCCAGTCCTCGCAGGAGCAAAGGTTATTTCTGAGTCGTTACAGTCCGCTTATGAAACGCTGCGCATCTATTTAAATTCAGGAAAAACGAAAAAATAACTATGCGTAGTCGCGAAGATTTTCAAAATGTGGAAGAGAAGTGTCTCGCTTCTTACGCGATCTGGAGTTCCCAGAGTCAAGGGAGAAAATATCCAGAAAAGGAACATGATCTTCGTACGCCCTATCAGCGGGATCGTGACAGAATAATTCACTCAACGGCTTTTCGTCGGCTGGAATATAAAACGCAGGTTTTTGTCAATCATGAAGGGGATCATTATCGTACCCGATTAACCCATTCCCTGGAAACTTCCCAAATCGCGAGAACCATCAGCCGCACACTTTCTCTGAATGAGGACTTGGTGGAAGTGATTGCCTTGGCTCATGACATGGGTCACGGGCCTTTCGGTCATGCGGGAGAATGGGCGCTTCAGGACCTCATGAAGGATCACGGGGGGTTTGAACATAACACCCAGTGCATAAGGATTGTGGAACATTTGGAGGAAAGTTTCTCTGATTTTCCAGGGCTCAATTTGACCTATGAGACGATTGAGGGGCTTAAGAAGCATCCCGAGCATTTTTATGCGGATAAAAAAAAGCGATTCAGATCGCTTGAGGCAGATCTTGTGGATGTGGCAGATGAAATTGCATACTCGAGTCACGACCTTGATGATGGATTACGATCCGCACTGATTGACGAAGAGCAGGCCGCGGGTATTTTTCTATGGAAAGATGCCATTCAGTACATCGAAAAAAGTCATAAAAAAATGACACTGAATCAGCGAAAAAGGATGGCCATACGTCTCATTGTGAATCGTTTGGTGACGGATGTGGTTGCTCATTCCCAAAAGCAGATTGAAAAATCAAAAATAAAAACACGAGAGGATGTTCAAAAACTTCGCAGTTCTCTCATCGGCTATTCTCCAGAAATGAAAAAACACGTCGTGGAATTAAAACGATTTCTTTTTCAGGAGTTGTATCAACATTACAGGGTTATCCGGATGACGGATAAGGGACAACGATTTCTTAAGGAGCTTTTTCATGTCTACCTGCAGAAGCCTGCACAGCTTCCGCCCGAGGTCCAGGTGCGGGCGAAAAAAGAAGGAGTGCACCGTGCCATTTGTGACTATCTCGCCGGGATGACGGATCGGTTTGCCTTGGATGAATATAAGCGTTTTTTTGAACCTTATGAGAGAGTGTAATTCATGAAATCAGGAAAGCGCGAAACCATCTTAGAACGCTTTATGCTGAAAAGCCCGGAGTGGCAGGAGGGCTACAGCGCTTTTAATGAGCTATTTGGCAGTTCGCTCGGATGGGTATATCTCATTGATGAATTTTCCGAGGATCGACTTATTCGCCTGGACCGGAAGGATCATTGTTCCTTTTATGCCGCATCTGAATCTAATCAGCGTAGTATTGAAGATTTTCTTAAGAAATTTTGTGGGATTTATGCGCTTGATAGTAATTACGTTGATAAGTTCCCCTTGTTTTTTAAGGATGCCTTTGGAAGGCACTGTCTTATATTTTCATTAACCCACGTTGGAAATCTGAAAGGGTTTTTACTTTTAACTTCTCTTCACGGACCACAGAGAAAATTTGAATTTTTCATTAAACCTCTTAATTTTTTTCTCGCTGCGCAAGTGGATTTGGCGTTCCGCACCTTTGAACTGAACAATTTTTATGAAACGGTTCACCCGCGCGCGTTGGCGCTTTCGACGATGCACTCAGTTCATCGTGTGATTAGTACTTCGCTGCGTCTCAATGAACTCCTGCCCCGAATCGCGCGCTTAAGCACACAAGTTCTTAAAGCGAAGGGGTGTTCGATTATGCTCTGTGATGCAGAACATGAATATTTATTGCCTTTTTTCTCGACACTCCCGCATCCGCGATTGGTTCCCAAACACAGGCTCAAGATTGGGCGAGGAATTCCGGGCCGGATTGCTAAAACCGGGGAGTTTCACTTTAACCGCAATGCCATCGCCGTTCCCTTTATTGAAGACGACGTAGTGGGGACGATCGCCCTTTGGGATAAGATTGGCCGCTTGCCGTTCACCAAAACTGATTTAGAAATCCTAAAATCACTTTCTGAACAAACCGTGGTGGCAATCAAGAATGCTCAGCTTTACGAAGAGACCGAACAGCTTACCTTAGGAAGCATCAAGGCCATTAGCGAGCTTTTAGCTTCGAATATTTCGCGTCATCCTTTGGAGTTTCCATTAATGGTGGATTTGATTAAAGAAGTGGGCCTTGAGCTTGCGCTTCCCCCCAAAGATCTCATCATTCTTGAAAGAGCTGTGATGCTTTTGGATGCGGGAGTCCTGCTATCTCCGGGATCTTTTTGGAAGAAAAAAGGCAAGCTCACTAAACGTGAATTTAACATGATCAAACAGATTCCTATTCGCGGTGCTAATTTGCTGAGGTCTATGAAGTCACTTCGACCCTACATTCCTATTCTTACTCACTACAGGGAACGATATGATGGAAAGGGATACCCTCAGGGCTTGAGGGGGGATGAAATTCCTATCGGTGCTAGGATTATCGCGGTCATTGATTCCTTGGTGGCAATGATCTCGCACCGCGCCTATCGGGTTTCTTTATCGGTTGAAGCAGCAATCGAAGAAATTAAGGTCAATCGGGGTACTCAGTTTGATCCCCATGTGGTGGACTGTTTTCTTTCTGTTATTCGGCGGTTTCATATGATGGAAAAGATTAAGGCTATTCGGAATCAAAAAAAACAACTTGAGGGGGCTATCTAATGCGCTGGAGAATTTTGTTATTGGTTTTTCTATATTCAGGGTGTGCGTCGGATGGAGCTTTGATGGAAATGAACAGAAAACAGGCGGCAACGATTGATGCTCTCAATCAGGAGATTTCTAGACTCAATGTGGAGCTGGACCGATCAGCGCATGTGCCGCAGCCTCATCGAGCAAGGATGATTACTTCTTCATCTCCCGCGCCCTATGAAAAATAGTCAAAAAATTGCTGAAGGGTTTCTTTTTTTTATCTTGGTTCTAATTAGCCTGTCACTCGGCATCAAAGTTCTTGTTTTTAAGGATATTCAAACACGAATTGGACTTCAGATGCAGGGTGCTTTGGTGCCGTCAGTGTTTCAATCGCGATTTCAAATAAACCAAGCTAATTTTATCTGGAAAGATAGGGTGAAGTTTATTTCAGGAGATCTTGACCTGCGCTACGATTTGGCGTATTTTCTTACTCATGGAAAGTGGCATATTCAGATTCAAAGTGATAATGCTGTGATCTATTTGCTGGGAGATTGGGCGAAAATCCAGGGGCGCGGCAACGTTTCTTTAACACAGTTACGGGCCGATTTAACCTTTGATCAAAAGAAAATTCTCGATATCGGTTATCTGGAAGCCCATTCGCCAACATTTAATTTTTCAATCAAATAATTTAAGCCGAGGACCTCGCTGTGAGAGTAACTCAACTGTTCGAGGATGTTCCGATACTCGAAAAACGAAATTGGCATCCGAATCTGAACGTTGGGAGGATCACATCAGATTCCAGGCTAATTGAGCCCGGAGATGTTTTTGTCGCCTGCCGTGGTGCCCGCATGGATGGCCACGATTTTCTTTCACAGGCCATTCAAGCGAAAGCCTCGGTCATTGTTTATGAAAATCTTCCTGAGGCGATTATTCCCCCCGCCATTATTGGTGTTCAAGTTGCCAATGCAAATGAATGTCTGCCTCAGCTCCTCCGAGCCTATTACAGGTATCCCGATCAGAAAATAAAATTGATTGGTGTGACGGGAACTAATGGAAAAACCACGATTTCATATTTACTGCATTTGCTGATTCGCGAGCATACCCGCTCCGCGTATCTGGGGACGCTTTGGTACGATCTGCCTCATCAAAAACTGGCGGCAACGAACACCACACCGGGTCCCGAAGTTTTAATTCCTCTTTTAAATGACATGGTCAAGGAAGAAGTTAAGACTTGCATTATGGAGGTTTCATCTCATGCGCTGCATCAAAAACGTGTCTATGGATTAGGTTTTGAACTGGCTATTTTTTCTCAACTGACACAAGATCATCTGGATTACCATAAGAGCATGGAAGACTATTTTAGCGCTAAAAAACTTTTCTTTGATCAAGTGCCTCACCCCAGACATATGCTGATTAATACTGATTGCGCTTATGGGAAGAGACTTCATAAAAGTTATCCTAATGCTAAAACATTAAGTCTTACGGCGGCCGCTGATTATGAGGTCAAGGGGGTGGATCTCAGTTTTCATGGCAGCCGCTTCAGCCTATGCTTCAAGGGACGCGAAGTTCCGTTTCAGATTCGGCTTCCTTTTACTCACAATATTTACAATGTGGCTGAGGTTTTGGCCGCATTAGATATTTTGGGTTATGATCCCGAAGATTTCCGCGGTGCCTTGCAGGAGATTCCAGGAATTCCGGGCCGTATGGAGCGTGTGTCAGGGGTGGACGGGTATCAGATTTTTGTGGATTATGCGCATACACCCGATGCGTTTGAAAATGTTTTGTCTCAAACCAGACGATTAAATCCCAAGCGTATCCTTACAGTGTTTGGCTGCGGAGGTGACCGAGATAAAGGCAAACGGCCTTTGATGGGCAAGATCGCCGCTCACTATTCCGATATTTTAGTACTGACTTCCGATAATCCACGCACGGAAGATCCCAGTGTGATTATTCGGGATATTCAGAAGGGGATTGGTAAACCGCAGACTGATGGGTCCGGTCCTATGATCCATACCATTTCAGATAGGCGTGAAGCGATTCAAAAAGTCTTATCTCTTGCTCAATTGGATGATGTCATCCTCATTCTCGGGAAAGGCCACGAAGATTATCAAATTCTTGGCGACGTAAAAATCCCCTTTGATGACCGCAAGGTTGTCCAATCGTGTCTAAAGAAGGATCAGCGTGTTTTCTTTTCGTGATGCGAGTAGTGTTTTGGGCGTGGAATGCCAAATGGGCAATTCCTCTATCCTTATCCAGGGCGCTGCTATTGATACCCGCAAACTCGAACCCGGCAATCTTTTTGTTGCGATCAAAACCAATTCGGATGACGGCCACCATTACTTAGAAGACGCTTTTTTGAAGGGGGCGTCCGGTGCCCTGATCGACCAGGATTATTTTTCTCTCCACCGTTTGAAATTTCAAAGCAATCCTACGGTATTTCAAAATCTTCTTCCGGTATTACAACCGTCGCAGGCGTTTTCCCAGCTTGCGACCTGGTATCGAGATTCCCAATCCATGAAGGCTATTGCGATTACCGGGAGCGTTGGAAAAACAAGCACGAAGGAGTTTTTAGCGCATTTGCTGCGCCATAAATCCCCCACGCTTTCGACGGAAGGCAATCTTAATAATCAACTCGGACTGCCGATGACTTTATTTCGCCGTCAGACGGCTCATCGTTTTTGCGTCGCGGAGCTAGGCGCCAATCATTCTGGTGATATCCGTGAGCTTTGCGCCATTTTAAAGCCCGATCTTGGGATGATCACACAAATAGCGCCGGCTCATTTGAAGGGGTTCGGAACTTTAAGGGGAGTTTACGATGCCAAATGTGAGCTGATGCAAGCGCTTGCACAGGGCGCGGCGATGATTTTGCCGGAACACGACAATGTTTTAATTGCGAGAGCAAAAAAACTTCGATTGAAGGTTATTACAGTTGGATACTCGATGATGGCCGATTATCAGATTTCTGATGCTCAGCGGGAGGGAAAATGGATATCTTTTTGGCTCAATCATTCTCGAAAATTTTATTTTCCTGGAATCGCCACATTCCTCAGCATAAATGCTGCCATGGCGGTTGCGGCTGCGGAGGCTTTGGGATTGCCAATCGGTGAAATGCCGGAAAAATGGGAAGGACTGGAGATGCCGCAGGGTCGTTTTCAGGAGCGTCTTTACGCAAATGACATCAGAGTTATTGATGATAGTTATAATGCGAGCCCAAGCTCCTTTCGTCGTTCCCTCGAGGCTTTTGCTGCGATGCCGGACCGGCGAAGAAAAATTGTAGTCATTGCCGATATGCTGGAATTGGGGGATGAAGAGAAGAAATTCCATGAGGTTTTGGGGCGATGTATCGGCAGCCATTCCTTTGATGTTGTTGTGGCGTATGGTCCCTTGTCGAAATCAACCGTGGATATTCTGGATTCAGAGTTTAAGGGGAAAGTGCGCACGGCTTATTTTCAAGGACGCGAGCAAGCCGCTGATTTTTTGCTGGGGCAGGTTCAGTCAAGCGATGACATCTTGCTCAAGGCGTCCCGGGGAATGTCGATGGATAAAGTTCTGAGAGTCTTTGAGGAGAAGTTTGGACCGCCCTTCAACCAGGCTTAGGTTTTATTCCCATATTTTCTTGACCTAGAGGACGATGATGTTTTATTTTTTATATCCGCTTAAAGATGTCTCGATTTTTTTTAATCTTTTCCGCTACATCACTTTTCGTGCGGCTGCGGCGAGTGTCACGTCATTTCTTTTCTGTTTGTGGCTGGGTCCTTCCCTGATTGAATGGCTCAAGAAGATTAGGATTGTGAATCATACGGAAAGAGAGCATGCCCAAAAAATTCATCACCTCTACGCGGGAAAGAAAAATGTTCCTACGATGGGCGGGCTGTTGATTGTTTCAAGCGTTGTGTCCTCGATGCTTCTTTGGGGGAATTTAACCCATCGATATGTGTGGTTGCTTCTTTTGACGATGATCTGGTTCGGCGGAGTTGGCTTCATCGATGACTGGATCAAGTTAAAATCCAAGAGTTCGCATGGGATCAGCTCGAAGGCTAAGATATTAGGCCAAGTCGGAATGGCGCTTTTTATTGGAGTTTATCTCTTCTTTGACCCAGCTTTTGATCGATGGCTTTATTTGCCATTTCTAAAAAATAGTTTTGTTTATTTGGGGTGGCTATACATTCCCTTCACCGTTTTAGTGCTTACCGGATCTTCGAATGCGCTCAATCTAACCGACGGACTGGACGGTCTTGCAATCGGATGTACGCTTTTTACCACGGCATCGCTGGGAATAATTGCTTACTTTGTTGGACGGGTTGATTTTGCCACCTATCTTTCCCTGCCCCTCATTCCCGAAGGGGGAGAGATTGCTGTGTTTTGTGGAGCGTTGGTTGGTTCCAGCGCAGGATTTTTGTGGTTCAATAGTTATCCATCTGAAGTCATGATGGGAGATACGGGGTCGCTTGCTCTTGGGGCAGCACTTGGAACCATTGCCCTTCTAATAAAAAAGGAATTTGTTCTAATTATTGTTGGGGGAATATTTGTATGGGAAGCCCTTTCAGTGATGATTCAGGTGGCTAGTTTTAAATTAACTGGGAAAAGAGTTTTTTTGATGTCGCCCTTTCATCATCATCTCCAGCTTAAAGGGTGGCCTGAATCTAAAGTGACTATTCGCTTATGGATTATTTCGATGATCCTCTCGGTGATTGGTCTTGCGACCATGAAGGTGCGCTAAATGATCGCTCTAGGTAAAAAGGCAGCGATTCTTGGTATGGGAATCAGTGGTGTCCAGACTGCCCTTTTTCTTAAACAGCACGGATTTGAGGTGTTTGTTTCTGAAATGCGCAGTAACGCTGAAACTCAGGAGCTTAATCAGCAGTTGCATTCCCAGGGGATTGAAACCGAACTTGGTCGGCACTCCTTGGAGAAAATACTTTTGTCTGATTGGGTGATGATTTCCCCAGGAATATCGCCTTTCACTGACATTTATAGAGACCTCGGACGCTATCAAAAACCAATTTTAAGTGAAATTGAAGTGGCCAGTCGCTTTTGTGTCTCGCGAAAGATTATTGCCATAACTGGAACTGCTGGAAAAACAACGGCGGCGACGATCATTACGGAGTGGCTTCAAAACAATAACCAACCTGTCATTTCTTGTGGGAATATCGGAAATCCATGGATCGGGGAGCTCGCAAGAATTACCCCGCAGCATTTTGTTGTTATCGAAGTCAGTTCCTTTCAGCTTTTTTCTTGCAGCCAGTTTCACCCGCAGATTGGAATTCTTCTAAATATTAGTCCGAATCATTTGGACTGGCACGGTACCCAGGAGGAGTATGTTTTGTCGAAGCTGAAACTTTTTCATAATCAAGACGTGGAAGATCTTGCCGTTTTTCAATCCCGGGACCGGAAAGGCTATTTTCCTCAGCAATACTTTCAAGCTCAAACAGTAGAATTTGATCGCGAGGAGAATCTTCCAGGGATTGAAAGGGTTCTTCGAATTCTTGCCCGCTTTTTGAAATTTCCTGAAAACACCGTCGACAAAACCATTGCGGAGTTCAAAGGCATTGAACATCGTTTGGAGCAAGTGGCTGTTCATCGCGGAGTCACCTTCGTCAATGATTCCAAATGCACCACGCCCCTTTCCTTGGCTTATGCTCTGGAGCGATACGCGGATCAACAGGTGATTTTGCTTGCGGGTGGCCGCGCAAAATCGAGCGATTTTGATATTTTGAAACCACTGCTTCAAAAAAAAGTAAAACAGGCGTTTGTTTTTGGGGAATCCGCAGAACGTATTTATGAAGCGTGGAAGGGAGCCTGTCCTATGATGGCCGTGAATGATTTATCGGAAGCTTTTCATCAAGCAGCGGGACTCGCCGCGGCGGGCGATCAGATCCTCCTTTCTCCAGCCTGTGCTAGTTTTGATCAGTTTAAAAATTATCAAGCCCGAGGGATTTTTTTTAAAGAAAAAGTTTTTGAGTGGGCTGATAAATCCCTACGATCGATCCACGCTTCATGAAGCTGCGATGGAATCCGGTCAAAGTTCTTTTTACCTGTATCTATCTGCTCGTTGGTCTGGGGATTGTGATGACCTACAGCACGAGCGCTGTTTATGCAGATTACCTCTACCAGAACCCCCAGCACTTTCTAGTCCGGCAAATCTTGTACGCCCTTTTAGGTTCGGGTCTGATGTTCGTGACCGCAGCGGTCCCGCTGCAATTTTGGAAACGGCATGCTCTTGCTCTCATGTTGTTTTCCATCGGATTTTTATTTCTTGTTTTTATTCCGCATATTGGACACACCGCAGGCGGAGCAAAGAGATGGATCAATCTCGGGATGATTAAATTTCAGCCTGCAGAGTTTGCCAAAATCGCGGTTTGTATTTATCTTGCTGACTACTTAACTCGGAAGCGCAAGATGATTTATGAGGGCAGTCTGAAGGTTTTTTTTCCACCGCTTGTTTTAGTGGGGATTACGTGTGTCTTAACACTTCTTCAACCTGATTTAGGGTCAACGGCTTTTATCTTTCTTATTGTTGCATCGCTAATTTTTTTAGCAGGGCTCAGAATGTGGTATGTGGGTGTTGCTGCCTCGGTGGTGATTCCCATTTTTTACATGTTGGTGGTCAGGGTTCCGTACCGGTTGAGCCGTCTCAGTGCGTATCTCAATCCCTGGAATGACCCGCAAGGAAATGGGTTTCAAATCATCCAATCGTTTTTAGCCTTTGGGCTTGGTTCCCTCAAAGGAGTAGGGTTGGGGCAAAGCATGCAGAAACTTTTTTATCTCCCGTCGAGTTATAACGATTTTATTTTCTCGATCATTGCTGAAGAATTGGGAATAGTCGGTGTCCTCGCCGTGATGGCTCTTTATGTGACGATTTTTTTATCGGGACTGGAACTTGCCAAGAAAGCTTCCGATTCTTTTCAACGTCTTTTAATTATAGCCTTAACGTTGATGATTGTCCTTCAGGCCATCATTCACATGCTAGTCACGACAGGGCTGGTTCCAACGAAAGGTCTTCCACTTCCATTCGTGAGCTTCGGTGGGACTTCACTTCTTTTTAATTTTATGGCTTTGGGGCTGATTATGAGTGCGGAAAAGCATCTCCATCGCAGCAGGTGATCATTGAACGTTCTAGTTCTTTCGGGGCATACCGGAGGTCATCTTTTTCCCTGCATTGGATTTAGTGAAAATCTCAAGCTGAGTTTCCCTCAAAGCCGTATTACTCTGATTACGAGCGAAAAGGCACGCCCCTTTCTTCAAGGGAAATTCACAGATTTATTTGAAACAACTCACTTTCTTCCATCTTTCCCATCTCCTTCCGGGATTTCCTTATCTTGGTTTTTATTTACGAAAAAGCTTTTCGATGCTTTTTCACGAACTTCCCGGATACTGAATCAAATGAAACCCGATGTCTGCATTGGGTTTGGAAGCTACGTGTCGTACCCCGGAATTGTTCTAGCGCATCGAAGAAAAATACCTACGCTTATTCACGAACAGAATGCCCGTCCAGGCCGCGCTACTTCCTGGCTTGTTCCGCATGCAGATATAATTGCCACCTCGTTTCCCGATACATTTCCAAATATTCCGGCATCAAAAGTGTTTCATGTCGGTCTTCCGCTTAAAACTCATATTCTTCAGACAGGCGGGTGGCGCTCTAAAGTGATGACGACTGATCCTCATTGCTTGCGGTTGCTCGTAATGGGCGGATCCCAGGGAGCACATTGGATTAATAAGACTGTCGTGCAAGCTCTTTCTGAATTATCGGATGAAGAAAAGGATAAGCTTGTCGTTAATCATATCGCAGGGAAACAAGATTGGAACGAAGTGCGGTGCGCGTATGAAAAAGTAAAAATACGAGCACAAGTGTTTTCTTTTTTTGATAGAATGGATGAGATTTTTTTAAATACAGATTTTGCAATATCACGCGCAGGTGCGAATACACTTTTCGAACTTTCTTATTTTGGGATTCCAGCACTTTTGATTCCTTATCCTTATGCGGGAGGGCATCAACTCTTGAATGCGCGTTTCTTTGAAAATCGCAGCGCAGCTTGGTGCGCGCAAGAAAGAGATTTAGTCCCCGGTCTAGTTTTAGAAAAGATACGTTTACTAATGCGATCATTTTCCGCCTTAGAACCAATGGCCGATAAAATGCGAAGTTTGGCAATGCCGGACGCGGGTTGTGGGCTTGTTAAGTTAGCGAGACAATTAGCAGGATTCAAATATGATCAATAGGTTGAGTGATAATCACCAGATTCAAAACGCGAGAAGTGCCTATTTCATTGGAATCGGCGGGGCGGGGATGAGTGCTCTGGCGAAATTACTCCACCACAACGGAGTTAAAGTTTCCGGATCTGATCTGAAGGAAACCCTAGCGACACGTCAACTTTTAGATTTGGGGATTTCGGTCTATATTGGCCAAGAAGAGCCGCATTTTGATCCGGCCGTTGATTTGGTCGTCTATTCTTCCGCGATTCATGAAAATCATGTGGAGTTTGCCGCCGCCAAACAGTTTGGACGGAATATATTTCACAGGGCTGCCGTCCTTTCTTCTTTTTTTAATTCAGCCAACATTTCGGTTGCGATAACAGGAACTCATGGCAAAACCACAACATCCGCAATGGTTTCCTTCGTTTTACATGATCGGGGAAAAGATCCCACTTGCCTGATCGGTGGAGATCTGGTGGATTTTGGAACCAATGCATTGCTGGGGCACTCTGGGATTTACGTGTCTGAAGTCGATGAGAGTGATAAAACTCACGAACTTTTCGCACCAAATTATGCGATCGTTACAAATCTTGAAGAAGATCACGTGGACCATTACACAGGAACTCAGGATTTGCAGGATTCATTTCAGCGATTTCTGCAGAATCTGCATGATCCTGGGCTTGTTGTTTATTCCGAGGATGATCCTGATCTTAAGAATTTGTCCTTGAAATCGGGTAAGCCTCATCTGAGTTTCGGATTTTCTTCTGCCGCGAATTTTTCCGCACAAAATATTAGGCTTGCCCCTAGCGGCACAATTTTTGATTTGTATGTATGCGGCGTCTTTTCTACCGAGTTTCGGCTGTGCCTGATTGGTCTTCATAATGTATCCAATGCCCTTGCTTCCATTGCCCTTCTTCACTATTTAGGCCTTGATCTGGATAGTATTTCCGAGTCTCTGTCACGCTTTCACGGAGCGACGAGGCGATTGGAAGTAAAATATCAATCTGATCATTTGATGATTATCAATGATTACGCACATAATCCAACCAAGGTGCTGGCTTCAATTAAGGCGTTGAGGGTTTACAACCGTAAGCTGACGGTCATTTTTCAGCCGCACCGATACACAAGAACGCAGCGTTTTTTCAAAGAATTCGCCCATGCTCTTCGTGATACGGATGATCTGATTCTGACGGACATTTATGGGGCCGGTGAAAATAATGAAACTCATATTTCAACTCAGAAGATTCACGATGAATTGATAAGGCTCGGTCATCCCTCGGTTCATTTTATCGCTAAAGAAAAAGTTTCTTTATATTTATCATCTCGCCTAAATCTTTCCGGAGTTGTCGCCTTTCTGGGAGCGGGTGATATCGGAGATCTTGCCAATGAGTTTTCGGACAGACACAAAACCACTGTTACGGCGTAAGGTTGATCTTTCCCGCTGCACAACGATGCACGTGGGAGGGCCGGCTGCATATTTTATTGAGCCTTTGACCGAGGATGATGTTTTTGAAGCTGTCCATTTTGCAAAGAGTGAAAAACTGCCCTACATACTTTTAGGCCGCGGTTCAAACCTTATTTTCCCAGATGCCGGATATCAGGGCGTCGTTATCTCCATGAATCGTTTTCAGAATGGGAATATTCTATTTGATCCAGATTTTCCTATCGTCCATTGCTCGGCAGGCACTCAGCTATCCCGGCTTGCGACCGCATGCCGGGATCGGAACCTCGGTGGCGTTGAGTTTCTATCGACTATTCCAGGGTCGGTGGGCGGAGCTCTGGCGATGAATGCTGGATTTAGCCGTCATCCGGGGCAGCCGAATGAAATTGGGGATATTGTTAATGACGTGACGATTATTAGCGAGGATGGAAAAAAACAAACCCTCCAGAAAAACGAGTTGTCCTTTTCGTACCGCCAATCTAGTCTTAAAGGGAAAATTATTCTCTCGGCTTCTTTTCGTTTGTGGCACGGTCGCAATGAGGATATCGATAGGGAGATTCGGGCCAATTTTGATTATCGTACCCAGGAACAGGACGTACGGTACCCCAGCTCCGGATCTATTTTTAAAAATCCGACTCCTGGTGTTTCTGCGGGGAAGTTAATCGATCAGTTTGGGTTGAAAGGGATGCGGATTGGGGATGCTATGATCTCACCGGCACATGCGAATTATATGGTTAATTTGGGTCGTGCAAAAAGTTCTGATTTTGTTGAATTGATTCATCAAGTGAAAAAGGTTGTTTTTGATGGGACTGGATTTGCCCTCGAAACCGAAGTTATCTTTGTCTAAATCACATCGCATCGGCGTTTTTTGCGGCGGAACCTCATCAGAGCGCGTAATTTCAAAACGCTCAGGCCACGCTGTGATTCAGGCATTGAAACGTTCAGGTTACTGCGTTTCTGAACTTGATCCCGCGAAACCCGCGCAGGTCAGTCGGCTCGTAAATTCTATTGATATTGCGTTTTTAACTTTACACGGTGCCGGTGGGGAAGACGGCACCATCCAAGAATGGCTGGAGAAGCGGGGAAAGCCGTATGTGGGCTCCGGCGCTAATTCCAGTCGACTTGCTTATGACAAAATTAAAACAAAACGCATATTGATTCAGCGTCGGATCCCAACGGCGCCTTTTATTATTCTTCAACGAGGTTCCCGCTGGCAGGAAGCGCTTAAAAAATTTGGATGCCCGTGTTTCATTAAACCGCCTCGAGAAGGATCCAGTATTGGCATTCTTTCCGTGTCAATCCTTAGTCCGTCAACGCTCAAAAAAATCAAGGCCCGTCTGCAAGTCTATGGCGAGCTTATGGCCGAACGTACCTTGGAAGGGGCTGAATATACGGTTGGAATTCTCGGCCAGAAAGCATTGCCGGTTGTGGAACTTCGACCTAAGTCGCTTTTTTATGACTTTAAGGCTAAATATACCTCAGGAATGACCGATTATATTGTACCAGCAGAAATATCGGTATCTTTTGCCCGCAAGTTGCAAAACATTGCCACAAGGACGCATAAAGCTTTAGGCCTTCGGGACCTATCTCGAATTGATCTCAAGGTGGATCGAGCTGGAAATCCATTTGTGCTCGAAGCTAATTCTATACCAGGATTTACTGAATTTAGTCTGTTGCCTAAAGCTGCGAAAGCATGCGGTTTATCTTTTGAAGCTTTGTGTTGTCGCCTTGTTTCGTTGGCCATCCGACGAAAACCTTTAACGAGTCACCGTGTCAAAAAAGTCAAAACGAAGTAGAAAGAAAAATAACGCTCTGGGATACTTTTCGTATTTTGGACGTTTAATTATTTCTCTTTTCCCACCTTTTCTCGTTCTCGTGGCTGGACTCGGGATTTTCTTTGGTCTGCGGAAAGCACTCTACGCGGATACTTTTTTTGAAGTGAAATATCTGACGGTTCAGCCCCCGCTTTCTTTGCCTGTCGCCGAGAGAACAGCATTGGAAAATAAATTCATCGGTAGACATATCCTTGAAATTAATCTTCATGATTTATCACAGATTTTGGAAAAAAATCCAGAGATTAAGAACGTAGCGGTAGAGAGGCATTTTCCTTCCACTTTGGCCTTGAATATTGAGAAGCGAATACCTGCAGCGCTTATCAAGTTTTCTGCCCGAGGAAAATATGGTGTTGTTGCCGAAGACGGAATGATTCTTCGTGTGATGTCTGAGTTAGCGCCAGCGTTTGTCCTTATCGAAGCCATGTTTATCGATTCTGCTGACCTTCGTGTGGGGCAGCGTTTGCACCACAAAGGGTTTCGTGAATGCATGGAGTTTTTGCGTGTTTATTCAGAGTCTTCATTAGCTCAAAAGTACCCTGTTCAAAAATTGCTTTTTGATGCTCAGGGAAATGTGAACTTGATTCTGCAAAATAGTCCTGAAATTAAACTCGGGCGTCATCCCGCTTCTCGCATTTCTGCCCTTCACAAGGTGACGCATCTTTTGGAGGATAAGGAAAGTGCTAAAATTTCCTACATTGATTTGCAATATGAAAATGTCATTGTTAAAAAGAAAGGTTGATCATGGGACGGCATTTGCAGGTTGAATCTGAGGTTGTTGTTTATCTGGGGATGCGGCATCTTATTGTTCTGGAAGGGATCGTCCAGGGTACGGATGTCAGAGTGAATCGCTATGTCAAGAAGGAGATTCCTCAAGGTTTTCAGCAGGGCTTAGTCAGTCAACTGGGAGATGCGACGAAAACGCTCCAAGGAATGCTCAAAGAATTATTCCCTGATAATGCTTCGGCAATCATAGCAGCCTGGATCGTCTTGGGAAATCTTAAGCTGCGCCAGTATTCATTTCAAAGTTCTCAGTATTATCAGGGTGATATCCGCCTGATTACCAGCGACGAAATCCACTCGGTCATTCAGCAGACACGAACCGTTGCGACCCTCCCTCTCTCGGAATTTGTGCTCCAAACACTTCCCGACAACTTTATGGTTGATGATGTTTCGGGTGTGCGTAATCCCATGGGCCTCGAGGCCCGGCGATTGGGCGTTAATCTAAAAATATTCACAATGAATTTTCAGGAGTTTAAAAATCTTTCGAAAGTTTTTGACTCCAGCGATCTTGAGGTAACGGGGTATATCCCTAAGGGATTGACCATTTCTCAGGCCGTTCTATCGGATGTTGAAAAAACACAGGGCGCCCTCGTGCTGGACATGACTTCGGAAAATACGGAGGTTTTCTTTTGGAAGGACGGAGCGGTGATGAGCAGTGGAATGTTGGATTTTGGAGGAAAGCAAATTGATACCCGGCTATCCGAACGCTTAGGGATTGATCTCTTTGATGCTGAGAGACTCAAAAAAAACTATGCGGCTTTTGTCCCTCCGGATAATCGGGATGAATTGATTCCGCTGATTAATCGCGATGGAAGAGAGAGTCGCCAGATCAAGCGCTCCGAGTTTCAATCTCTTTTTTCGGAAATAGCCGTGGAATGGCTCACAGGCTTGTTGGGCCAAGTTAATGTTTTTATTCAGGCGCAGGGTTCACACTACCCCCACTTTATTTTTACGGGAGGCGGCGCCAGTATTGATGGCTTTATTGAGTTCCTTTATAAGCATTTTTCTCTTGTGGCCCGGATAGGCCTCACCAAGCATGTTGATGCACCCACCGAGCTTCTGGTGGATCCTTCTATGACACATGCTCTGGGAATGTTTCGCTGGATTGCCACTTCGCATCAGGAGCAAAAGCAGATGATGCAGACAAATGGTTTTCTTAAACGCATAGTGGTCTCTGCTCGTGATTGGTTTCTTGCTTACTTTTAATACCGCCCTATTTCGATTGAATTTTCGACCTTCATCCCTATAATGTAGCCCTCGTGAGCACCCAAATGACGGAAAAAACATACCCCTTGTATCTTCATAAAAAGCACGAGGAGCGTGGTGCGCGTTTCGGGGTCTTTGGCGAGTGGGAAGTGCCTCTCTACTACACCAGTATTCTTGAGGAGCATGAACAAGTCCGGAAAAGGGCGGGACTTTTTGATATTTCTCATATGGGTGAGTTCGTTGTTACAGGTAAGGGGGCTGAATCCTATCTTGATTTTCTTTTACCCAGAAATATCAAGAAGCTCCCACTTGGAAAAGCATTGTATTCACCCCTCTTAAATGAGCGCGGGGGATTTGTTGATGACATTATTGTGTACAAAGTTTCTAGCGAGCGTTTTTGGATCATTGTCAATGCGGGTAATGTCGCGAAGGACTTTGCTTGGTTTAAAACAAACCTGTCAGGGGATGTGCTTTTAACAAACGAAAGCGACAACAAAGGTCTTTTGGCGATTCAGGGTCCTCTTGCGCTTCAAGTGGTTAACCAATTATACCCATCTCTAAAGTTGTCCCAGCTTTCTAATTATGGATTTATTGAGATTGAAGGTGGAATGATTGCCCGAACAGGCTATACGGGTGAGGATGGTTTTGAAATTATGATTGATAAGTCCGAGCTGAATCATCTTTGGGACCGATGTTTTCAGAATCCCGATTTGAAGCCGATAGGGTTTGGAGCTCGGGATACTCTTCGCCTTGAGGCTGCTATGCTCCTTTATGGTCATGATATGAATGAAGAAGTTAATCCTCTTGAAGCCGGGATTGGATGGACGCTTGATTTCACTAAAACTGAGTTTGTAGCGCGAGATATCCTTTTGAAAATAAAAGAGCAGGGAATCACCCGGAAGTTGATTGGATTTGAAATGATGGACCGTGGCATTCCGCGCCAAGGTTATCCGATTTTAAAATCTGGAAAAAAAACCGGGGAAGTCACAAGCGGTGGTGTTTCTCCTACGCTTCAAAAAAATATTGGACTCGGGTATGTCCCTATCGAATCTTCAGCGATTAATGAAGAAATTGAAATTCTGGTTCGTGATAGACCGCAGAAAGCAAAAATAATTCCAATTCCATTTTATCATCGTAAGAAGTCTGAATAACGCTGGGAGTTTTATGAATATTCCGCAAGATTTAAAATACACAAAAACGCATGAATGGGCGAAGCGTGAGGGAAATATTGTCATTGTTGGTATCACAGAATATGCCCAAAAAGAAATTTCCGATGTTGTTTTTGTCGAGACACCAAAATTGGGACAGCAAATCGAGCGGGGAAAACCTGCCGCAGTCGTCGAATCGGTAAAAGCAGCCTTTGATATTTATGCCCCCGTATCTGGAAAAGTTTCTAAAGTGAATCAGAGTCTAGAAAGCGCCCCTGGAATTATCAATGAAGAGTGCTACGGCAAGGGTTGGTTTTTTGAAATTGATATGTCTTATGACGATGATTGGAATCAGTTGCTTTCCGCAGACCAGTATTCCGATCATTTAAAACAAGAATCTACAAAGCATTGAACGGGCGGAGCACCTTATGCATTTTCATCCCCTAACGGACGCGGATAAAGACGAGATGCTGAAAGAAATTGGCGTTTCCGGCTTTAATGACCTGTTGCAAGGTATACCCTCTGTATTGCGGCATCCCAAGCTGGATATTCCTGCGGGTTTAAGCGAGTTTGAAGTTCAAAATCTTTTGAAGGAACGTTTGGGGCTCAATCAAAGTCAAAGTGATCTACTTTCTTTTTTAGGTGGGGGAAGCTATGACCATTTTATTCCTTCGGCAGTGGCGCAGATTATTTCCCGTAATGAATTTTATACGGCCTACACCCCCTATCAACCTGAGGCATCTCAAGGAACTCTGCAGACGATTTTTGAATATCAAAGCCTCATCTCGGAGTTGACCGGGTTAGATGTGGCCAATGCTTCGCACTATGATGGAGCCACAGCCGTTGCTGAGGCAGTTCTATTAGCTTTGCGACACACAGGCCGTAGTAAAATTCTTGTGTCCTCATCTCTGCATCCTCATTATCGCCAGACGATACGCACCTATCTGAAGGGAACCCCTTACATTATGCAGGAGTTTGCCTTTGATGAAAACGGTCAGTTTAGCCGTGAAGATTTCATGAAGCATCTTGATCCTCAAGTTGGGGGAGCTATTTTTCAAACCCCGAATTTTTTTGGCGTTGTTGAAAATCTAATGGGCGTCAGTGAGAGTCTCCATGAAGCTGGAGCCCTGCTTATCATGGCATCTCATCCTCTTTCTCTTAGTGTATTTAAATCCCCGGGTGAGTGGGGAGCGGATGTTGCGGTCGGAGAAGGTCAACCGCTGGGACTTACAACTCAATACGGCGGTCCGTACTTAGGCTATTTTGCGGTCGCCCGATCTTTAATGCGAAAAATTCCAGGACGTTTGGTGGGAATCACTCAGGATAGTAAAGGCCGCCGCGCGTATGTGCTCACACTCAAAGCTCGAGAGCAGGATATCCGCCGCGAACGCGCCTCATCGAACATATGCACAAATCAGGCGCTGTGTGCATTGACCGCTTGTGTTTATATGACCTTGATGGGAACGCTGGGAATCCGTGAAGTGGCAGAAATTAATCTGGACCGGGCTTATTATCTTCGGGCGGAAATCTCAAAATTACCAGGTTTTCATGTGAATGTGAATTTACCGATCTTCAATGAGTTCGTGGTGCGAAGTGATAAACCGTTTGCGCGGATTTCTGAAATCCTAAAAAGCCACCTTATTCTTCCCGGAATTAACCTTGATGAATTTTATCCGGAAATGAAGAATCACTTTCTTGTTTGTGCGACGGAAACAAAAACCAAAGGTGATTTGGATCGATATGTGGAGGCTCTTTCCCAATGTTAATTTCTACAGATTCCAGGACGAGTTTTGAAAAAAGCAAGCCGGGACGCCGCGGCGCCACGCTTACATCGTCGCGTTGTCTGGATTATCAACCGGTTCAAAAAATATCCGAAAGTTTGCTTCGCAAGCAGGTGCTCCTTTTTCCCGAGCTCACGGAACCTGAAGCCGTTCGACATTTCGTATCCCTTTCTAAAAAAAATTACTCCATTGATACGCAATTTTATCCACTAGGCAGCTGCACCATGAAATACAATCCCAAAGTTAATGAATGGGCTGCGGGACTAGATAAATTTTCAGCACTTCATCCCTTTCAACCCGAAGAAACGGTTCAAGGAATGCTATCGATCTTTTATGATTTGGAGCAATATCTTAAAACTATTACGGGAATGGATGCCTTTACGCTTCAGCCAGCAGCGGGCGCGCACGGGGAGCTTACCGGAATTATGCTGGTCAGGGCTTATCACAATGCTACCGGGCAGGGTCATCGCTCTAAAGTTCTCGTGCCTGATTCAAGCCACGGAACCAATCCCGCCAGCGCTGCGCTTTTTGGCTATCGTGTGGTTGAGCTAAAAACGAATGACCGTGGGCGCGTTGATCTGGAGGTTCTCCTCGAAAATTTGGATGATGACACAGCCTGTTTGATGTTGACTAACCCCAATACTTTGGGTCTTTTTGAAGAGGACATTCTTGAAATTACAAAACAGGTACATTCGAAAGGCGCTCTGCTTTATTATGACGGCGCAAACCTAAATCCTCTGCTTGGCATCGCGCGCCCCGGGGATATGGGATTTGATATTGTTCATCTTAATCTGCACAAAACCTTTTCAACGCCACACGGTGGCGGTGGTCCGGGTTCCGGACCGGTGGGTGTTAAAAAGCGACTTATTCCTTTTCTTCCGCTTCCTGTCCTTGAAAAAACTGCCGCGGGAAAATTCACTTGGAACAAAGATGCGCCCCAATCAATTGGCCGCGTAAAATCCTTTTATGGAAATGCAGGGATGCTCCTTCGTGCCTATGTCTATATACGATCTTTGGGACTTGAGGGTATCTTGAAATGTTCGGAAGGTGCGATTGTTAATGCTAATTACTTGCGAAAAAAGCTTAAAAAATATTTTCCCGTTGCCATTGATGAAACCTGTATGCATGAATTTGTCCTGACACTTAAATTTGCGACTAATAAAGGAATTCATGCTGGCGATATTGGTAAACGGCTTCTAGAATTAGGATTTCATGCGCCGACAGTTCATTTTCCACTTGTGGTCGAGGAAGCGCTGATGATCGAGCCTACTGAAACGGAAAGTAAAGAAACTCTGGATGAATTTATTGAGGCGATGATAGCCATCGCCCGAGAAATCGAAGAGGATCCCAAGGTGATTTTGGACGCTCCGCGCAATCTTCCGATTGCTCGACCGGATGAAGTTCTCGCTGCGCGCAAGCCGATTCTCTCGTATCGTGACTTAGTCAGGGAGAAGGCTCTTCAATCTGACGGCGTTTCGGTTTCCTAAAAATTGACATGGAATGGAAACTTCTACCGGATATTTGCGCTCCCATGCCATTTCAAATGGCCTTGGATGAAGTATTGTTTAATGGCCATTATGAATCGCTTCAGAAAAACCCCAATTGCGTTCTTCCCATTCTCCGATTTTTCCATTCTTATGAATCTTGGGTTACGGTCGGCTATACTCACCGGGAAGAAATTCCGAATCCACGCAGAACCTGCCGAAGAATTACCGGAGGTGGCCGCGTCGTCCATGGAAAAGATCTTATGTTTAGTTTGGTGGCTCAAAAATCAGCTGATGTGTCGTTTGGATCGGTGCGTTTGAGCTATTGGAAGATTCATGAAGCGGTCAAGTACGGACTCGAATTAGCCGGCGTCAAACCACGATTTTATCGCGTCGATGAAAATCTTCCTCGAGGATTTGACTGTTTTACTTTCCCTATTGCGACGGATCTTGCTCTTGGACTCAATAAAGTGGCAGGAGGGTCTCAAAAGCGTTCTCGAGGAATTTTTCTCCACCAAGAGTCGGTGCGTTTGATTCCCGGAATTTCATCCACCGAGTTTCAACGAGGTTTATGTGCTGGATTTCAAAAAGTTTTTGGTGTTAATCTCAAACCAGCCCCTATTTTCCCGTCCCAGTTAAAGGAAGCCCAAGAACTTTCACAGAAGAAGTATGAAATAAAACAAGCCGTTCAATTTGGATATCATAGCCTTACAACAGAAAATGAACGTGTTGGGAATTCCATTGAGTGACTTCCAAAATATTTTCGAGAAAATGAAACTAGCGAGAACAAAGACGCCCCGTTTTCACGAGGAGGCTTATTTTTTTCTTATGGAGGCCCTCACTTTTACGGTTTCAAAGCTTGCCGAGCCTCGTCACATTACGGGCCCGGAACTTCTATTTGGAATCCGTGAATTCACGGTTCAACGCTTTGGGAAAATGTCCAAGACTGTTTTGAACCATTGGGGAATTTTTACAACAGATGATTTCGGGCAGATTGTTTTTGACCTTGTGGACGCCGAAGTCCTCCGAAAACAGCCTAATGATAAGTTCGAGGACTTTCATGCCGTCTATGATTTCCATCAAACTTTTGAAAAAGACTTCATCATTTCGGAAGACGTATGAGCTTCGATAAACTTCTAGAAAATTTAAACGAATCTCAAAAAGCTGCCGTCTGCTGGCCGAACAAGCCATTGCTCATTGTGGCGGGTGCTGGAAGTGGAAAGACGCGAATTTTAGTCCATCGTATTGCCTACCAGATTAGTCAAGGTACGCCTGCGTTTAATATTCTCGGAGTAACATTCACCAATAAAGCTGCGGCGGAAATGAAGAGGCGGGTCCAGAGTCTGATCAATCAGCAGATTTGGGTGAGTACCTTTCACTCAACCTGCCTTCGTATTCTTCGCATGGACGGGCGGGCAATCGGTCTTGAATCTGGGTTCACTATTTATGATGATCATGATCAAAGTGTTTTGGTAAAAGAATGTATTCGAGAATTGAAACTCAACGAAAAACAAGTCCATCCCAAGGGCGTGTTGGAAAGGATCCAGAGAGCTAAGGATCTCCTCATGAATCCCAAAGTGTTTGCCGCGAATGCGAGGGATCTCTATGATGACGCCGTCAGTAAAATTTATACCCTCTATGAAAAAAAGATGAGCCAATTTAAAGCCTGTGACTTTGGCGATTTAATGATGAAAACGGTTCAGCTTTTTGAACATTCGCCGCAAGTCCTACAGTCCTGGCAGGATCGTTTTAAGGTGATTCTGATTGATGAGTATCAGGATACGAATCATGCCCAGTATCTCTTTGTTAAACTCTTAGCCTCGCAGCGCCGTCAGATTACCGTGGTGGGTGATCCGGATCAGTCCATTTATTCCTGGCGCGGGGCGGATATTCAAAATATTCTCAGTTTTGAAACGGATTATCCCGAATGCGGGATCATCAAACTTGAACAAAATTACCGGTCAAGTTCAGTGATTCTCGATGGAGCGAATGAATTAATTAGCCGCAATACGCAGAGAAAACCCAAAGCCCTTTGGACCAGCCGCAAGGGTGGCGAAGCCATCAGTCTTTTTGAGTCCTTCGATGAGAAACACGAAGCTCAGTATGTGGTGAAGCAAGTGCTTGAAAATACTGAGCGTGGAAAGACATTTTCCGATCAAGTGGTCTTCTACCGCGTCCATGCGCAATCCCGGATTTTAGAAGATACTCTTCGTCGCGCAAGCGTTCCTTATAAAATTATTGGCGGTACGCGCTTTTATGACCGCAAGGAAATTAAAGATATTATTGCGTATCTCCGCGTGGTCGCAAATCCTCAAGACGATATCAGCTTGAAACGAATCATTAATGTTCCAACGCGGGGAATTGGGAAAAAAGCTTTGGAGGTTCTTGAGGCACACGCTTTGCAGCAGCAAATCGGATTTCATGAAGCGCTTCGGGCCTCTCACGGACTCGATGATTTAACGCCTAAAACTCGTAAGTCAATTTATGAATTTGTGGGACTGATTGAAAAGGCCCGCGCAGAACACCGTCAGCTTAGTATTAGCGATCTGCTGGAAATGCTTCTCAAAAATTCCCGCTATGTTCATACGCTTGAGGCTGAGAAAACCATTGAATCCAAAGCTCGAATAGAAAATATTGGAGAATTTTTCAGTGTGATTCAGGATTTCGAAGAAATACCCAACGCTTACGAAGAAGGTAATCAGCTTTATTCTTTTTTAGAATCCATTTCTCTTGTGACAGATTTCGACCGCTGGGATGCTAGCACCAATGTCCTTACGCTCATGAGTCTGCACACAGCCAAGGGCCTTGAGTTTCCTATTGTTTACATGATAGGGCTGGAAGAGGGAATCTTTCCCAATATTAAGAGTTATTCCGCAGATTTAGCGGATCTGGAAGAGGAGAGGCGTCTGTGTTATGTCGGGATGACGCGGGCTAAAGATAAACTGCATATGACCTTTGCGCGTGAGCGGCTTCTTTATGGTTCCCGCCAAAGAAATCTGCCGTCACGATTTCTTAGTGAAATTCCTTCCGATCTTTTTGAGAACAATATTTCTCAAAAGATTCCTGAAGAAGATGACTGTCCCTTTGCGGAAGAACCAGATACTGCCTACGATACAGACTCATTTAATCGGCGTAAAGCTGAAAGTGATCCGGATAATTTCTAAAACGATTCTAGATTCTTCAGATGGGCTTCCATCTTTTTTTGCACCATGACGTCCCCCTGACTTTCTGAAACTCTAATCCCTTGGCGGAAAATCCTTTTAGCCTTTTCGTTATCACCAAGAGCTGTGAGGGCTTGTGCGAATCCTAGATAGGATGAGGAATGTTTAGGATTGATTTCCACGGCTTTTTCGAAAGTATCAGCAGCATCCCGTTTCATGCCGGATTCCATATAAGTGGTTCCAAGGCTGAAATAGCCTAAAACGTCCAGGGGATCTAGAGCGATGACCTTCTTATACCGTTCGATGAGTTCCTGGGGATTGATCGGCGGGGCACTTTGTTTTTTTAGCTTGAGTTCTGCCTGCCACGTAAGGCGGCGTGCTTCAGCCTGCTCCTTTTCTGCTTCTAGGATCATCCCTTTGGCGACGTAACATCGGGATAGATTGGTTCGAGCCATGATCGAATGGGGATTCAGGCGTATCCAATGCTGAATAGCCTGGACGGAGTCATCATACTTTTTCTGATGATAGAGAATGACGGCGAGGGCTTCGTGAGCATCTTCAAATTCCGGGCTAATTTCTAACGTCGCGTGTAATTTTGAAATCGCAGAATCATAATCTTGATGGCTGAAGTCGCTGAGGGCAGATTCATAAAGGTTGGCGGCTTGATCCATCCGCTCTAAGCCTCGATCCCCAAAAGTTTCTTGCCTTCTTCGGTAATTCGCTCCGGAGTCCAAAGAGGATCGAACACGATTTCAACCTCCACGCTTGTCGGCTGCAACTCCGCCTGTATTTTGCTCTTGAGGGTTAGAGGTATTTCCTTGGCGGATGGGCAATGCTGGGTCGTTAGTGTCATCCGGATATGAACGTCATTGGTGTCGGGCGTAATATTAATATCATAGATCAGTCCCAAATCCCAGATATTGACGGGGATTTCAGGGTCAAAACACTGTTTGGCTACATCAATTACTTGGTCTTTAGTAATCATAAGGCCTCCTGAGTCACATTTTAGAGATCGAGGATGTTTTGTCAATGGATCAAAATAGCTGTTTTAATTTCTCGCTAACACTACTAAAATTACAAGCTTATGAAAAACGATCAAAACCAATTGAAAGAATCAAGCCCAGTGATGTCTCTGTTTTTTTGGACGGTTTTAATTTTCGTCACTCTTTTTTATACTGTCTCATCGATCCTTTTTTTTTCCTGGATTTATATTTTCTCAAGACCAAAAGCTCAAAAGGTTTTTCATCAGGTTGCTGTTTTGTGGGCGAAATCCATTGTAGGAGCCGTGAGAATTTGGAAAATCGAGGTTCGCGGGGCTGAAAATCATCGTCAGGGACAGCATTATTTAGTGATTGCGAATCACCAGAGTATTCTGGATATTCTTGTGGCTTTAGTGGTTCTGCCTATGCCCTTTAAGTTTATGGCGAAAAAAGAATTATTTCAGATTCCTTTTTTGGGCTGGCACATGTTTTTTGCCGGATATATTCCGGTTGGACGGTCCAGCCCTGAAAGCCGCAGACTGGCGGTTCAAAGTGCTAAGCAATATTTACAGGCGGGGGAAAGTATTTTAATGTTTCCCGAGGGAACTCGCAGCCTTAACGGACATATGCTGCCATTTAAGCCAGGCGCTTTTAAGCTGGCTCAGAACGAGCGCATGCCTTTACTTCCTTTAGTCATTGCTGGAACAATGCAGGGAATTCGTAAGAAATCCTGGCGTGTTGCCCGTAATGTGCTAATCCAGGCATCCATCCAAGAACCCATTCTTCTTTCAGAAGACGACGAACAAATGACGGAGAAAATCCAGGAAATCAGGGACAAGATGATTCAGGATTTAGCGGCTCTTCGAGCCCAGAGCGGGAATCAACCGGAATGAAAGTTATCACGCTGAATACTTGGCAGGAGCGTGGACCCTGGGAGCGCCGGTGGGAGATCATCCTCCAGGGCCTTGAAAAATATCGTCCTGAGGTGGTTTGCTTTCAGGAGGTCTTTAATGAGGTTTGGGCCGTAAGTCTGCCAAACAAGACAGGTCTTCCCTATTTTTATTATCCGGAGTCACCCTCGGGGCTTTTGATTCTTTCGAAACACCCGATCATTCAGACGGATTATCTTCGTTTGCCCACCCAATCACCAACTGAAACATATTTTCGTTATTTGATTTATGCGGCAATTCTAATTGGTGACAATCCCGTCAGGATTTTTAATACCCACCTTTCGTGGCTGCCAGAGGAGGGGATTTTTAGGGAAAGACAGGCGTCTGAGATGCTGGATTTTATCAACTCAAAGGGTCTTTCAAAGGAGTCAATCATGATGGGGGATTTTAACGCGCCCCCAACCGCCAACGAAATTATGATGATCAAAGCGCAGGGATGGAAAGATTCGTATACGATCAAACATCCAGATATCCCGGGATGCACCTGGGCTAATGATAATCCCTTCGCAGCAGGATCCAGCCATGTGCTTCCCGATCGACGGATTGATTATATTTTTTATCAGTCTCAGGAAATCAGTCTTAAGAATTTAAGGGAATGTACGATGATTTGGGACAAGCCTGAATCAGATGCCCTCTACGCATCGGACCATTTCGGTCTACTTGCTGAATTCAATTAACCAAGAAACAGACAAAAGGTGTTATGAATCCTGATGAAAAGTCAAAAGCCTATCAGCGTATCAAACAGAGGCTCGTGTTATTTAATTTGATTCTGACCCCGGCTCTCCTTTTTTTAACACTCGTCTTGCCCATGAATACAACTTTTGTCCAATGGGCCGCTGTGGCGCCGAATCATTATGCCCAGCTAAGTCTTTATTTTTTCTATTTTTCACTTTGGATGCTTGTCTTCGATCTTCCGCTTAGTTTTTATTCTGGATATTGGGTGGAGCATCAATTTGATCTTTCGAATCAAACTCTGGGCGCTTGGGGAGTGGACCTACTCAAGCGATCAGTCCTTTCCTTTATAGTATCGTTGGGTCTCATCATCGCGCTTTACGCTTTGATCTGGCATCAGCCGGAAAGTTGGTGGTTTTGGGCGTGGATTAGCTTTGTTGCTTTTAGTTATGGGATGGGAAAAATTTTCCCTGTCTTGGTTGTTCCCATGTTTTATAAATATGGCAGGGTTGAAGACCAATTGCTGGTTCAACGAATTTTGAATCTTGGAATCCGGTACGGTCTTCCGATTCAAAATGTCTACTCGATCAATCTCAGTAAAACAACAAAGAAGGCAAATGCTGCGTTTATGGGAATGGGGAAAACAAAACGCGTAGTCCTGAGTGATACCTTGCTTCAGAACTTTACCGCGGATGAAATTGAAACGGTTGTCGCTCATGAGTTAGGTCACTTTAAACATGGTGATATCTGGAAACAGCTTGTGATGGGCACTTGCTTCTCAGGAGCTGCCTTTTACGGCGCATCTCGATCCATTGATCCGCTGGGCGAGTATTTCCATCTGCACGGAATTTCAAATATCGGCACGCTTCCAGTTCTATTTTTTATTTTTTACGGAATTTATTGCCTTCTTACGCCCCTTCAAAACGCTTTATCGAGGAAGATGGAGCGCGCGGCTGATCTTTTTTCATTATCGGCATTTCCTAAACCAGCAGTTTTTGTCTCTTGTATGGAAAAACTCGCTCGTGTAAACCTGGCAGATACCGATCCTCATCCACTTTATGAGTGGTTTTTTTATGATCACCCCGCCATTCGAAAGCGAATAGATATGGCGAAGAAATGGAATGATCATGATGGGTCTGGGTTGTGAAGATCCTGAGAAAAAGTTGGGTTGTGATGATCCTTTCGACATTCCTCTGGAACGGAGGCTCGGGTACGGCTGGGACATCACCCGTGGATGAAAATAAAGTCGAAAGCAATCTTGAGAAACGCCAAAAAATTGAGATTATGAGTTTTTTCGCAAAACCACCGGGTCAGGCAAAACTGCCGAGCGCCCCGATTTCCGTGAGCCTCAACAATCAAGCGGTTGAATATTTCCAGAAACAGGAATATGAACTGGCGCGTCAAACGGTTTTGGAAGCGCTCAAGCAGGATAGCACCAATGCTTACGCGTATGAGTTGCTCGGAGAAATTTATTATATGCAGCAAAAACTCAAAGACGCTAAGGAAAATTATCAGATATCCTATGCCTTACAGCCGCGTCCCGAAGTTCTAGAGAAGATTGAAAAATTAATCAAAGAAACCCAGGTTGAAACAAAATTTTCAACTTATACCGAAGAACATTTTATTATCAAATACCATGATAATGATAAGGTTGTTGAAGGGTTTGAACTTCGGGAGCTTTTGCGGGAAACCTATCGCCAGATATCACAGGATTTTGCGCATTATCTTACGTATCAGATCGTCGTTATGTTGTACGAGGATGAGGAGTTCAAGGCCATTACGGGCCGTCCCCACTGGTCGTCGGGACTTTACGATGGAAAGGTCCGTATGCCGGTTAAAAAAGGAAAGTCGATTGATGCGGAGCTTCGGGCCTTGACGCGCCATGAGGTGACGCATGCCTTTGTGGCTGCGATCAGCAAACAATCTGCACCGGCCTGGATTAATGAAGGGATTGCTGTTTACGAAGAAAACAAAGAACGAAAGGTTGATTTGCTTATTTTTCGGTCAGCCATCAAAACCCATACACTGATTCCAGTTGATCAGCTCATGAGTCAAAGCCATCTTGAAGCAATGACAGACACGTCGGAGGTTGCTCTTTTTTATCAGGAAAGTTTTCACCTCGTGGATTATCTCGCGGCGCGATACGGGATGTTTCAAGTTAAACAAATGCTCCAAAAATTCACTAATGACAAGACCAGCGATGAAGTGATCCGCGAAGTGCTTCAAATTTCGACCGAAAAACTGGAAAGTGAATGGAAAAGTACGTTTATCAAATAATTCCGGTTGAGGAACTTTGTTTTGACACGGTCTATACTTGCCATTTCAGGGTCAACGATGAACGGATTGAAGCCTCAGTTCTCGAAATGGGAATTCAGTCGCCGCTTCTTCTTACGCCTGCTCCAGATTTTAAAATTGTAGATGGTTATAAAAGAGCGCTGGCCGCAAAAAAACTTCATTTGTCGGTTGTACCTGCGATGGTGCTTCAGATCCCGCTTTCAGAAAAAGACTATTTTTTGCAAGCTGTTTACACAAATTGGGCGTTGAAGTGGAGCGATATTGATAGGATTTATGTGATTCAAAAGGCCTTGACTGATTTCAAAATGACCCCCGTGGAGATAGTGACAAAGGTTCTTCCGGCATTAGCGCTTAAGCCTCAGGCACAAACCTATGCAGTTTACGCCGCACTTACAAAACTTGTTCCAGCTCTGTGGATTCCAATCTCCGAAGGGAAGGTATCTCTTCAAGCCGCGTCCACGCTGTGTCTTTTTTCCAAAGGAGACCAGCAATGGATTGCATCTGAGTTAATCCCGCAATTATCCTTAACAGTGGCCCAAGTGATTCTCGTCACGGAGTGGCTGCTAGAAATCTCTCGTTCGACGCCAAATTCACTGCAGGCTTTTTTAGAAGCTCATGGACTCATAAAATCTCTTTCATCAGCCCCCTTAGATAAAAGAAAGAAAACCGAGTGTTTTGTGGAGGCGATAAGTCGTCTCCGCTTTCCCAAGCTTACTGGACCTAAGGAGCATTTTAAGAAACTGACCCAGGACATAAGTCAAGCCCACAAAGATATTAAGCTGGAGGCCCACCCTTTTTTTGAAGACGAGGGGTATACCGTATGTCTAAAAGTACGTAATCCCAAGTCGCTGGATGAATTACTTCCTGCGCTGGAAAAGCTCAGAACTTTGCTTAATTCTTTTTTTGATTTCATGGTATGATAACCAGATAATATTGGGATCAATTCATGAAAAAGCCATTTTTCCTCATTCTAATTATTGCTTGGACTCTTCTAAATTCCAATTCGATGGCAATGGCAGCACGCGTTGCAGCGGATCTGGATAAGACCACGGCTCGAGTCCAAGAGGAAATTCATTTAACCATTCGGGTTTTGGATTTTCAGGGGAATGTTCAGGCGCCTCGCGTGCAAGGCATTGACGGTTTTGATATTTTTTACACAGGGCGCGCATCACATCTAACTTTTATCAATGGCACGTCGAGTTCAAGCGTTGAATTCAATTATGTTTTAGTTCCCCAAAAAACCGGAACTTTTTTGATACACCCGATTGATATTCAAGCCGGAGGACAAAACTTTCGTACTGAGCCAATCAATGTGGAGATTTTGCCAGGAGCTCAGGCTCCGTCCCAATCCCAGAATCCTCCAAACAGTTCGTCTTGGCGGCCTCCGCAGCAAGTATTAAACTCTCAACGAGCCCCCTTATATCCGCCGGTGACACAAGCGCCGGCAACTCAAAATCAAGCACCGCCTCAGAGCGAGCCGGGTCCCAGCGTACGTCCGGAAGATGATAATATTTATGCCATAGCGAAGGTGAATAAAACTTTGGCCTACCCGAATGAACAAATCCTTTTGACTTACTCGCTTTACACCCGTTACGACACACGCTATGAAGGCTTTCAGGAGGAACCCGAGGTCAGTGGATTCTGGATTGAGGAATTTCCGATGGACCAAAATGTTCCCAAGGAAAATGTCTTTGTGAATGGCAAGCGTTATATCAAGGCGGATGTGAAAAAGTATGCGCTTTTTCCTACATCGCCCGCCGACTATACCATTAAACCCGGTACACTTAAGGCCTCCATTCGGCGAGATCCCCAGCGCAACAGTGTTTTTGATGAATTTTTCGACGATAGCTTTTTTAGCGGAGGGAACTTTTTTGCACGGCGAGAAGATTTGATATTAAAGCCTCCTCCTATCCGACTTCAGATTAAACCCTTTCCGGAACAAAATAAACCAAAAAGTTTTGTGGGGGCAGTGGGAAATTTCCGCCTTTCCTCCTCGGTGGATAAGACGACGCTTAAGCAGGATGAGCCGGTTACTATGACGCTTGTCATCGAGGGCGAAGGTAATATTGAAACCTTGAATAAACCGCCAATCCCAAACTTGGAAGGATTTCGGACTTATGATGCAGACGCCAAGCATCAACTTTTTCGCACGGGTGACCAGATTGGCGGCAGGAAAACCTTTGAAATTGTGTTTATTCCTACCAAAGCTGGACGCATGGTGATTCCATCCCTTGAATTCAGTTATTTTAATCCATCAATCCAACAATATGCTACGCTTCGCACACAAGAAACCACTCTCAATGTAGAGAAATCGGATCAAATATTTACTCTGCCCGCCCAGCTGGGTCAAAATGAAAACCTAAAAAAAGATGTCGAGGTTGAGAAGCGGGATATCCGATATATTCAGGAAAAAATTTCAAAAACCGGTTCTCCCGAAAGGACGACCCTTATGTTAGCAGTTCTCGGGGTGATAGATATTGGGCTGACGATCTTTCTCCTCTTGAACTATTTAACGCAAAAGCGTACTGAGATTTTTTCCAGGAATGTTGCGTTAAAGCGCAGGACGCAAGCAAAGTCGCGGGCCGAAAAAAGACTTAAAAAATTAATTTCGATGATGCACCGTGGGGATCACGGAAATGAGGGTCTTTATTTTGATGAGATTGAAAAAATCCTCACGCAATATTTGACGGATAAATTCAATTTATCAACGCTCGGTATTACCCGGATGGATCTTGAGAAGAAGCTCGAAGAAATTCTGGGACCCCAGGACCCGTTTTATCAAGAGTTGATGAGCCTCTATTCCTGGTGCGATATTTCCCGATTTGCGAAGGCAGCCGTGAGCCAGGAAGAAAGAAATAAAGCGCAGCTGATTCTTAAGGAAGCGATTTATCGTTTGGAGAAAATCCGATGAAGATAAGAACTTTTGTTATTTTTTTATTGATGGCGGGAACTGGATGCGGGCTGGCTTTGGCAGGATCTTTCAGCGAAGATTTCCAAAATGCAAACGGATTATATCGGGCTGGAAAATTCTCTGAAGCCATCGTTTTGTACGAAAAGCTTGCCGACCATTACCCGGCTCAAGGAGAAATATATTTTAATTTGGGAAATGCCTGTTTCCGTTCCGGAAAAATGGGGGCGTCTATTCTCGCCTATGAACAAGCTAAATTTCTTAACCCCCGAGACCGGGATACCCGTCATAACCTAGCTCATGTTCGTGGGCTTTTGGAATACCGGATCAAAGATAAAAGGAACTGGTATATCCAGTTCGGTGAAAAACTTCTTGGCTATTTTACGGTGAATGAGGTCTTGCTTGGCTTCTTATTTCTTTACGGGCTTTTCATGGCCAGTTGGATTCTTACCTTATTTTTTCGCCGCGGTCTTGAGTGGGGATGGATAATCCAATCTTTACTGTCGATGGCCATTTTCTCCGGCGCTCTTTATGGCGCTAAACATATTCAGACGCACGTGATTCGTGAAGCCATTGTTACTGTGAAAGATGCGGAAATCCATTATGGCCCCTCAGATTCGGATTTGGTAGCACTGCGATTGGGCGAGGGACTTAAAGTTTATGTCATTGATCACCGGGACAGCTGGAGTCGTGTGTGGCTGACGAATGGCGAAGGCGGCTGGATGGCGAATAATCAAATCTCGGGGGTCCGCCCCAAAATGAAATAATTTATGAATAAAACACTCCCAGATCATCTCGGGCATTTTGGAATTTACGGAGGACGCTATGTCCCTGAGACTTTATTTGCGGCACTTGAGGATCTCGATCGTGCCTACCGTCTCATAAGAAAAGAAAAAAAATTCCAGGAAGAATTGAAATATTATTTAACTCACTATGCGGGCCGACCCACGCCGGTTTACGAAGCAAAGAATCTTACGGAACATTTTGGACGCGCACGAATTTTCCTTAAACGGGAAGATTTGTGCCATACCGGAGCGCACAAAATTAACAATGCCATTGCGCAGGGATTGCTCGCGAAGCGTTTAGGTAAAAAACGGATTGTGGCTGAAACCGGCGCGGGTCAGCACGGGGTTGCCAGTGCAACCATTGCAAGTGTTCTTCGTCTTCAATGTGTTGTTTATATGGGAGCAGAGGATATCGAACGCCAATCTTTGAATGTTTATAAAATGAAACTTCTCGGAGCCGAAGTGCGTCCGGTGAATTCAGGTTCCAAGACACTTAAAGATGCGACGAACGAAGCCATTCGTGATTGGGTTACGAATGTAGAAACAACCCATTACCTCATTGGATCTGTGGTGGGCCCTCATCCCTATCCTGTGATGGTTCGTAATTTTCAGTCCGTTATCGGAATAGAAGCGCGACAATATTTTCAAAAAAGCCTCAAACATCTTCCGGATTATCTACTGGCTTGTGTGGGAGGCGGGAGTAATGCCATCGGTTTTTTTCATCCCTTTCTGAAAGATCGCAAGGTTCAGATGGTCGGGGTGGAGGCATCGGGTGAGGGCATTCACACGCTTCATCATGCAGCGGCCATGACGATGGGGTCTCCGGGGATTTTACATGGCATGAAAAGCTATCTATTGCAGGATAAAAATGGACAAGTTCAGCTTGCCCATTCGATATCAGCGGGATTGGATTATCCATCTGTAGGGCCAGAGCATTCCCATTTGAAGGATACGGGGCGAGTTCGATATGAAACTGCCACGGATAAAGAGGCGCTGGAAGGGTTCCGTATGCTGACTGAGATGGAAGGCATTATGCCGGCCCTAGAGCCTTCACATGCGATCGGTTTCCTTCCACGTTTGATGCCGAAGACCCAAAAAGGTCAAAGGGTCCTGATTTGTCTATCCGGGCGCGGCGATAAAGATATCGAAACTATTCGAAAACATTTCCTGTAAATTAATGAAAAATCGATTGCTTCAAAAAATCCGTGACGTGCAAAAGGAAAAGGGGAAACTCTTTTGCGCTTTTATCACTCTTGGATATCCGGATTTAAAATCAACGGAGCAGCTTATTCTCGAATTCGAAAAACTTGGCGTGGATATCATTGAACTTGGAATACCGTTTTCGGATCCCCTGGCGGACGGGCCCACGATTCAGTTTTCTTCCGAATTTGCTTTGCGTCAAGGTGTCTCGTTGCTAGATGCCTTTCACCTGGTTTCTAATCTGCGCCTCAGGGGATGTAAGATCCCGATCCTTTGTTTCAGTTACCTTAATCCTATTTATCATTTTGGGATTAAGGCCTTTCCCCAAAAGGCCCGCCAAAGCGGATTTGATGGACTGATCATTCCTGACTTACCACCAGAAGAAGAGAAAAACCTTCAAAAAGAATGTCGTCGACATGAAATTTCGCAGGTTTTTCTTGTCGCACCCACGACACGACCGGAGCGGGCTTCACAAATCGCTCGGTCGTCATCAGGATTTGTCTACTATGTTTCTCTACGGGGGGTGACGGGAGCCCGCCAAGTATCTGCATCGAATCTCAGCAGGGAATTTAACAAAGTGCAAAAAGTAATTAAGCAGCCGCTGTTAATCGGTTTTGGGATTTCGTCGCCAGAACAGGGAAGAGCCCTGTCACGGCTTGCGCAGGGTGTGATTGTTGGGAGTGCTATTATTGATGCGATCCGTTCGAGTAATCATCAGATTGCTCCGGCCATCCTCTTTGTGGAAAAAATGCTTCGAGCCGTTAAGGAGCGCACACGTGCCGTGTCTTCTCGGAATTGATTTAGGTGAAAAACGGGCCGGGGTTTCCGTGAGTGATGAAACCATAACGATCGCCACGCCGTTGAAGACTATTTTCGTTCAGGGGCGACGACAGCTTCTTAGGGAAATACAGCAGGTCGTTCAGGAATATGGAGTTACAAAAATTGTTGTGGGATTTCCGATTACACTCCGTGGGGAAATTAAAGAAGCGGCTCAAAAAGTTCAAGAACATGTCGAGTGGTTTCGGTCGCATTCGTCCCTGGAGTGGGTTTTGTGGGATGAACGCCTAACGACACAGGAAGCAGAGCGCATTCTTTTGGAGGCGGATCTTTCCCGGGCTCGTCGAAAAGAAGTGATCGATCAGATTGCCGCCCAGCGCATGCTTCAATCCTATATCGATTTTAATCGCGCACAAAAGGATTTCCATCATGATGCATAAACCTATTACCTCGATTCCTTATCAGATAACGACGATCCAATCCGGGGTTCGCGTTCTTACGGTCCCTATGAAAAACTTTGAGTCGGTTGGGGTCGCGATTTGGGTCGGGGCCGGCAGCCGGTACGAAGATGAATCTATTTCGGGTGTTTCTCATTTTCTTGAACATATGCTTTTTAAGGGAACCCCTAAACGGTCCAGCCGTCAGATCCGATTGGATATTGAGGGGGTTGGTGGAATGCTCAACGCCTTTACGGGCGAAGAGAGCACCTGTTATTTTACAAAAATGCTTTTGGGACATTTAAAAACGGGTTTGGAGGTTTTGTCCGATATGGTGATTCATGCCAAGCTTACCCGCAAGGATATGGAAAAGGAGAGAAAGGTCATTCTTGAAGAAATTAAAATGTATCAGGATCTTCCATCCCACGGAGTTCATGAAGAAATCATTCGCATGTTATGGCCGGGTCATCCTCTTGGGCGCCCAATTTCAGGCACCTATGAAAGCGTTTCTCGAATTACACGTAATGATATGCTGCGTTATAAAACAGAACATTATTATGATCAAAATATTCTTGTATCTGTGGCAGGTTCCGTCGACCATGACAAGATCGTGAGCTGGGTTCAGAATATGTTTTTGACCCGCCAGCCGGGAAAAACCAGGAATTATTTAAAAGCTTCCAGGAACCAAAAAAGTCCGGAAATATCGTTGATGACGAAAAAGATTGAACAAACGCATTTTGTAATGGGGATTCATACTTTTTCGCGGTTTCATCCAGACCGCTATAAATTGGCTTTGCTCAATGTTATACTGGGTGCGAATATGTCGAGTCGCCTGTTTGAGGTCGTGAGAGAGAAACGTGGTTTGGCCTATGAAATTCGGTCCGGGACCGGTTTTTATCAGGATGCCGGATATATGGCCATCTCGGCCGGAGTGGAAAACACCAAGGCTCAAAAAACGATTGAAGTCATTCTCTTGGAGTTAAAAAAGATTCGAACCCGCGGTGTGACGTCTTCGGAACTTCGCCGCGCCAAAGAATATTTTCAAAGTCAGCTTCGCATGGCTTTAGAAGATACACTGGATCATCTCCTCTGGGTAGGAGAACGTGTCATTGATGGAAATCTTCTGCCGGATCTTAGGAAAATCGATGCGGCCATTCAGCAAGTTACGGAGAGTGATGTGAGACAAGTTGCCGAACGTTTGTTTGTAAGTAAAAATCTCAACTTAGCACTGATGGGTCCGGAGCCTGAAAAAGACCGGGCCGCTATCCAGAAAATTTTTTCTCTAAATTAAGAAATAACATGAGCCATATTTATATTTCTCCCAGTATTCTTTCAGCTGACTTTGGCCGTCTTGCTGAAGAGATTCGTGATATTGAGTCTGCAGGATGCGACTGGGTTCATTTAGATATCATGGATGCCCACTTTGTCCCAAATCTTACGATGGGACCACCGGTGATTAAGTGGATCCGAAAGTCGACTCAGCTGCCGCTTGACGCTCACTTGATGATTGAAAATCCAATTCGGTGGGTAGAGGATTACCGGAGTGCGGGTGCGGACATGATCACGTTTCACGTAGAAGCGGCTGACGATGTTCAGGCAACGATCAACAAGATACGAAATCTTAAAGCAAAGGTAGGACTTTCTTTGCGCCCTAATACTCCCGTGAAGCTGTTGGAGCCGTTTTTATCCGAAGTTGATTTAATTCTTGTGATGACCGTTGAGCCAGGTTTTGGAGGACAATCTTTTATGCCTGAGATGGTGAATAAAGTAAAATTCCTGCGAAGTAAGTTCAAAGGCCATATTTCCGTGGATGGAGGCATTACGGCCCAAACGGCTGCGATTTGTGTCGATGCGGGAGCCGATGTGCTAGTTGCTGGCACTGCTATTTTCGGCCAAAAGGACCGCAAGCTGGCTGTTCATAGCCTTCTCGGAGCCAAGCGTTCGGTTTGAACTTTCCTATGATAGACCCTAAATTAATTCGTAATTTTTCGATTGTTGCTCACATTGATCATGGGAAATCTACCCTGGCCGATAGAATTCTTCTGTATACAGGAGCGATCAACCAACGTGAATTCCGCGAGCAGATTCTTGATGATATGGATATTGAACGGGAACGCGGCATTACGATTAAGGCGCGTGCTGTGCGGATCAAGCATAAAGGCTACATTCTCAATCTGATCGATACCCCTGGTCACGTAGATTTCACCTATGAAGTTTCAAAAAGCCTGGCCGCCTGTGAAGGCGTTCTACTGCTTGTGGATGCCGGGCAAGGTATTCAGGCTCAGACGGTCAGCAATCTTTACTTAGCGATGGAACGAAATCTTGTCATTATTCCCGTCATTACCAAGATTGATCTTCCCGCGGCTTATCCTGAGAAGGTCAAAGAGGAGATTATCAATCTTCTGGGTGTATCTGAAGATGAAATTATTTATTGCAGCGCGAAAACAGGCCAGGGTACGGAGGAAATTCTTAAGGCTCTCGTAGACAGGATTCCTCCGCCAGCCGGAAAGCTAGAGAAGCCTCTTAAGGCTCTGATTATTGATTCCAAGTATGACACCTATAAAGGAGTGATCGCTTATATCCGAGTTTTTGACGGTGTTTTAAAAAAGGGGGATTCGATTTTCATGATGCAAGTGGGTGGCCATTTTATCGCGGAGGAGATTGGAACATTTAATCCTCACGATGAGGAAGTCCCTCAAATGGCCGTGGGCGAAGTAGGGTATGTGGCCGCTAATGTCAAACTGGTATCGGATATAAAAATCGGTGACACCATCACGTTGACTCAAAATCCAGCTTCGGAGGCCCTCGAGGGTTATCATGAAGCCAAGCCGATGGTGTTTTGTGGGCTTTATCCTCTCAACCCAAGCGATTTTGTTCCACTTCGGGTGGCATTGGGAAAATTACAGCTCAATGACTCTTCCTTTGTTTTTGAGCCAGAAACTTCAGAATCGCTTGGAAATGGTTTTCGATGCGGATTTTTGGGCCTCCTTCATATGGAAATCGCCAAAGAACGTCTGGAGAGGGAGTTTAATCTCGAGCTACTAATCACTGCCCCTAATGTGGTGTATCGGGTTTATACGACCAAGGGAGAAATGACCTTGTTGGAAAATCCTACCAAACTCCCACCCGTAACCATGATTGACCGCATTGAAGAACCTTATATTAAGGCAAATCTAATGATTCCCTCATCATGCGTCGGGGCGGTCATGCAGCTATGTCAGGATCGACGGGGGATTTATAAAAGCACCGAGTATATTGAGACAACTCGGGCCATTTTAGTTTATGAAATCCCTTTTGCTGAAATTGTGATGGATTTTCATGATAAAATTAAATCTATGACGGCCGGTTACGGATCGTTTAATTATGACTTTATTGCGTATAAACGGGGGAAATTAGTTCGACTTGATATTTTAGTAAATGGCGAACCCGTCGATGCACTATCCACGATTGTTTGTCAGGAAAAAGCTCACCATAAAGGGAAAAACCTGGCGGAAAAGCTCAAGGAAGTAATTCACCGGCAGATGTTTGAAATCTCAATTCAGGCGGCTGTTGGAAGCAAGATCATTGCGCGCGAATCCATCAGCGCCATGAAAAAAGACGTAACAAGCAAATGCTATGGCGGTGATATCAGCCGTAAAAGAAAACTTCTTGAGAAACAAAAAGAAGGGAAAAAAAGAATGAAAAGAATTGGTACTGTTGAGCTGCCACAAGAAGCATTTATTGCGATCTTGCGGGTGGATTGAGATGGATCGGACGCCTATTTTAATCTCTTTGGGAGCGGTGGCGTTTATCATTCTTTATTTCGCACAACGCTTGATCGTAAACTGGGCACTATTTTCTCAAAATAAAAAGGTTTGGCTGAATGCTGTCAGCTGTGATCTCTGGAAAAACTGGATTGAACCCTTTTTGGTTGCGGGAATTCTTGCGTTGGTAATCCGGACATTTCTTTTAGGGCCTTATAAAATTCCCACGGCCTCGATGCGGCCCACCTTCATGGAGGGGGACCGAATCTTTGTGGATAAAATCTCCTACCGTCTTCATCCTCCGCATCGCGGCGATATTATTGTGTTTAAGTATCCGCTTGACCCAAAAAAGGATTATGTGAAGCGCTTGGCAGGACTTCCAGGAGAAGCGCTTCTGATCAAAGAGGGGAAGCTTTACATTAATGGGGCGCCTCTTGACGAACCGCCTTTCTCTAACCTTTATTATTACAATAGAAACGATTGGCAATACGCAAAAGAGGGGGCAGTTATTCAAGTGCCTCTGAATAGCTATTTCGCCCTCGGTGATAATTCTGCGCAATCTTCCGACAGCCGGAATTGGGGCTTTGTGCCAGCCAAAAACTTGGTGGGCCGAGCTTTTTTTATCTGGTGGCCACCCAAGCGAATTAAAATCGCGGAATAATTTATTCTATGCCGGGTTTTTTATGGGGAGCGGCAACGAGTTCTCATCAGGTCGAAGGATCTAATACCAAGAACGATTGGTGGGCTTGGGAGCAGGAAGGACGAGTCAAAGACTCTTCGGGGATTGCCTGCGATCATTTTCAGCGTTTTCGGGAAGATATCCAGATGATTGCGGATCTGGGTCATAATGCTCATCGTTTCTCGCTTGAATGGAGCCGCCTGGAGCCTAGCGAAGGGCAGTGGGATCAATCCGCCTTTGATCACTACTTGGAAATATTTAAGGAGCTTCACCGTCGGGGCATAGAACCCGTTGTTACCCTGCATCATTTTACCAATCCTCTATGGTTCTCTCAGAAAGGAGGATGGCTAAATCCTGAAAGTATCATCATTTTTACGCGCTATGTCAGCCGCGTTACCCAGGCCTTCAGTCCTTATGTCCGCTATTGGATTACGATTAATGAACCCTTGGTCTATTTATATTTTGGATTTATTGAAGGATCATGGCCTCCCGGCATCAAGTCGATTCATGCGGGACTGAAAGTTCTTTACCATTTGATTCATGCGCATGTTCAAGCCTACCGTGTGATTCACCAATACTACGAGGACGTTATAAAAACGCCTGTCTGGGTTTCAATAGCAAAGCATATGAGCTGCTTTACCCCGGCGCGTAAAGATAGCTTTATGGACCGCGTGTCAGTTCACCTTCGAAATTGGTTTTTTAATGATCTTATGATCACCGCTCTGCATACAGGCTTTCTTTTTTTTCCTGGAGTTTTTTGCGAATACTTACCCCTTAAAAACACCCTCGATTTTATCGGTGTGAATTACTACACCCGTGATTTTATTAGATTCAAAGGCTGGTCTTTGATGAATATCCTGGGGGATTTGGATGATAAGGCGCTTCATGAAAATGAGGTTAAGGAATTGAATGTTATGGGATGGGAAGTTTTCCCAGACGGTTTGTACCACGTGCTGAAACGACTTCGGCGCTATAAGCTTCCCGTGATGATTATGGAAAATGGAATTTGTGCTAAGGACGATGAGCAGCGGGTGCGTTTTATTCAGGATCATTTAGCAGCTTTGAAGCGAGCTGCAAGCGAAGGCGTTGAAATTGGCGGCTATTTTTATTGGTCGCTTCTGGATAACTTTGAATGGGCGCATGGTTTCGGCCCTCGGTTCGGAATTGTGGAAGTGGATTATGCAACTCAAATACGAATCATTCGAAAAAGCGCTTATGTCCTGAGTGAATCATGCCGTAATTTAGTTAACGAGAGGGTTCATGCAGAAAGATCTTTTTGAAATAAAATCCGCAGATTCAATTCATTTTCCAGGACATGATCAGGAAAGTAATTTCCTACAACGTCGAAAAATAACGTTGGCGTTTGATCATCTTTTGGTGGTGCTTATCGTGTCGCTTGTGGCGCTCAGCTTAGTTTATACGATGGGAGTTGAAGAGGGGAAACGAACCGAGCGGAAACATCAAATTCAACTCCGGCGAACCATTCAGCAGACCTTAACGATTCCAACCATTTCAAAAAGCTCTGATTTTCCAATTCCGGCAGATACTTCCAGATCGAAGTCACAGCAGGAATCCCCAGCTTTTTTTGAATCGGGAAGTCCCTTGAATCCTTCAAGGGACTCGCAGGTTATTTCAGGAAAAGCTATGTTGACTTCCCCAAACCGTCCACTCGATGGAAGCGCTAAACCTACTGGAAAATACACCATCCAAATCGTCATGTTTAAACAAAAGCTAATCGCAGAAAATCTCCGTCAAAAGCTTGCTAAACAAGGACTTCAAAGTTTTATTTATAGCACAGGGAAATACTTCAATGTTTGCACCAACGGATTTGATTCGCATCTTAAAGCGGTTTTGTTTCTCAAAGACCTGAAAGGGCAGGGAGTAGCGCCCACGGATGCGTACATTCGTAATATGCCTCGCACTTAGGCTATTCTCTACCAGATTGTCCCCAGCTTTGGCGGATTTATTATTTCTGCCTGTTTTTCGAATTTCAGCTAGCCAATGATGATTGATCTCAGTATACTCTCCTCATTCTGAACTAATAACCATTGAGGGAAAGGGCTAATATGTCACAGCATCCAAGCTTGAAAATTGATACGGTGGGTACACGTCACCGTAATGTTTTAAAGAGAACTGAACGCATAAAAAAAATGCAGGGTGATAGTCCATGGGATGAGACCAAATCGGTCTATGGTCTTCCCAAGTTTAAATCAATGAAGATCAAGGTTAAAAAGGCAAAAACTGCCAAAGCGGGCGAAGCTAAACCTGCCGCCGGTGCTGTTGCGCCTGCTGCCGCAGGGAAAAAAGCCGAACCCTCTAAGAAGGCCGCTCCTGCTAAAAAAGCTGAAGGTTCTTCCAAGAAATAAAGGATATCTACGCTATGAGCCAGATTGTGATTCGCCGCTTTTCGCCACAAGATCAAAGCATGGTTGAGGAGCTCATTACACAGGTCATGAATGCCGAGTTTCATGATGAAAGAGCAGCTTATCCGTTGGATGATCTACGCAATGTTGACGCCTCCTATGGGGAAAGCGGAGAAGCTTTTTTTGTTGCGATAAATAGCGACCATGAGGTTGTTGGGACTGTGGGAATCAAAAAGGAAGATGCTCGTGTGGCTCTTTTGCGTCGCTTATTTGTTGCTGAGCCTTTTCGTAATCAAAAAGTTGGAAAAAAACTTGTTGACGAGGCAATGCTGTTTTGTAACGCCTTCGGTTATGATGAAGTTATTTTTAAAGCGACATCACGGATGAAGGCAGCCGCGATTATGTGTCAAAAGTCCGGGTTTATTCAGCGAGCCAAGGTTCATCTTGGCCCGGTAGAGCTGCTTAAGTTCTCCTTGCTCTTATCGGCAGGAGCAAAAAAGCTCAAGTCGTGAGGAACGAGGATATGGGGCCTGTTGATCCAAAAAAGAAGAAAAGTGATGGTTTAAATACACTCTCGGAGACCGAGATTCAAAACCGCCTCTATGGTACCTACCGCGCCCCGCATCGGGAAGAGAAACAACAGCCTGGAAAGACAGAAGCAAGGGTGAATTCGGTGTCACCTGTCGATTTTAATCGACCCCATGGAAAGTCTTTGGACCTTTTCACATCACCGTCTTCCACAACTCGACTTGTTTCTGCAGCCCCTACCACAGAATCTGTTCCCAAGTTGGCCATACCTTCTTCTAAATGGCTGGAGCAAGAGCTTAAAGGCCCATCACAAAATCCCGTAAAACTAAGCACGCCAGGAAAAGCTCTCACCGGGATGTCACGGGAAAATGTTAAACCGGAACGACAGGGTCCTTCGGCAGTGGTTGAATTTTTGAGAATTGTTACAGGATTTTTTATTCGCGTTAGTTTGAGTCTGGTCCGACTTTTACGCGTTAAAGACAGTTTAAAGCCAAATCAGAATAAAAATATTTATTGGACAGGCGGAGTTGCAATATTGGCTTTGATTTTAATGGGGATTCACTCGCTCAATAATCAGCGGGAAAGAGCCATGATGAGCCCGCATCATAATCCCAAAAAAATAATGCCTCAGGTCAAAGAGGTTAAGGTAACCGAGGGCGCTGATTTCACATCCCTTTCATTATCGACAAAGTCAAAAGAAACGGCTGAACTGATGCCACGAGATGAAAAACAGGCCCCTAAGCCGAATTCAGGCAACCAGGAAGTCACCAGCCCCTATGTTATTCAAGTTGCAACTTATGCGAATCTAGCCGATGCCGAGAAGAAACTTGGGATGATTAAAATGCAATCCTTTCCGGGTTTCATTCAATCGCTCAAGCGTCAAAGCGGGCGTGTTTACCATTGCGTGTTCGTAGGACGCTTTAAAACCTTTGAGGAAGCAGAAAAAGTATTGAATAATTTCAAAACAAAAGATTTTTCTGAATCCTTTCCGGATGTTTTCATCCGCTCACTCAAATAATTCAAATATGCCTCAGTTTTCTTTTGATATTGTCTCCAAAATTGATCTTCAAGAAGTTGATAACGCCGTAAATCAATCACTCAAAGAGATTCATACCCGTTTTGATTTTAAGGGAACAAAAAGCAATCTTGAATTCATAAAAACAGAGAAGAAAATTAAAGTGTTGGCGGATGATGACTTGAAGCTTAGAAATCTTCACGATATCCTAAAAACAAGGATGACGGCACGGGGAATCTCGGTTAAATCCATGAATTTTAAAGATCCAGAACGGGCTTTTGAGGGAAACCTTCGGCAAGAGATTGAGCTGATCCAAGGGATTCCGGTGGAGAAAGCTAAAGAGATTGTTAAAGTGATAAAAAATTCAGACTTAAAGGTACAAGCCGCTATTCAGGATGAGCAGATTCGCGTTACGTCGAAAAGTAAGGATGAACTTCAGGCTGTAATGCAGCTTCTCAAGTCCTCTTCATTCTCTGTTCCACTCCAATTCACCAACTACCGGTCATAAAAAAAGCGGGCCCCTGCCCTTGTAATTATCAAGACCCCGTGTTATAGTTTCAATATATTCGAGGCCATTTTCATTTCTGTTAGTTTTTAGCTTATTTAAAGTTTAAAAATGAACCACGATGATGAGCCAATTGGAGAGTTTATTTATGGAGAAAGACAGAAGAAAATTCAAGCGTTTTGATGCTTATATGAGCGTAAAATGCAGGTTACCGGGTGGCGTTCAGGCAGATTCTGTCACGTTGAGCAAAGATATCTCGCGTGAAGGCCTCAAAGTCAACTCCAATGTAAATCTGGAGAGAGGCGCAACGGTGGATCTTGAAATTATTATCCCTGATGATCCCAAGCCTATTCACACGAATGGGAAGGTGATGTGGACAACTCCTTCTGAAGGTAATAATCAAGGGTTTGATCACGGCATCCATTTTTTGAGAATTGATCCGATCGATAAATTCCGCGTTTTAGACTATGCCTATAACCACTGGCTTGAAACTAAAACGAATGACTTTTCGGATCCAGAAGAGATTCAAGAGATAAACTAATTTCCCTCGAGGTTGCTGTTATATCGGCTATAACAAGAGTGGCGCTTAAGCAACTCTTGTTATAGCCGATTTCGTTTATATGAAAGAATCCTACCTCCTCGCAATTGACCAAGGAACGACAGGGTCAAGAGCGATTCTCTATGATGCCACCGGCCATCAAAGCTCCGGTTCTTACCAGGAGTTCACACAGTATTTTCCTAAACCGGGATGGGTGGAGCATGATGCTGTCGAAATTTTCTCCAGCGTGCGGTCAGTCATTCACAAGGCATTAAAGCGCGGCAGAATTTCTCCTAATCAAATCGCAGCCATTGCAATTACTAATCAGCGGGAAACTATCGTTCTTTGGAATCGCCACACGGGAAAGCCTGTGCATCGAGCCATTGTTTGGCAAGATCGAAGAACTTCAGACCTGTGTCAAAAGTTTAAAGAAAAATACGCTGAGACACGGATTCGGGAAAAAACAGGATTGGTTTGGGATGCCTATTTTTCAGCGACGAAAATATGCTGGCTGTTGGAGCATAATCCTTCCCTGCGTAAACAAGCAAACCGCGGTGATCTCTTGTGCGGCACAATAGACACTTGGATCTTGTGGAATTTGACCGCGGGCCGAATCCATGCAACAGATTTTACCAATGCCTCACGGACCATGCTTTTTGATATAAAGGAAAAAAAATGGGACAGTGGTCTTTTGGAGCTTTTTAAAATTCCCAAGATTATGCTTCCCGAGGTGAAAGAATCCGGTGCCCTTTTTGGAAAAACAGCCGCCACAAACGGTCTTCCAGAGGGAATCCCTGTTCAGGCTGTTCTTGGAGATCAGCAGGCTGCCCTCTACGGACAGTCATGTTATGAGTCCGGCCAGGGAAAAAACACGTATGGGACCGGATGCTTTCTTGTCCTCAATCTTGGTCCACATTGCCCGGAACCGGTCCACGGTCTTTTAACGACGTTGGCTTGCGACCGTCAGGGCAAATCCACCTATGCACTGGAAGGTTCCATTTTTATTGCCGGAGCAGCAGTTCAATGGCTGAGAGACGGCCTGCTTTTTTTTCGAAAGGCTCAGGAAACCGAGAAATTAATTCATCGATTAAAAAGTTCAGAAGGCGTTACCGTGATTCCTGCTTTCGTAGGATTGGGGTCACCCCACTGGAATTCAGAGATCCGTGGTCAGATTTCTGGTATTACACGCGGAACAACGCGGGCCCATATCATTCGAGCCACCTTGGAGTCGGTGGCTCATCAGACAGCCGATGTGCTAGATGCGATGACTGAAGGCTCCGGGCATAAGATTAAAAATCTTCACGTAGATGGGGGGATGACTCATAACCATTTTCTGATGCAGTTTCAAGCTGATTTACTCCGTATTCCGATTCTGGTCTCCGACAGGAGTGAATCAAGCGCGTGGGGTGTGGCAAAGCTTGCGGGCCGTCGAATAAAATTTTGGAAATCCGAAAAAAATATTGATAATTCTAAAAATTTTATCCGCTATTCCCCAAAGGAAAAACCTAGCACTACAAAAGGGCTCCGTGAGGTTTGGAAAACAAATCTGAACCATGCTCTCCAAACCTGCCCGTGATGAAATTATTCCCATGAGGATTTTTATTTTTTTGCCGATATAACTAGCATGTCTTTTTTTAATTTGGGGCTCCCAAAAATTGATGCCGGAAGGGAATATTCCTTAGGGGAAATTCCTGTCTTTTCTTCGCTAAGCGCATCCGAACAGAAAATTATTCAAAAAATAGCCCGCTTGGAAGAATACAAGCGAGGAGATGCTGTCTATGAAGAGGGCGCCCAGTCCGATTTTTTTTACGTGGTTATTTCCGGTCGATACCGCTTATTCAAGCGAGCCCGATCCACCCAGTCGGAAGAAACGCTGGCCTTTTTCTACCGTGGCGACCATTTTGGAGAAACCTCGCTTTTGACATCTCAGCCGCATAGTGCTGCAGTTGAAGCAAAGCGGGATGGTCTCTTACTCAAATTGCCACGGGAAGATTTTCTTCGAATTGTTAAAGAAATGCCCTCGATTTCCCTCCACCTTAGCCGTTCCCTCGGACATCGTTTGACTCGTCATTTAGATCCTACTGGAAAACGTGAGGTCAAAATTGCTGTGCTTTATACCCAGGAGATGAGTGACCCTGCACGTGAATTTTGGGTTGATTTTTCTGCGCGCATTGTGCAGGAGGCCAAAGGGAAAGTTGCCCTAATTGATTTTGCGCATTTTCAGGATCCCATCCTTTGTCAGGGAATCCAATCCCCAATTCCGGTCTTTGATCTTGCGTCCAGCGATCCTTCCAATGAAGCTCTGCTAAATCGATCCTTGGTCCCCCACACCAAGGGATTCGATTACATGAAAGTTCTCACCAAAGATTATAAAGAAGCGGGTGATAAAAAAGTAACCACTCTTTTGACGTTTTTGACTTATCGTTACAACTTTTTATTGTTACGCCTTCCTCCAGATATTTATGATATTTCATTCCGCGTTCTTAAGAAATCAGATTATGTTTATGTTTATGCCCCGGTAACACGCCGAACTCTGGACTCCTATTCTGATGCCCTTAAAAAATTTGAACGCGATTTTGGATTCAGTAAGAGTGAGATTCGACTTTTGGGGAATGATGAAACCACGCCTGATATTTCGGTGGCAGAGCAGGAAAGATCACTTGGAAATAGAATGTTTTGGGTGCTTCCTATTAAGGCCAAAAGCATTGATCGATATCAAGCAGCCGTACGCTATTTAGCCCGCGAGTTGGTAGGAACTCTGCTCGGTCTAGCCCTCGGAAGTGGGGCCGCTTACGGTCTTGCACACATTGGAGTCATGAAAGCTCTGGAGCGAGAAGGAATTTCCCCAGATATTATTTCAGGGACAAGTATTGGCGCCTTGATTGGTGCTTTTTGGGCCGCGGGTTACAAATCGAGTCAACTGGAAGCTATTGCGCGTGGCCTTGATAAACGATCAGCCTTTCTTAATCTTGTAGGGTTCCGGGATCTGGCATTATTTCCCAAAGGCTTTTTAAAAGGGGATCAGGTGACCCGGTTTTTGCGGTCATATCTCGGCGATATGACTTTTCAGGATTTAAGCATTCCTCTTAAAATTGTAACAACCGATTTGCTCACCTACGAAGCGGTGACAATTACCAGCGGAAGTGTTGTGGATGCTGTCCGTGCAAGCATTTCCATCCCAGGAATCTTCAGTCCTGTTTATCATCAGGGACGTTACATGCTTGACGGTGGTGTTGTTGATCCTCTGCCTGTGAGGGTTCTATCAGAATCCGGCGTCAAAAAAATAATTGCCGTCAATGTTCTTGCGGGTCCCAAAGAGCGGATTGAAAGAAATCGTTACCGAATAGAAATGGAGGAACAGAAAATACAATCAGGGAAAAAGAATATTTTTGCAAGGTTTCTTCCCCCTCAATCGCGGAAAATTTTAATGGAACAGGAAGTCAATATTTTTAACATTATTATGAGTACGATTCAATTTATGGAATTTGAAATTGCCAATAGCTGGGCTAAGCAGGCAGATATACTCATTCATCCCATTGTGCTCAAAGGTCATTGGGCAGAGTTCTATGCTGCTGAGAAATTTATGAGGGTCGGAGAAGAAAAGACTCTTGAGCAGATCGATGAAATTAAACGCCTTATTTCGGAATAATCCTATTCAATAAGCCTTCAGGGATAACGATCCCAATCCTTGAGGAAATGTCGATTTAGGTTTATCATATCGCCAATCATGAAACCTTGCTATCAACACAGTTTAATTGCACTGCTGGTTTTGTTCTCGATTGCCTTTCAATTTAGCCACGAGGATAATAAGAGACCAACGACCGCGTCTCAGGGGAAAGTAGCTCCGAGCGAGGATGCAATCATGTCAGACCCGGTCTTAACACCGGTGAGCGACAATCGCCCCCCTATTTTTCAAGCCCAGGTTCCCATAAAAAATTTTTACCCGACGAAGCTTCTAACCACTCCGTCAGCCGTGGCAACTCAGGGAGATATCCAGCGTCAATTGCATAACCTCATCCAACTCAATAATACGTTAAAAGCCAACTATGCGTCGCAAGCGGCTGAAATAAATCGCATGCGCCAGCAAGCCCTTTTTCATCAGCGCATTTTAACCGCTGCGGATATTCCAATTCGTGTCGCTGCACTCCCGCTGGCGGTGCCGGGCAACGCCCAACCTAAAAACCGTAATGCGGAACCATCACAAGAGTCAATGCCTCCCAAGTAAAAAAAAATATGCCTGATTTCGATAAACTACCCCCGAAAAACATCGTGAATACCTTTTGGGAAAAAGTCAAAAAATATGGTTCACGTACCGCTCTTTTGTCTAGGATTGGAGAAAAATATAATGTAATGACTTGGGAAAGCCTCGCTCAAAAAGTGAACGGCTGTGCCCTGGGTCTTCATCAATTGAAAGTCCAGCGAGGTGACCGGATTGCTCTTCTGTCTGAGAACCGGCCAGAATGGGTAATCACCGATCTTGCGATTCTAAGTTTGGGGGCTGTGGTGGTTCCCATTTACCCAACCGCCTCACTTGAGGATGTCAAACACATCCTTGAGAATTCAGGGGCTGAAATTTTATTTCTTTCAACCCTTGCCCAGTTTGAGCGGATTTCTCCCATATTTCCCATGATTAATTGCCTCAGGGGTGTTGTTCTTTTTGATGAACATCTACCATCCACAGAAAAAAATTTTATAAAAAACATGAACGAGCTCTTTGAAACCGGTCGCCTAGGAAGCCTCAATAACGACGGACTCTATGAAAGAATGATCCTGCAGATACACCCCGAAGACTTAGCGACAATTATCTACACCTCCGGCACCACAGGACCTGCCAAGGGTGTCATGCTGACTCATAGAAATTTTTTGGAAAATTGTCAAGGGGCTCAAGAGCTGATTAAAATCAGTGAGTGCGATCTGGCGTTGTCTTTTCTTCCCCTCAGTCATGTTTTTGAACGTTTGGCTGGATATTACTTCATGCTTTTCAATGGAGCTAAAATTGCTTATGCCCAGTCCATGCAAACCGTGGTGGAAGATATGGGCATCACGCATCCAACCGTCGCGGCTGCCGTACCCCGTTTTTATGAGAAAGTTTATGCCAAAATTATTGAAGGCGTCAAAAGCGGCCCCCCTTTTCGAGAGAAGATTTTTTTCTGGGCCTTGTCCGTTGGGCGCAAGATATCCGATCAAAAGTATCTCAAAATTAAGGCGGATGTTGGCCCTCTTCAAATTTTTTTAGCCGAAAAATTAGTGCTTCAAAAAATCAGGAGAGTTCTGGGTGGAAAAATTCGTTTTTTTATTTCAGGCGGTGCTCCTCTTAATAAAGAAATTGCAGATTTTTTTTATTCTTTAGGTATTTTGATTTTAGAAGGGTACGGCCTGACGGAAACTTCTCCGGTCATCACCGTTAATTCTGAGAGCGCCTTTAAGTTCGGAACCGTTGGGAAACCCCTGAGTCCTTGCAAAGTGACGATCGCCGAAGACGGCGAAATTTTGACGAAGGGCCCTTGCGTCATGTCCGGCTATTATCGAAATCCGCAAGCCACGGCCGAGGCAATTATTGATGGTTGGTTTTATACAGGTGACATTGGCGAATTTGATTCCGAAGGGTATTTGAAGATTACGGACCGTAAAAAAGACATTATCAAAACCTCCGGTGGGAAGATGATTTCCCCTCAAAATATCGAGAAATTAATTCTCGCGGACTCTTTTTATTCTCAGGTTGTTATTTTAGGGGATAAGCGGAATTATATTGTCGCGCTCATTGTACCCAATAAAGCCCGTGTTTTGACTCTAGCAAAACAGGAGAGCCTTGAGGATCTTTCGTATGAATCCCTTCTTAAGCACCCTCAAATCATGTCGTTCTTTGAAGGGGATCTTCGGCACAAAATCGCTTCCCTCGCTAGTTTCGAGCAAATCAAATACTTCACCTTGCTTCCCAATGAGTTTACTCAGGACTCCGGAGAATTAACACCCACGCTTAAGGTTAAACGCCGTGTGATTCAAGAGCGTTACAAGGATAGGATAGAATCGATGTACGCCACGTCTTCTTTTTCCCAAGCAGCATTCCCGTCCCTCTGAACCCGATGGAATTTTCCGTGTTTCGCAGCGGCCATTTCAAAACCTTCGATCAGAAGCTGCTTTTTTATCGTTATTTACCAAAGCCTCAGGCCGAAGCAACGCTTGTCATCGTCCACGGACACGGTGAACACTCCGGACGGTATGAAAAATTCGCGTCTGAACTTAAATCCCTTCCTGTTTCGATTGCTGTTTTTGATCTTCGCGGAAATGGGAGGTCCGAAGGTGAGGAAGTGTACGTGGATTCTTTAGCGGATTATCTTAAAGATCTTTCTGTCTTTTTAAATTTTATCCATCAATCGCTGGATAATTCAGGGCCGATGATTCTATTGGGCCATAGCCTCGGAGGATTAATTTCACTTCAGTGGACATTACAGAATCCCGGCAGCATCAAAGGGCTCGTACTTTCGTCCCCGTGTCTTGGATTAAATATCCCGCCGTTGCTTGCTGGAATAAATAAGGTGATTAATTATTTCAATCCAAAGTTTCTCTATCAAAGCCCGGTTTATCCGCCTCATTTAACCCACAGCCTTGATGAACAAAAAATGTATCGGACGGATCCGCTTATCAAAAGAAAAATTTCAGCGCGTCTTGCCCACGAAATGAGAGAGGGTGGGGAACAGATAAAATCCATGAAGGAAATTGTTTTTCCCATTCCCGTTGCCGTGCTGACAGGGGATATGGAAAAGGTGGTGGATCCTTCCGCCGCTCGAGTATTTTATGCGAAGCTTCAGGCCCCATGGAAAGATTTTCGATTGTTTCACGGTTTTTACCATGAAATCTTCAACGAGCTTGGTCAGGAAAAAGCTTTTGAAGCCCTTCGTCAAATTTTATTAAAAATGCTTGGCTGAAAACATTGCGATTCTGCCTGTACTCAGTATAATGCCGTCTTACTGGGCCCGTAGCTCAACTGGGAGAGCGCCACATTCGCATTGTGGAGGTCAGCGGTTCGATCCCGCTCGGGTCCACCATAATTTCCCCAGTCGTCCAGAGAGGTATTCATGATAGGTCGAATCTCCTTCAAAATTTCAATTGCTCAGATGAACCCAACAGTTGGGGATCTGGCTTCTAATACGAAGAAAATCATCGATTGGATTGGACGCGCTGAAAAACAAGCCTCCGACTTGATTGTTTTTCCGGAGCTTTCTTTGACAGGTTATCCGGTTTGGGACCTTGCCAATAATGGCCGATTTGTTCAAATGAATGGAAAGTACCTCCAAAAAATTATCGCCGCAACCCGTGGAAAGAAAATTAGCTTGGTTTTGGGATTTATTGACAGAGGAACGGGAAAAACCCATCGAAGCCAAAATGCTTTGGCATTCATCGCCAATGGGAGTCTTCTAACAACCGTCTCGAAGCAGTTACTTCCAACCTACGATGTTTTTCTGGAAGATGTTTTTTTTGAACCCGGCAGGCAATCTCAAATAATTTCTTGGAAAGGGCTAAAACTGGGCTTTACCATTTGCGAAGACATTTGGGACGAAGCCTATGATCTAAAACCTGTTGATGTTTTGTGCCGTCAGGGCGCTGACCTTATTATCAATATTTCCGCATCCCCATTTTATGGAGGGGTTTTAAAAGATAGAGAACTGACGCTTCAACGCCAGGCAAGCGGTCACCGGGTTCCAATTCTTTATGTCAACCAGGTCGGTGGTCAAGACGACCTGATTTTTGACGGGCGCAGTTTGTTTGTCGATCGGCTAGGACGAGTTATTACTCGCTCTCCGGCATTTCAGGAAGACCTTCATCATTTTAATTGGACCCCTGAGCGCCGTCAGCCCGCCATGAACATCGATAAACTTTCAAACACTCCCCAAGAAATCTACGATGCCCTGGTGCTCGGCATTCGCGATTATTGTCGAAAGAATAATTTCAAAAAAGTCATTTTGGGTTTGAGTGGGGGCATTGATTCGGCTCTTGTCGCAACTCTTGCAGCCGATGCATTAGGTCCGGGCACCGTCAAAGCTTTTTCCATGCCGAGCCCCTATTCTTCCCGCGGCAGTTGGGAGGATTCCGCTCATCTTGCTAAAAATCTTGGCATTAAATTCGAGATTCATCCCATTACGAACCACTATGAAACTTTATTGAGAACTTTTAAGTCCTACGAAATGAAATCAAAGAAACCGAAGTCCGGGGGGAAAATCACCCTTGCTATGGAGAATCTCCAGGCGCGCTTACGCGGTATTGAACTTATGTATTATTCCAATCACGAAGGCCGCTTACTTCTCAGCACGGGAAATAAGTCTGAGCTGGCAATGGGCTATTGCACTTTATACGGAGATATGTGTGGCGGTCTTGCCGTTCTCGGAGATGTCTATAAAACCGATGTTTACCGCCTCTGCCATTACCGCAACGGGATACGTTCAGTGATTCCTCAGGCCATTTTGACGAAAGCTCCGTCTGCAGAATTGCGTCCTGATCAAAAAGACCAGGATTCTTTGCCCCCTTATGAAATCCTGGACCAAATTTTACAGGGCTATATTGAGACGAGATGGAGTCCTGAAGAAATAGCGCACGCCCTGAAAGGTGAGCGCGTTTCGATGGGCGTAATTTTAGAAACGATCCGAAAAGTGGACCACAATGAATATAAGCGGCGCCAGACTCCACCCATTTTACGAGTCACCCAAAAAGCCTGGTTTGGACGCCGTATGCCAATTACCAACCGCTTTGTTTACGAAGGATAAATAGGATGCTCATTTTAGGAATTCCCAAAGAAATCAAAACCCTGGAGAAACGAGTGGGGCTCACTCCGGATGGTGCTTCCCATTTGATTGGAAAGGGGATTACGGTTTTGGTGGAAACCCGAGCGGGTGCGGAGTCTGGATTTAGTGACGCGGACTATCAGAAAGCCGGTGCCCAGATTATCCCGAGCCCGGAAAAACTGTATGCATTGGCTGGATTGATTCAAAAAGTCAAAGAACCTTTGTCTGCAGAATTTCCTCTCCTTCGCAAAGAACACACTCTTTTTTGCTTTCTTCATTTAGCCTCGCAGGAAAATTGCGCCCTAAAAGACGCCTTGGTTCATTCCAGGTGTACCGCCGTAGGTTTTGAAACCCTTCGGGTAGACGGCCGGCTTCCCTTGCTGGCACCAATGAGTCAAATTGCGGGAGGATTGGCGGCCGGTTACGCAGCAATGATCCCTTCCCAGATAAAAGTAGCTGGGGAAACAATTTCTTATCACCCTTTTTTTCGGGATGAGATGGAAACCATTGCAAAGACTTATCCCAAGGCGAATGAATCCTACCATCTTGGTTCTGTGGTAATTTTTGGCGCGGGAGTCGCCGGCATCGCGGCCCTTGAGGTGGCTAAAAAACTGGGGGGCAGGATTATCATGATTGAAAAAAATCTGGAAAGCCGAAAACGTCTTGCCTCACAAGGCATTGCAGTTCTGGCACCCGAAGATTCCCTGGATGATATCCTGAAATCCGCAGATGTCCTGATTGGCTGCGCTCACGCAATGGGACAGCGTGCTAATTATGTAATCACCCAAGACCAGCTTGCCAAAGCGTCTATCATTAAGAAAAAGATCATTCTGGATATTTCAATTGATCAGGGGGGTAATTTCCCAGAATCACATTCCACGAGTTACCAGAACCCGCTTTGTCTGGATAGCTTGGGAAATATCCGTTTTGCAGTGCCTAATATTCCCTCCCTCGCAGGAACAAGCGCTTCCCGGATGCTAACCGAGGCATCGCTTCCCTATACAGAACTCCTTGCGCTCAAGGGTCCGAGCGCATTTGAATCCAGCACACCTCTATCTGAAGCGATCAATATACGCAATGGGGAAATCTTGATTGAAGCCATCCGCCAAGCCCACACAAAATAAAAAGTTTGGCATTGGAAAAGGTCGGTTGTACTATATGCGATCGTCATTAACCCTTATCCACTAGAAAGTCGTGAAACGTGCGCCCTAAAGCGATAGCATTTCTTATCCGTGAAGCCGGCCTAGATAAAAAGGCCGAAGAACCGCTGATCCTGGATCTTGACAAACTCACCAATGTCGCCCGGTACTTCGTAATCTTTCATGGGAATTCGGATCGCCATGTAAAAGCCATTGCCGAACATATTGTTATAACCCTCAAAGAGAAGGGGGTTCCCGTTTTCCATCAAGAAGGTCTTGCTGAAAGCCTTTGGATCCTCCTTGATTTTGGCGCTGTGATTGTCCATGTGTTTTATAAGGATACTCGGGAGTACTACGGCCTTGAACGCCTTTGGGGAGATGCCCCGCGGTTATGAAGCAGGTTCTTAATCAATGGATTAAGTCCAGCCTTGCGGCTTATGCCCAGCAAAAAGAGCTGTCTATTTCCGATCTCGGCGACTTTGAAATTATAGTCTCGAAAGATTCAACTCAAGGTGACTTCGCCTCGAATGTTGCGTTTAAATTGTCACGTCTGACGCGCCAGCCTCCGAAAAAATCGGCCGAAGATTTTTTCCCCACACTAAAAAATCAGTGTCCTGCTTCCGTTGATCGAATTGAGATCGGAGGCGCTGGATTTATCAATATCTACCTCGTTAAAAGCTCGCTGACAGATATTCTGCGAGAAATTCGGGAAAAGGATTCCTTATACGGCCAATCCGAATATGGCGTTGGGAAAAAGGCTTTGGTGGAGTTTGTCAGTGCGAATCCGACAGGTCCACTCACGATTGCTCACGGCCGTCAGGCGATTATAGGAGATACGCTGGTACGTTTGCTTCGAACCTCCGGATATCAAGCCGATGCGGAGTATTATCTTAATGACGCCGGCCGGCAAATGAATTTATTGGGCCAAAGTCTTTGGGCGCGTTACTGCCAGGAGCTTGGCGTCGAGAAACCAATACCCGAAGAAGGGTATCAAGGCGACTATCTTGCAGTGATCGCCAAAGCGCTTATCCTTGAAAAAGGTAAAAGTCTTTTGGAGAATGAAATCACAGGCATCGAAGCCTGTCGTTTGTATGCCCAGGAAACAATTATGAAGGGAATCCTGGAAGATCTGAATACCGTCGATGTTCATTTTCAGAATATCTTTAGTGAACGCACTTTGTATCAAAATAAAAGCATTGAAGCCGCCTTTGAGGATTTACGCAAGGCGGGTCATTTATACGAACAAGATGGCGCCCTCTGGTTTAAGACGACTGCTTTTGGCGATGACAAAGATCGTGTCGTCCGCAAGTCGACTGGTGAACTTACCTATATCGCGCCTGACATTGCTTATCATCGTGAGAAATTCAACCGCGGTTACCACTGGCTTGTTGATCTCATGGGGCCCGATCATCACGGCTATATTGTTCGGCTAAAAGCAGCGTGTTCAGCGTTGGGCTTCAATCCGGACCAACTTGACATTCGCATTGTCCAGCTGACAACCCTTTACCGGAAAGGGGAACCGGTCCGCATGTCCACACGATCGGGAGAATTTGTCATGCTTCGTGAATTAGTTCAGGAGGTCGGTGCGGATGCGGCGCGTTTTTTCTTTCTCATGCGCAAGGTGGAAAGTCATCTCGATTTTGATCTGGATTTAGCCAAGGAAAAATCTCAGGATAATCCGGTTTATTATCTTCAGTATGCCCACGCCCGGATTTCCAGTCTTCTTCGTCATGCCGCGCAGTCCCTTAAGGATGATGCAAATACTGAGCGATTGGTGAGTCCGGAGGAAACCGAACTCATCAAACACCTTTATGATTACGTGGAAACGATTGTTCACGCGGCTCAAACCCTTGAACCTTACCGTCTTGTCGAGTATCTCCGTGACCTTGCTGCTAGTTTTCATAAATTCTATTCCGTTCACCGGGTGCTTTCCGAGGATGCCGCATTGAGCCAGGCCCGCCTAATTCTTATTGATGCTGTCCGCATTGTTCTCCGTAATGGTCTTAATCTACTGGGGGTCTCAGCCCCTGAATCCATGTGAGAAATTCTGTCCTCTTCATCGTGGGCCCCACCGCGGTTGGAAAGTCCAAGATCGCACTTGAGGTTGCGCTAGAGCTTCAAGGAGAAATTATCTCCGCCGACTCCATGCAGGTTTACCGTGGCATGGATATTGGAACTGCTAAGCCCACCAAACCTGATAGGGCGATAGTCCCTCATCATCTCATTGATATTTTGGATCCATCGGAATCTTTTTCTGCTTTTGATTTCTACGAAAAATCCCTTGCCAATATTCGCGCGATTGCAGAAAGGGGGTGTCTCCCCATGGTGGTCGGTGGAACAGGATTTTACATCCGGACTTTGCTCGCCGGAATTTCTCCTGAAATCGGTGACACGCGAGAGATCCGTGAAAAACTTGATGCCGAGACAGCCGCTTGCGGACTTTCCGTTCTGTATGATCGCTTAAAGGAAATTGATCCTGACCGGGCAAATAAGATTATGCCCCGTGATAAAAAGAGAATTCTTCGGGCTCTGGAAATCTTTGAAATATCAGGAAAGAAGCCGTCGACTCTTCCGACCTCATCCATCTCGCTGGAATCGTTAGGGTTTAATCCTATTATTGTGGGATTAACGATGGATCGAAAAATTCTGTATGAGCGCATTCAGCAGCGTGTCGATCAAATGTTTGACCAAGGGCTTTTGTCGGAAGTCCAACAGCTTAAAACCCAAGACCTTTCTAAAACCGCGCAGCAAGCAGTGGGCTACAAGGAAATTTTGGATCGTTTGAAGGAGCCGCAGAATCTTGATAAGCCTTTGATGCTTGAAAAAATTAGCGAAGACATCAAGATGAATACCCGGCATCTTGCCAAGCGCCAATGGACATGGTTCCGTAAAGAAAAGAATGTTTACTGGCTAGACGCTCTTGGGCCCAGTGTCCCATCAGAGGTCATTGAATATGTTCGATCTGCCCTGAAACCCTAAATTTGCTTTTATCAGCTATAATTATCCTATGGGACGAATAATGAAAATCCTGCTTCTTGCTGGCCTTTTAGAAATTTTGGCACCTTTTCGTGGATGGTGCTTTGGATTCCTTGCGGATACATCGACAAATACATCCACTGCGACAAGTACGGCAGCTACAGATACGAGTACCGCCACCGAAACGGCTACGTCCAGCAGCCACTTTACAACCCCGTCGTTTTATCAGGGTAAGGTTGCAACCTCGACTTCACCACCTGCCGGTGGGGCTCAGGCTGAATCGACAGGGGGCGCGGAGACAACTACTTCCGGATCTCAAGTTACCAAAGAGCTCCATTTTTTGTCGTCATCCCTGAAGCTTGGAAGTATGTCAAGCAGCCAAGATAATTTTGGGGCGGCGACAACCAGTACTTCAACCTCCACCGCAACTGCCACACAAAACAATACCACCCCAGAAACCGCAACATCTGCAGCGAAAACCCCGTCAAATCCCCGCCGCGTTTTGATCAGCTAGATTTTTCAAATCCCGCCAGTTATTTGCATTATTAGAAACCGCCAAGTATACTTCAATTGAAGGTAACAAAAAGCACATTTACAACATTTCACTCAACCTCAGTCGAGCAAAATGGGGGCAGTTATGGATAAGCCCGCAACAAAAAAACTCTACACCACACACGAAGTTGCAAAACTTCTTGGCGTCACTCCCATCACTGTGATTCGATGGATTGGCAGCGGTAAATTCAAATGCTATACAACAGTGGGCGGGCACCGGCGTATTGAACATGAAGAGCTTTCCCGTTTTGCCCAGGATTATAATCTCCCCTGGCAGGGTGAGGAGGAATTGAAGCAGAGAAAACATTTTCTCGTGCTTACCGTAGATGATGAACCGGACCTTCTGATTATTCTGAATGATCTTCTTTCTACAATACCCGGAGTTAAGGTGATAGAAGCTGCAAATGGATTTTCAGCGGGCGCCAAACTAGTAGAGGAACAACCCGATCTTGTGTTTCTTGATTTTCTTATGCCCGAGTTGGATGGATTCGAATTTACAAAATTTGTCCGCCAGGATCCGCGGTTCCGCGATATCCCGATCGTAGCCGTCTCTGCTCTGAAAAGCGATGCCGATATTCAAAAGATGCGAACCTGCGGAGTGACGGACATTATCTCCAAGCCTTTTACGATGGCTGATTTAAAACGAGTTACCGACCATTTCATGAACCTTAAATATCGCGGGAATACTCCCAAGGTTGCTTAACCTTTCGAGGGATCATGACGCCCAAGTTACTTTTCTATATTTCCCTTAACATTGTCGGGACTCTGGTTTATTTTCTCGCCTCAGTGGTTCTCATTCGTGTCTCAACGGTTGAAAAATCACGCCGTAATATTGTTTACGTTTCCTGCATTCTATTCGCCTTAAGTCTTTCAATGCTGTATCTCAAGAATATGATATGGTTGTATCCACTTCCTGAATCCCTTTTCAAAATAATGTTTGAGACAGTAATACTCATTCCCGGGTTTGTTTTTTTTCTTGCGAGCAAAGAATTGATTTTGCTTAGTTCCGACAATTCTAACTCAGTCAACGCCCGCTTCAATAAACTGAAAGATGAATTTTTGACGGTCGCTTCCCATGAACTCCGTACTCCGCTTTCAATTATCAGTGGATTTGCTGAAATTCTTATGCGTGAGAAACTGGGAACTCTCAATGATGAGCAGAAGCGCCGGGTGAGAAAGATTCTAATGCAGGGACAGCGTCTGAATCGCATCGTGGATGAACTTTTAGATCTTTCGCGGATCCGATCTGGAAAAGTTTCTGTCCGCAAGGAAATCTTTGATATCGTACCGGTACTTAAAGCCTGCTACGAAGACCACATTGTGGTATGTGATCAGCAGCAGATTCGCTTTGAGGAAATGATTCCGGATGTCCTTCCCGATGTCAAAGGAGACTTGGATCGAGTGACTCAAGTGGTGGTTAATTTGCTCAATAATTCGATAAAGTATACACCGGCAGGAGGGACCGTTATTTTAGAGGCTAAATTTGACCCAAAGGAATCTGTGCTCAAGATTTGTGTCAGAGATACAGGCATTGGTGTGGATCCTTCCGAGCACCAACTGATTTTTGAAGAGTTTTACCGGTCCACAGATCCCGTTTCTAGAAAACATGCCGGGAGCGGACTGGGCCTCGCCATTGTGAAACAACTTGTAGAATCCCAGGACGGGAAGATTTCCGTCTTTTCCGAAGGTCTCGGAAAAGGCTCCGAATTTATTTTCAGCCTACCTGTTGTGGCAAGCGCTCCTGCTATTTAATTCTTATTTCCTGATTTTTGGTGAAATTTCTCTGAGTTTTTGATACTTTGTTGGCGTATGAGCTCTTTAGATCAAAAACTTAGGACCTTGACTGCTAATTACTGGACGGAGTGGTCCCCGGAAATGCGCGCGGTACTGGATTCAATCGGTCCTTTAATCAACGCGCATCCCCCTCGTAATTATTATTCTTTATTCGCGCAAGCCACTGATAACAGCCCGTCCTCCCATCCTAAGATGATAGAACTTTCTCAGCGATCCGACTTTCTAGAAAAGGCAGACCTCGCCTGCAAGGCTTACGAAAAGTATGTTGAATCGGCTAAAGCATCATGCCAAAAACTTTATCCGGAACTTCAGGGAAAGCAAATTGCCTATTTTTCTATGGAATATGGATTTGATACCCTTCCTATTTATTCAGGTGGGCTCGGAATTTTGTCGGGCGACCATTTGCGCGGAGCCAGCGATTTAGGCATTCCCTTGGTGGCAGTTGGACTGCTCTATCTCGAAGGATATTACGAACAGAATGTTGACCTGGAAGGGCATATGCGGGTTTCTTATGAATCCTTAGTCCCTCCAGGAAAAGATGTTAAAAATTATCTACCTCTTGAAAGCGTTCAGAGTCTTTTAGAAAAAACCCCGTTAATTGTTGAGGTCCCGATTGGTAACCGCACGGTCAAAGCCCAGGTTTGGGTGGCGAAGATCGGCCGTGTGGATCTTTTACTTCTCGATACAAACCTTCAAGAAAATGATGTTAATGACCGCTCAATCTCTCAGCGCCTTTATGCCTCTAAAAAACCACGAGAAGATGAGCGTCAGCGTCGTCTTGAGCAGGAAATGATTTTAGGGGTAGGCGGAGTCAAAGCCCTTTATAAGGCGGGGTACCATCCCGATGCATTCCACTTGAACGAAGGTCACGCAGCCTTTGCTTGTTTCGAAATTCTTCGCCATGTGATGAGTTCTCAAAAGCTCGCCATGGATTCCGCATTAAAAAGCGTGTGCCACAAAATTGGTTTCACGACCCACACACCCGTGCCTGAAGGCAATGAACGTTTTGATTTCAATCTGGTGGTCTCACAACTTAAATCGTATCTTGATACGTTCCTCGATATCAAAGAATCCACGAAACTTCTTGCTTGGGGAAAGAATACTGGCAATCTTTTTGATATGACTCAACTGGCCTTACTTTTTTCGGGAGCCTTCCGCAATGGCGTCAGCCAGCTCCACGGAGACATATGCCAAACGATGTGGGCGCATTTGGCTGAACTTCCGAATAAGCCCGTAAATCCTTTGCCGATTGGGGCCATTACAAATGCGATTCACATTCCCTACTGGCAGCAACCTTCCTTGGCCCGCATGCTTGATGAGTTTGGCGGTGTCGAGAAGATTTTGGAAATTCCAGGCCAGACACTCTGGTCTCTTCATCAACAGCTAAAACAGCAGATGCTTGATGCTGTCAAATCTCGTATGACAACCTGTTGGAAACGGGAAGGCCTTTTGCCGGACGATATCTCTTTAAGGGTGAACAAATTTCCATCGAAGGATTCTCTTATGATCGGTTTCGCCCGGAGATTTGCCGCTTATAAGCGAGTCACACTGATTCTTGATGATGAAGAATACTTGTTTGAATTTTTAGAGCGCATGTATCAAAAATACAAAACGCCAATAAGCTTATTGTTTGCAGGCAAGCCTCATCCTGATAATTATCCAGGCCGAAATCGGATCCATCAGATTTGGGATGTTTCCCGGAGATTGGAAGAATACTGCTTAAAAAAAGGCATCGAAGCCTCGGTTTATTTCATTGAGGGATATGACATTGAACTGGCCCGGTATTTAGAATCAGGATGTGATCTCTGGCTGAATAATCCAACGCGGCCCTTGGAGGCAAGTGGTACGAGCGGTATGAAGGCGGGAATTAATGGCGTCTTAAATTTATCCATCAATGACGGGTGGGTTCCGGAAGGCATCCGCCACGGATTAAACGGGTGGATTTTTGGGAAGGGCGGGGAAGATACCACTAATAATGAAGATAGGGAAGAACTCTTTCGGGTTCTTGAAAAAGAGGTTTTTCCTGTTTTTTTTAGCCGTCCGTTAAAAGCGAATACATTTTCCCCCGAATGGGTTAAAATGATGATGTCTTCCATAAGTTCTATCATGCAATTTTTTAATACAGAACGAATGTTAAGGGAATACATTGAAAAGATGTATCTTCCCGCCATTCGTGCGAAATTTTAATTGGCAAGGAGAAATTCAATGCGCGCAGCTCTCGAAATACTTCCCACCCAAAAACTTTATCAAGCGGGCCAGAGTCCTTGGCTAGACTACTTAAGTCGCGACATGATCCTGTCCGGTAAATTAAAATCCTTGATTGATGAGTCGGGGATTCTTGGCGTCACGTCTAATCCCAGCATTTTTCAAAATGCAATCAGCCAGTCAAAGGGTGCTTATGACAAAGACATTCAACGCCTGACCCGGGCGAAAGCAAGTACTCTTGAAATTTACGACGCCTTGACTGTGAGTGATATTCAGAAGGCCTGCGACCTCTTTCTTAAAATCCATACGCGCACGAAAGGGGAGCATGGATTTGTGAGTCTTGAGGTTCTTCCCAATCTGGCATATTGCACGGAGAAAACCGTCCTGGAAGCACTCCGATTATTCAAAAAAGTAGATCGTCCCAATATCATGATTAAAGTTCCTGCAACGCCCGAAGGAATTCCCGCCATCCGACGACTTATCGCCGCAGGGATCAATATCAATATCACCCTTATTTTTTCAGTTCGCCAATACCGTGACGTGGCTCTGGCTTATCAGGAAGGACTGCAAGATCGTCTTAAGTCTGGAAGCCCGATTGCCGGGATTCGTTCTGTTGCCAGTGTGTTCGTCAGTCGGTTCGATACGTTGATTGATAAAGAACTGGAAAGTCTTGTGGCGAAGGGCAAGAAAGAAGCCTCGCGGCTGATGGGAAAAGCTGCCGTTGCTAATTCCAAGCTTGTGTATCAAGAGTTCAAAAAACTTTTTGAGACTCCCAAGTTTAAAAAGCTTCAAACGCGTGGCGGTCAAATCCAGAAAGTTCTCTGGGGAAGTACCAGCAGCAAAAATCCAAAATATCCTGACCTTCTTTATGTTGAACCCTTGGTGGGACGCGAGACGGTTAATACGATGCCGCAGATCACCGTTGATGCTCTGCTGGATCATGGAAATATTCGTGAAAATACCCTTGAACAAAATGTTCAGGATGCTAAGCAAATAACCGAGCAGCTCCAAGCGCTTGGAATCAGCCTGGAGAAGACGGGTGAGCAGCTGCAGATTCAAGGTGTCAAGTTATTCTGTGATGCGTTTGATGATCTGATGCGATCTTTAGAAAAAGCTCAAATAAAAAAAGCAGTTGCCTTACCCACAAGGAAAGGCCCGCTGGCTCGGTATGACTTTCATCTTTCCGAAGCTACCAAAGGAAAAATCACAGACCGGATTGAGGGGCTGGTTGCCCAAGAATTAATTCCCCGATTTTTAAAACAAGACCCCACTCTCTGGAAAGCCGAAGAATTCCATGTTAAGTCAATTAACAATCGCCTCGGATGGCTTAAGGCGCATGATTGGATTTTAGGGAAACTCTACGAACTCGATCAACTGGCGGAGGAAATCCGCACTGAAGGAATTCAGGATATTGTACTTCTCGGGATGGGTGGATCAAGTTTGGCACCTGAAGTGATGAACCTTATCTGCAAACGCCCTTCGAAGGCCCCCAGGTTTTGCATCGTCGATACCACGGATCCTGGCAGTATTGGAAATGTGCTGAAACGTATCCAAATTAAAAAGACGCTCTTTGTGGTTTCAAGCAAATCAGGATCCACGATTGAGACTTTTTCCCAATATAAGTTTTTTTATCAGCAGTGCGAAAAGGTTTACGGAAAGAAATTGTCCGCGGATGCCATTGGTAGGCACTGGATTGCGATCACTGATGCCGGGTCAACATTGGAAGTATTGGCAAATAAAATGCACTTCCGCCAATGCTTTATCAATCCTTCCAACATTGGCGGAAGATTTTCGGTGCTTTCACTATTTGGAATAGTTCCTGCAGCATTGCTTGGAATCAACGTCCGCGGCCTCCTCGAAGACGCGCAGTCGGTTTTTACGGAGCTTGAGGGATCAACATTTCCGTCATCTGCCCACCTCGGCATCGTGCTGGCTCATCTTTCCCTCGAGGGGCGAGATAAAATGACGCTCGTTCCGTCCCAAAGTCTCGCCTCGTTCGGTTCCTGGCTTGAGCAGCTCATTGCCGAAAGCACGGGTAAAGAAAAAATGGGTGTATTACCCGTTGATACCGAGGCTCTTGGCGGTGTCTCTGATTACGGGGATGACCGTTTTTTTGTGTCCATCCGCCGAAAAACTGATCCGGATTTTAAGATCCTCGAAGCTAAATTAAAAAATCTCTCAAAGGCAGGATTACCCTGGATTGACATTATCTGGCCGTCCGATGTAGCGTTAGGGGGTGAATTTTTGGCATGGGAAATTGCCACGGCGATTGCCGGAGTTGTGCTGAAGGTTAATCCTTTTGACGAGCCTAATGTGACAGAGAGCAAGGAAATCACCTCTCGTTTGTTGGGTGTAATCAAAAAGGGAAAAACCCTTGAAATGCCGACGCGTTATTATTCTGTGAACAAGCATGTAGAGCTGGGGCTTATTTTCAAGCAGATCAAGCACGGTAGCTATTTATCCCTGCTTCCATACCTTGCACGTAATCCTGAGTGGGCGGCAGTTTTTCAACGGATTCGACAAAAAATTCGCTGCCATTTCCGGATTCCAGTTTTACTTGGCTTTGGCCCGCGATATTTACACTCCATCGGACAATTTTATAAAGGGGGTACGGCTTCCGGCCTTTTTATGGAGTTTATCTCTGACGATGTAAAAGATATTCCAGTTCCGGACACTCATTATACTTTCAGCCAACTCAAGCGGGCCCAGGCTTTAGGCGATTTTGAAGCGATTCAAAATAAGGGGCTTCCTATTATTCTTATCGACCTGGGAAAAGATGTCGCATCGGGTCTTAAGAAATTTGAGCGAAAACTGACCGAATATCTAACAGCCCAAAAGTGATTCGGGTGCGCCTTCGGCAGTTTTTTTTTATTTTCACCGCCTGTTTTCAGGCTCTGTCTTTTGCCGGCGCTGAAGAGGCCCCCTCCGCCCCCAATCCGATCAGGATTTTTGAATCCGAAAACGTCCGTCTCTTGTACCGTTTAACAGGGGACCAGATTCATTACACCGATCCCGATAAAAATGAAACGCACCTGGAAGAATTTATGTATAAATTTGTTGTTCTGGATTCCAAATTGAATACAGTGTTTGGGAAAAACCATCTGGCCGAACTGCGTTTTTTAGATGATCATGGATTTATTATTTTTGAGGATTTGATTGCAGAATCAGATCTGTTTGCGGAGCGGGAGTACTTTTCCTACCTATGGACATCGCCAGAGAAGCTGAGGGAAGTTCACGGGGTTGAAGCTGCGAGCCTCGAAGGAGCGTTGGAAGAACAAGCCCGGCGGCGCTATCAGATCCAGATTCAAGAACTTAAGAATGCGATGGATCGTGCCGGGGAAATCTATGATAAAAAAATCCGAAGAGTCAAAGTTCAACAAAAAGAATTCAGAGAGGGTTATAACAAATCATGGCTTGATGCCTTCATTGCTGGGCAGCGGAAGGATCAACCTGTTTTGAGTGCCCCTCCCAAAGTCCCCATGGATTCGCACCCAAATGTTTATCAAAAACCTGTGGAAAGGGTTACCAACGAGGATATTGCCGAAGCGTTGAAAAAGCTAGAAGGGCCACCTCCTCCAAAAGTCATTGTTGGAAAATAAGAAAATGGGAATCCGTTTGATCTTTGACGTCTTTTGTAGATAATAGGGAGCTCCATGGATAGCATTTTATGAAAACTTTACGGATTCTAAAAACGGATCGAGCTTGGACACTCTGTTTGAGCGGAATGATATCCGGCATCATTCTCTATGGTTGCTCCAGCACTCCGCACCGTGCAGCCGTGCGCATTCCTTCCACGGTACCCGTGACTGTCTACGGGCAATCGAATTCAGCGGCTCTCCATAATGTTTATCACGTGGTCGGGCCGTCGGAGACCTTATGGCGTATCAGTAAAACCTATGATGTGGATATGCAGACCTTGATGTCGGTCAACCACCTTGATGATCCAACTAAGATTAAATCCGGCCAAAAATTAACAATCCCCAATGTTCAAGGCGCAAAACCCATTATCCCGCTTTACCCCAACAGTCGCTGGACGCATATTGTGATCCACCATACGGCCACGCATGAGGGGAACGCGTTTACCATTGATCAGATTCATCACCGACGCGGATTTTGGAATGGTCTCGGATATCATTTTTTGATCAATAATGGAACGGATGGGAAGGAAGACGGGCAGATTGAGGTGGGGCCGCGCTGGGTAAAACAAATGCAGGGGGCTCATGCCAATGCAGCGGGCATGAACGAACATGGTATTGGAATTTCGCTGGTAGGGAATTTTAGTGAACGTCGAGTGAGCCGAGCAGAATTAAACGCCTTAGTCTTTTTGGTGAAAACCTTGCAACAATATTACAAAATTCCATTTATCAATGTAATTCGCCATGGCGATGTCCCCGGTAAAAATACGGAATGTCCGGGAAATAACTTTCCGTGGGCGGAATTTAAAGAGTTAATTGATCGATAAGCTATTCTTGAATCGTCGTTTTAAGACGGACTTTCTCATCGGGCCTTGCAATCGCAGCTGCCTTTTTATCCACATCCAATTTTTTCTGAGTTAACTGAAAAGGCATATCACTCAGGCTTATGACGTAAAGATCAGCCGGCCCCTCAAAGGTAATTTCCCAGAGCTGAGGATGATCGGGTTTGTCTTGCAGGTTCAGAAAATGATGATGCCGCGGCTCGCTGATTTTAGCGATAGTCTCCGTGCCATCAAAGAAGGTATCTTGACCCAGAACATCGTTTGATAACGGAACTCCGTTGAGTGTAATCACCGCTTTTAGGATTTGATTTTCAGAACGATTAGCCATCAGGCTTAGGGTTTTGAAAGTGGTACGAATTTTAAGCGAAGAATACTTTCCAAGGGCCCTCAAGGAATCCGCTTCAAAACGCCATTCTCCCTGAAGGTAAAACTGATCTCCTTCGAGATATTCCGGATACGCGAATTTCTGGTCCATTTGAGTACGAATTTTTTCCAGATTTCCAAAATGGGATAATCCCTGATAACCCAGTGGGATCTCAAGAAACATGGACGGCGTCACCGAAAGTTTAGAAATAGCATCTGTGACTGTGGGGAGAATAATCTTGGGATTATCCCGCATGAGCCCGGAGACCGAACGAGAAATCGCTTCATGGGTATAATTATCGAAAAAAGTTTTTCGGATTTTTCCCTGGGCATTAATCAAATAAAATGAAGGAATCCGGAAGGCTTGATAGAGGGCCTTCATCCCCCCCTGATTATCCAAAAGAATGGGAAAATCCAAATCGAAGAGTTCAGAAAAAGCAGAAATAGTATCCGAGGACTTTTCAAATTCAAAGTGGGGAACATGAATTGTAATCACCACAAGTCCATAGGGACGATAAACCGCGTAAAGCTGGTTCAAAAACACAAGATTGTTAAGGCTTTCATAATTAGAGAAACTCCAAAAATAAATCAAAGTGACTTTCCCGGCAAGAATCTTACGGGTGGCTGGTACGCTATGAATCCATTGAAGAGCGGGGTCGAATTCTGGCATGGAAATTCTTGTATCAAGGGCGCTCTGAGCGGGTAGAGGTATCAAAAAACATAAGAAAAAGATGAGAAAAAAACGATGTAATTGCTTCACGATCAAAGTTTATCATAAAAATTCAAACATGAGTAGGCTCAAAACCTAGAAAGCCACACCAGAAAACACAGACAGCAAGGGGAGCTTTGTTACACGTCAACGTGAACAATGACCTCAGAAGTAGCGTACTCAACGGCGCTCAGCATCATCAGCCCCCAGTAATGGCTAAGGGTTTTGGCATTCGCAGCCGATGCCTTATGTGCGTAAGTAAGGTGGGCTTTGTGAGCTAGTTCAGTCGACTGTCTTTACAAATAATCGAGCGCAAAACCCGTGGGTAACCGTGGGTTTTAATTTTTTAGGTGGCTTATGGGAAACATTATTACGGAAAAAAAGGTTAAAGTCATTGAGGGAACTAAACACCCTGTGAAGTTTACCGCTTTGATTTATCTGAGGGAAGCGCTGCTCCAAGAGAAATTTGAAGACTGCTCGCTTTTCATTCAAATTGCTTACGAATTCGGGGCTCGCGACCATGAGATCGAATCACTGCTAGAAGATGCACGTCGTATGCCACGTTTATAACCGAAAGGAAATGATATGAATAAACTCCATCGCATTGCTTTAGTTCTGCTTACGGTTATGGTTTTTCAATCCTCGGCTTTTGCAGGGACCGATCCCATGGGCAAGATTACCAGTGATAACTATGTTGAAAGAGCTTCCTGGAGGCTTCTTCACGGGGTAGTCAATCTTGCGAGCAGCCCTGCGCATATTATTGCGGCTCCGATCCATGCGTCTAAGGATAGCTGTTGTGTCGTGAAGGGGTTAGGACAAGGCCTTGTGGACACTGTAAAATTCGCCATTTTGGGAGCGTGGGATATTGTGACCTTCTGGGTTCCTGGGCAGGCCGGTAAAGATATTTCAGTTAAAGAATGTGGTGTGATGCAGCTATCTGGAAAATCCCAGTGTCATGCCCCTGCTAAATCCTAATGGCTGATGATGAGCTTTTGTCTTTTAGATTTCCGAGTCCTTGATTCCCAAGAGATTCTTATCACCTGGGAGGATGATCACCGGAGTTTATTTGATCCACGTACTCTGCGTCTTTTCTGTCCGTGTGCACAGTGTGTGGATGAGTGGAGCGGCAAAAGAACCATCCAGGCTGAAAAAATCCCAGCGTCATTATCTCTCAAACTGTGGAATCCTGTAGGACGATATGCGGTTAAAATAAGCTGGAGTGATGGTCATCAGACCGGCATCTACAGTTTTGATTATCTGCGTCAACTATGTTCCTGCCATTTCTGTCACGATAAGAAAAATAAGAATTTGCCGCCCAAGAGGGAAAAAGACTCATGAGAGTTTTTTATGCTGGCGACAGTCCAGCGGATGGCCCAGCGCGGTATCTGCTAGGGATCCTCAAACACTTAAAAGCAGAAGTGACGCATTTACCGCCTGGGAATCAGCTCACTCCAGACCTTTTACGGTCTGATTTTGATCTTTATATTTTTAGTGATTTCTCTTATCGTGATTTCTTAAAACCTTCCGAGCAGATTCTCATTAAAAAGGTCGCACAAGGGGCTGGTTTCCTGATGGTGGGAGGTTGGGGTTCTTTCGCGGGCCCCTTTGGCGGCTGGCATAATTCTGCGATCGAGAGTCTATTACCGGTCACCTGTCTGAATCGTGACGACCGCCAAAACTTTCCGGGCGGAGCTCTTGTTCTCCCTGCGACTTCCCATAAAATATTAAAGGGCATTTCATTCGCAAAACCGGCAGCAATTTGTGGGGTCAACCAAGTCCGGCTGAAATCTCACGCCCAAGTTCTTTTAAATGCAAAAGCAATCAATTATAGAAATGGAAATGTCTTTTTAAATTCTGCGGTCACGCCGCTTCTGGCTGTGGGGGGAACCTTTCACCCCAGGATTGCGGCCTTCATGACGGACTTTGCACCTCACTGGTCTGCTGGCTTTATCGACTGGGGAACTCGTGTTAAGAGAATAAAAATCCAGGAAAAAATTGAAATTCAGGTTGGCAATCTATACGTTCAGTTCATTTCTCAGCTGTTATCATGGCTGGCAAAACCCTAACAAATCTTCTTCCATCTTTAGTTTTCTCCTCAATGACCGATACAGGCACAACAAAGGAGAGCGCAGATGATTAATCAAATGGTCATTTCCACGGAAATCGAATGGATCGGGTATGACTATAAGAGGACGATGCTGCAAGTGGAGTTTATTGAGGGGAAAATTTACCAGTATGACGAGGTTCCCGAGTCTGTTTACAAGGCTTTTTTAAATGCCCGTTCTCACGGGAAATATTTCGAAGAATGGATTAAAGACCACTACCCTTACCGCCGAGTGCGCTAAACACTCATTGATCTATGGATAAATCAGTTCTTGTTGTCGATGACGATGACGCAATTCGCAATATTATTGTCGATTATCTCGCCGAGCAGGGATATCTTGTTTATGAATCCGGCGATGGACCTCGTGCATTAGAAATTTTGGAGCGCGATCATCCGTCTTTGATGCTTCTTGATCTTCGCCTGATCAAGATGTCCGGTTTGGATGTCCTTAAAAAATCCAGGCAAGTTTCTCCGGATACTGTTGTCGTAATTCTGAGTGGCAATCAGGAAGAGGGACGCGCCAAAGAGGCTATTCGCCTAGGCGCTTATGATTATCTGGCTAAACCCATAAGCCTTCAACAGCTCAAGACCCATATCTTGGATCGTGTTTTTGTTCACTAAAAGTAGACACATGGCCCTTATAGACTCAGAAAAAAATCTTTAGAATCACCCGCAAAAAAATTCGGCCCTATAAGCCTCGATGGGACAATGCGCGCTCTCCAAGGGTAGAACGGATATATTCCTAGACAGTCTTTTTCTGATTGTTTAAAATACACCACTTTTTATGTATCATGAACTAATCTGGGTGCTACCCTTCATTGCAGTGCTCGCCTCAATCGCGATTCTTCCGCTTATTCAAAAGCACTGGTGGGAGAAAAACTTTCCACTCCTTTGCGCTCTCTTAAGTCTTGTCGTAATCGTCCGGTACTTTTTGGTTCTCAAGGACAGCGCCAGCCTGATTCATACCGCTTTCGAATATATAAGCTTCATCGCCTTAATTGGTTCACTTTACGTGGTGGCCGGCGGGATTCATATTAATGTTAAAGGAGAATCAACACCTGTCGCCAATTGCTTATTTCTTTTTATTGGAGCGGTCTTTGCAAATCTGATAGGGACGACCGGGGCTTCCATGATTTTTATCCGTCCCTGGATCCGAATGAATAAGTACCGACTGACGGCATATCACATTGTTTTTTTTATTTTTATCATCAGCAATGTGGGCGGAGGATTAACGCCCATCGGAGATCCGCCGCTTTTTCTCGGGTATTTAAAAGGGGTGCCTTTTTTCTGGGTTTTGAAGCAAGTTTGGCCAATCTGGATTCTTGCAATCACCCTACTATTGATTCTCTTTTATACGGTGGATGTTCAGAACTTCAAAAAGGCACCGGCTGCGATTCGCCAAAAGGAGACAAGTAAAGGGGAGGAGTGGAAATTTCTCGGCGCGCATAATATTTTTTTTCTCCTGATGATCGTGGGGTCTGTTTTTATTCACCATCCGCCTTTCTTACGGGAAGCGGTGATGATCTTGGCAGCCGTTTTATCCTATAAAACAACTTCCAAATCAGTCCATGAAAGTAACGACTTTAACTTTGGGCCAATCAAGGAAGTCGCTATTCTTTTTCTTGGCATTTTCACAACGATGATTCCGGCTCTCGCATGGTTAGAAAAATATGCCAATCAATTAGGGGTCAATACTCCCGGGCAGTTTTATTGGGCAAGTGGCATGCTTTCAAGTGTTTTGGATAACGCGCCCACCTACCTCAGTTTTTTAAGCGCCCAAATGGGGCTTTTTGCAGGGACGACTCATTTCTTACTCGAGACCCATCCGATTTACATCAAAGCGATCAGTGTTGGATCTGTCTTTTTCGGAGCCGTAACTTATATTGGGAATGGTCCCAACTTTTTGGTTAAATCCATTGCGGAGCAATATAACGCGAAAACGCCAAGTTTTATGGCTTACTTTTTCAACTATAGTCTCCCGATTCTTATCCCGATTTTTGCTTTGATTTGGTTTTTCTTCTTTCGGATGGCCGTATGAAATCTCTAAAAAATAATAGTCACTATAAAGCCATATCATTGCAAGGGAAGCGAAGCAATCTCAGAGATCCCCACGTCCCCCTACGGGCGGGACTCGCGATGACGGTTCTGTTAGGCCTGCTTAGTATCACCAACCTCACCGCCTTCGCGGAAGTGCTTCCCAAAGTCCCCCAGAATTTGATGCTGACCTCCACAACCCAGGAGCAACTTGATCCAGAGTATTGGATCAAACGCATTCCTAATGCTGAAGTCCCGGTTAAAACCTCAGCGGAAATGGACGCATTTAATGACTATATCGATTCGCTGATACGTGAACGGGTCGATGTCTTAAAAATGGCAGGAACCAGGGCGGGAAAAGAAGTAAGGGCTGATTTGTCGCATGTCTATTACGCGTTAAAAGCCCGTAAACTTTACGACGTGGATAATAAAGATGTGCCTGTTTCTTTTTTTGAAGAGCAAATTAAACCGATCGTCGACTGGGAGACAATTCCATCACAAATTAAAGTGAAATGGGGAGCGGTAATCCGCTCGACTTCGGTTCGGGCTGTACCCACGGATACTAAAGTCCTCGAAAAACCTTATGACATTGAGTTCGATCAGTTTCAATTTACTTTGATTAAGCCCTGGACACCGGTGGCGATTCTGCACCACTCCAGCGACGATAAGTGGCTATACGTTCAAGCTCCTTACGCTCGAGGATGGGTTAAAACCAAAGATATTGCCTATTTCTCTGGCACGCAAAAACTGAAGACCTTTGTCCATTCTTCAAAGTTTCTGGTGACGACCGGTAATAGTATTCCTGTCTACCGCTCGATTGAGTTAAGCAGCGAACTTAAGATTCGAGCCAGTATGGGGACTATTTTTCCGCTTGTGAGTACCCGGGGCAATTTATATGTGGTCCGTGTCCCGGTAAAATCAGAAAAGAATGATGCGGTGATCTATGCGTATATCTCCAAAGAAAGCGATGTGAGTTCCGGTTATTTGCCTTATTCCCAAGCCAATATGATCCGCCAGGCGTTCAAGCTTCGGGGAGCGCGGTACGGATGGGGTGGAATGTATGGCGGGCGCGACTGCTCGGGATTTACGCACGATGTTTTCCTCAGTCTTGGAGTGGATATGCCGCGAGGTTCCCTGGATCAAGCTTTTGTCGGCACTAAGCTCGGTTTTTATCATCCTTTTAAGGATAAGGAAGCGAAAGAAGATATTCTTCACCAGGCGCGCCCGGGGATCACGATTATGGCGATGCATCATCATCTGATGCTCTATATTGGAGAGGTGAACGAACAATTTTATGCGATTCACTGCACCTGGGCCGAAAGAATTTCAATGTCTTCCGATGAAAAGAACCGAATTAATCAAGTGGTGGTCACCGATTTAACTTTGAATGGCCAGTCGTATCTGGGTTCACTTTTCGACCGCATTGTTTCCATCAACGAGGTGGATTAAAATCTTAAGGGCCAGGCTCCACGAGCCGTTGAGATATTGTCATCAATTATGAAAACACGCACGTTGCAAGGGGACGGCTGGAGCTTTGAACCCGCAGCTCACAAAGCCTCTTCTGCGGCTTCTTCTTCTATTCCGACAGGATCTCTTACTCCCGATAAACAAAATATTGTGATGGCCATCGAACACCGCTCCTCGGGGAAAATGGTCACGATCATCGCCGGTCTCGTGCTCTCAATCGCGGCCCGTGAAGATCTCGCCAAAAAATTAAAAACTGTCTGCGGAACCGGCGGCACCATCCGCGACGGAAAAATAGAGCTCCAGGGTGACCAGCGGGATTCAGTTCGCCTGTGGCTGATTAAAAATGCCTGGCACTTAAAGCACTAGTCTAAAACTTTTCGTGACAGGTGATTTATCCTCGCATAAAATGCCCGTTAATGACAAAATCGGCAGCGGTAATTCCATTTTTTTTATTTCTAAGCATTATCTTTTTAGGGGCCAACAAACCATTGTTAAATATGATTCCAATTTATAATGTTGCAACGGATAAGACGGAAAACGTTGACCCCGTGGTTCGTTCGGAAGGGGAATGGAAAAAACGCTTAACTCCCGAGCAGTTTAAAATCATGCGCGGTCACGGAACCGAGGCGGCTTTCGGAGGGCAGTGCGCAATTCCAAGATCGGGCAAAGGAGTTTATCAATGTGCGGCCTGCGGCACGGATTTATTCACCTACAAGAAAAAATTCGAGTCCGGCACGGGCTGGCCGAGCTTTTGGGATCCGGTCTCTCCTTTGAATGTGAAACTTATCGAAGATCCTAGCTTCGGAATGAAACGTACGGAAGTATCCTGCGCCCGCTGCGGCTCACATCTCGGTCACATTTTTGATGATGGTCCTCCTCCCACCGGAAAACGATACTGCATTAATACCATCGCCATCAAACTGCACGAGTCGCTTTCGAAATAGATATAAACTTGGTGACCGTCACCAAGGACGGGGACAGAGGCAAGTTTGCACGCCCTGCCCAATTTCCGGCGCCCGACGGTGATTAAGATTGTATCTTAATTGTCGGCGGCCGCCGACAATTGGTGGTATCCCACCCCCACACCGGCTCACTCGCTCACTCGCGCACCCGCAAACCTCTTCGGTGATTGATCTTTATCACGTCAGGTCGTATCATAGCCAACCATGACGAAAACTTCTCTACCACCCACTGGATTTCAAGGCCTCAAAGTCGTCACACTGGAAAGCCGGCAGGCGGATATTATCTGCCAGCATATTGCCCGCTTCGGGGGAATCCCAATCAGCGCTCCCTCAATGCAGGAAATCCCTCTGGAGAATAATCCCGAAGCGTTTCATTTCGCCGAAAAACTTCTCGCGGGAAAAATTGATATGGTGATTTTCATGACGGGAGTCGGCGCGCGCTTTCTTTTTGATGTGATGGCCAAACGCCATTCTTTGACGGACATTGGAGCAGCTCTTTCCAAAACCTGTGTCGTGGCACGCGGGCCGAAATCGGTTCAGGTTCTACGGGAATTTAAGATTCCGGTTACGATTACTGTCCCGGAGCCCAATACCTGGAGAGAAATCCTTGAGACCCTGGACTACAGTGAAAAGGGAATTACTCTTAAGGGAAAATCGGTTGCGATTCAGGAATACGGAGAAGATAACCCTGATTTTATCGCGGGCCTTAAGAAGCGTGGGGCAAACATTATCCGAGTTCCTGTTTATCGCTGGGCCCTGCCGCCGGACACGGCCCCACTTCTTGAAGCCATTCGCGAAATTGCAGAAGGAAATGTCCAAGTTTTGATGGTCACAAGCGCCAATCAGATCCGCAATATGATTCGTCTTGCTTCTGAGCATGGACTGGAAGAAAACTTTCGGAAGGGATCCAAACAAATCGTGATTGCATCCATCGGTCCGACCGCGACAGCCGCTATTCAAGAAAGCGGTCTTAGCGTGGACTTTGAGCCGAGTCATCCGAAAATGGGACACTTGGTATCGGAAATGGCCCAGAATATTCACGAAATTATAGAAGCAAAACGCCAGCCAACTCCGCACATTCGTCTGACCTCAGCGCCGGCCATCGTCGACCTATCTGAACGGGCTTTAAGACGTCAGAGCCCTTTTATGAAAGCGTGCTTTCGCGAGCCCGTGCCCTATACACCTGTTTGGCTCATGCGTCAGGCTGGACGTTACATGAAGGAATACAATGCGATTCGCAGTAAAGTCCCATTTCTCGAGCTCTGCAAGCGCAGCGACTTAGCCGCCGAAGTTACCATCCAAGCCGTTGAGAAAATTAAGGCCGATGCCGCAATTATTTTTTCTGATATCCTTGTTGCGCTTGAACCAATGGGACTGGGGCTAGAATATTTATCGGGAGACGGCCCCATGATTTCCGGTGAAATTCACAATATCTCCGATGTCCAAAAACTCCACGAGATGAATCCGGGGGAAAGCCTTTCGTTTGTTTATGACGCGATCCGCCTCACGCGCGCTAATCTGAAGAAGAATATCCCGCTGATTGGTTTTTGCGGAGCGCCGTTCACTCTGGCCGCTTACGCGATCGAGGGCGGAGGATCCAAGAATTTTCTTAAAACCAAACAATTTATGTATCAGGAGGAAAAAGCCTGGCATCTTCTGATGGAGAAGATTTCACGCGGACTTACGGTGTATCTCAAAAAACAGGTCGAGGCAGGAGCTGATGCGTTGCAAGTATTCGACTCCTGGGTGGGATGTCTGTCTCCCGAGGATTATAAACATTACGTGATGCCTCACACTCAATCGATTCTGAAAGAAATTTCTCCGGATATTCCAGTGATTCATTTCGGGACAAATACCGCGGGATTTCTGGATTTGATAAGAGAAGCTGGAGGACAAGTCACGGGAGTTGATTACCGGGTGGATTTGGACAGGGCCTGGAAATTGATTGGGCACGACCAGGCGATTCAGGGGAATCTGGATCCTGCAGTTTTGTTGGCGCCGCTTCCGATCATCAGAAAAAATGTAGAAAAAATCATCAAACAATCGGAACAGCGGACCGGTTACATCTTTAATCTAGGCCACGGAATTCTTCCCACCACTCCCGTCGATCATGTCATCTCACTGATCGAAATGGTTCATGAGCTTAGCGCCCGCTAGTGTTATGACAAGTCCGAAGCGGATCGTGATTGTGGGCGGAGGTATTGCCGGACTTAGTACCGCCTTTTATTTGCAAAAATTTGCGGAAGAATCGCATCTTCCTATACACATCACCCTCCTTGAAGCGAGTCCGCGTCTTGGCGGAATCCTTCACACCCGTTTTGAGGATGGCTATTTAATCGAAGACGGCCCGGACGCCTTTCTTTCTGAGAACCCAGCTATTCTGGATCTTTGCCAGGATCTAAACCTGACCGATGAATTGATTCCTACTCAGGAAAAAAATCGCCGCAGTTTCATCTGTTCCGGGAACCTTTTGCACCCGGTTCCAAAAGGTTTTTATTTGATGACCCCCACGGATTGGAACGCGCTTTGGAATCTTCCCTCGATAAGTTTTTTGGGAAAGCTTCGGATGGCCTTGGAGATATTCATTCCCGCCAAACGAGATTCGGCCGATGAAAGTGTCGGCGATTTTGTGGTAAGACGGTTTGGACGGGAAGCCTTTGAGAAGCTCGCCGAGCCGATGTTGGGAGGAATTTATTCCGCTGATCTTTTTCAGCTGAGTATTCAGTCGGCATTTCCTAAGTTTAAAGAACTTGAAAAAAAATTTGGAAGTGTTTTCCTTGGCTATCTTAGAGAGAAACGTTTGAAATCTACCGGCGATTTCCTTGAGGCCAGCGGCCCCCGTTACAGTCTTTTTCTTTCTTTCAAACAAGGGATGAGCACTTTAATCGAAGCTCTTGAAAAAAAGATCAACCATCATACGATTAAGGATCAAACACGGGTCACTGGCATCGAGCGCCAGGGTGAGACCTGGAAGATCGTCAAGAGTACGGGAGAGATCGAAGAAGCTGACGCCGTATGCTTGGCCGTACCGGCCTCCATTGCATCGAGATTGCTTCACTTCGCTCGCAATGAGGTCATTGCGAGGAGTCCGAAGGGGTTAGCAACACAGACAGAGGTGGATCCGTCCTTCGGTGGAGAAGCAATCTCTGTATTAGCATCAATTTCGCAGGACTTAGCGGCTATCCCGTACGAGTCCATCGCCGTTGTCAATCTCGCCTATGATCAGCCAGTGATTTCAAAAGCGAACGAAGGATTTGGCTTCGTTGTTCCAAAAACCGAAAGTTCTTTACTGCTGGGCTGCAGTTTTTCGAGTCTAAAATTTTCTGGTCGAGCGCCTCAAGGAAAGACTTTGCTTCGGGCCTTTGTGGGGCGGAATGCCTATCAAGAATTAAAATTAGAATCCGATGACGCCTTTGCTAAAATCATTGCCCAGGAAATTCAGAAGATTTTAAAAATCAGCACCGAACCCGTCAAAACATGGGTGATGCACTATGCCGAGGGGCTTCCTCAATATAAAATCGGTCATCGGGATCGCGTTGAGAAAATCGAGGCTCAGGCAAAGTCCCTTCCCGGTCTTTATTTAACCGGCAATGCCTATCGCGGTATTGGGATTCCAGATACGGTCTCTGAGGCGAAAAAAAATGCGGCTCAATTGATTAAGGATTTTAATCATGTCTGCGTTTGATCATATTCTGGTCATTGGATTCGGAGGTCCGACCAAGCCCGAAGAAATTCGCCCCTTCCTTGAAGTCGTTACACGGGGAAGAAATATTCCTCAAGAGCGTTTGGATGACGTGGCTCATCACTATGAGGTGATCGGAGGGCGCTCGCCTTATAACGAATACACCTTTCGTCTTATCAAGGCCCTGGAAGACCAACTTTTGAACGAGGGAATTCATCTTCCGGTTTTTGTCGGGATGCGTAACTGGCATCCATTTTTGAAAGACGCGCTTACGACTATCAAGGCCCGAGGATTAAAAAAAGGAATTGCGCTTATTCTGGCTCCCCATCGCTCCGAGGTAAGTTATGATCGCTATCTTCAAAATCTTGAAGAAGCAAAAAAGGACGCAGATGCAACTCATTTGGAATACTTTGGGGTGGAGCCCTGGCACAACCATTCTCGTTTTATTGAGGCGCAATCGGAGCAGGTTCGCACGCTCCTTTCCAAAATTCCTGAGGATCGGAAAGCCTCACTCCAAATTATTTTTACCAATCATTCCATTCCTTTGACAATGGCTAGTCAATGCCAATACCAGGATGAGTTTATGGAGTCCAGTCGTCTGACTGCAGATGCGCTTGGAAGAGTTGACTGGACTCATGCTTATCAATCTCGGAGCGGAAATCCGTTTACGGCCTGGCTTGAGCCGGATATCACGGCAACAATTGAGCAGGCGGCCCAAAAAGGAAAACAGAGCGTTCTCCTTGTCCCAATCGGATTTCTTTGTGATAATGCGGAGGTTCTTTATGATTTGGATATTGAGGCGAAGGCCGAGGCAGCCAAGCTTGGACTTTCGTTCTACCGAGCCTCAACGGTTATGGATCATCCGGCATTTATTTCAATGTGGACGGATTCAATCCGCCAAACGATGCAGACAACAACGCCAAGGAGTTTAAAAGTGACAACCCCCGCAGCTACGTCAGCACCGCATCACCCAGCCACTTCCGCAGAACCATTGGATATCCGGGAAAAAGGCGCCGCTAAAAATGGCCAGCCTCAAGTGACTGACCGGCGTATGTATTTCCAGCTATTTTGCTTTACCGGTGCTTTCCATCTTGAAAAAATAGTACAAAAACTTAAAGCTTCGAGTTTAGAGACGGTGCTTTACCGCGATTTGAATGATCCGTACGGCATCGGAGTACTTTTGATGTCAGAAAAACCGGAAAAACTCGTCAAAGACGGTGCTGATTTATTCGTATCAGAAGAATTTAAGGCGCTTGCTCCCAAATCTGATTTAACGATGCTTGGGCGTACTTATTCCAGCGGGCGGGAGCAGGACCTCGAAGATTGGCTGCTCAATAAATATCGCCGCAACGCCTTAAATACCGACTGGCCTTGGGCGGTTTGGTATCCGTTACGCCGTAAGCCCGAGTTTTCGCTTCTCACTCGTGAAGAGCAGGGGAAGATTCTGATGGAGCACGCGATGCTAGGGATGAGTTATGGGGCGGCGGGTCTGGCTTCAGATGTCCGCCTTTCCTGTTATGGGATCGATAAAAACGATAACGAGTTTGTGATCGGTCTTGTCGGGTCTGATCTGTATCCCTTATCACGTTTGATTCAGGATATGCGAAAAACCCAGCAAACCACGAAATACATTCAGTCACTTGGCCCGTTTTTTGTAGGACACGTGGTTTGGCAGAGCCCGTATAAAGATGCGCGCTAAAAGACGAATTATCATTCTTGCAGTATTGATGGGACTGCTTCCGTGTTTGGGGTATGCTCAAAAAACAAAATCTCATATCCATCCCGAGATTTTGTCATCTGTTAAGGCCTTTGCTCCGGGTAAACCATTTACGGTCGGAATCCATTTTACGATGGATCCTGACTGGCACATTTATTGGATCAATCCGGGTGACTCGGGTCTTGCCACATCTGTAAAGTGGGTGGGCCATCCTCCGATTAATTTTTCTCCCCTTGAGTGGCCGGCTCCCGAGAAAATCATTCTTCCGGCGATCCTTACGTACGGATATTCAAAAGAAGTCGTGCTTCTGAGTGAAGCCACGGTGACACCCAGTTTCTCAGGAAAGTCGATAACGCTGAAAGCCGATGTTGCGTGGCTGGCTTGCCACGATCTTTGTGTTCCCGGGAAGGCCCGCATTGTCCGGGAAATTCCTGCGGCGAAGGGAAAAGCGGTGCGTAATTCTCAGGAAATAAGAACGATTGAAAGATACCAAGCCCGCGTTCCTCAGGATTACCAAGGTTGGGAGATTTCCGCCCGCTATTCCGATCAATTTGCGCTGATTCATTTCAAGCCGAATCATGAATTTCCCATCAAATCGATTTATTTTTTCCCAGAGAACTCGGATTTTTTTAAGCACGAGGCGGGGGAAAAGTTTCGCAGCAATCAGGCTGGTTTTGAAGTGCTCCTGCGCCGGTCAAAGATTTTTACGGGAGATTTAGAAAAACTCGAAGGCGTTCTGGCAATCGATACGGGTTCGGCGATGGTCTACGATCAGGTTCGCTTGAAACCGGAAAAATCAGGGATTCAGGAATTTTAGTTTTAGATTTTGGATAATTCGCCGTATACTATTCCACATATTTCTTAGAGCCTATCCTGATAATAAACTGCGTCATTGCGAGGGAGCGTAGCGGCCGCGGCAATCTAGAGCCCGGAGATTGCTTCGCTTTGCTCGCAATGAAGAGTAAGTTCATAACCAGATAGGTACTTAATACTCTTTTGATAATTATTGGGTAGGTTTTATGAATTGGCAGTCGATTTTAAGTTCCTCGATTGGTCGGAAAGTGGTGATGGCGGTCTCTGGCCTGGCCCTCTTCGGTTTTGTGATCATACATATGCTAGGCAATCTACTCATTTTCGCCGGTCCTGCGGCACTGAATGGATACGCCGAAAAGCTCGAAAGCCTGGGCGAGATTTTATGGGTTGCTCGGATTGGGCTGATGGTAATGGTCGTCCTACATATTTGGAGCGGCCTTTGTCTCGCCCGGGAAAATCGTCAAGCGAGACCCCTGGGTTATCTGGGTAAAAAAAATACCCGAACAACTTTCGCAGCCACCACGATGGCAATTTCCGGACTCCTGGTACTAGCCTATATTATTTTTCATCTTCTCCATTTCACGTTTCGTGTTACGCATCCCCAGATCTCTCATCTTCTGGATGCCGACGGCCGCCGTGACGTTTATACGTTGGTGGTGTTGAGTTTCCATGAACTCCCAATTGCTCTTGCGTATTTTGTTTCGATGATCCTTTTAAGTCTTCACTTGAGCCATGGTTTCTCCAGCGCCCTCCAAACATTGGGAATTGCGAATGAGAGTTCCTTGCACGGTTATGAAAAAATGGGCCGTTTGATTGCTGCCGTTATTTTTTTAGGGTACTCATCCATTCCAACCGCTTGCTGGCTGGGAATCATTAAAGCCTCTCATTAGGATAAGGATATTATGACATTGGATGCCAGGGTTCCTGCCGGACTCCTTCACGAAAAATGGGACAATCACAAATTTAATATGAAGCTTGTGAGTCCCGCCAACAAACGCAAATACAAAGTGATTGTGGTTGGTACAGGCCTGGCTGGGGCTTCCGCGGCAGCAAGTTTAGCGGAACTCGGTTATCAAGTTGACTCTTTTTGCTTTCAGGATAGTCCGCGCCGTGCCCACAGCATTGCGGCTCAGGGTGGTATTAATGCGGCAAAAAATTATCCTAATGATGGCGACAGTATTCGCCGCCTTTTTTACGATACGATCAAGGGTGGCGATTTCCGGGCTCGCGAAGAAAATGTTTACCGACTCGCTCAAATCAGCAATTCAATTATTGATCAATGTGTGGCTCAGGGAGTTCCTTTTGCCCGTGAGTATAGCGGCTATCTGGCCAATCGCTCCTTTGGAGGTTCGCAGGTTTCCCGGACTTTTTATGCGCGAGGACAAACGGGACAGCAGCTTCTTCTCGGAGCTTACCAGGCTTTAGCGCGGGCCATTCATCTCAAGCAGGTCACCATGTATCCTCGAACTGAAATGCTCGATCTTGTGGTCGTGGATGGAGCTGCTAAAGGAATTATTGTTCGGGATTTAATTACGGGACAAATTCGCAGACATGCAGCGGATGCCGTGGTGCTTGCCACCGGCGGCTATGGAAATGCTTTTTATCTTTCCACAAATGCCAAAGGTTGCAATGTCACAGCAACCTACAGGGCTTACAAACGCGGAGCATTTTTTGCGAATCCCTGTTATACCCAAATTCATCCCACGTGTATTCCTGTATCGGGGGATTATCAGTCCAAGCTGACTCTCATGTCCGAGTCTCTCCGAAATGACGGGCGTATTTGGGTTCCCAAGCAAAAGGGGGATAAACGTCCCCCTCAGGAAATTCCAGAAGCCGAACGCGATTATTACCTCGAAAGAAAATACCCAAGCTACGGGAATCTTGCGCCGCGGGATATCTCGTCGCGAAGCGCTAAAGAAGTTTGTGATGAAGGTCGTGGCGTGGGGGAAACGGGTCTGGGTGTTTATCTGGATTTTGCTGACGCCATTAAGCGTCTTGGAGAATCCGTGATTCGCGAACGCTACAGTAATTTAATTCAGATGTATGAAAAAATTACCGGTGAAAATCCTTATAAGGTCCCGATGCGGATTTATCCGGCGGTTCATTACACGATGGGCGGGCTTTGGGTAGATTACAATTTGATGAGTAATCTTCCCGGACTTTATGTACTCGGGGAGGCTAATTTTTCAGACCATGGTGCCAATCGCTTGGGAGCTAGTGCGCTGATGCAAGGTCTTGCGGACGGTTATTTTATTCTACCCTATACGATTGGGGATTACCTTGCACGGACGAAGCCCGGAGTCATTTCGGCGAGTCATCCAGAATTCTTGAAAATTGAAACCGAGGTGAAGGATCAGATTAACCGACTTCTATCGATCAACGGTAAACGTACCGTGGATGATTTCCATCGTCAAATTGGAAAATTACTCTGGGACTATTGCGGGATGGCGAGGAATGAGCTGGGGCTTAAGCAGGCGCTGGCACAAATCCCCGGCATTCGAAAAGAGTTTTGGAGTAATGTGAAAGTTTCCGGTTCGAATGAATCCCTGAATCAGTCGCTGGAGAAAGCGGGACGCGTCGCAGATTTTATCGATTTTGCAGAGCTCCTTTGTTTGGACGCCCTTCAACGCGCGGAATCCTGCGGTGGTCATTTTCGGACAGAAAGTCAAACGTCTGAAGGTGAGGCGAAGCGTGACGACACCAAGTTCTGTTACGTGTCGGCATGGGAATATCAGGGGGCGGATTGCTCTCCAAGATTAAATCAGGAGCCGCTAAGTTTTGAAAATGTCCATTTGGCCGAGAGGAGTTACAAATAATGGATCTTAAACTTAAAGTCTGGCGCCAGAAAGATTCTGCGTCCAAGGGAAAATTTGAAATTTATAACGCACCGAATATAAATCCTCATATGTCGTTTCTTGAAATGTTAGATGTCATCAATGAAGACTTAATCCATGCAAATCAGGATCCGATTGCTTTTGATCACGATTGCCGGGAGGGAATCTGCGGCGCTTGTTCGCTCACGGTGGATGGCAAACCGCATGGTCCAGAAAAAGGAACCACGGCCTGCCAGTTACATATGCGTCATTTTAAGCACGGAAATACGATTACTGTTGAACCCTGGCGCGCTAAGGCGTTTCCTGTTATCAAAGACTTAATTGTCGACCGCAGTGCGTTTGACCGCATTATTGAGTCCGGAGGCTATGTTTCGGTCAATACAGGAAGTGCTCCCGAGGCCAATATGAGTCCTGTGCCCAAACATGCTGCCGATAGTGCCATGGATTCCGCCGCTTGTATCGGATGCGGAGCGTGCGTGGCAGCTTGCCCCAATGCCTCAGGCATGCTCTTTGTGGCGGCAAAGGTCTCGCAGCTTGCCTTGCTCCCGCAAGGTCAGGTGGAGCGAGAAAAGCGGGTGCTCTCAATGGTGCGAACGATGGACGATGAGAATTTTGGAAATTGTACCAACCATTACGAATGTGAAGCAGCCTGCCCGAAGGAAATAAGCGTGGGATTTATTGCGAAGATGAACCGCGAATATTTGAGAGCTTCACTCTGCGATAGCGGAAGTGCCGGGAATACTAAGGACGCTGTAAATTAGCGATACTAATTCCGGTCGTTTGAGACATCCGCTTAAGCCAGTTCATGAAAAGGGGATTGTCCTGAAACGCCTGAGCCGGTTTGAGGCCGAAAACCACCCGCGAAATTCCAAATACCGCGACGTCAGCGGCATTAGGGCTATTACCACCCAGAAAAGATTTCCCCTCTAAACCAAGTCCCCACTCATCGACTTTTTGTTTAAGAAAATCCCGAGGGTCAATCTGAAGACGCTTCGCAATTTTTTTGGCGACAAGAGTCATGATGAGAGCACCGGAGTACTTAATTGTCTGTCTTTCCCACCAGCCAAATTTCCCCACGCGGGTAATATAGTTAAAGGCGTCCACGGCATTAAAAAGATTAGAATATAACACGGCGGGAAGTCCCTGAACGTAAGCCTCCGACCACTCAAGCCATTTTTCTTCCCGGACTTTTCCTTCTTCGCTCTGTTCAAATAAGGTTGTTTCGGGAAATTCCATTTCAATATGTCTCATGATCATGGTCGAATCGTTAACCTGAGTTCCCTGGCTATCGATATAGATGGGGACTTTCTGGTAGTCTTTTGAAAATTCAATCTCGTTCTTCTTGAGCGGGTGGACTTCGACCATGTCATAGTCCACTTTTTTAGCAGTAAGCATCGTGCTTACTTTGGAGCAAAACGGGCAGGCCGAATATTGATAGAGTTTTGGTTTCATCATGAACCCGATGCCGAGGAAGCGGCGGTTGAAAGTGCGTGGCTTCTTTTTTGGAAACGTACAATCGTAATGACAAGCGCACTTAAGACTGTACTAATCAAGGCGAGTAAAAAAAGAATACCCGCTAAAACAGCCTTTGTTTGATTTGAGCGCGGATCTCCGAAGCAGACGGAACAGGCCTGTGCAGCAGGCGCTAATAAGGTTAGAAATGAGAGAAGCGCTGTCATTGCGAGTCCCATCGTTGGCAGGACGCAGCGATCTCTGGGATTGCCTCGCTGCGGCTCGTAATGACGACGAACGAAGAGATTACTTCGCTTTGTTCGCAATGACGGAGTGTTGTTAGCTGCTTTATGATTCATGAGTCGGTATTTTGCGGAGAACTTTCAGGACATAAGAGAAATAGTAGCAGAAGATTCCAGCCAGCAAAAGCGAGCCTCCGGTAAGTGCCAATTCATTCAGTTGAGCGGTTACTTGGTAAGCGCGGTAGGAAAGTCCAGCGCATAAAAGAAAGAGTCCGATAACCGTGACGATGAAGACGAGATGGATAAAACGTAATGACATAGAGATAATCCTTAAAAATGACCAATCGCTGGCAGTAACAGCAGAACCAAGAAGAAAATAGCTGTCAAAATTAAAATGTAGCGAATGATTTTTGCTTCTGAAATCAGATGCATGAAATAGGCGACAACCAAAGAACCTTTAATGGTGGCAACAAACAATGCTACCGCAATGGCAAGGCCTGTGGATAAGTGGAGATAGGAAATAGCCACAGTAATTATTGTCAGCGCCGCTAATGCCGCAAAAACGCTGATGTACGTGCGTACGTGCTTGCTTATTTCTTCCTGTGAATGTTCAGACATCGTCAGTCCTCAAAGTAAATAGAGTACGGGAAAAAGAAAGATCCAGACAAGATCAACAAAATGCCAGTAGAGTCCGGCGGCTTCAATACGTCCCAGGAACTGTTCCGGTTCAGTCTCGTAAAGTTTGCTTCCAGGAAAAAGAAGATACGCGTTCACAATCACCCCGCCCAGGATGTGGATGGCATGAAGTCCTGTAAGGGTAAAATACATTCCAAAAAAATTATCGGTGCTGGGGAAATGATGGTGCTCAAATTTAGAGTGATACTCAAAGCCCTTGATCACCAGAAAGGCAAGTGACAGCAGGATTGTCATTGATAAATGGAAGCGGAATTTTTTAAGGTTTTTCAAAGCTAAAGACGCCCATGACATCACCATCGTTACACTGGAGGATATAAGAATCAGCGTATTGAGCGTCGCTAAAGGAACATTCAGAACTGCCGATCCATGCGGCCACTCGGATGCAGAACCTCTTAAAACGATATAGGCTGAAAAAAGCCCGCCAAAAAGCATCAGTTCGGATGCCAAAAAACACCAGATTCCTAACTTAGCATTCGTGACGCCCGAGACCGGATGAGGTTTTGAAATATAGCGGATAAGTGCAGACACTAGTTATCTCCTTTCACATTTTGAGGCAAAAAATCAGTGCGCTGTCCGGGGACACTATATTCATACGGCCCGCGATAAACCTGAGGAGGCGTGGCAAAATTCCCATGCGGAGGCGGGGTGGAAGTCGCCCATTCAAGGGTTGTTGCTTGCCAGGGATTATCGTCTGCCTTTTTACCCCAAATCAGCGACCCAAAAAAATTAATAATAAATGGGATCTGACCCAAAGCCATGCACCAAGCTGCGATAGAAATGAAGACATTCAGAGGCTGAGTGGGAACGGCGTGCGCATACTGGGTGGGATCCCAAAGCCGGCGTGAAACCCCGGCTATTCCCATAATGAACATTGGCATAAAAATGCAGTTCATTCCAATCAAGGTTCCCAAAAAATGAATTTTCCCGAGCACTTCGCTCATCTTTCGTCCCGTCACTTTTGGATACCAGTGGTAAATACCGGCAAACAGTCCAAATAACGTTCCTGGTGCAACGATATAATGGAAATGGCCAATCACATAATAAGTGTCGTGAAGATGAATATCTGCGGCAGTGAGTCCAAGAGGAAGTCCCGTCAAACCTCCGATTGCAAACATCGGAAGAAAAGCGATCGCAAAGAGCATGGGTGTCTTAAACCGAATTGAACCACCCCAGAGGCTGAGAATCAGCGACGTCAGAATGATGACAGAGGGAATGGAAATAATCATGGTTGTAATTTGAAAAAAAGTACTCATCTTGGTTCCCATATTCGTTAGGAACATGTGATGTGCCCAGACAACAAAAGACATAAAACCAAGAAAAATAGTGGAGTAAATCATCGATTTATATCCGTAAAGAGGCTTGCGGGTATTACAGGTCATCACCTCGGCACAAATACCCATGGCAGGAAGGATCAGCACATAAACTTCCGGGTGTGCCAAAAACCAAAAAAGATGCTGCCAGAGAATCGGGTTTCCACCACCCGCGACTTCAAGCACTTTGCCCGCAACGACAAGACCGGAAGGAAGAAAGAAACTAGTGTGAAATACACGATCCATAAATTGAAGCACGGCAGCGGCCTGAAGGGGAGGAAACGCCAAGAGAAGCAAGAAGCTTGTTACAAATTGAGCCCACACGAAAAAGGGGAGGCGAAAAAAGGTGAGGCCGTCAGCACGGAGCTGAACAATCGTCACAATAAAGTTCATCGAACCAAGCAGTGAAGAAAAGATCAAAAAAAGCATTCCCACCAGCCAGGTCGTCTGGCCACCGGCTGCCACCACGGAAAGCGGAGGGTAGGACGTCCACCCTGATTGAGCGGCACCTTCGGGGAGAAAAAAACTGGAAATCATAATCACGCCCCCAATCAAAAAAAGCCAGTAACTGGCCATATTCAGCTTGGGAAAAGCCATGTCGGGAGCACCAATCTGAAGGGGTATCACATAATTGCCAAACCCTCCAACAGCAAGCGGTACAACCCCAAGAAAAATCATAATCGTGCCGTGCATCGCACCCAACTGATTGTAAAACTCCGGCAGCATAATTCCACCTAGCATCTGCCTTTCCGAAAACCATCCCGCAATCCACGGAATCTCTTTCCCAGGATAAGCAAGCTGCCACCGCATAAGAAGCATCAGACAAAAACCAACAAGCAAGAAGATCAATGCTGTCACCGTATATTGAACCCCAATGACCTTGTGATCGACGGAAAAAATATATTTCTGCCAGAAGGGTAAATCCGGTTCGTGATTTGAATGTGCTTCTTGTGGTGGGTGCGAGTGATGATGGCCTGAACTCATAAACTCATTTCTCTTCTGCCTAACTTGGCGCGGTTGTATGTGATGCAACTGTGGCGGTCGAGTCCTCAACAAAAGATTTCAAGGGAGCAGGAACCCGCGGAGTTGCGGGGATACGTTTCTTCGGTGCCTTGGACACCAGCCATTTGGCAAAATCCTCAGGGCTTTGTACATTAAAAAATCCACGCATCCGGTAATGACCGAGACCACAGAGCTGGGCGCAAGCAATCTCGAATTTTCCTGTCTGGGTTGCTTCAAACCACACAGGAATACTCTGCCCAGGAATCGCATCTTGTTTTACCCTCATTACTGGCAGAAAAAAACTATGAATAACATCTTTTGAGGATAAATGAACCAACACGGGGCGATGCACAGGAATATTCATTTGATTGATCGTGACCACGTCATCCTTGCCTATGGGGTCCTCAGGATCAAGGCCCACCGGACTTCCGGGCTTCATAAACTCAGGAGCACTTTTCCCGAAAAGACCATCGGGCCCCGGATAGTGAATATTCCAGGCAAACTGTTCGCCCAGAACCCGAACCTCAAGCGCCTTAGATTTATCCGGGATCTGCTGGCGGACCTGATTCATAATAGGAAAGGAGAATCCGACGAGCAGAACCACTTCAAGCAAGGCAACAAAGACTTCAAGATAAGTCGGTACCTTAAAGTGATTAATATCGTAGATGGCTTTGTGTCCATCCCGGGAGCGGAATTTAATCAGAGCATAAATAAGAAAGATAAACCAGCCAATAAACAGCACCGCCATAAAAATATGAATCACATAAATCAGGTGGTCAATGGCAGCGCCGTGCGTGGAAATATTGACGGGAAGTCCCCATCCGTAATAATGATTCAAAATAAATCTTCCTGGATTAAGTGAGCTCAATAAAGAAATGTGATGTGAGTCTACAAAATCCGCTTAAAAAGTCAAGAAATCCCTCACTGAAAATCAAAAATTATGTTTTTAAAATGCCGTCATTGCGAACCAAGCGAAGCAATCCAGAAAGATCGCCACGCCCTGCGGGGCTCGCGATGACAGCTTGGTTTTGATCGGTGGCTTTCTTGACTTATTGTTCGAACCATTATAACCTGCTCCAACATGAGTCCCTTTTTTTACAATCCATGGATTTGGTTTCTTATTTGCCTTGTCTGCTTGCTTCTTTGCACTTATCTTCCAGTCAAAATTAAGGACCCCGTTCATCGCAAGATTGCAAGCTGGGTCATTTTAGTTCCCGTGAGTCTTGTTTTAATCCTCTACGGATATCCGGTTGGCATTGAACTCTTTCGACGTCTTGCCATTCACTGGAACTAGGCGTGTATCATATTCAGATTGTGGGCGCAGGTTATACGGGCAGTGCGGTTGCTAAGTATTTTCTAGAAAAAAAGCAAAAAGTCACGGTCATTAAGCGTACTGCAGAGGGCACTCAGGCCCTTCGAGATCTCGGAGCGACTGTCCTTCAGACTGATCTGCGGAATCCTGATCTTCCGACAATCCCTTCGGCGAATTTTATTGTGATTTCACTTGCACCAGAAAATCGTACTGAGGAAGCCTACCGGAAGACCTATCTCGAAGCGGTTCACAATTATCTGACCGCCATTCAAAAGAATCAGAAGCCCTTATTGATAGTTTATCTCTCCAGCACCGGAGTTTTTGGTGAACCCGAGATTCCTTCGGTCGCCGGACTTCCTCTTCCGCCAAAGGACGGATCCGTCCGACGATATGCGACGGACAATGACGTCATTGAGAGCGAAGCGAAGCAATCTCAAATCATTGATGAAAGCGTGATTGCCAATCCCCAAACTGAACGCGCCAAGATTCTTCTTGAAGCGGAAAGACAGATCCTGGAGAGCGGTTATCCTTCGCTTATTTTTCGTTTATCTGGAATTTATGGCCCCAGCCGGAATCGAATTAAGTCTGTTTTAAATGGGGAGTGGCCGCCTCCGCATCCGGAGAAAATCATCAACATGATCCACGTCGATGATATTGTGCAAAGCATTCCTATTCTTTTTAATCAAGGACAGGCAGGTAGTGTTTATCTCGGAGTCGATGACGAACCTGTTTTGGAAGGCGATTTTTACAGCTGGCTCTCTCAAAAACTGGGCGTTTCATTTTCTCGGGAAAAGATATTCACTGGTAAGGCGTATGGAAAAAAGTATAATAACGGCCGCTTAAAATCATTAGGGATTGCATTTAAGTATCCGAATTTTAGAATGGGTTATCAACAGCACTTATTGTCATCTTGAGGAGCGAGCGACGAAGGATCTGAGATTCTTCGCTTCACTCAGAATGGCATTAGAAGGTTATGGATTATGACTGACACAGCAAAGAAAGCTCCACCGCGCCTCGTATGGATTGATATGGAAATGACCGGTCTTAATCCTAAAAAGGAAGTCATTATTGAAATTGCTACCATTATTACCGACCAACATTTAAAGGTGATCGAAGAAGGACCGGATATTATTGTTCATCAAGCCGGAAAATATCTTGATGGGATGGATGACTGGAATATGAAGCATCACCTGAAATCCGGTCTTTTTAAAGGCGTTGTGCAATCCAAAATTAGCACGAAACAAGCTGAAGCGCTCACACTCGATTTTATCAAAAAATACTGCGCCGAGAAAAAAGCGATGCTATGCGGTAACTCCATCCACCATGACCGGCGATTTCTCGAGCGTTACATGCCCCGCATTCATGAATACCTTCATTATCGCCACGTGGATGTGAGCAGCGTCAAGTCCCTGGTTAATTTCTGGTACAAAAAAAACCGCAATCCTTTTTCCAAGACAAACAAACACCGCGCGTTGGACGACATCCGTGAGTCCATCGAAGAACTGCGCTTTTATAAGAAACACTTCTTTAAAAAAAGTATCCGCACAAAAGTTTTGGTCTGATCTTGATGAAAAGTCTGTGGAATGAAGAGCAAGCCAGAGAGTGTCAAAAGGATCCCTTGTCACTGCGTGTCTACACCTCGCGCCTTTTAGGGCAGGAGACAGACCTTGTCCTTCACGGCGGGGGGAATACTTCGGTGAAGACTTCGGTCGTCAACCGCTTTGGCGAAACCGAAGAAATTCTTTATATTAAGGGAAGCGGATGGGACTTGGCTTCTATTGAAGCTGCGGGATTTGCCCCTGTCCGTCTGAAAGTTCTTAAACAGATGGCCGCTCTCCAATCACTCGATGATAGGGAAATGGTGAAAATGCAGCGTGCCGCGATGATTGATCCATACGCTCCCAACCCCTCCGTCGAAGCCATTCTCCACGCCATCATCCCTTATACTTTTGTGGATCATACTCATGCCGATGCTGTACTCACTATCACTAACACGACCCAAGGGGAGAAATCAATTCGTGAGATTTACGGAGACCGCGTCCTTGTGGTGCCCTATGTGATGCCCGGATTTGTCCTGGCGAAAAAGATTTTTGAAATGACTCAGGGTCTTGATTGGAAGAAGGTCCAAGGCTTGATTCTGATGAATCACGGCATTTTTACGTTTGCCGACAACGCACGAAGCAGTTATGAAAAAATGATCGAACTGGTTTGCGAAGCGGAGGTCTTTCTCGAAAAGAAAGGCGCGCAACAGGTGACTTCGAAGATTCCTCCCAAGGAAAATCTTCTGGAACTAGCACGTCTGCGAAAAATCGTTTCTAAACTTCGCCAGGCTCCAGTGATCACCAAGCTCGACCAAGATTCGGCGTCACTGGGATTTTCCAATTTTACCGGACTGACCGCAATGACCTTGGGTCCGCTCACTCCAGATCACGTGATTCGGACAAAAAGAGTCCCCGCAGTAATCGGAAAAAATTCAGAGGAAGATTTACTTCGCTTTGCTCAGGATTATCAGAAGTATTTTCAAAAAAATACGGATGGAAAATTAATTCCCCTCGATTCAGCGCCCCGCTGGGCCATTTGGCCTGAGCACGGCGTTGTGAGCTTCGGCCGGGATTTGGAAGAAACGCGTGTGATTTCGGATATTTCAGGACACACGCTGCGAGCCATTCAAAAAGCGGAAGCGCTTGGGGGCTGGAAACCCCTTTCCGAAAAAGAATTATTTGAGGTGGAGTATTGGGTGCTCGAACAGGCGAAATTAAAAAAGACGCCGAATCCGTTAGATTTTCAGGGAAAAATCGCACTGGTGACGGGAGCGGCAAGCGGAATTGGACGTGCGTGCGTTGAAGCACTTGTGAAGCAAGGGGCGGTTGTTGCAGCCTTGGATAAAGACCCAAAGATTGCATCACTTTTTTCGTCACCGGGAATCCTTGGAATGGTCTGCGATGTGGCTCATCGAGAACAAATTCAGGCCTGTGTGGAGAAAACCGTGCGTATGTTTGGCGGCTTGGACGTTCTTATTAGTAATGCAGGGTTTTTTCCGGAGACTTGTAATCTTTCCGATATGACATCCGAACTTTGGGAAAAAAGTTTGTCGGTCAATTTGACCAGCCATGCGGTGCTGATTCAAGTCGCTCTTCCATATCTCCAGCTAGGTATCAATGCTTCGATCGTGGTTATCGCCTCAAAAAATGTTCAGGCGCCCGGGCCTGGAGCGTCTGCCTATTCAGTTGCGAAGGCGGGTCTGACACAACTCGCGCGTGTTGCGGCTCTGGAGCTTGCCCCTCAAGGAATTCGTGTTAATGTGATTCATCCCAATCAGGTTTTTGATACCGCTATCTGGACGGAAGAAGTTCTGCAGGCGCGGGCGAAAAAGTACGGCGTCAGTGTGGATGAATACAAGTCATCTAATTTGCTCAAGGTTGAGATTACGTCAAAGGATGTTGCTCGATTGGTATGCTCGGTGGCCGGTTCCGTGTTTTCAAAAACGACGGGGGCTCAAGTTCCTATTGATGGCGGTAATGATCGGGTAATTTAAAAAAAAGGGGAGGTCTTGCTTATGCTCTCTCCCTTTTTTGAATTACTGATTCAAGACAAAATTCGAAGCCTGGTCTGAGGAAAGAGGCTTGGCAAAAAAATAGCCCTGGCCGTACTCACAACCCAGAGTGCGTAAAAAATCGAGTTGCTCTTCTGTTTCTATTCCTTCTGCCACCACTTCCAAATTCATATTATGAGCGAGAGATAAAATCGCCTTGGTGATTTCAGAAGTTTCGCCGTCGGTTCCTATGGTGGAGATAAACGAACGGTCAATTTTTAGAATATCGAGCGGAAATCGATGGAGATAGCTCAGGGATGAGTAGCCAGTTCCAAAATCATCCAGATAGAGTTTTACTTTTAGTTCGCGAAGCTGACTCAGGATATCAAAGGCGTGTGCGCTATCCTCAACAAGAACACTCTCGGTAATTTCCAGGTGAAGACATTCCGGATCTAGTTGGGTTTCCTGAAGAATCTTTTTGATTTGATCCACCAGATTAACATCCGAAAATTGTTTAACGGAAAGATTGATGCTGACACTGAGCGGATTTTTTCCACGGCGAGGCCACAGAGCTGCTTCCCGGCAGGCTTGATTCAAAACCCAAAGTCCGATGGGAATAATGAGCCCTGTTTCTTCCGCCATCGGGATAAAAACACTCGGGGGAATGGATCCAAGCTCCGGGTGCGTCCATCGTAACAGCGCTTCAAACCCTTTGATGACTCCGTGTTGAAGTGAAATGATAGGTTGATAATGAATTTGAAGCTCTTTTCGGTCTAACGCCTGGCGCAGAGCAGTTTCCATTCTCAAAGTCGCGAGTATTTTGGCGTGCATAACTTCGGTATAAATAACATAGCCCCCTTTATCGTTTGCCTTTGCCCCATACATCGCAGTGTCCGCATTCCTGAGCATATCTGATTCGTCCAGAATATCCGTGGCGGAGCTTAACGCAATACCGATACTCGCCGAGGTGAAAATGGTCTGATCCTGAAGAGAAAACGGATGCTTCAAAGTCTCTTGAATCCGTTCGGCAACGGCAATCGCGTCTCCGGCATCATGGATCCCCTCTATAAGAATGGTAAATTCATCTCCGCCAAACCGGGCTACCAGGGGACCGGAACCAACACAGGTTTCAATGGCACGGCCTACCTGAATCAAAAATTCATCACCAACCAGATGTCCGAAACTGTCATTGATGGCTTTAAAACGATTCAGATCCATGAAGAGCACGGCAAAGAGATGTTTGGGATATTTTTTAGCTTTGTTAGCAGCGTCTTTCAGGCGCTCAAGAAAAAAGGCCCGATTGGGAAGGCCTGTAAGACTATCGTGCAGCGCGTTATGTTTTAGTTTTTCTTCAAAGCGAATGCGGGTGGTGATGTCCGTCGCCGATCCCGCCATTCGCCAGACCCGGCCCTTTTCATCTTTGATGGCAAGTCCGCGAATCAGCACCCACCGATAGTTTCCGTCAATATGGAGAATGCGGTGCTCAATTTCACAATGCGCGCTCAATCCTTTGAGATGTTCGTATATTGTTTGATCCACATGGATTCGGTCTTCAGGATGAATTCGGTCAAACCACTCCGAGGGCTGTTCGGAGATCTGATTGTCTTCATATCCCAGCATCGACTTCCAACGGGAGGTAAAAAAGATGGTATCGGTTTTCAGATTCCAGTCCCAAAGCCCGTCATTGACGCCGCGGGCTATCAGGGAATAACGCTCCTCACTTTGGCGCAGCACTTTATCGGCACGGATACGTTCAAGCGCATTCACAAAAATCTCACTCAGAAGTTTTAAAAGGGAAATCGTATCCGTGTTCCAGATGACTTCTCCGCGAATCATTTCAAATCCTATAAAACCAATCGACTTTCCCTCATACACCATCGGGACAAAAATAAGGGATTGAACATTTTGAGCGGAAAACTCTTTACGTTCGGCTGAGGCTTCCGCAGGCAGATCCTTTATTCGGTTGGCGAGAAAGGGCTGGAGCTCTTTGATTTTTCCGTCAAAATAGGGAAACATCCCCATATGAAGTTCTCGCACACGCACCAATTCAGAGGGAATACTGGGGGCGCACCATTCCTGGATTTTTTCCATATGCCTGCCCAGGATATCCGAATACCAAAAAATGTAGCCGCGGTCGGCGCCGGCAAATTGGCAGACTCTCTCAAAAGCTTCATGGATTCCATCATGAATTTGATCGACCGTGAGTCTAATAAAATGGGTGGAGATATTCGCGATTAGTTTTTGAAATTCGAAGCGATAATGGCGTGAATTTTGAATCTCTTTGAATCTGCGCGGCCGGGATAAGAGCCGTGAAAAAAAACTAGCCCGATGCATTTCTCTCCGGCGGCGAATCATGTAAAAAAGTTACCACACCCAAAGAGAAAAAGCGAGGCAAAGATAAACATGATCCTCAAAGATCACTCGTGATCAAAAGTACTTATAAGGAAGGGCAGTAAGGTAACGGTCTTGTGCTGGGATGGCAGGGAATGTACAATGTCGGAATTCACAGGCAGTCCACGATCCACAGACCATAGTCTACAGTTTTTCCTTTTGACTTGTCTGTGGTCTATGGACTGTCGACTATGGACTATTTATTGGATGGAGTGACCATGTCAGAAATTCTAAAGTTAAAAAGTCCCGCCGATTTTATTGGAAAACAAGGGCCGGGTGTGATCAGTTTTGGCTCCGGACAGCCTGACCTTCCACCTCCCAAGGAAGCCTTTGAAGGCATTGATCTTAAGCGCGACCTCCGTTACGGACTGATTCAAGGGGAACTCAAACTTCGCGAAGCGCTCACGTATGAATATCCTGGTTCGACTGCTGAAAACTTTGTCATTACCAACGGGGCGTCCGAAGCCCTCGACCTGATCTTTCGAAGCTGGGGCAAGGGGCAAAAGGTTCTGTTGCCGCGTCCTTACTATTATTCCTACCTACCTATTATAGAAATGGCAGGCATGGTTCCGGTTTTTACGGATCTCGTCGAAGGCCGCATTGACCTTGGCGACTTTCATAAAAAGATAAAGGGCTGTAAAGCGGTGTTAATTAATTCACCGTCGAATCCTACCGGATGCGTGGAAGCGATCGAAACGCTTAAGGAGATCCAGAAAGTTACCCAGCAGCTTGGTGTCTATGTCGTCTCGGATGAAGTTTACAAGGACTTGATCTATGAACGTGAGAATTATCACATTGAAGGAAATCATGTCATTACGATTAATTCTTTTTCCAAGACATACTGCATGTGCGGCCTGCGCGTGGGTTATTTATGGAGTGCCGATAAAAAAATCGTGGAAGATGTCTGCGAAATCAAAACGCATTCGTCCATGAACACGAATTTGATCGGGCAGGACATGGCTCTTGCGGCGATGAAAACTCCGAGAGAATATATCCAGAAAGAGCAGCAGATTTGGCGCCAGCGCCGTGATTTGATTTTTAAAGGCCTGACCGATCTCGGTTTTGATCTCTGGAAACCTGAGGGAGCCTTTTATGTCCTGCCCAAATGCAAAAATGCCCGCGAATTCCTGACCGTTCTTTATCAGGATTACAAAGTCATCACGTATTTAGGCGAGTGGTTCGGCGCTCCCGACCGGATCCGCCTGAGCTACGCCCTCGACATCAAACAAATCGAAGAAGGACTCTCCCGCATCAAAGACGCGATGAAAAGAGTAAAAGTCCTTTAACGGTTGAAGATTGCTTTTTCAAACAAAGGAGAATGATATGAAGAGTCGAATTCTAGTGTTGGTGGTTGGTATGGGACTATCTATCGCGTCGGGAGCTTTGGTGTTTGCCGAAGAAACTCAGGGAATGGAGAACGATTCCGCGCCCGCTCAAAATCAAGGTGAGGGGCAAGGCATGATGATGGGTGGGGGCGGTCAGGGAATGAAACATAAAATGATGGGAATGATGCCCCAGGATTCGCTGGTCGCGACGTCTGACGGAGGAGTGGTCCTGAAATCTGGTCCCCGGCTTCTAAAATATGACAAAGACCTTATCCTGGTCAACGAAGTGGAAATTCCAAGAGGAAAAAAGCCCGCTCATGATGAAGAACAAAAAACGGCGCTGGTTGCAACCGAGACAAGTGTTTCGACCTCCACTGAATAACCGATCGTCACATTCTGGATTGCTTTTTCATGATGCGTAAAGATCAGCCGTTGTCGGCCTGCTCTTTTTCTCAAAACTCGTTTAAACTTTTAACAAATATGTGAGTTTATTGGGCGCCGTCCGGGAGGGAAGGGTAAGCGTATCTAATCCCTCCCTTTGGGACGCCGTCCCGTAATCCGCAGGCCATTGCGAATCACCATCAAAACTTTCGGATGACCATCATATTTCGAATGCAATACTTGTTTCCTGCGCTTTGGCAGAAGGTGTTCTGAAAGTACTGACGAATGAATCCTGAAATTATTTACACAAATTATAGGGACGAGGCGCTCGCAGAAAAATTTTCTGCCGATGCTTATTCTACCTTTGTCGCTATGCCTTTGGCCGACCGTTTTAGTTATCACCCAAAAGAAATACTGGAAAAGGTTCTTAGAAAAGCAGCTAAGTCGGCGGATGACGAGAGGAGTGAAGAGATCAAGGCTTTCTTGCCTCCGGACAACACATTGGATATCCCTGGCACAGCAAATGTCATAACTGAAGATATCGTTAAAAAAATCTTAGCTTCACATTTCTTCGTTGCGGATTTGACTGATGGTAATGCGGGCGTACTAATTGAAACTGGCATTGCAATGGCATTTAAGCCTACTTCTCAAATTATTTTGATTACTCAACATTCTTTAGAGGAACTGCATTTTGATATAAAAGAAAATCGAGCGATTCTTTATAATCCCGATGGAAATATTGACAAAATTAAAGACGCACTGTTGGCTGCCGCTGAACATCTTGAAGAGGAGCGGAAAAAGTACGTGACCCAAGTTTCGGAAGGCTTAACGACAGACGCCATTCGAACGATTCACCATTACGCTGTACTCTACCAAAACCCTGAAATGGCAAAAGGGCAGCCAGGATTATTTGGGCGTTATAATGAAAAGGGTGAATTGGAAGGGAATATCCCTCCTTTTTTTAAAGGAGACTACGGTGAAGATGCTATTCTGATGTTCCAGCTGACAATACAAGAATTACTTAAAAAACGAATGCTCTGGACGCATTTTAATAGTACTCGAAAGCCAGAAGGATACGATTATCTTAGTTGGGCTTCTCACCTTACGCATCTCGGTTGGTTATTGGTAAAAAATTTTTGGCCTGATTTCAAATCCGAATATTGTGAAAGAGTCAGATAATGAAGCATATATATTCATCGGTTGGCAGTCGTTAAGAAATTCAAAGAAAATGGATTTAATTACTTATGAATAAACAAGATAAACCACTAAAAGTCACCATAAAGACCTTTGGCTGTCAGATGAATGTCTATGACACGGAAGTGGCGTCGGGGATTCTGAAGCATCAGGGGTATGAGATTGCGCATGAGCATGAGGATGAAGAGTCATCCGTCATTGCGAACGAAGTGAAGCAATCTCAGATTGCTTCGTCGCTGGAAACTCCTCGCAATGACAGACAAAAGAAGAAAGATTGGCGGCGGATTGATTCTGACATTGTGCTCATGAATACCTGCTCGGTAAGGGAACACGCGGAAGAACGGGTGCAGAGCCGAATGGGGATGCTCAAGAAGGCTAAGGAAACGAATCCGGATTTGATTATCGGGCTGATGGGATGCATGGTTGAGGAGCACCGGGAAAAACTTTTTAAAAAATATCCTCACCTCGATTTGATGGTCGGCACACGCAATCTCAAAGAACTTCCTGACCTTATCAAGACTGTCCGCGAACGCCGCACCCAAGTCTCCAGCATTAAGCAGGACGGTATCTCGATTGAGTACACGGATCAAATCCAGAGAACCGGAAAATATCACGCTTGGCTTCCGATTATGACGGGCTGTAATAAAGTCTGCACCTTTTGTATTGTTCCGATTACGCGCGGCAGTGAAGTTTCGATGAAAGCCCGGGATGTTTACCGGGAGGCGTCGAGGCTGGTCGAAGAAGGCGTTCAGTGGATTACGCTGTTGGGGCAGAATGTGAATAGTTACAACGGAGCGGAAGTTACAGTAGGCAGTAAGCAGGAGGCAGTAAGCAGTCTGCAGAATGAAGTCGCCGTGCCTACTGCCGACAGCTTCCTGCCGACTGGTTTTCCCGCTCTTCTCGACATGCTCTGCGAAATCAAAGGACTTGAACGGATTTCTTTCACCACCTCGCATCCTCACGACGCAACCGAAGAACTCTTTCAGGTGATTAAAAAGAATTCCAAGATTTCCCGGCGCTTTCATTTGCCGCTCCAATCAGGATCGAACAATATGCTTAAGCGGATGAAACGCCTTCACACCTTTGATGAGTATAAAGAAAAGCTCGCGCGGCTGAAAAGTCTGGTTCCGGATATCTCTCTTACCACCGATATTATTGCGGGCTTCAGCGGAGAAACAGATCAGGATCACGAAGAGACGATGAAGGCTCTGGAAGCTATTCGCTACGACGGTGCTTACATCTATAAATATTCTCTTCGTCCGGGAACTCCGGCTGCCAAACTTCCTGACGATGTGCCGCAAGAGATCAAAGAAAAACGAAACGCGGAGCTTCTCACACTTCAAAGAAAAATAACCGTGGAGTGCAATCAGAGTTGGGTTGGGAAAACGACACATGTTTTTCTGGAATCTCAAAGCTCCCGCCACCCGGGCTTCCTCATTGGACGCTCCGATAATGAGAAGCGCGTAACCGTCAAAGCTCCTCCCGATAAGATCGGATCATTCGTCCAGGTTCATTTAGACTCACTCCATCACGAGACCTTTACTGCCTCGCTTCTGTTATGAAGTTTGTCACTTCCGAGGAAATGCGCGCTCTGGACCGGAAAACTGCTGAAGAATACGGAATCTCGTCCTTGATATTGATGGAAAATGCCGGCCGTGGATGTGCGGACTTGCTTTCAGCTCTGCTCCGCAAGGAAAATCTCACCGTTAAAAAAATCCATATTCTCTGCGGAAAGGGAAATAACGGGGGAGACGGCTTTGTTTTAGCGCGGCATCTTTGGAACCGGGAATATGAAGTTTCATGCTGGCTGACCGGAAATCCTCAGGAGCTCAGTCCGGAAAGCCGGGTTAATTTTGAAATCCTACAAAAGATGACGATCCCCGCTGTGAGTAAGGATTTTGATGCCTGGATTTCCGAAGCCGATCTTATTGTTGATGCCTTGTTTGGCATCGGCTTGAGCCGTCCGCTTTCCGGAGATCTTCTTATCCTGATCCAGAAACTCAATAAATCCGGAAAGAAGATCTTTTCGATCGACATCCCTTCGGGAATGGACGCGGATACGGGAAAAGGACTCCCGGAATCTATCAAAGCATCATGGACAGCGACTCTTGGACTCCCGAAAAAAGGTTTCTCTTTTGATCACGCCGCTCTGTTTTTGGGCGAGCTTTTCATTCTGGATATTGGTTTTCCGCGTGAACTCCTTGACGGGAAACCAAATCCTTGACACCTCTGTGCTTTTTTTGATACAAACACGCCCATTATGACTCAGCACAAACGACTTCCCGAATGGTTCAGACGTTCCGTTTCTGTTTATTCTGCGGAAAAAACTCACAACATTCTAGAACGTCACGAATTAAATACGGTTTGTGAATCCGCGCTCTGCCCCAACCGCAATGAATGCTACTCGCACGGCACTTCGACTTTCATGCTTCTAGGAAATACCTGCACGCGCCGCTGCGGATTTTGTGCCATCCCAACCGGAAAGCCGGAGTCTGTTCAGGAAGATGAACCTGCACGCGTTGCCTCAGCCGCCCGGGAAATGAATCTGGAATACGTCGTGCTGACTTCCGTGGCCCGCGACGATCTTAAAGATGAAGGCGCCACCCATTTTGCCCGTACCGTGACAGCTCTTAAAGAAGCGATTCCTGGAGTTCAAGTCGAAGTCCTCACTCCGGATTTTCATGCCCGTGAAGAGTTAATTCAACTCATCGTGACGGCTCATCCGACCGTTTATAACCATAATCTTGAAAGTGTGGAGCGTTTTCAAAAACTTATTCGTCCCCAGGCAAGTTATCAACGCTCTCTGGAAGTTTTGCGAACCGTCAAGCGTCTGGACGCATCAATCTCAACAAAAAGCGGATTGATGCTCGGCCTCGGAGAAACTTATCAAGAAATCATCACCGCCGGCCGAGATTTAGTAGCCACGGGTTGTGATATCCTGACCTTGGGTCAATACCTTCCTCCGGGAAAAGATTTTTTACCGGTTCAGGAATATATTCATCCCGATACTTTTAACCAACTGGCGGTTGAGCTTAAAGAACTTGGATTCCGCGAAGTGTTTGCGGGGCCCAATGTCCGCAGCTCCTACCACGCCGGCGAAACTTTTCTAAACTCTATTTAACGCACAAAGGGCACGATTATGATGAAGGAAATTGTTCTCGAAGGTTTGGCGGCACAAATTGAGGAAGCAACCCTCCAAAACTGGTTTTTTGAAGAAGGAGACCGGGTGAATAAAGGCGATGAACTGGTTCAGCTTTCCACAGGGGATGGAACCCTTTTAATTCCCGCCATCGCCTCAGGTGTTCTTGCTGAAGTCTATTTTGATGAAGGCGAAACAGTTCCCCGCGGTGACGTTCTCTGTTTGATTGACGACGAAAAAGATCTGGGTAAGGATGAAGAGAACGATGATGACAAAGAAGAAGCTGAAGAAGATGAAGAAGATGACGACGAGGAAGACGATGATGACAAAGAAACCGAGGATGAAGACGAAGAATAATTTGAAATCAATTTTATGAAAGTGGCAAAAGATCCGATAGGCGTCTTTGATTCCGGTCTTGGCGGCCTTACGATTGTCAAAGAAATCCGCCGTGTTCTCCCTCAAGAATCGATTGTTTATTTCGGCGATTTAGCAAGACTTCCGTACGGCATTAAATCCCATAAACAGATTATTCAGTTCTCTCTCCAAAACACAAATTTTCTGCTCCAGCATCAAATTAAAACTTTGATCATCGCCTGCAACTCATCTTCCAGCGCCGCCTATCAGGTGATTAAACGAAAGGTATCCATTCCTGTCATTGATGTGATTGAACCCGCGACCCGGGAGGCCGTCAAACTTACCCGAACCGGAAGAATCGGTGTCATTGCCACCCAGGCAACCGTGGACACCGGGGCCTACGAAAAAAAACTGACAAAACTGAATCCTAATCTGGAGGTTTACTCGCGCTCGTGTCCTATGTTCGTACCCATGGTGGAGGAGGGATGGACGGAGGGCTCGATCTGTGAACAGATTGTGAAGCATTATCTGGAGCCCATTAAACAAAAAAAGGTAGATGTTCTCATGCTTGGATGCACTCACTATCCTTTGCTGGAATCTCTCATACGAAATTTTATGGGGTCCAAAGTCCGCTTGGTGAATTCAGCCCAATCAACCGTGGAAAAATTGGTCGAGTCTCTCAACAGTCAAAAGCTTTTAGCTCACCCCGATCAGAAGCCGTCTTTTAAGGTTTACGTGAGCGATCAACCGAGGAATTTTATCCGGGTGGGAGAAAAGTTCCTTGGGGAGCGCCTCAGCTATGTTAAAGTGGTGCGTCATGCCGAATAAAATTGTCTGTTTATACTCAGGGGGGTTAGACTCAACCGTTTGTCTTTACCTCGCACGTGAACAAGGCCAGCAAATCATTGCCTTGACCGTGGACTATGGGCAGCTTCATCGGAAGGAAATCACGATTGCCTCCTCGCACGCGTATGAGCTTCAAATTCTTCATTATCATCTAAAATTTAATCTTCCCTGGAAAGGGAGTGCGTTGCTGGATCCCAATATTCTTCTACCGACCGAACGCGCAGAATCTGAGATGAAGGATATCCCGGCAACTTATGTCCCAGCTAGGAACACTATTTTGCTTTCATTGGCCTCTTCTTGCGCTGAAGCCAAAGGAGCATGCTCTGTCGTGATAGGCGTCAATGCCCTTGATTACAGCGGATACCCAGACTGCCGGCCAGAATACATTCAATCTTTTCAAGACATGATCGCGAAGGGAACTAAAACCGGGGTCGAAAAGCATCCGATTAAAATCCAAACACCTCTTCTTCAGATGAGTAAAAAGGAAATCGTAGAACTTGGACTTAGACTCAAGGTTCCCTTTGAAAAAACCTGGTCCTGTTACGCTGGAAAAGAAAAGCCCTGCGGCGAATGTGATTCCTGTATCTTACGTGCAAAGGGATTTTCTGAAGCGGGCGTGAAGGATCCACTCACCGCGGCAGAGAGCAAAGCGCATGGAGCATAGGATTTCCAAAGGAAAAAAATGGTAATTGTTTTTACTCTGTGCCCTTTGCGCTATGCGCTTTGCTTATTGAATCCATGAAATATCCTCCTAGCGCTTCCGAATGCCGCATTTCCGAAATATTCTCCTCCCTTCAAGGCGAGGGAATTCATTTAGGCGAGCGTCATATTTTTATCCGTTTTGAAGAGTGTCATATCCACTGCGAATATTGTGATGAGCTGGATAAAGTGGGCCACTTACATACTCAGAATTCCGTACTTGAAAAAGTCACGGCGCTCGAAACAGACAAAGGGCCGCATTCCTTCATCAGCCTCACGGGGGGAGAGCCGCTTATTTACCTCGCCTTTTTAAAACCTCTCCTGAAAAATCTTAAACTGCGGGGATTTAAAACCTATCTGGAAACAGACGGAATTCTTCATCAGCCCCTTCAAGATGTTTTGCATCTCTGTGATTGTATTGCGATGGACATGAAACCTCCGAGCGTCACCAAAGAAAAAGATTTCAGGGAACAGCACCGACGCTTTTTGGAAATTGCCACAAAACAGGAAACTTTTGTTAAGATAGTCCTCTCTAAAGAAATTGTTCATCAGGAATTTTTTGATCTGGTTGGAATTATTCGAGATGTTGCACCAAAAACGCCGCTCGTTCTTCAGCCAATATCGAGGGATCTGGAAGGTCATCAGGATCAAGAACTGATGGCCTTACTTGAAGAGTTGCAGCGAAATGCCCTGAGACAAATTCCTAATGTGCGAATTGTACCTCGTCTTCATAAAATTTTAAAAATCCAATAGGAGGATCTGTGCGACCTGACGGCCGGAAATCAACGGAACTGAGACAAGTGAAAATCACCCCCCATTACATGAAAAACGCTCACGGTTCCTGTCTCATTGAAATGGGCGATACCAAGGTACTTTGCTCAGCAACCATGGAACCCAAAGTCCCTCCTTTCATGAAAGGGAGCGGAAAAGGTTGGGTCTCCGCCGAATACGGAATGCTGCCAGCATCGTGTAATGAACGCATTGCCCGCGAATCTTCCAAAGGAAAAGTTTCTGGACGCACGATGGAGATTCAGCGTTTAATCGGACGAAGTCTCCGCTCAGTGACCGACATGACGAAGTTCGGAGAGCGGACCTTATGGATTGACGCCGATGTGATTCAAGGGGACGGGGGAACGAGAACCGCCTCCATTACCGGAGGCTTCATCGCTTTGTCGCTTGCCTTTCAAAAACTCAAGAAGGACGGACTCATCACGGAAAATCCGTTAAAAGATTACGTGGCCGCAGTGAGTGTGGGAATCGTAAACGGAAAACCGGTACTGGATCTTTGCTATCTTGAAGATTCCAAAGCAGAAGTGGATATGAACATCATCATGACATCCGCCGGAAAATTCGTTGAAGTTCAGGGAACGGCGGAGGGGGAACCTTTTAATCAATCCCAGTTGGACGATCTTCTTCAGTTGGCAAAAAAGGGAATCCAGTCTCTGATTAAAATGCAAAAACAGATTTTGAAGTAATTCCAGTATGCCGATTCAGAAACTTCTCATTGCTACGACTAACAAAAAAAAGCTGAAAGAGTTGCAAGAACTGCTTGCGGATCTTCCGCTCGAGCTTCTTTCACTTGATGATCTACCTGACTACGACGAGGTTATCGAAGACGGAAAATCCTTCAAAGAGAATGCCTCAAAAAAGGCTTTAGGTTATGCCCAGCAAAGCCGCTTGCTCACGCTGGGAGAAGACTCAGGCCTCTGCTGTGAGGCCCTAGAAGGAGCCCCGGGAATCTATTCCGCAAGGTTTGCCGGTGGACAAGCAACCGATCAAGAAAATAATCAAAAGCTTCTGACACTCTTCGAAAAGATTCCCGATAATTGCCGCGCGGCTTATTACCAATCATCAGTAGCGATCGCAACTCCTGAACAAATCGTAGGAGTTGTGCAGGGGCAAGTGCGCGGCGTTATTCACAAGAAGCTTGAAGGGGACCAGGGGTTTGGCTACGATCCGCTCTTTTATTACCCACCCTTTGAAACCACCTTTGGTTGTGTCTCCGCGGAGAAAAAACATTCCGTGTCTCACCGCGCCAAGGCCCTGGAAGCGGCAAAAGCTCTCCTTAAAAAGCACTGCGTCTGTTAGCGAGAAGTTGATTAATGGAAGGGTGAGGGAATATATTTCTAAGTCATTGCTATTACCACGACTTAGAAATATGGGCGGTACAGGACTCGAACCTGCAGAATCGGTACCTGTTCCGCAGGTGCCGGGTTGAAGAGTCGAAAGACAAGACAATGAATCACAAAACAAACTTTAAACCAGGCGGACTGCTGAAAATGAAAAGGAGCAGTCCGTATGCCAGGGAAGCCGCGAGAGTTAACGGATCAAGGGATTTATCATATCTATAACCGTGGGAATTATAGTAGCCCCGGTTGTCTCGACCGTTTGTTGACTTTGTTTTAGGTAGAGTTTTTTTAGGTTACAGGGTTTGGATTCTGGGCCACCACCGTTTTTGGTGGGGATCCGTGTTCGTCTTTAAAAGGGAACTGCCAAGGCTTCACGCACAAATTATTCGCAGTCTGGTGCGGG
>SICL01000030.1 GCA_009691445.1 Candidatus Taenariivivens baikalensis | reverse complement strand
GATTTGAATACCGGGAGGACGCGGTATGTGACGTGGGAGGCGGCCTATATCACGGATATGACGGTGGTGGAAGACGGCAAATACCTCATTACCGCGGAAAAACACGGTGGACACTCGGTGCTTTATAAACGGAGTCTGCTCGGTGGCTTTAAATTGCCTTTCATGAAACCGGTCAAACTGCCTCATTTGGGAGGCCGTATGTCCAGCGACGATTACCCCGACTGGCACTCCTGAGCACCCATCTTGATCCGCAGCACTGGCCACGCCAAAAAGAAGGCGGACTTTTGCTTTGGGTACCGGTTTCGTGATTTTTCCTTCCTGAAACCAAAAGTAGCGTATTAAACCCCGCCAGCATTCATAGCGGGTCCCCCGTGAATTCTGGCGGAAACTGAAAAGAAATTGGTGGGCGGTACAGGACTCGAACCTGTGACCTCTACCATGTCAAGGTAGCGTTCTAACCAACTGAACTAACCGCCCAAATAAGAATCATTCTAACCCCCGCCAAAGATCGTGGCGGGTCCGCCATGACTTCTGGCGGAAACTGAACTAACCGCCCGTGAATAGTCTATGAAGAGCTCTATGAAGAGGCATCATCTTAAACACATTGATCTCGTTTTTCAATCGGGATTTTTAAAATGCGTGGATATCCTGAGGATATGAATCGATCTACAACCCAAGTTCTGGGACGAGCATTTGGAAATAAGCCTTCTGATTCCCCTCAAGTTGGCTGAACAAATTGCGGGGACGGCTAAACCATTTTTCCAAAAATCCCTTGTGTGGATAAAAACTCAACTGAAAGTTGTTCATGACCTTGGGTGACTGTTCCATATCGATTAGTTGTGCTAAAAGCTCGGGACGTTTTTCCGCAAGTTTGGGCTTCAGCGTCTGAAGATCAAGGCGCATGAAACGGGAATTCTCAAGCCCAGCCCCTTGTTTCAGCAAGTTCAGATCTACTTCATCCCTCAAATCCTGAAAAAACCAGAGACGGTAAAATTCCTGAAGCGATGGCGGCGCAATCACCACAAGGTCCGTCAAACTGGCATATCGGCTCGAGTAAATCACCATGTTAATGAAAAGAGAAAAGAGGATATTAAGTTTACGCAAGATCATTGATGGCTGCTGCTTGAGCAATTCATTCTCCTCATTAAAGCGATGCGTTGCAATTTCTCCAATGCGGCAATTTTGAGCGCGCAATTTATTGAGGTAAGTGGAAAAAAAAGCATCGGCGGGAAGCTTGAAAGGCATCGTGTCCATCATTAAAGGGACCACGCCAACAATGGCATCCTTATGAATTCCTAGAAAATATTTAGTTTGCAGCAAGGCGTGATGAATGCTTAGGGGCTGCAAAAGAAGGAATGCTTGCTCCAGCTCAGCCTCTTGCTGCGGAAAACGGGTCAGGAGGGTTTCTGTTTTAGCGCCATACTGTGTGCTTTGTCCACTTGATCTTGCATACGCAGGAAGTCCGCCTTCGGCTTGCAACTGATCCTGGAAATACGTCGTGAGCCAACGAAGAAGCAGGTTTTGTTGATCGCTGGAAGAAAAAACATATTCGAGTCCGACAAAATAAACGTCCTTTCCATTTTCCCCGGAAATTATTTTCTTATTACGCGTCACAGCACCGATTTCAAGGCCGGACAAAACTTGTGGTTTTTTGAAAAGAAGTTTGAGCGATTTGTCGCCGGGATCCAAAGAAAGATGGAGACCAATGCCCATCGTGCTCATATCCACAATCTTGGCATCAGCGTAATGTTCGCCGTCAAGATTAACAATAATATCAACCTGGCTCGGTGGGGGCGTAATTCGAACTGCGCGACGCTCTAACTCGTAATTCTTCTGCTCCATATCACACTTCCAAAGTTAAAGCTGATTAAAGATGATCGTTTTTAATCTTCTTTGTTGCTTAATACAATATTAAACAGTAAGTTGATAAATTGCAAATGCTTCTTTAAACAAGAACAAATGTAAGTCTTCACTGAACCACGTAACTGTACCTTTTGTGGTCATTGCGAGCCGCAGCGAAGCAATCTCTCAGGTTGTGGCAGAGATTGCCGTGGCTCCACCCAAGCGCGGGACTCGCACTACACGGCTACGTGTGATTCAGTGAAGACTTACTTTAAAAAGGTTGCGGAGCCGATTATTCCTCGGTACAATACCGCCCATCTTATGCTAGGAAATAGGGTTACTCACAATTTTTCATTGATTTCATGACAAATACTGCCTCATACACACTTGATCAGTTGCGTCATTCCACTGCTCATATTCTCGCTCAAGCGGTCCTCGATCTTTTTCCGGAAAGTAAGCTCACCATTGGTCCTGCAATTAAAGATGGGTTTTATTATGATTTTGACCGGGAGACTCCTTTTCTTGATGAAGACCTTCCAAAAATTGAAGTACGGATGCAGCAAATCATTGAAGAAGGCCAGGAGTTTAAGCAATATCCAGTCGCAAAGCAGGAAGCCGAAAAATTCTGGCTAGAGCGCTGCCAACCTTACAAAGTGGAAATTTTAAACGCTCTCGAAGAAGGCCAAATTACATTTGTTCAAAATGGCCCTTTCACCGACCTTTGCCGCGGTGGACATATCCATAATACCCGTGAGGTGGCTGCTTTTAAGTTAATTTCTATTGCCGGAGCCTACTGGCGTGGGAATGAGAATAATAAAATGCTTCGGCGTATTTATGGAACTGCTTTTTTTAGCGATAAGGAACTCCAACAATATCTGACTCAGTTGGAAGAAGCTAAAAAGCGTGACCACCGCAAACTAGGGCGCCAGCTTGATCTTTTCAGCTTTCATATCGAAGCGCCGGGCATGCCATTTTATCATCCCAAAGGAATGCGCATCTATGATTCACTTGTATCCTATTGGCTTGAAGAACATCGTAAGGAAAACTATCAGATCATCAAGACACCCATAATGCTCAAAGATATTCTTTGGCGCAAAAGCGGGCATTACGATCATTATAAAGAAAATATGTTTTTCTCGGAGGTGGACGAGGGGAGCTTTGCCGTCAAACCCATGAATTGTCCGGGCAGCACGCTCGTGTACAGCACGGCGCAAAAATCATACCGAGAGCTTCCCTTAAAACTGGCGGAGTTAGGCCAAGTTCACCGGCGTGAGCGATCTGGTGTTTTGCATGGCCTTTTCCGCGTCAATACGTTTACGATTGATGACGCACATATCTTCTGCACCGAAGACCAGATTGAAAAAGAGATCTCTGATTGCATTGCGTTAATCCTCCGCATCTATAAAACATTTGGCTTTAATGACATCAAGATTGGATTGTCTACAAGGCCGAAGGATTCTATGGGAAGCGATGAAATCTGGAACAAAGCGATTCAAAGCCTCCGATCCGCTCTTGATCATAATAAAATTTCCTATCAAGTTAATGAGGGCGGCGGTGCCTTTTATGGTCCTAAAATTGATTTTGAGATTACGGATTCAATAGGCCGTGAATGGCAATGCGGAACGATTCAATTAGATTTTCAAATGCCCGAACGATTTGACCTTACCTATATTAGCGCGGAAAACAATCAAAAACGTCCGGTGATGGTCCACCGCGCTGTTTTTGGATCTGTGGAGCGTTTTTACGGTATTTTGGTCGAGCATTATGGTGGAGATTTTCCTTTGTGGTTGGCGCCCACGCAGGTACGGGTTCTCACGATCTCTGAAAAAAATCGGGTCCACGCCCAGGAAGTGATTAGCCTGCTCCAAGCCAAAGGGATTCGAACCGAGGGTGATCTTTCGGATGATAAGGTCGGAAAAAAGATACGCGAAGCTGAGCTCCAAAAAATACCTTATGTGTTTGTTTTGGGCGATAAGGAAGCAGCCTCCGGACAAGTCTCAGTCCGAAAGCGCGGGGGCAAGGATCTTGGGAGTTTATCCCCGGATGAAATCATTTCTATGCTTCAAAGGGAAGTGGCCGATAAAGGTTTCTAAGTTTGTACTGGCAAATCAAGGCGGAAATCCTTATTATAGTGCACCTTTCGCCGTAATCCGTAGTTCACCAATAAAGGAGAATCATTGATACCTAATCCATATTATCGCGGTTCAAATCATCACCACTCAAATATCCGTGTACGGTCGAATGAACAGATAAGGGTTCCACAGGTGCGTTTGATTGGCGCGACCGGAGAACCCATTGGGGTTGTTACAATTCAAGAAGCGCTTTTAAAGGCTCAGGAAGCGGAATTAGATTTAGTGGAAGTGGCGGCTACGGCAAAACCTCCGGTATGTCGAATTATTGATCTCGGAAAATATATTTATTCGATCAATAAAAAAGAAAAAGAATCCAAGAAGAAGCAGAAAGTTGTTTACGTTAAAGAAATAAAACTGACACCCAAGATCGAAGAGCACGACTTTCAAACAAAACTCCGCCACGGACGTGATTTCATTGAGCGGGGTGATAAAGTCAAGTTGTCCATGATGTTCCGCGGTCGCGAAATTACACATATGGATCTTGGGAGAAAAATTCTGGAGCGTTACAAAAAGGATTTATCGGATGTGGCAGAAATCGAGCGTGATGGGCGCCTCGAAGGTAATTTGATACACATCTATTTTTCACCCATGACCGCTGTAAAGAAAAACGCCTTAAAAAAAGCGCAAATGGCTGCGGAAGAACAGAAAAAAATCGCCAATCAAGCCATGACTGCCAAACTTACTGAGGAACCGAAAAATGCCAAAGCTTAAAACAAAGAAAGCTGTCCGGAAGCGATTTCGTGTTACGAGAAACGGAAAAGTAATCGGCTCAGCATCCTTACGCCGTCATATGCTGACGGATCGCAGTTCGAAACATAAACGACAGAACCGAAGGCCCCAGCAACTTGATAAAGCCGATCGAGGTAATATCAAAAAAATGCTTCCTTATGGTTAATCAGGAATTGGTTTAAGAGGAGTTTTTATTCATGCCAAGATCAACGAATAATCCAGCAACACGCCGCCGTAAGAATAAAATTTTCAAACGCGCCAAGGGGTTTGTCGGAGGACGACGTCGTCTTCTGCGCACAGCAACGGAAACCGTTCGCCGTGCAATGCGATTTGCTACCCGCGACCGCAAACAGCGTAAACGCCATATGCGCCAGCTGTGGATCATCCGTGTCAATGCGGCCTGCCGTGAGTATGGAACGACCTTTTCTCGTTTCATTCATGCGCTGAACAAGGCGAATGTCCGTCTGAACCGGAAGTCTCTTGCTGAACTGGCCGTTCGTGATGAAACAGCGATCCAAAAGCTGGTTCAAACGACTCTCATCGCCCAGCCTGCAAGTAAAGTCTAACACCCAATCATGCCCAACCAGTGGGCTCATCGTCCATGAATACAGCGACTGCATTGGTTGAACAAGAAGCGGATATAGCCCTCAGGGGTATCCGCTCTCTTGATGATCTTGAGAGACTCCGGATTTACTTCCTTGGTAAAAACGGAAAAGTCACACTGCTCATGGGCCACCTTAAAACCCTTGCCCCTGAAGACCGAAAACTTTTTGGACAACAGATTAATCGCGTCAAGGTTTTCATTGAAAGTGGGATCTCCGATTTAAAGGAGAAGCTCCTTTCGACAGATACTCCTCGAGAGTTTTTTGACGAAACTCTGCCTCCGATTGCCCCTCGTGCGGGAGCTCTTCATCCGATTACGCAGACCCTTCGTGAAATCTGCCAGATTTTTACTAAGATGGGATTTGAAATTGTGGATGGTCCCGAGATTGAAACTGAGTTTCACAACTTTACGGCTCTGAATATTCCACTGGATCATCCTTCTCGTGAATCGTTTGATACCTTTTATACTCCCTCAAAGCACCTTCTTCGTTCTCAGACGTCCACGGTTCAGATCCGTGTTATGGAGGAAACAAAACCGCCGATCCGAATTATTGCTCCCGGTCGTGTGTACCGTCCGGACACTGTGGATGCCAGCCATTCATTTATGTTTCATCAAATTGAAGGTCTCCTAGTTGACCAAAAAGTTACCTTTAGTAATTTGAAAGGCGTTCTCAATTTATTTTTACGAGAGCTCTTTGGTTCTAAAACTAAGACTCGTTTTCGTCCTCATTTTTTTCCCTTTACCGAACCCAGTGTTGAGGTTGATATCGCCTGGGGATCTCGAAGTGGATGGCTTGAAATTTTAGGCGCAGGCAGTGTTGACCCCAATGTTTTCAAGGCCGTGGGCTATCCGGCAGGAAAATGGCAGGGGTTTGCTTTTGGTCTTGGGGTGGAACGAATAGCCATGCTTCGTCACGGAATCACGGACATCCGTCATTTTTATGAAAACGATCTCAGGTTTTTGAGACAATTCTCATGAAGATCAGTTTAAACTGGCTCAAGGATTTTGTGAAACTGACAGCGCCTCCCGATCAAATCGCGGAGCGTTTGACAATGGCCGGTCTTGAGGTGAAAGCAATTGACGCATTCGGCAATGATCAAGTAATGGAAATCGAAATCACTTCAAATCGTCCTGACTGGCTTTCACATTTGGGCGTTGCCCGTGAAATTTCATCCATTGAAAATATTCCTTTAACGTTACCCTTTGGGCGAGGGGACGGGATGAAGATTCAAACCGGTTCAGTTCCCGACGACTTTAAACTTACGCTCGAAGAAAAAGAAAGCTGTCCCTACTACACCGGCATTTTGATTGAAGGTATACAGCCGGGTCCTACGCCTGATTTTATTAAGGATCGTCTTCAAGCCTGCGGAATGCGATCGGTTTCACTCATCGTGGATATTACCAATTACGTCCTCCTGGAAACGGGACAGCCTCTACACGCCTTTGATTCCCGGTTTCTTTCAGGCAAGAGGATTGTTATTCGGCGGGCAAAACAGGGTGAGGCTTTTACCCCAATCAAGGGAAATGATCTAAAATTGACACAAGATGACCTCGTCATTGCTGATCCTGAAAAAGCACTGGCCTTAGCGGGTGTCATGGGTGGAAAGAACTCAGAAATTCACTCCGATACTCAGAGCGTCTTTTTAGAATCAGCCTTCTTTCAGCCTCGTGGGGTCCGCCAAACATCTCTCCGCCATGCAATAAAATCAGATTCGTCCTACCGGTTTGAGAGACGAGTTGATCCTGAAATGGTGGATAAGGCTCGCGACCGCGCTTTAGATCTCATTTGTCAATTTGCTAAACCGCGTCAAATAGGAAAAGTTCTCCGCGTTGGTAAAAAACCAAAAAGTTTTTCCAGCGTTATTGTCCTTCATGAAACGGACGTGGAAAATCAGCTCGGCACTAATATTCCCATTAAAAAATCGGCAGCGATACTTTCCCGTTTGGGACTCCAGATCAAATTATCCGGGAAAAAAATCAAAGCAGTTATTCCTTCTTTTCGGCCAGACCTGACTCGGCCCGTGGATCTGATTGAAGAAATTGCCAGAATTTATGGCTACGATCATATTCCTGAAACTCTTCCTGTGACCCAGCCGCTTTTTCATCAAAGTTCGTTTGAATCCTTTCATGCTTTAATTGAAAACTCCCGAGACTTTTTTGCAGGTCAAGGATTTTATGAAACGGTTACTTTCAGTCTGGTGAAGGATCCCGGACCGGAAATGGAAACCTTTGGGAATTTTCCCGTTGCCATTATTAACCCCATGAATCAGGAATTAAACCAAATGCGGATGACTCTTCTCCACAGCATTCTTGGGGTGCTTCAACGAAACATCGACCATCAGGCTAAGTCCGGTGCCTTTTTTGAGATTGCTAATCTCTATACGTGGAATCCGGCCCGCTTGCAGCCTCAGGAAGAAAAAACTCTAGGTCTTTGTATTTGGGGAGACTGGCGGCCGAAAAACTGGCTCGATACCGGGCGGGGAGCTACCTACTATGACCTGAAAGGAATCCTTCAGGAGTTTTTCGATCGCAAGCTTGGGCCCGATAAAATTAAATTCAATTCCTCGCCTGCACCGTTCATGGATCAAGGCGTTTGCCAGAAAATCTTGGCAGGGGCTAACGAACTTGGTTTTCTAGGCGCTGTTAACTCCGGGCTTCTTCAAAAATTGGGTCTCGAAGAAAAAGTCTTTTATGCGGAAATCTCCCTGCAGAGTATCCGTCAGGAATTAACAGGTTCATCTCATTTCAGTGAGCTGCCAAAATATCCTTCCATGGAAAGGGATTTGTCTTTGATCGTTGAAGACAAAGTAAAATCTGGCCAGGTTGAAGAGGCCATCCGAATCCTAGGCGGTTCTCTGGTCATAAAAAGTGAACTCTTCGACATCTTCCGAGGCGACCGAATTCCAAAGGGATTTAAAAATCTGTCGTACCGGGTAACCTATCAGTCCCCCCAAGTGACGCTACGTTCTGAGGAGATTCACGAGCTTCATTTCAAGATTGCGGCTGAGCTTCAAGAAAAATTCAAAGCAACCTTTCAATCGTAAGCCTTTCCGGAGAAATCATCGTGGACGACCTGTTCGGTCTTTGCGAAACATCCTCTCCCTCGGAGATAACGTCTCGGGATAGGCCGCTTGCAGTACGCATGCGCCCCCAATCCTTAAAAGAAGTACTGGGCCAGGATCATTTGCTGGCGCCTGGAAAACTTCTACCCCGCACCATTCAATCTGACCGTTGGATGTCCCTCATTTTTTACGGCCCTCCGGGATCCGGGAAAACTACGCTGGCGAAAGTCATTTCACTGGAGACCAAATCCCACTTCATGGCCATTAATGCTGTCACCTCCAACGTATCGGAGCTTCGTAAAGTGATTGATGAAACGCTTGTCCTGAAACGGAAAAAAAATCTCCGCACACTTCTTTTTATCGATGAGATTCACCGCTTCAACAAATCTCAGCAGGACGTCTTGATGCCTTATATGGAGCAGGGGGACTTCACCTTGATTGGAGCCACGACTCATAATCCTTACTTTGTACTGAACGCACCTCTGATTTCGCGCTCAACGATCTTGGCGCTTAAGCCCATCCCTGAAGAGGATCTTTTCCACCTTTTGCAACGCGCTCTTACGGATGTTTCTCGGGGACTTGGTGATTTAAAAATTTCTAGCAGTGAACCCGTCCTACGATGGATTGCCAAACACTCTGCGGGAGATGCCCGAAAAGCCCTGAATACTTTGGAAATTGGCGCCATGACCACCCCCCCTGATCCTGACGGAATCATTGTCTTTGATCTCCAGGTTGCCCAGGAATCCTCTCAGAAGCAAATGGTCCGCTACGACCATGATGAGGATTATCATTATGATACGATCAGCGCCTTTATTAAGAGTATGCGGGCATCGGATACAGACGCGGCGATTTATTGGCTCGCTAAAATGATTTATGCTGGAGAAGACCCTCGGTATATTATCCGCCGTATGCTCATTTTCGCCTCGGAGGATATCGGCAATGCAGATCCACAAGCCTTAATTTTAACGGCGGCAACACTGCAGGCTCTTGAATGCGTTGGGCTGCCTGAGGCACGCATTATCTTGTCTCAAACCGTCGCTTATCTGTCCCTTGCGCCCAAGAGTACAGCGAGCTATCTTGCCATCTCGAAAGCTCTGGAGGATATTGAGCAGGGGAAAGTACTTGAGGTTCCAAGCCATCTTCGTGACGCCCATTATTCGGCAGCAAAAAATCTAGATTGATTAGCTTTTTATAAAGACACAGTGTACGCTTGTTTTAGGTGCAAATATGAATGCAGACGTGCTCCATAAAACAATCGGCCAGGTTCAGATCCTCGATCTCTTGGGGGATTTTAAGGGAACTCTTGCATCACGCTGTCTCCTTAATGTTCAGCAGCGGTTTACTCAGCAGACAAACCCTTATGCCGTGATGCTCACGACTCAACATCTTGGATCGATTGATAAACAAGGGGCAAAAGCAATTCTGGCAAGTCTCAGAGGGGCTGAAAAATGCGCCGTGATTACGCGTGATACGTTTGCCGCAGAACTTCTTTTGGAAAATCCTGAAAAAAAAATATGCATTTTTGAAAACTCGGAAGACGGGATTTTTTATTTACGGAATGAACTGATTCAAGACTATGAAGAAAACGAATTTTCAGAAAAGCGAAAATATCCCCGGCTGCCGGTAGCGCTTCCGGTCAAAACAAACGTTCTCTTTAAAGATCAAAAGCGTATCTCCTTGCTCATGGTGGCCACGAATCTGACCTTTACGGGGCTTTTTGCTAAATTCATTGATACCCAGTCCGAGATTGAAGTCCGGAAAAATATTAACCTCTACGACCTTCCACTTCTGGATTTTAAAATTCGCTTATCTTATCGAGATTTCATCACCGTCAAAGGAAAAATTATTCACATGGATCCCCGTGCCCAGGGGATGGGCGTTGAATTCTATGAAATGACAGAGCCATCGGAATGGCTTCTCAAACGATTTTTGGATGCGATGATCGCCGGAGAGTCCGGATCAAATTCAGATCGCATCGTGGAGGGGAATGAGTCATGAGTAAATTAAAATTAAGCAGCAGAGAAATTGGAAGCGTGCGCGTATTCGACCTGGAAGGCGATGCCACTCAGGAGGATCTTCAGGCGGTCGCCTGGAAAATCCAGAAGAATATTCGGCGCCACCGTCTTCAGCGTATTATTCTCAATATTCAAAAAATGCCGTGCCTTGACCTTCTCGGAGTGCGTAAACTACTGGCCGCGTGCCTGCGCCCGCAGAGAAGTGTGATTTACGGCGCTTCGTCTAGCATCAAACTCCTCTTTGAAAATACCTATATGCCGCGGAACGTCCACATATGCGACTCCGAGGTTCAGGTGGCTGAAGATTTGGGCCCTTTTCTTTTGGAAAAGGAAAAGACTAAAGAATTTCCAAGGGTTCAGGTTAATGGGGAAGATCTTCCTCCAGGAATTCAAATGGAACGCCGCCGGAGTAAACGCATGCACGTGGCCCTGCCGCTACATCTCAAAATTTCTCTAAAAAATGGGGACATTGTGGAATCCAGGGCGATTGCCACCAATATTTCAGAGGGCGGCCTTTTTGCGAAATATCTTGATCTGGATGCCTCTCGTCGCATGGAAGAATTGGAAGGGATTACCGGCCTTGAAGCAGAAGTCTTGATTCATCCGAGTGGGAATTTCCAGGAAGAATATCGTCTGAAAGGGTTTGTTCGACGTAAAGAGTTAGACAAAAAGCAGTTAGGGATAGCGATTGAGTTTATTTCGTAAGTGATTTCCATTAAATTCCCATTGACTTTATATCGCTGTTTGGATATAAAAGACATCCTGTAACACTGAATTTTAGGTTCTCGGTCACCGTATTTTCCACAGGACCGGGAGCCTCTTTTTTTTAGATGCTAGGCGGCAGATTCTCTTATGACTTGGGATAAAGATATACGGTTTCCGGATAAAAAAGTCGACTCCTCCTGGAAAGAAGGTACTGTTCAGAAAAGGGAAGCTACGTCCCCGGCCTCTCTACCTGCTGCGGAGCCGCACCGCGCTCAGGAGACATCAACTGGCTCACCCAAGCAGCCAGTGCACAAAACATCTAAACCGTTCATGAATCTCCTGTCATCTCTGGGTTACCAGGTTTTGATGCATTTAGGAGAAATTCCGAATCCGTCGACCCGCCAACCTGAAATCAATCTGGAGGCTGCTCAGGAAATCATCAACCTGTTGCAGGATTTGAAGGACAAAGTGGAGGGAAATACCAGTCCAGAAGAAAAAGAGGTGCTTCTTTCCCTCGTTGCAGAACTCCAAATGAAATTTGCCGAGCGTGTATGAAGTCTAAGCTCTTTGGTACAATCCTTCGTTTCTTGATAAGTATCCTCGCGATTTCCCTGATTGTTTTCTTTATGCGCGATAAACTTGCGGAGGCCGCCCATATCCTTCGCACCGAAGTAGATTGGAAAATCTATTCTTTGGCCATCGGTGTCTATTTTCTAGGTTCGTTATTTCTTGCGCTGCGTCTGCGTCTCATCTGGAGCCTTCAAAAGATCACGACGTCGCTTGCAGAGGTTCTTCGCATCAATTTCATAGGGCTCTTTTTTAGTTTTTTTCTTCCTTCCGCCATTGGGGGCGATGTGGCAAAGATTTACTACGCGTCTCAACACACCAAGGATAAAATCAAAGCCTCCACTTCTGTGGTTGTGGACAGACTTATGGGTTTTGTGGCGATTATGATTATGGCAGTCTTCGCCGTGGCGTTTTTTTCTAATGAAATTAAAATCCCAGCTGTGTTTATTTCTGTCTATATTTTTACGGGGATTCTGCTTTTCACGGCGCTTTTTTTTATCAGTGAAAAGTTTGCCTCCGGGTTTAGGTTTTTCCGTTTTCTCGTTCCTTCAAAAAAAATCCAACAGTCCCTTCAAAATATTTACGCTTCAATCCATGATTATAAATCCCATCCTGGTCCGATGGCGTGTGCCGTTCTTCTTTCTTTGACCATTCAGGCGCTCATTGTTTTGTTTTATCATATTGTTTGCCACAGCTTGGGAAACCCCTTGCCGGTGCAAATCTTTTTTGCCATTGTACCGATTACGGTCATTATCAGCATGGCGCCATCCTTTGGTGGCCTGGGAGTTAGGGAAGCCGGAGCCATTTATCTTTTCAGCTATTATCTCCCTGCAGAGCGGGCTTTGGCTCTCACCATTTTAGTCGATATTGTTGTGTATGGTTTCGGACTTCTGGGCGGCATTATTTTTGCGATCTACGGCCAGAAACAGCCCAAAATGATTCATGAAATGGAGTCTCCGCATGGCGCTTGATGTGAAATTTATTGAAATTCTGGCCTGTCCGAAATGTAAATCTACCATTCGTGAAAATGATAGCTGGCTGGTTTGTCAAAACTCTGCCTGCGGATTACAATATCCCATTCGTGATGGAATACCCGTGATGCTGATCCAGGAAGCCAAACCGAAGAGCTAAGCCTTGCAAGCTCTTGAAAATACGATTAAAATGCTTCGCAGGAAGTCATCCTAACTTGTGACGAATGCTTAATCGTTTAGAGGGAATCATTCTATGAACCTGAAAGAAATCAAAGAAATGCTTCAACTCATGTCGGAACATGATCTCACCGAGCTTGAAATTGACAAGGATGGTCTGAAGGTCAAATTCCGCAAGGGGGGAAGTGATCGCATTGAAATGCATAACGTGAATTCACGCTCAGTGGCCGTGGTGCCGGCTTTTAGTTCAGCCCCACAGCAGTCTTTGCCCGCGGCTATTGCGTCAGGATCTGAAGTACTGCCGTCCAACGTTGTTTTGGTTAAATCACCGATGGTTGGAACCTTCTACGGCTCTCCGGCCCCTGACCAGCCTGTCTATATCACTACTGGATCAAAAATTAAAGATGGCGATGTGCTTTGTATTATCGAAGCCATGAAACTCATGAATGAAATTAAGTCGGAAGTATCCGGAGAAATCCTGGAAGTGCTTGTGAAAAACGGTCAACCGATTGAATTTGACCAGCCTCTCTTTAAGGTCAAAAAAGCTTAGCCACATCTGCATGAATTCATCCATCGAGAATTAGAGCTGTCTATGTTTTCAAAAATCCTTATTGCTAACCGCGGTGAAGTTGCCCTACGCATTATTCGAGCCTGTCGCGAGCTAGGCATCGTCTCCGTTGTCGTCTTTTCTAAAGCTGACCGCGATTCACTGCCGGTGAGAATGGCAGACGAGGCGATCTGTATCGGAGAAGGCCCGTCCTCGCAAAGCTATCTCAACATTCCCGCTTTGATTTCAGCAGCCGAAATTGCGGATGTTGAAGCCATTCATCCCGGCTACGGTTTTTTAGCGGAAAATGCCCACTTTGCTGAAATCTGCGAATCCTGCCAAATTAAATTTATTGGTCCAAAACCTGAAAGTATTCGCCTAGCAGGGGATAAGTCTCAAGCCCGGCTGGAAGCCACGAAAGTCGGTGTGCCCATTATTCCAGGAAGCAAAGGAATCATAACCAATCAGGAAGAGGCCTTGAAGATCGCCAAGAAACTCGGATACCCCATTGCGGTCAAAGCCACTGCGGGTGGGGGCGGAAAAGGGATCAAAGTTGCTCATAACGATGGTAAGCTTATCAGCGCTTTTTTGACAGCCCAAGCAGAAGCGGAAGCCGCGTTCGGGAACCGAGAAGTCTACATTGAAAAATATCTGAAAGAGCCGCGCCATATTGAAATCCAGATACTGGCGGACAGTCACGGGAATGTGGTTCACTTAGGCGAGCGGGATTGCTCGGTACAGCGGCGACATCAAAAATTAATTGAAGAATCTCCGGCCCCCGGATTCAACTCAAAGCTACGAAAGCAAATTGGAGATGCCGCAATCAAGGTGGCCAAGGCCCTGAAGTATGAAAATGCCGGCACCATTGAATTCCTTGTCGATCATGACGAGAATTTTTATTTTATGGAAATGAACACGCGTTTGCAGGTCGAGCATCCCGTGACTGAAATGGTCACGGGCATTGATATTGTGAAGGAGCAAATCCGAATTGCCAGTGGAGAAAAACTAAACTACACGCAGGATAAAATCCAGTTTACAGGTCACGCCATTGAATGCCGCATCAACGCCGAAGATCCGGACAATAATTTCATGCCGTCTCCCGGTCGTATTGATACTTGGATTATTCCCGGGGGTCCAAGGATCCGAATTGACAGCCACGGCTTTCAGGGAGCCACCATCCCTCCGTATTATGATTCCATGATTGCAAAATTTATTGCGCACGGCCGAGACCGAAACGATGCGATTTCAATTATGCTCCGCGCCCTTAAAGAATCCGTGATTGGTCCCATCAAGACCACGATTTCTCTTCATGAAAAAATCCTAAACCGTCCTCGCTTTAGGCAAGGCGCGGTGAATACCAACTTTATTGATATGAATATGATTCAGGAAAAGCAGGATCAGATTGATTCCAGGAAAAAGCCTCATGAAAGTCTTTAATTTTTTTACGCATATTTTTACTCTTTTTGCCTTTCTGACACTGGGAAGTCTTTTGATTATTTTTGGGATTCACGTCCTTTCAATGGATGAGATCCTGATCCGGATTCGAGAGGTTTATGATAGCCCGTGGAAATCCATCCAGACCATTATGGCCGGCCTTGTCTTCATCGCAGTCGGGCTTTCATTTGCTCGTACCATGATTAAGAAAGGAAAGGCGGACGCGATCATTTTGCAAAGCGAACTGGGGCCGATTGTCATCTCCGTCCACGCGATGGAAGATATCACCCGCAAAGTTTTAAAACGATTTCATCTGGTGAAAGAATCCAAAATTCTATCTTCTATCCGAAATAAGGATATTGAAATTAAAATTAAACTTATTTTATGGTCGGGTGGGAAAATCCAGGAATTGCTCATGGAAATTCAGGAAGAAACCCGCGCCCGTCTGAAAAAACTTGTTGGAAAAGAATCCCGGATTGAAGTTGCCTGCGATGTCCAGCGCATTGAAGATCATGAAGTAGAATCTGAGATATTTGAACAAGAACACGCTGCCCTTTAATCATTCCAAATTGATAACCTTAAGGAGAAAAGAATGAAAATAGGTATTTTAACTGGTGGCGGCGATTGCCCCGGCCTTAATTCAGTCATCCGCGCTATCGTTCGCAAGGCCATCATGGATAATAGTCAGGTCATAGGTTTCAAAAATGGCTGGAAGGGCGTTTTGAATAATGAGATGACGATGCTGGATCTTGATTCCGTTTCAGGAATCTTGCCCAAAGGTGGAACGATCCTTGGAACCTCGCGCACGAATCCCTATAAAATTGAAGGCGGCGTTGCTAAAGTTCAAGCGACTCTCCAGAATAATCAGATTGATGCCCTGATTGCCATTGGCGGAGAAGATACGCTGGGTGCCGCCAATAAACTTTTCAAGGATGGCGTCCATGTCGTAGGTGTTCCTAAAACGATCGATAATGATTTGAACGCTACCGACTACACGTTTGGTTACGACACGGCCCTGAATATTGCCATGGAATGCATTGACCGTCTTCACACCACTGCAGAATCTCATAACCGCGTCATTGTTGCGGAAGTGATGGGGCGGCACGCGGGGTGGATTGCTCTTGAAGCTGGAATCGCTGGCGGCGCAGACATTATCCTCATCCCTGAAATTCCTGTCGATATTGAACGAGTCTGTGATTTAATCAAGCGCCGCCACAGCCGGGGAAAAACCTTCAGCATCGTGGCCGTCGCCGAAGGGGCCCAGCTAAAAGATCATGATGTCACCGTGAATCAATCGTTGGATCAATTTGGTCACGCACGTCTTGGTGGCATTGGCCAGACGATCGGAGAACTGATTGAAAAGAAAACGGGGTTTGAGACACGAATCACAGTTTTGGGACATATTCAACGGGGAGGATCTCCGACGGCCTTTGACCGCGTGCTTGGCACCCGATTTGGCGTCAAAGCCTATGAACTAGTTCAGCAAAAAAAATACGGTCAGATGGTAAGTTTGAAGGGACGCGATATTGTTTCCGTTTCACTACAGGATGCCGTGGGCGAGCTTAAAACTGTACCTCTTGAATTTTATCAACTCGCTGAAACTTTTTTTGGTTAAAAATATGTTGCATGAAATTTTCGAAGCCTCAATAAGTGCTCATCAAACCGCCATTGAAAAAAGCTTCACCTCAGCCCAAATTCAGATCCTAGAGACGATTACGGCTGAAATCATCCGCTGTTTCCGGGATGGAAGAAAACTAATGCTTTGCGGGAACGGCGGGAGCGCTTCGGATAGTCAGCATATCGCAGCAGAGTTTGTCGGCCGGTTTCACCGCGAACGCCGGGGCCTGCCCGCCTTGGCACTGACCACGGATACTTCAATCCTCACAGCCGTTGCCAATGATTATTCCTACGACGATATTTTTTCTCGGCAAATTGAAGCCCTGGGGGTTTCCGGGGATGTTCTTATTGCGATTTCCACCAGCGGAAATTCAAAGAACGTCCTTAAGGCTGTGAGTCGAGCCCAAGAAATGGGAATTATCTGCATCGGATTTACCGGCGTGAGCGGAGGTTTACTGAAGGACAAAACCCCTTTGACGTTTAAAGCCATCTCGCCTTTAACACCGCATATTCAGGAAGTCCATATCACGGCACTCCACGCAATCTCAGAAGCCGTTGAAAAGGTTCTTTTCGGATCCTGACATGATCGCAAAAAAAATCCTATCCCTTCCCAAGCTGAGTCCTCTCGTTGCTTCGCTTAAACATCAAAAAAAGAAAATTGTTTTCACCAACGGAACCTTTGATATCCTCCATTTGGGACATGTGACTTATCTTGAAAAAGCACGTGCACACGGGGATGTCTTAATTGTCGGTGTCAATACCGACCGTTCAGTCAAAAGTTATAAGGGTCCCACTCGGCCCATCAATCATGAAAACGATCGGCTTCGAGTATTGGCTGCGCTGGAATCTGTGAGTTACGTTGTTCTTTTCTCAGATCCAACGCCCCTTCAACTCATTCTCAAGATTCGGCCGGATGTCCTTGTTAAGGGCGGCGATTGGAAAAAAAATCAGATTGTCGGCGCCCACGAAGTAGAAGGCTGGGGCGGAAAAGTAAAACGAATTTCCTTTGTCAAGAATCGCTCAACGACACTTGTTTTGAAAAAACTAGGAATTGAGTAAGGACAGGGGACAGACACGAAAACGTTGTTTGTTAAGTCCCGAGTGATGAGTTGAGATTGCCGCGGTCTCGCTCTACTCCCTTGCAATGACGGACCTGAGCCTTCGCAAAAATTATGATGAAGAAAAAAATTTATCGTTTATTGGATGCTAACTATAACCGCGCCAAGGAAGCTACCCGTGTGGCCGAAGATTTAATCCGGTTTATCTGGAATGACCGAAACCTAACCCGTGAACTCAAAAATTGCCGGCATGAAATCACCAAAACTTTGCTTACCTTTCCTGTCAAATATAGAGTCCTAGTCCAGGCCCGTGATACAGGTGCCGATGTGGGAAAGCACCACGTGGTCCGAGATCAAAAACAGATACCCACCCTTAAAGATACGACAGTGATCAATTTCAAACGGGGGCAGGAATCCCTGCGGGTTTTAGAAGAACTGTCCAAAGCCATTTCTCAAAAACATTCCGATTCGTTTAAACGGATCCGATTTAAACTTTATGAACTTGAAAAAAAAGCTATTCGAAAATTTTAATTTATACGCCGTTACACTGTGCGATGGACCCAGCCCTGACATCTTAAGTCAGGTGGATAAGGCTTATCGTGGAGGCGCGGGTATTGTTCAGCTTCGCACCTCCGGATTCACCGACCGTGAACTCATTCGTCTCGGTCTAAAGATTCGCCAAGTCTCCCGTCATCATGGCAAAGGATTTGTCGTCAATAACCGAGTTGATATTGCCCTTGCGGTGGATGCGGACGGCGTTCATATTGGCCAAAATGACGCCCCCGTCGACTTTGTCCGAGAATGCATCCAGAAATATGGTTCGTTGATGCTGATTGGTAAATCCACTCATAGCTTGGAACAAGCCGAGGCAGCCCAGGAAGAAGGCGTGGATTACATCGGGGTCGGCCCCATTTTTGCAACGCCAACCAAGCCGGATTATTCTCCCGTCGGCCTCGAACTCATTCATCAGGTAAAGCGAAAAATGCATATTCCGTTTGTGGCCATCGGGGGAATTCACGAATTAAATATGGATCAAGTCATTGAAGCCGGAGCTTCTGCCATTGCCGTGGTTCGAGCCATTTTTTCAGCTCCAGATGCTTTTCTAGCCGCCAAGACCCTCCGTGAAAAATATGACAAATTGAGGTTGAATTATGTCTGAGCATTCTCCACTCGCTGTCGTCGGCACCGTCGCCATCGACGCCATTGAAACACCCTACGGAAAAAAGGACCAAGTCTTTGGTGGTTCTGCTGCCTACTTTTCTTATGTCGCAAGTTTTTTTACCCGGGTCGCGCTAGTGGCCGTCGTCGGCCAGGATTTTCCCCTAGAATACCGGCGTATCCTGGAAGAACGGCCGATCGATTTATCCCATCTGCATACCCTTGAAGGAAAAACCTTTGCCTGGAAAGGGAAATATACCGGGGATATGAATATGGCACAAACCTTGGCAACCGATCTGAATACACTTCTCGATTTTAACCCCGAGCTGCATTTTGAAAAACACCCTGAATTTCTTTTTCTAGCCAACATTGACCCTAATCTCCAGTTAAAGGTTCTCGATCAAGTTCATCGGGAGAATCTAAAGTATGTGGCCTGCGATACCATGAATTTCTGGATACAAACTCGGCTGGAAGATTTACACAAAGTCTTTAAAAGGGTCGACTGCCTTATTCTCAATGATGGGGAAGCTCGGATGCTGACCGAAGAATCTAATTTGATTAAGGCGGCTCGCGCCATCGCGAAAATGGGACCAAAACATGTTCTTATTAAGAAAGGGGAGCATGGTGCGCTTTTCCTTTATGGTCATGAGATTTTTTCGCTTCCCGCCTATCCAATTGATAAGGTCAGCGATCCAACAGGAGCTGGTGATACTTTTGCCGGCGGATTTATGGGATATCTGGCATTGACGGGAGACACAAGTTTCACTAACATGAAAAAAGCCGTGGCAATGGGAACGATTGTCGCGTCATTCACGGTTCAGGATTTTGGACTCGATGCCGTAAGAAAAATTACTCGAGCTGATTTAGACGAGCGTTTGAAGCACTTTCAACAAATTTGTTCTTTCTAATCAAGATATCGCGAGCAAAACGAAGCAAGTTGCGCTGAGATTGCCGCGGTCGCTCCGCTCCCTCGCAATGACGTCATTGCAAGCAAAGCGAAGCAAGCTCGAATTTTAAATTTTAAGGTTTTAAAATTTCGGATTTCTCTGCCAAACAGCGTCGGACGGATCCGTCCTCCGGCGGAGATTTTTGATTTCGAAATTGATTTGTCAGCGGGATTAGCATAGTGGTAATGTTCCAGCTTCCCAAGCTGGCTAGGCGGGTTCGATTCCCGCATCCCGCTTTGCTTGCTGTCATTTGGCGGAGACAAAAAGCGTCTCAGGATGACAGCTAGCAGTACAGTTCTCTCGTGATGACCGTTTTCCCTTCATTAATTTCTCTCTATTTTTTCAATCCTTTAATTTTTGCTTTTAATTTACTTTCACACTTGCATTTAGATTGACTTTTTATATCTTTTTTATAACTCTAACACCATTAACTATAACAAGTTATAACAATAAATACTTATTAAAGTTTTTTAATCGGTGTTGACAATGTGCGTCTCCTCAAGTATCCTTTTACCAGTATAGGGTTAAGGGATAAATTGGGATGAGAATTTTCAAGGAAATTAAAAATTTTCACCAAAAAAATCCATAAGGATAAACAAACACGCATGCTCGCTTGGCAAACAAATAAATCTAAACCTTGGCTGAGAACGATTGCATTACTCACGTGCCTAATCTTCACGTCACAATCGTTCGGATGGTCTGATGTTGCCCACAGCCGTCCGCTTTCAGTTTCCTCTGAAACCTCCGCACCGCAAAATGCATCCCCCCTTAAAAATATTTTAGAATCAGGCCTTCCTTCTGCGATTGGTCAGATCAAGCACTCTTATCAGGGGACCAGCGCAAAAGTTATTCTCCATATTCAGGATGCGCATATCAATGAAGAGGCCCAGCGCAATATTGCCGAAATTCTAAAACATTTTGGGGATAGATACGGACTTAAGACCGTTTACCTCGAAGGAGCCTCTGAACCGCTCGTTCCAGAAATCTTTTCATTTTTTCCGGATAAAAAGGCTCTGCGGAAAGTTACGGATATTTTCCTTCGGAAAGGACGTCTCACCGGTCCCGAATATCTTGCGATTGTTGACCGGCCCAATCTTGCCCTCGAGGGAATTGAAAATCAAAAGCTCTACGAACAAAACCGTGCCGCTTACCTGAAGGCCTTGGATTTTCAGACCCACGACGAAGAAATCCTGACTCGGCTGGGGGATATTCTGAAAAGTGTTTCCCGTTTTGTGTTTTCCCCGGATCTCCGGAATCTCTACGAAGAAAAGAATCGTTTTAGCGAACAAGGGGAGGAATTGATCCGCTACGTGACCTTTCTTCTTCAAACGGCTCAGAAGCTGACGATTCCGTTGCAGCAATACTCCCGGATGAACGCACTGCTTAAACTCGTGGAGTCTGAAAAGCATCTCAATCTAGAAGAAGCCAAAAAAAATATCGAAGCCCTGGTCTCCGAACTCAAGACCTTGATGCCCCGCGAACATCTCGCACGCTTCCTCACCCAGACTGTCGATTATAAACTTGGAAAAATTAAGCGCTCAGACTACTACGCTTTCCTGCAAAGAGAAATCGAAACCATTTTTTCTCTGGGAGCCTATCCTGATAACAAGCTGGTCATTGCGAGGGAGCGCAGCGACCGCGGCAATCTCAATGCACAGGGATTGCTTCGCTCCGCTCGCAATGACGAGCGTAAGTTGATGACCGGACCGGAGCTTCGGAAAAAATATGACGCGGTACTTCAATACCTGAAATACGTACAGCTCTACGAATCCATCAATGCAGATCTTTTTACGGAAATGTCGGAAGTGGAAGAAGCCGTAAAGGAGCATCTTTTCAGAAATGAAGACGAGCGTGAGATTGCGAGACTCCTCAAAATCCACGAAGTCCTAATCAAAATGTTCCGCTTTGAACTCACGAAGGAAGACGCGGAATACTTTTATCAAAACAGGGAAGCCTTTCACACGAAACGCTTTGAACAGACCTTGCGCGGAATGCTCACTCGTTTCAAATTCTCGACAGCGCTTCCCGAAGAACTCTCTAAGATTGATCAGGACCTTCCGGTCATTGAAGAATTTTACCGTCTTGCCCTTGAGCGCGACCCAATCTTGATCGAGAACACGATCAAGCGGATGGAAACTTCCGGCCAAACCATCGGCGCGCTGGTCACGGGAGGATTTCATACGCCCGGCATTGAAGCTTATCTTGAGAAGCAGGGATATTCTTATTTAGTCGTCACGCCCAACATCACAAAAAAGATCGACACCAAGGCAGAAAAGAAACTCTACGAAGAATCCCTCAAACAAACTCCGATGGCCCTTGAGGAAATCCTCCTCGAACAGCATTTTGCACCGCGAAAATCTTCCTCACTCAGTGATCCTCACTTCCAGCTGCGCGCCGAATCAGAAATTCCGCCGCAAAGTCAAGTCGTGAGTCTTCTGCAAAATCTTGCCTCGCACGCGCAGGCCTCCGATGATATTTTTAGAACGGCGAATGAAAAGACTGGGATCGCTTTAATGCTTATCCATTTAACAACCGCTGCTTCACTTTTTAACGGAATAAAAATTGGTGAGATTGAAAAGGCCGCAGTGGGGCTTCGTACTGAGCTGAGCGGACCCATTCGGACAATCATTCAGCCTTTTAAAGATGCGACAGTGCGCCGAACTCGGGGCGGGGACCTTATACTTTTTGAAGTCGTTCCGGGAGATTATGTTCCAGTTATTGGCCTGATTCCCACGAACAAACGGAATGAAGTGCGCCTGCACCTTGGCTTGCAGCGCTCCGAGGCCCGAATGTGGCTTGAAGCAGGGAACCAGGGGGAAACCACTTTCTTCGCGGCAAACGCCAAACGATCCAACCTGCCTCCTCTCCGTTCGGAAGTCCGAAGCGCGAAACAGCCCACCCCAGAAGCTATACGCGCTGAAGCGTTTCGCATAGAAGAGGCATTAACTCTTACTCCGTATTTGGACTTAATTAAAAAATTAGACGCTTTACTTTTGCAATTAAATCAAGCTGCCGAAGATGGTGCTGGAATTTTACAGGCTAGCCTTAAAGCTTTGGAAAAGTCATTTATAGCCAATAATAAAACACTCAAAGATGCCCGGCTCGTGTTGGATAAATATAAAGACTGGCGAGAAGAAACACATACTGGGAATGTTCATCATGACTACAGAGTATTCGACACGCGCCTTCAGGAGTTCATAAAGGAAATAATCAAGGCCTATGACAGTCTGGCTAAATTGGAATCTCTACCCGACATACATGAGAAGCGTGCATTGCTTGGGAGATTGGTTGCCGCCATTCCCTTTGACAAAGCGCAAAGACAAGGCCTTGCGATTGCGGATAGAAAGGTTGCAAAAAACATCGCGAGCCGTACTCCATCAGTAGCTCCTAATACTAATCAAGAAAATACAAAAAAAAACCCAGCGGAATCCGCGCCCCTCTCATCACAACAGACTTCTGCTTCGAATTCAATCAAGGAATCTGAGCAAATCCCATCCGCACCTATAACGGATTTCATCCCGAATGATCAACCTTCTGCCCAACCAACCACAGTAAAAAATCGTCGGCATTTTACCAGTCTTGTGTTTTTTAAAGCCATCAGGGGTGTCGTCCTTACCCTCGTCGCAGTAGTCGTTCTTCCAGTCATTTTTCCTGTTTTAGCTCCGATAGCAACCACGGTCACTTTTCAATTCATTGGCCTGATCTTAGCTTTGTCTGTCGGCGCCACCGCTTTGTATCATTCAATGGCCCCGAATATAAATACTGCAAACACCAGCGAGCAGTTGCCAGCCCCCACCCCCGTGACTGATAATCTGGCGCACCCGATGAATTCCGATCATCAACAATCTCATTGGTCGACTCCGCTTATAATTGGGGCCGTTGTCTTGCTCGCTGCCGCAAGCATATTCATTTGGACGGCGGCTATTCTCTCCATTGCTCACGCTCTCACACTGATGGCAGTACCCTTGGGAGCCTTTTTTATCAAGCGTGTTATTACGGAAGGGAAGGAAACTGTTTCGTGGGAGGAGTCACGAAAAAATCCTTCTGGAGATCTGATCCGGTCTTCCCAAACTTTTGAATTTCATCTGGGTCGAATAAATTTCAATGGATTCGATCTGGGAGCTAAACGTGTTATTGGATATAAACACGCGGAGCATGTTCAGACTTTAAGTATTAATCCGAGCATTAGAGAAATTCAACAACGGATTCAGGAGCAATATGGCATTCCCATGTCGTCAATTGAAAATTTCGCCGGCCAAAACAAGATCACTTCACTCGACCAATGGCTTGCGATTTTCGATGCCATGGAACACTACAATAAACAATCGTACGTCTCCCTGATCTCGAGAACTCAAAAAGGATTTTCCGGTGAACTGGTAGAAATCTGGCACCAGCCCACGTGGGGACAAAAACTTGGAGCATCTCTACGCTTTGGGTTTATCTCGGGGCCGCATCTTCTAGCCCAATTCTTTTATGGTTACTTTATGCGTGCTGTCGGTTATCACTGGGTAAACTCGAAAAAAGATTTTATGGGGGGAAACCGGAGTCTCCAGGTGCTGGAAATGGCGATGTTGGGAGCCTCAAAGGGGAAGCAGGAAAACTACGGCGTCACGCTGGAATCCTGGAAACACGAATCCCTGGTTAAACGCCTGACGGCAAATGTGTTTGAAAAGACGGGTCTCTTAAAACTTGTCGTCCGGGTAAAATATAACACCGGACTGTTTGGTAGTCTTTACCGGGCCCTCGATTTCGTTTTGATTCAGCCCCTGATTATTCCTACATTTCAATTTATTGAACGCCGGTGGAAATTAGCCTTATTTGGAGCCTTCGCCGGCGGGTTTATTGCTTTTCTTCCCATCAGCATAAAAGTTAATTTGCTTTTCGGAGCGGGGAAATGGGTGCTTGGAACAAAAATAGCAAGTTGGCCGGTTGTGGGAATTACCCTCAAAGCTTTTGTCAGCGCATTTAATCTTGCCAGTTTTCTCAATACCTTTGTTCTATCCTTTTTACTTACGCTGCCTAGTTTTACGAAATATCACAAAAACAAAATGCATGACCGGCGGATCCTGAGTGTCGAAAATGAAAAAATTCTGCCTGTTCTTCAATCTTCACTAAAAATTCTTCAAGAGGCGGAATTAGATGGGGCCCAGGGATGGAGAGCAAGGCTTAAAGCACGCAAATTTAACCTTCTGGATGAAGATGTGTTTGAATCTGCGGTGCGAAAAGCCATCGAGCCATCAACAGATCCGAAGCCTGGAGAAATTATCGACGAATTGATAGTTCTTTTGCCACATGTCCGTTTTCGAGATAACCGAAGCAGGATAGCACTCAAGAAAAAGTTGCTTGCTACGAGCTTAACTTCTGAAAGAGCAGGAGATGAAATATATGGTTCTTTAATCAGAGATGTCGTCGTTGAACCTGCTATCGCGGTCATCAAAACAATTTTTCTCGGTGGGTTGCCATTTTATTTTGCTCTTCTTGGAACCATGGGAGGTATGCTCATTGTAGGTGCGGAAATCGCCGCGTTGGCCGGAGATCTTCACGATCCCCACGCAAAAGGTCTTGGGGCTTATGCGGATGCTCTTGTTTCAAATATTCCGGTTGTTTCAAAAATTATTCCCAATGATCTATTTTCTCATCCCATTAATTTCGTTGAACACCACGCCATCAACTGGGGGCAAGAATTATTACATGGAGCTGAACATTCTGCCGGCATTTCGATCAGTGACACTGTGTTTCATTCCGGAGCCGGAACCTTGGAGCGGTGGTGGGGCGCTCATTATGACCAAATTCAATTAGCACGAGAGGGATTTGGGGTGCAAGAGGCAGGGCAGATTCAGCATGTTCGTCAGGCCTTAAGCGCTCAACCCGATACGGCTGTCACCAAACAGGCCGCCCAACTTCTTTTTAACGATGTCTTGGCTAAAAAACAAGGCTTTGCAACGCCGGATGGCCGCAGCCAGGCGTATGAACAAATCAATATCCTCCTGACTAACCCCCTCAAGGCTCTTGATTACATACGGCGTCATCCAGGGAATACGGGAGGAAAACCTGCGCTTCAAACAACAACACCGACACCGCTTCCCGAAAAAACCACTCCAGCACCGAATGAAGCGGACGGCTTATTGAAAGAGACGTTAGACAAGATAAAGGAACCGTCCGCCCTTAATGATAGCAAACTTGATGAAACACTGAAGAGTCTCAAAACGATCAAAGACAACGAAGACAAAAAAATAAAAGAACTCGAAGACCAACTCCGAAAAATCAAAAAGGCATTAAACCCAGCGCCTGCCACTAATCTTCCCACTCGGCTAGGATTTGGAGGCGGCGGCGGAGGAAGCGGACCATTCTTTGCCTCGGCTGCAGATCTCGTTGGATCTGTCAATCGGATGCTTAATGGAATCAGCAGCCACCTTTTTCATTCAACCCAACAGCAGGTTGCAGCGCAGGGTGGCCAACCACCTGCAGGTGTTAATGACGAAGTCCGGAAGATCCAGGAAGAACTAGACGCCCTTAAAAATAGGGCTAAAGACCGAGATGCAGCCATTGAAAGTCTGAGTAAAGAAAAAGAAAAACGTGATGCTAAAAAAGCTGTAGAGGATGCTGCGGCTGCCGAATTAAAAGTCTATACCGAGGCCAAAGTCGCTTTGACCGCTAGTTTTAACAAAATAAGAGCTTTTTTGAGTGAGCGCAAACTTCAGGATGGCATCACCGAGCTTAGCTCGGTTCGTAGGGGAGTAGAAAGCTTTATGGCAGCGTTTGGTGAAAAACATGCTCAGGAACCTGACTACATTAAAGTCATATCGAGTTTACTTGCTGCTGACATAGAGGTTCTTAAACTCCATTTCACGATTGCAAACGCATCAACAAATCTCACTGAGTTTAATGGGAAGATAACCGCTGCACTTACCTATTATGACGGAGCGATCGAAAAGATTCGTACAAACTCGGAAGTTATCCAGGCGAAACAGGAGGCAGATGCGAAACGTGTAGCCCTTGCTAAAAAAGCCTCCGACGATGCCAAGTTGGAGAAAAGGATGATTACCCGTAAAGAGTTAGACGCTCTTGGGACGACGATTGACCAGCTCAACACATTGAAACCCGAGGAATTAACTCAGCAAAAAATTGACGAAGTTCAGACGGCCTTGAATAAATTGGATAAAGATAATGAGCTTTTAAAAACTGTCAAAACGGGGTTGGATAGCCGCCTCCAAAAGCTGACGAATCAACTGGCGGATATCAAGGCGAAAAATGACGTCATAGCCTTATTCAAACCCGTCACAGTAGTTACTTTCAACACTAAGCCTAATCTTCAGAATAAAAATCTTATTAGGGAAGCGATTGATAGCGATCTTAAGCCGGGTTACGAAAAATTAAAAGCCGCTGAAATAGCTTTTAATGCTTTGCCAGCAGCTCTTCAAGAAAAAGAGGATGTCACAGCTTTGCGGGAAGCAGCCCATTTAAATTTAGCCACCATCGCTTATACATACGCCTCCACGAATATCGAAA
>SICL01000029.1 GCA_009691445.1 Candidatus Taenariivivens baikalensis | reverse complement strand
AATCTCCGGCGCAAATGGATTGAGAGAGAATACTTTGGGAAAGAGACCGTGGTTTGCCCGTCGTGTCAGAAGCATGTTCCGTCTGAATGTATTGATTGTATTTTCTGCGGCAAGCAAGTTTACTTTGATTCCGGGCTGCTTGGAAAAATCCTCAAATGGTTCAAAGACCTGTTTCGATAATCAGGGCAAAAGGTGATGCGATGAAAACAAAACAGATCAAAAGGCTGGCGGTTCTGACAAGCGGGGGAGACGCGCCCGGCATGAATGCTGCCATTCGTTCCGTCGTGCGTATGGCGAACTGTTACGGGATTGAAACCCTGGGGTTTTTGCGCGGCTACCACGGACTTCTTGAAAATGAATTCGTGGAGCTTGGGCCGCGTTCTGTCTCCAACACGATTCATCGTGGCGGAACCATTTTAAAAACCTCGCGCTGCAAGGAATTCGAAACAAAAGAGGGGCTTAAAAAGGCTGCCCAGAATCTGGAAGACAATAATCTCCATGGCCTGATTGTGATCGGAGGCAATGGCACCTGTCGCGGCGCGTACGAACTTGGAAAATTTTGGAAAGGACAGATCCTCAATGTCCCAAGCACCATCGACAATGATGTTTATGGAACCGATGCCACGATCGGTTATGACACGGCGGTCAACACGGGGGTTGCGGCGATCGATAAAATTCGTGACACCGCTGACGCGCATGAGCGCTTTTTTCTGGTGGAAGTCATGGGACGCAAAGCCGGTTTTATTGGTTTAAACGTTGGGATTGCGGGCGGTGCCGAAGAAATTATGATCCCGGAAAAAAAGCAGAGTATTGAAACGATTCACCGGCATTTATGCTCTGGTGAGGAAAAAGGGAAGAAGAGCAGTATCATTGTAATCTCGGAAGGTGACGAAGCAGGCGGCGCACTTGAAATCGCGAAAAAACTTAAATCCCTCAACGGATGTGAATATAAGGTCGTGGTCCTAGGACATACTCAGCGGGGAGGATCTCCCACAGCTCACGACAGGATTTTAGCCACCGAGCTCGGCGCTTTTGCCGTGGAGCAATTTTTGAAAGGAAAGTCCGGAGTTTCGGCCGGCAAGCGTGCGGGAAAACTTGTCCTGACGCCTTTGAAACTTGCCTGGTCTAAAAAGAAAAGCCTGAATCCTTTTCTCCTGAAACTCCTGCCGATTCTATCTACGTAATAACAACCGCAGTAACAAAAGGGGGTGCGTCCCTCTTGAATGGGTAAGCCCATAAACGAAGACAAAGAGAAAAGTTCTCTTCTGGAAACGTTCACTTCGCGGGGATCGACACCGGTTTGAGCTTCGTTTCTGCCAGACAGCGTCGGCGGATCCGTCCGTGCTTTTTGGCGGACACTCCCTTCGCCTGCGAGTTTGCATTCTCCGCCACACAGCGTTGGACGGATCCGTCCTTTGGCGGACATGCAAACTCTTGTCTCAGAGGTTCCGCCAGAGAACTTTTCTCTTTGTCTTCTTCAGCTGTTGCCATTACAAAAGCCAAAGCCCAAGGAAGAAATTTGCTTCGCCGCGAGTTCCGCAGCCGCTTTGGGCGAGGATGTCTGAGCGCCGAAGCAAATTTCTTCCTTGGGCGACATACCCACTTAAGTGGGATGCACCCACAAAAGGGACAGTATTGTTACTGTTACCGTTACTGTGATATTATCTCGCAACTCATTTTCGGAGATTTATGACGAAGAAGTTAGAAGCGTTGAGAGGGATGGAAGATATTCTTCCCGGCGAAGTTGAGAAGTGGCAGTGGATCGAAGAACGCGCCCGCATCTTCTTTGAAGCGCGCGGTTTTAAAGAAATCCGCACGCCCATCCTTGAATATACCGAACTTTTCACGCGCTCGGTTGGCGAAACAAGCGACATTGTCAGTAAAGAAATGTTTTCCTTTCAGGACCGCGGCGACCGTCATGTGACCTTGCGCCCGGAAATGACCGCCTCCGTAGCCCGCGCCGTGATCGAGCACGGCCTCCTGACGCAGGCCAAGTCACTGCGCGTCTATTATCTAGGGCCGATGTTCCGAGCCGAGCGCCCCCAAGCCGGCCGCAAGCGGCAGTTCCACCAGATCGGGATTGAAATTATTAATGAAACAGGCTGGGAAGCGGATCTTGAATGCGTCACTCTGCTCTATGATTTTCTAACTTACACAGGCCTGCAAAATCTGAAGCTCAAGATCAATGATCTCGGAAGCGTGGATCAGCAAAAAGAGTCCGCTCAAAGTCTCCGCAGTTATTTTGAAGGAGTAAAAGGAAAACTCTGCAAGGATTGTCAATGGCGCATTGAAAAAAATGTGCTGCGTGTGTTTGATTGCAAGGCGGAATCCTGCCATGGCGTGATTGATCAAGCGCCGTGGGATCAAATCGCACCGCTCGGCGAAGATTTCAAAATGATCACCCAGAAACTTTCCGAGAGGGCCATTCCGTTTGAAATCAAACGCCGTCTTGTACGCGGGCTTGATTACTATAATGGACTTGTGTTTGAAGTCACGGCTAAAGGTCTCGGCGCTCAGGATTCGGTGGCCGGGGGTGGACGCTACGACCGCCTTTATTCCGAGCTTGGAGGCAGTTCCTCCTTCTGCACGGGATTCAGCATCGGTCAGGAGCGATTGATCGCGTCGCTTGAAAGTCAGGACGGACTCTTGGCTCAGAAGGCGGCTAAAAGAAAAGTTTATCTAGCTCCGCTTGAGGATCAATCGGCAGTAATTACGCAGATTGAGGCTACGGCGCTTAGTTTGCGTGAACACGGACTGAGGATTGAAACTCAGAAACGTGAATTTTCGCTTTCCAAACATCTTAAAAAAGCGAATGCAGCTGGTGCGCGTTTTATTTTGATCCTGGGAGCGGATGAACTAAAAAATGGTTCTTGGACCGTAAAAGATATGGACACGAAGGAACAGCATATCGTTTCCAAAGAAGAGCTTTTTTCATTTTTAATGAAACAAATGCATTAACCGAGGACTTTTTATGATGCGTACAGCGACTTGCGGACAACTGGATGTAAAAGCACTCGACCGTGAAGCCGCGCTGACGGGCTGGGTGGATACTTACCGTGATCACGGAGATATTATCTTTATTGATCTGCGCGACCGCTGGGGCGTGACGCAGGTGGTCTTTGACCGTAAGCATAAGGAGCAGATTCACGAGCAGTCCAAGGCCTTGCGCTGCGAATTTGTCATCAGGGTCAAGGGATTTGTCAAAAAACGCCCGCCGGGAACCGTGAATGCCAAAATTCCCACCGGCGAAATTGAAATGCTCGCCGATTCTCTGGAAATCCTGAATACCTGCCCAACGCCTCCGTTTGAACTTGGAGAAAAAAATGTGAACGAAGAAATCCGCCTCAAATACCGTTTCCTGGATTTGCGGCGCAAGGACATGATCGAAGCGCTCACATTCCGCTACAAGATTACGAAGGTCGTCCGCGATTTTCTGGACAAACATGAATTTCTGGAAATCGAAACTCCGTATCTCACGCGCAGCACTCCGGAAGGTGCCCGCGATTTCTTGGTGCCTTCGCGTCTCACGCAGGGTAGTTTCTACGCGCTTCCACAATCGCCTCAGCTTTTCAAACAGCTTTTGATGGTCTCCGGCTACGAACGCTATTTTCAGCTTGCGCGTTGTTTCCGCGATGAAGATCTTCGCAAGGATCGCCAGCCCGAGCACACGCAGATTGACCTTGAGATGTCGTTTGTGGATGAGGAAGATGTGATGGGCATTGTCGAGAAGATGGTGGCGGATGTTTTTAAAAAGCTGCTCAATCGTGATCTCCAAGCACCGTTCCTGCGCTTGACTTATGAGGAAGCGATGAACCGTTTTGGATCCGACAAACCGGATATGCGTTATGAAATGGAACTGAAAGATCTCAACGATGTGTTCAAGGGAGGAAGTTTTAAAATTTTCAATGAATGTATGGATAAGGGCGGCAAGATTCGCGGCCTTTGTTTTACGCCAGCCACGGGTCAGGAACTTTCACGCAAGGATTTCGATACTCTAACGCAGTGGATTGGCGGTTTTGGTGCCAAGGGCCTTGCGTGGATGAAGGTGAAAGACGCGTCGTCCGTAGATTCTCCGATCGCTAAGTTTTTTGATGTGGAGCGGACCACGAAATTGATTAGTACCGTTAAGGGGCAGGCGGGCGATGTCATTTTTATGGTCGCAAGTGATGAGCGTACGTCTGCCGTTGCGCTCGGTGCGCTTCGCGTCCATTTGGCTGAACTTTATTTCCATCTTCCGACGAATGACTTCAAGATTCTTTGGGTGAAGGATTTTCCTTTGCTCGAATGGAATGAGGATGAAAAACGTTTTCATGCGGCACATCATCCTTTCACGGCTCCGCGTCCGGAAGATATTACCTTGCTTGAAACTGATCCCGGCAAAGTGCGTTCTCTTGCTTATGATCTGGTGTTGAACGGCTCGGAAATCGGCGGAGGCAGTATCCGTATTCACCGGAAAGATTTGCAGGAAAAAGTTTTTAAAGTGCTCGGGATCAGCGCCGAGGAAGCTCAGGATAAATTTGGATTTTTACTCAGCGCGCTCAGCTACGGTGCGCCTCCGCACGGCGGTCTGGCCATGGGCCTTGATCGTTTTACTGCCAATCTGCTTGGCCGCGAGTCGATTCGGGATGTGATTGCCTTCCCCAAAACGCAGAAGGGAACCTGTTTGATGACGGAAGCGCCGTCTCCGGTTGCGGATAAACAATTAAATGAACTCGGAATTCAGCTTAAAAAACAGTAGGCAGTAAGCAGGAGGCAGAAAGCAGAGAAACTGCCGACTGCATTCTGCCGGCTGCCTACTAAAAAAAGGATGAACTTTGGAAAAGATAATTAAGATCAGTTCGAATGACGAAGCAGCAGCGATTTATGGGAGCCTCGATGAAAATCTTAAATTTGCAGAAAAAGAATTTGGGGTCAAGATCACGGCCCGTAATCATCAGCTGACTCTTTCCGGAAGCCATGGGAATGTCGATAAAGCCCATGAGTTTTTTAATCAGCGCCAGGAACAGTTTCGGCAGCGGAATGTCAAACCCGTGGAATCCGAGGCGGAGAAAACGACTTCCAAATCCGGTGTAATAAAAGAAGCATCCTCCAGCAGTGATAATGCTTCCAAAGTAACTTATTTTCACCGTGGAAAATTGATCGCGGGCCGCACCAAGAATCAAGAAAGATACCTGGAAGCGATGCGTTATCATGATGTGACCTTTGGGATTGGTCCTGCGGGAACCGGGAAAACTTACCTCGCAATGGCGGCGGCGTTAGATCAGCTGAAAAAGAAACTGGTCTCGAAGATTATTCTCACGCGTCCCGCGGTGGAAGCGGGCGAGAGTCTCGGATTTCTTCCCGGAGATCTTCAGGCGAAGGTCAATCCCTACCTCCGGCCTCTCTATGATGCACTTTATGATATGGTGGATTTTGAAGAAGCTTCCCGCTACGTTGAGCGGGGAGTGATTGAGATTGCGCCGATTGCTTATATGCGCGGACGCACGCTTCAGGATGCTTTTGTCATTCTGGATGAAGCGCAGAATTGCACGCACCCGCAGATGAAAATGTTTCTTACGCGTCTCGGACAGAATTCCAAAATGGTCATTACCGGTGACGTGACTCAGATTGATCTTCCTAGTGGAAGAAAATCCGGTTTGATCGAAGCCCAGATGATGCTTGGAAATGTGAAGGGCCTTAAATTTATCATCTTCGATGACACGGATGTGGTCCGCCATCATCTAGTCCAGCAGATCGTTTTGGCTTACGAAAAATATGAACGAAAAAATACCGTTGCCCATCACTGATCTCCAAAAGCGCAATTTTCTCGGGTGGGCGGGCATTGCTGCGCTGTTCGGGGGATCTTGTCTTTTGGCCGCGGCCCTGATTTGCTTTGAGCCGGAAGACAGAGTGGTTGGTAATGAGTTTATGATTGGAGACCCTTCCCCGCGCACGGTTTTTTCTTCTCTGGAATTCACCTACGAAAATAATAAGGCCACGGAGCGGTTTCGCGAACAAGCCGAAAAATCTTCGGAGCCGATTTACCGGATTCATGCGGATCTTCAAGCATCCACTCTCAAATCCCTGGACGGTTTTTTTGAAGCCGTAAACTCTTTCGAAAAAGCAAAGGCGGTTAATCCCGTCCTCAAGCCTGCATTTCCTAAATTCACCTTTGAGCTTTCTAAAACGCTTTCTCACGTAGTCTTTGAAGAAGGCCTTGCCAAAAGCCTCCATGAACAGGTGAGTTCCCTGGTTCGAATCGGTTTTGCCAAAGGGTTATTTGATCCGGAGGAGCAAAAAAAATTGATCAGTTCGGGAGTGGTTCAAATTACCGTTGTTCGTGAGGGCGTGCCTGATTTTTCACTGTTGGTTTCCGGGATGAATACGACGGCAGATCTCCGCCATTTTGCGGAAAGTTTCTTAAGTTCTGACGCTGCGAAAAACAAGACCCTGAAGAATGCTGCTGCAGACTTATTTTCCATTTTCGCCAAACCCAATACGGCTCGGGATGACAAGGAGACGCTGGACCGTCAGAAAAAAGCGGTAGAAGCTGTGGCCCCGGTGATGAATAAGATCAAAAAAAATGAGCTTGTGGCGCAGCGGGGAATGCTGATTACGTCTGAAGATAAAGAAAGACTGGATTATCTTGAAAAGGAGCTTAAAAAGCACAAGATCTTGAATCAGTTTTTTTCGATCGCCGGATTTTCGGCTTTGATTTATTTGCTCGCATTTTTGGGGCTTTACTTTTTCGCCTTTAAAACATTTCTTTCTTTTCGCCAGGTTTTGCTTCTACACACCTCACTGATTCTCACGCTCTTCATCTCAAAAATTGTAGCGATTTGGCCGGGATCCTCACTTTATTTCATGCCCACAGCTTTAGCGCCCCTTCTTTTAGTGTTGCTTGCCGGGCCATTTCCTGCGTTGGTGGGTGCACTGGTGATGACCGCACTTACCGCGTTGCTTGTTAAATTCAATATGGAGGTCGTGTTCGCCACACTCATTTCCGGATGCGCTGCCATTCTGGCGGGCCAGAAGATCCGCAGACGTATTCAGTTGGTGAAGGTGGGAGCCGCCGTGGGGATTTCCTATTTTTCGGTCCTTTTTCTGCTGAGAATTTTTTTTGAGACGCCGATTGTTGAAGCTTTTCAAGTGAGCACCCAGGGGTTGATCAACGGGATCCTGACGATTTTGATGGGGTATCTTCTGGCTTCGCTTTTTGAGGTGGTTTTTAATTTGACCACCGATATTTATTTGCTTGAGATGTCGGATCTGAATCATCCGCTTTTGAAGCGCATGATTGTGGAAGCCCCGGGGACGTATCATCATAGCCTGGTGGTGAGCACGCTTGCCGAAGCCGCGTGCGAGGCGATCCAGGCGAATGCTCTTTTGGCTCGGGTGGGATGCTATTTCCATGATATCGGAAAAATCGCCCAGGCGGAATATTTCACCGAGAATTCCCAGAATACAGCCAAGCTCAAACATGAGGCTTTGACCTCGTGGGAAAGTTCGCTCAAAATTATGGAACATGTCAAAGGCGGGATTGCTTTGGGGATGAAATATAAACTCAAAAAACCCATTCTTGATTTTATCCCCGAGCATCAAGGGACCGGCGTGGTTTATTATTTTTACCGCCGGGCTGCGGATGAAGCAAAGCCTGGGCAAAGAATTGACATGAATGAATATCGTTACCCGGGGCCCAAGCCTCAGAGCCGTGAGACGGCAGTGGCGTTGCTTTCGGATTCCACGGAGGCCGCTTCACGTTCCTTAAAAGAACCAACCCCTGAAAACATTCGGCGCCTGGTACGCAAAATCATCAATGATAAATTTATCGACGGTCAGCTGGATGAATGTAATCTTACCCTTAAAGATCTCTACAAAATCCAGGAGAGTTTTGTCCAGAATCTGATGGCGATCTTTCACACGCGCGTGGCTTATCCTGAAAAACCTCAGCACCCTGACCAGGTAGATATCTTTTGTGATCATCACGAAGATCGGCCGTGAAGCCCGGGGACGGTTCTCAACCACGGGCGCTGCAAAGGCAATGCGAGTTGAAAGTTTTTAAATTTCTTTGGACTTGCATAAGATGGAAATGAAAACCGTCCCTCATCGCATCTTTATCGGTCAAGAAGCGAAACGCTACAAGCTTTCCCTTCCTCGAATTAAAACAGCAGTTCGAAAAATTCTCAACCAATTAAAGGTGAATCAATCGGAGCTGGATATTCTCCTGGTGACGGACAAGAAAATCCGCACCATGAACAGCCGGTTCCTCAATCATGATTGGGCAACGGACGTGATTTCCTTCGGCAGCACAGAGCAGAGAGCAAAGGGCATAGAGTCAAAAAACAAAAGAGAAAATTCTCGTAGCCTATGCTCTATGCGCTATGCTCTTGGCAAGATTTTGCAGGGCAACATCGTGATTTCTCTTGATACTACTGCGCGTCAAGCCAAAGAATACGGGAATGATTTTTTTTATGAACTGATGTTTTACATTTGCCACGGGATTCTTCATGTCCTTGGATGGAATGATGATACGGAGACCAAGAGGAAGAGAATGTGGGGAAAACAAACAGAAATTTTAGGAAAGATTGGAATCAACAAAGAAACAAGACGCGAGAAAATAATAACCAAGAGACAATGACCAAGAGACGATGATTCTGTTTCTTGCGTCTCGTATCTTCTATTTATGGCCATCCAAAAAACTGATGCGATCGTTTTAAAGACTCTGCCGTTTCGTTCTTCGTCCCTCTTGGTCACTTTTTTTTCGAAGACTCACGGAAAGGTGAAGGGGATTGCCAAAGGCGTGCGCCAGGAGCGGGAAATGCGGGGCTCGCTCTTTGAGCTTTTTACTCAGCTTGAAATTGTCTATTACGAAAAGACGCGTTCGGATCTTCATCTAATTTCAGAGGGATTTATTCTGGAAAGTTATGAACCGATCCGTTCCCAGCTTGAGACGATCGCCTACGCCAGTTACTTTGCTGAACTCGTGGATGAATTGACGGAGTTCCACGATCCCCATCCTGTTATTTTTCATCTCCTTGATTTTTCTTACCGGTATTTGCCATCGCTTTCTCCTGAGCGCCTTGCGCGGCTTTTTGAAATTCAGCTTTTGCGGGAGATCGGATGGGTTCCTTACCTAGAGGATTGTATCCGATGCCACGCAAAGCCTTCCGATCAGCCGTTCTTTTCCCCGAATCAGGGGGCGCTACTTTGTAAAAATTGTGCGCGCGACACCCCAGATGCAAAACCCATTTCGGAAGAGACGCTTTCCGTGCTTCGGTATTATCTTCAGCACGATCTTGAAACGTCCATCAAACTTTCCGTAAGTTTTCAAAGCGAACAGGGGCTGGCGCTGTTGATGAACCGTTTTTTTCAATTCCGTATTCACAGGCCTTTGAAGAGTCTGAGTTTCCTCGAAAAGATCAAACCCGTCCTCTGTTGAGGCAATGCTTAATCCCAAGCACAAAATTTGAAGTTTTGATTTGTAATTTGTCATTTGTTTGTCCGCCAAGGACGAATCCGTCCGACAAATTGTGGCGGAGGATTTGGTTCTTGTATCTTGGAATTTGAGACCATTTTCACACCTCTTTTTTTAACGCTTTAAGAACGGTTCTCTCTCGAAGCTCTGTTTTTGTTTCGTGAGAGATTGCTACTTTGCTCATTAATTCCATTCCTATCATTCCAAACTTTCTCCCATTTTAAATCGCTTAACCCTTTGTATAGCAAATACATACAAATGATCCAAGTCGTTTGACGCTCCTACTAGCGGATGCTACAGTTAGATTAGTTGAGCACTTGAAAGTTGTTAATCGCAACAACTGAGTGCTCATCCTGAGCGAGGAAGCGAGTGAAGGATCTCGACATATTAAATTGTCTATAAAGGGGTGAGTTAGCCTAAGGAGAAAGGTATGAAGAAGGATGATCCTAAGGGTGAAAGCTGGCTGTACTTTGATGTCACGACTCAGGAAAGAGACTCCGCAATCCGCTATATTCTAGGCTCCATCATTAATGCGCGTAATCAAGCGAATTTTCCCTCCAACTACTACCTCTTTGATGAAGACGTGAATATCTATCTCGCACATCTGCTTTTTGCCATGTCGCTGCCCGAATATCATGAGATGGCAGAGCCCTATCTTTCGATCGAGACAAGCGATGTGCTTCAGATGGTTCGGCAGACCGAGGACCGGACGATTCGTTATTTTATTTTCAAGGTGAACGCGGATCACATGATGATCCACACCGCCATCTTTGATGACTTGGCGAAAAAAAACCAGTATCGTTTCTTCAACCGTCCGGCTCAGCACTATCAGGGATTGGCAAAACTCTATTACGATCAGGCAGCGGCCTATCATAAAAGAATTTACCGCAAGCAAACTGGGATTGGAGAAGTCCTAGAGAAAATATCGCGCTATTTTGATCAGTATCAGTCCGTTTTAAAAATTGCAAAGAGGGATTACTTTAACTTCATCAATCACTTTCGCGATCAGGCCTTTAGCCAGTTTATGACCGAAGTGAAGGATTATGAGAAAGAAGCCTTGAGCAAACTCAAGATGGATACCTTCCTAGATGTTTATGGGCGTTGGCTTGACACCAAGGATCCAGCCCTGGAGCCTCAGATTTTGCGCGCGTCGGAAGAGTTAAAGTATCTGGATCCCCAGTTTCAGTTTGACCCGCATCAATTTCACAAGGAACGAGGATATGAAGATGAGAGAAAATGTGCATAGTTTAGTCCGAGCCAAAGAGCGGCGGCTTCTGCGCCTTTATTCCCTCTGGCACACGACGTACGCGGAAGGGATCCGGCAGAAATGCCTTTCACTTCTCGGCGAGATTGTGTCGATGGACCCGGCGTTTAGCCTTCGCGGCGAATTCCAAGCGGCCTTTTAATCAGTTCCTGCAAGTACCGGGCCTTTGTGCCTGCGTCGGGAAAGTATGGAACGTCGTAAGGCGTTCCTCTTTCCCCGGGAAATTTTTCCCAATCATTGATCGTGCCTTTGCAAACCCATTTTTCCGTGATACAATCCGCATTCGATGACCCCTAAAATTTTCACGATTGAATCTCCCGAACGTTTGAAACAGCTTCCTCCTTATTTGTTTGCCGAAGTCGACCGCCGCAAACGTGAATTGATTGCCCAGGGAAAAGATGTCGTGGATCTTGGCGTGGGCGATCCGGATCTTCCGACGCCTGATTTTATTATTGAAGCCTTGCTGGAGGGCGTGAAAAATCCTGCCAATCACCGCTACGCGCTTGACGCAGGCATGCCGGAGTTCCGCAAATCCATTCAGCAGTGGTTTCAAACACGGTTTGGATACACGGCCGATCTTAATACTGAAATTCTTCCGCTTCTCGGATCCAAAGAGGGGATTGCCCATCTTCCGCTGGCTCTGATCAATCCCGGTGATGTCGCTCTCATTCCTGATCCCGGGTATCCTGTGTACCGTTCCGGAACCCTTTTTGCCGGAGGAGTTCCTTATGTGATGCCTCTTCTTGAAGCCAATGGTTTTCTTCCGGACCTGGGCGCGATTCCTGATGATGTGCTGAAAAAAGCACGCATTATGTTTATCAATTATCCCAACAATCCGACTTCCGCGGTTGCGACCAAAGAGTTTTATCAGGAAGTCGTGGATTTCGCGCGCAAAAATGACATCATGATTATTTCCGATGCGGCCTACAGCGAAGTGGTTTATGACGGTTACACAGCCCCTAGCATTCTTCAGATTCCCGGCGCCAAAGAAGTCGCGGTTGAACTCCATTCTCTTTCCAAAACATTTAACATGACGGGCTGGCGCGTTGGATTTGCTATCGGAAATCCGGACATCATTAAACTGCTCGCTAAAGTAAAATCCAACTGCGATTCAGGAATTTTCGGAGCGGTTCAGTGGGCAGCCAAACGAGCGCTCGATGACGGGCATGACTGGTGCAAAAAAAATCTCCTCATTTATCAGACGCGCCGCGATCTTTTTGTCAGCGGGATGAAAAATATGGGCTGGTCTATTGAAGCTCCCAAGGCCACTTTTTATTGCTGGATTCCCGTTCCTCCCGGTTCAACCTCCGCGGAACTTTGCCTGCGGTTTTTAACGGATCTGAATATTGTGGTCACGCCCGGAAATGGTTTTGGTCCGAACGGCGAAGGCTATTTTCGCGTTTCTCTCACGTATCCCGATCACCGCATCGAAGAAGCCCTCAAGCGCATTGCCTCCACGCATAAACATCCGCACAAATAAGCTTTCAGATATCAGCTGTCAGCTTTCAGTTTATTCTTTTAGAACAGCTTGTAAATTCCGATCGATCGTGTTATCGTTCTACTAGATAGCCATCGATGGAGGTTCTATGAGTGCTGTAACTATTTCGCCCAAATTTCAAGTGGTCATTCCTAAAGAAATCAGAGAAGTGATGCATTTAAAGTCAGGTCAAAAAGTTGAAGTGATATGTTATGACAACCGCATTCAGCTCATTCCCATTCGCCCCATGAAAGAACTGCAAGGTTTTCTTAAGGGTATGGATACCTCGTTTGTCCGGGAAAAGAAAAACCGGTTATGAACATTGTCGATTCATCAGGATGGATTGAATATTTGGCTGGAAGCTCGAACGGTGTTCTTTTTGCCAAACCCATTCAACAGATCGATCAATTAGTTGTCCCTTCGATTACCATTGTTGAGATTTTTAAATTCATTCTCCAACGGCGAACCGAGCAAGAGGCGCTAGAGGCCGTGGCTCATATGAGTGAGGGGCTCATCATTGATTTGGATTCCCGTCTGGCCATTAAAGCGGCGAATGTAGGTTATGAGTTTAAACTATCGCTTGCCGACAGCATTATTTACGCCACGGCTCTTCATCATCATGCCCTTCTTTGGACCCAGGACGAAGATTTTAAGAATATGCCCGGTGTTCGTTACATTCCTAAAACACCCCACAAATAATCTTTCAGATTTCAGCTCTCAGTTTTTCTCATCAAAAATGTTAGGCGATGGATTCGTTGGTGTTTTGCTGAAAGCTGATGTCTGAAAGCTGATAGCTGATAGCTGAAAACTTGAAATTTTATTCTAACAATTCCTAGCAATCGCTAGCGATTCAACGGATGTCCTAACCCTCCCATTTCTCCTAGTTGCCTTCCACGTAAAGATCAGGTACTTTTTACAAAATCTTTCTCTTGGGGGAGAAACCGAGTGTTCCTTTTTTTAAAAAAATACCGCATTATTCTGAAAATTCCCGCCCTCTTTCTGTCCATTTACTTCAGCCTTTTCGAATCTCTTTCTTATGCCCAACCTTTTTCCGGGATGGGGGAAGCGAGACACACCCCAAGAGAATATCCTTCTCGTGTCTCGCCCAACCCCCCGTCCCGCGCTATTAAACTTCCCGAGTCCTTGGGAATCGTCGAGGAATTTCACCAGGGTTCGTCGGATAAAACGATGATTTATATTCAGGACGCTCACGACTCGCTGGAGGCACAGGAAAACATCGCGAGAATCATCAACCTGCTGGTAGGTGAGTACGGCGTTAAAACAGTTTTTGAGGAAGGCTATGAAGGTCAGGTTCCGAGCGATGGTTATTTTGGATTTATCCAGGATCTTGTCCTCAAAGAAAAAATCTCTTACTTTTTAATGGATCAACTTCGTTTGAGCGGGGCGGAGTATGCGCACATTAACCGAAAGGGGCAAGAGGGAAGAGGGAAGAGAGAAGAAGGAAGAAAAGGCAAGAATCTTCCCTCTTCCATCTTCTCTCTTCCCTCTGATTTCCAGCTCATCGGTGCCGACAGCATCCAATCACATCTTGCAAACATCCAGGCTTATAAAAAATCATCTCAGAACCAAGAAGAGGTTGCGCGTGAACTCGCGGCCATGGAAAAAGAGATCCAGAAGCTCATCGATCAGAATTTTCCGGCATCCGTGAAAGAGTGGATCAAGCTGCGTACTCTATTTGATGAAGGGAAGCTGGGGATGGTGGAATATCTTCAACGAATGAGTCGACAGTCCACAGACCATGGTCCCCGCCTGCCGCTTCGCTCCGGCGGGCAAGCACAGAAGGGCCAAACCGTCAGCCGTGGACCGTCGACCGTGGACCGTGGACAAAAATACCCCACGCTTTCTCTCCTCACGGCCGAATCTACCAAAGACCCAGCCATTCTGGAACAAATAAAGTCAATCCGTCCCCAAACCCTTTTCCGGGAAATCCGGCAAATGGAAACGGATTTTATTTCGGGCGAGCTTTCCAAAGAACGAGATCTTAAGACCTTTAGCTATTACCAAAAGCTCGCGCTTCTGAAGCGTCTCAATGCCAAACAGCTTTCGTCCGAGGAATATGAGTCGCTTGCTTTAAAGACACCGCCGGTTGCAGTTGAAAATTCTTCGGGCCGAGTTCAGATTCCGCAGATTTTCAGCACCGAGGCTTTCGCTGATTTCATCATCCAAGAAAAACATCAATGGATCGTGCTCTCCAAGAAATGGGAGAAGAACATTCAGGATTCGGTGAGGTTTTATGAACTGGCGGAGGAGCGGGAGAGGTTCATCGAGAAAACATTGATGGAAGAAGGAAGAGGGAAGAGGGAAGAAAAAGCAAAGCTGACATCGAGCGAATCACTTCCATCTTCCATCTTCTCTCTTCCCTCTGTCCCCAGCGTTCTCGTCTTTGGCGGTTTCCACAAAGCCGGCATCAAAGAAATCCTAAAACGCCAAGGCTACTCCTATTACATCGTGACTCCCAAAATTTCCAGCGTCAGCAAACGCCATCAGGATTATTACAAGCGCCTGATGACCCTCGGCTCGCACGAATTCGAAACCGCCCTTGGCATGGCTCCCAAAGCCACCCGCGCAGCCGATGCCTACGAAGTTTTTTCCCGTCTCGGAATAGTAAACCTAACAGGGGTCGCCGAACCGTTCAAAGGATTTGATCATAAACGTTTCAACCTAGAACTCCTCAACGCCCGTTCGGAAGTCAGAAGCAATATGCTGGACGTGATTCGTGAGGCGCATGAACTGTTTGATCGTTACATGGAGAGTCCGGAAGTGAAGGCTTTGCGCAGCATTTCTGAACCTAAAATTATCGGGCCCTATAAAGAGGCACTCGACCAGGCTTGGAGGGTCGGTTATGGATCCGGGTTCTCATTCCAGGAACTTTATGGACTCGAGCAAAAAGTATCCAATGCTTTGAGCAGCTTGGCCGGGGATTCAACGTTAAAAGACGGCGGTAATACGGACGAAATTTTTTACACCCGGGTTTGGCAGCCGCTTGCAGCGCTGCGGGAACGCTATGAAAAACTTGTCGTTACGCTGACTTTGATTTCCCAGAAAAAGCGCATTGCGCCTAACCGGTATTTTTACGATCTTTTTTCGCTCAGCCAGGCGAATGAGATTGTCAGTAAAAAGATTTTTTCTATTTGTGCTTCGGCAAAATGGCAGAAAAGAGTCCCTCTCAAGAATCTTCAGGATCAGCTGTTTTTCGGGATTGTTTTCGAGCATTTTTTCGAGGCATTTCCGTGGGAGACGGAACAGCGTGATAAAGCCTGGGAGGTTTTATCCGAAATCGATACGCACTTAGACGCGCTGACATCTATTTATGGACCGAGTCATAAATTGGATGCGGTAACGCTCAGGACAGGCGTTCAGGTTTTGAAAACAAAACTGGAAGAGGTGCTTGATGAGACTGGCCATCTATCGGATTCGGCAAAGGCCCGGATGTTTTTACGCTATCTGGATCAAATCAAAACAACGGCCCTTCAAAGTGCTTCTCTGGAATTATTGACCCAGACGCAAATTCCCGAATCCCAAAAGGCATGGCTTGGCATCCTTGCGGCAGTGCATTCCTTTGCGCATGACATTCAACCCGAAAAATGGCCGGACACCTGGGATTTCAATTTGACGGAGATAGAAAAAAGATTGAATGAATATATCCAAGACCTTCGTGAAGCTTATCAAGAGAGCGGTATTGATGGACGACGTTCGGAAGTCAGAAGCAAAGAAGATAAGGCCGGCAATGAATCAGAAGCTCCTGCTTCATCTTTAAGAGGAAATGAAGGATGGAGTCAGAAAAATCCTTGGAACTATCTCACGGATCTCAAAGCAAGCCGGGATGACCTGCTAAAGCAGCTTAAGGAAACGCCGAGGCGCAAAAGCGTTGCCATTTCCAAGACGGCTGAGCCGGATCTGATCTTGACGTATCATGGACGCATAGCTCCGCTTAAAAATCTTTCTGTGTTTATCCGCACCGCCGGGCGTGTTGCAGAGCATATGGCCCAAATCGGGAAACCTTTCCGGGTGGAATTAATCGGGGGAGATCCGAGGCATAAACCCTATTACCATTACTTAAAAAGACTGGCGCAACGCGAAGGAATCGACCGGATAACCGATTTTCGCGGAGATTATGAAACCACTCAGATTCCGAAGCTCTATCAGAATTTTCCTAAGGCCCAGCGGGTTTATTTGTTTACAGGCGAAGATGAAACTTTCGGCTTCGCTCCTCTTGAGGCCATGAATTTGGGAATTCCAATGGTGACTTCGGATCAAGCGGCGATGAGAGAAGTCGTGGGAAGCCGCTCAAAGGATCAGGATGCGGGAGGAATATTGGTACCGGTTTCGGGTTTAACACAGCAAGAAAAAGCAGATCGCTATGCCGAGGCAGTCATCCGTCTTGCGAAGGATCCTCAGCGCTTGAAGCAGGCTTCCAAAGAAGCCAAAAAAGCAGCCCGCCGTTTTTCTTCCAAGGGCATGGTTCTGGCTTATCAAAAATTATTTCAGGATCAATTAAAAGGATCACTCTCTCAGGAATGCCTTGTGGAATATGTCTCGCCCGGTCTCTTTCCCTATGAGCTGGGAGGCGTTGCTCAATGGGCGCGTCATCTATTCGGAGGATTGATGGGCACCGAGGCTTTAAAAGGAAAGCATCCCCTTCATTACCGTCTCCGGAGTTTATTTCCGACCAGTTTTTCTCATGCGAGTATTACCGATGAGAACAGGAAAGTCGTGGAACGTTTCAAAGAAAAAGAAATTATTACTGTAAAGAATGGAATAAGAGATTCAAAGGGTATTCCTAATGATCAGGCCATCCGGGGAACGATTCAACCGGTTCTCAACCATTTTGTGAGTCAAATCAGTGAGGTTGCAAGCAAAGGTGATTTTTATGAGCGGATGAAGCATTCCTCTGTCCCTGCGGATCTGGATAATCTGCTTCGAATGAATGACATCTTGCGGCGTTATAATTGGCAGACGATTGCGGGCCTATTCAGGATCTCGATTCAACAAGCTATCCCGGGGCATGATATCCTCGATGAAGAGTGGAAACTTTTTGAAAATAATTACCTGGTTCCATTTTTCCGGTTTTTGGCACTTCCTCTTTCTGTAGGGCCTGATCTCTGGATTTTAGACGGTTCGCATGTTTTTGGCCTGCATGCCGTGCTGTCGAAGCGTTTTGCGGAAAAAGGTTTGGAGCCCAAAAAAGCCAAATTGATTTTTGTCCAGCATAGCCGCGGATCCGAGCATCAATTTTTAAGGGTCCAGAAAAGTCAAATCTCTTCCAGAACGATTAAATTACTGCATGAAAAAATGTTTATCTATTTTCATAAACTTTATTATGACTACGCAGATAAGGTTGTCGCCGTAAGTCAAACCCCGCGTGAGTATCTCCTGCGCTTGGGAGTGCCTGAAGATAAGATAGTCGTGATTCCTAACGGTCTTGATTTGAATAAGCCTAAAAATGCTAAGCGTTCCGAAATGCGGTCCCATAATATGAAGGTAAGTCCTGGAGACTCCCATCTACTTTTATCAATACGGGTACCTGTCCCCCCGGGAAACGGTACCGAACCACATATCCAAGACCTTCGTGAAGCTTATCAAGAGAGTGGTATTGATGGACGACGCTCGGAAGTCAGAAGCAAAGAAGATAAGGCAGGGAATGAACCCGCAGCGCCTAAAGATGCATTTTTATTAGATGGTGCACGCGCCATTGAAATTCTTGAAACGGTTTATGAGGGAGCTCTCAGGGTAGCTTCCTATATTGAGCAAGAAAACCAGAAGCGGCCGCTTCTCATTGTTTTTTCCGGCGGCAGTGCGTTACTCGCCTATGCTTTCTTTGATACGGCCTGGAAACAGCTTTTTAAAGGGACTAGGCCGCCGGTTTCGCTCTGGCTTAAACCCGGGACCAATGAAGAATTATACAAAGCAAAACTGAGAGCGATGAAAGTTGGGAAAAAAGACAGGACACCTGAAAGAATTCTAGAGATTCTTAACATCATTGAATCAGAAGCGAAAAATTTCCGTGAAAAACTTCTCGCTCAGATCCTTGATGATTTTGAAGATCCGGGAGGAGCAGCCCTTGGAGTTTTAAAACGCTTTAACGCCTTCTTTATCGATGATTTCGCGCAGGAAGGCTGGAAATGCCTTTGCCTCAAGAGAGTTTTCCCCGTACTCGGAATCCCCGGAATGAATTTTGCCTTTTTTGTTGCTTCAGAAAAAATGAGAAGAATTATCGGCGAAAGGGATGCCATCGGTATTTTTAATGAAAGTATTCTGAGAGGAATGAATCAGTTAACAAGCGCTGCTTCTTTTTGGACGGATTGGGGAGATGCGGATGAAGTTTTGGGGCAAGTAGAAAGCTTTATTCATATGGCCTCTGAGATCGCAGCGCGGATTAAAATCCCGAAAGATCTGCGCCCCGACAATCACCGTTCTGAAGTTCGCGGGAATAAATCAACTCGTTCGGAAGTAAGAGCTTTTTTTACCTTAGGAGTCGTGACAGGTGCCGGAATAGGAGCAGCAGCAGGGATTCTTCTGGGCTGGTATTTTCAGAGCCGATACGCTAAAGAACCCCGGGCATTTCAGGGCGAAACCCCGCCGCATTTCTCTCGCGGACAAATCAAAGTTTATGTTCAGCTGATCGTGCTGGGTGCAGTCACTGGAGGGTTTTTCGGTGGCTTGCTCCACCATCTGCTTGCATCCAGATCTTTAAGCAAGATGAAGGAAGTGACATCGTTCATCGAAAGGAAATTTGGGCGGCTGCCGGGATTTTCCGAGGAATCGATGGTTCCGCTTTATCTCGTGAACCAGGGATTTGATCAAGAAGCGATGTCTCGCGCTATCGCTTCACTGGAGAACGCGGGTGAAAGGGTTTTTGTGGGTGATCTCATGCTTTTATCCGATACGCTGAAGAAGCCTGGATTGAAGGGACTTCTCGCCGATAGGAAGATTTTAGAAACGGAGATCGGCGCCGTCTACGGAAAGCAGTCTGTGATCGCAAAGAAGGGTTTGAGTCATGCCGAGCCGTTGCTACGGCCGGCCGTCAAGGATCTCTCTACTTTAGCACTCTTTCGTGCGGTGCTTTTGCTTCGAAATCTTGAGAATAATCGAGATTTTCAGACATCGCTTGGCAGATTATTATCTGAAAATCTTCAGGTCACAAATACTGAGTTCGGCGGCAAGATTGTTTATGACGCAGGTGTATTGAAGTTTGCCCCCGTTCAATCAGGCTCTAAAAAAGACAATGCCTACAGGCCTATTATGAACCTCGCTTTTTACGATGGATGGATGGTTTACCATTTTCATGTTGCTCGTGGAATTGACTCTGCGTGGGGCGCATCTCCGAGTAAAGGGTTTCCATTTATGGGAGGAGATATGCTGGCTGTTGGGGAAGATAACACTTATGGAGTGCTTATCACGCCCGTGGGTTATCCTATCGATTCCGATGGTCAGCCCCGCAAGTCATTTCTTAACGTGAATGTGGATTTCTATTACGTGGATAAACGGCCTGGCAGGCAAGTGGACGAGTTATTCAATGGGCAGCCGATGGTCTTAGATTTAGGAATTTTCAAGATCCCCTATAAAGAAAAAGAAAAGGTGAGGGGCACCAAGGCAGGCACAGACATTCGTGCTGAAGTGAGGACGGAAAACAACCCTGTCCCTCTCCGCCGGAGGACGGATTCAATACGGGTACCTGTTCCGGAGGTGTCAGGTTCAACTCTTCAACCCGGCACCCGGGGAACAGGTACCGATTCCGTTCATTTCAAAATTCAAAAATTATTTACGGCTGCTAAACCTTTGGCGGGACTTAACCTCGAACCCTTCAATTTTGAGCTCCTCAACACTCGTTCTGAAATGCGCGGTGTTTTTCATCCAGAAGAAAAGGTGACAGTCACCGATGAGGGGGACAGAGACATTCGTTCTGAACTGAGAAACCTTTTAACTTCAGGCGTCTTGATTGGCGCCGGCATTGGAGTGGCAGTCGGTGTTCTGCTTGCCTGGTATTTTCAGCGTCAGTATGCCAAAGAATACGCAGCGTTGTACAAGAGCAACCCCCCGCATTTCTCGCGCGGACAAATCAAAGTTTATGTTCAGCTGATCGTGCTGGGTGCAGTTACCGGAGGATTTTTCGGGGGCATGCTTGAGTTGATGATCAAATCCTGGCGAGTTCCAAAGCCGGTTGTTGAAATACAGAAGCCTCATTTACGTTCGGAGGTGAGGAGTTGGCCGCTGGTGAAACTTCTAAGAAATGTATCAGCCAAATTAAGCTCTGCAGCCGAACACTTGCCTGAACCTATCTTTGCTTCCTGGCGGTTGAACAGTCATTATGAATTAGAGGCGAGATTGGAAGCGCAGTATGAAAATTTCAGAACCATCAAGATTTCAATTCTGCATCACCCAAAGAAAAAATCTGCCACGGAAGTTTGGAGTCAAATGGAGGTCGTGGCTAATGAAATGCCGGTTAATCATGAGTATCTCAAGTATTTGCTTCACGCGATTGATCAGAGGATCGGGATTGTTGAAAGGAAAGACTATTTGGATTCTGTCGGTGCATCTATGGAAAAGCCAAGCGCCAATGTTGATCGCCTCTTCAAAGCTCACGTGAAAGATGTAGTGATTGATGCTCACCAGTCCCTGGATGAGTGGCGTCTTTTGGAGGATTGGCTGCGTAATCACCCAAATCATCCGCTGCTTCATGGCTATCAAGTAAAACTGATTTCATCCACTGCTGTGGGCAGATATGACACTTCAGGGATGATTGTCATTGATAGGAAAGTAGAAATTGATCGTAAAAGAAAAATTATTTCAATTTTTGGCAATCCGATGTTGATAGGAGGCATTGGGCTTTGTGTCGACATCGCGAATCAAGTAAGACAAGAGGCCGGTATTAAAAGAACAGACATTACTGAAAATCCTCTGTATCAGACTCTTGCTCGAGCCGCGACGAGAGAATTGTCATTTAAGCGTGCTTATAAAGCTCCTATGGACGGCCTTAATCATTGGGCCTTTTCCAACGGATTCGGTTCTCATGACCGAACTTTTCACGCCTCTCCGGTTCAAAATTATATTGTGGTGGATCGAATGTCCGGCACGCTGGCCCGAATGAACACGGCAAGTTTGAACCCGGAAGATGACCTTAAGGAAGGGAATGTACAATTTGTTTTCTATATCAAGATTTCAGCAACGCAGGGAGCGGAAGAAATTCTGGGTGAATACCTTCGCTTTATTGAAATGAAAATTCGCGGCGAAGATCCGCTCGGCAAAGAACCCCAGAACGAACTTTTCAGGCAGTTTGCAGCGGCGTTTGCCGAGAGAAAAGCTGTTCAAGTTCTTGAAGCAGGGGTGTCCGCCCCAACTCTTTTGCCAGTCCGTTCTGAGACAAGGCAGGAGCTGTTTGATCCGGATGTTCCGCTCAGTCCTGAAATCCGGGACTCTATTTTGTCCCTCCTTCCCAAGTCGATCGTGGGTGATCAAGCGGATCAATTTTCAATAGAAAGGGAAAAAGTTTCCTTCGACATTCCTCCTGAGACGTATGTTTATCTTAAAGTCAAATTTCCTGACGGAAATTTAGCGCTGCAGTTGATTCAGCATAAAACGACTTTGACTTTGCACTCGGGGTTTAAAGGAAGAAGGCCTGCAGAGTATGACGAAGCCGCCCAGACGGCTTATCAGCAAAAGGGATTTTCTAAGGGCGGAACCTTTTTTGCCTGGTGGTATGAGAATTATCTTCGTCCCTTTGCTCTTCAAAACAAGTTTGAATTTTTGGAGATGGTGCTCGCCCAAAACGAGGACAAATTATCCGTGGAGGATATGAATCGTCTCGGTTTTAAAGCCAGGACAGAAAAAAATGTCCGGCTAGTTCAGATGATGGCTGACTTGCGTTCCGAACTGCGAAGCCTTTTAACCGTAGGATTTCTGATTGGCGCGGGAATCGGAGCGGCCGCTGGTGTTCCGGTTGCCTGGAAATTCCAGCGCGATTATTTCAATCATTATCGAGTATTTCATAAAAAAATGCCGGATATTTTCGCTTCGAATCGGTCTGAAATCCGGGGAAACCTTTCGGAAATTCACAAGCAAAGGCTCGAGAGATTAAAATCCCAAACATGGTTCGGACTGCTGACGGATATTGATTACACCCTGAGTGACGGGGAAGGAAGAATTTCACCGGCTTGTATCCAAAGGATTGCTAATTTTCTTACACGAGGCATTCGTGTCGGTCTTCTGACGGGACGTATTTATGATTCCGCTGATGCCACTTCAGTTAATCTTAGGACGTCCAAGAAAATTGAATACCAAGCGGCTGATATTAAGCATCAGATCATTCCGCTGATTCAAAGCTCTCTGGGGCCTGATCATCAAGATAAGTTTGCTTCTTTAGAAATTTTTTCTGAAGGTTCATCGCACGCCTTTAACCTGAGTCGTCCCCGGAAATTCTATGTAATGGGGAAGAGTGAGCCTTTTGATGCAAAAAAACGCGGTTTAATCATTCGAGAATTCCGTTCCTTATTTTCTCAAGAGCGTCTCGATGCATATCAGGTAACAGCACCATCGCCTTTGGGTCCCAATGTGAATTTTAAGACCCGTGCAGTGAGCGTCAGTCGTCTTGAGCTTCCCCGGCCGAACAATGATTTTGTGCCGGATATGATTCGCAAAATTAAAGGCATTTTTTCTAAAATTGGTCGTGAGGTGGATGTCGTTTGGGGTGGTGAAGGATTTGATATTTATCCAAAAGGGTTTGACAAGGAAGCCGGGGTCGAAAAGTTTGGACAAATTTTAGGTTCAGACAGTTTTATCTCGGTCGACGATGCGGGCGGTGAGTTGGGAGGGGGTAAGCCCTTGACCAACCGATGGGGCGGTGTCTCAACGGATCAATTTGATCTAAATAATCCAAACGTCGTTTCAACGGAGTATGCCGTAGGGAAAAAATATTCACATGGCTGGATCGCCTTAATCGATGCTTTGACTTTTGAACGGGATTCGTCTGGCGACAATGAACTGTTGGGAAATCCTCGTTCCGAAGTGCGCACTTCAAACGAAAAAGAAATTTGTCTGCTTGTACTAAACACCCCCTCAAAGAAAAAAGGCCCTGGAAGACCGATGAAATATACCCGTGAATCGGTGAAGGCTGAGATGAAGAGACTCATCGAAAAATTCGCGGAATTGCATCCGGGAGTTCAAGTGACGGCAGGTCAACTCGCCAGGGTTTCTGGGGGGTTGTATAACGACCAAAATATTCGGGATTTATTGGATAAGCCGTACGGCCTTTGGAAAGAGCTCGGCATTGAAAAAGGAAAACCCGGCCGGCCCCGGAAGCATTTCCGCTCGGAAGTGAGAACCAAGCAAATAAAAATGATTGAGGGAGACAAGGAATATTCGGTGACAGTTCCAGAGGGATTTAAACGGGAGAGCTTCGATTTCTCCTGGCGTGAGCGGGCAAAGTTCGTTAAAAGTTTCCAGCAGAGTTCAGACAACGGTTCTCCTCAAAAAGTGGATCTTGTGGTTGTGGGAGCCGGCGCGGCAGGCGTGAATATCGCCGATTTAGCTGTAAAACAGGGAAAGTCGGTACTGCTTTTAGATCAGGGTTCGATTGCTGGAGAAACCTCGAGTGTTACGAGCGGCTATCTTCACGGCTACATTCGTTATTTGGGGCTTGGGCTTGATGCGCTCAAGAAAGGTGAATTTGAAAAAGCAAAATCAAATTTCCGGCAAGTCTATAAAGCGATGCGCCAGCAAAAGCGGTGGAAATATCTTGCGCCTGATTTGGTGGAGCAGGTCCCAGTTTTTATTCCTATTCATCGAAACGGCGAACGCAAACTTTGGGAGATGTGGTTTCTTGTCTTCATTCATAATTTGATGGCGTTTAATTTTAAACTCCCTGAATTCATTTCAAGCACAGATGAAACCTTCAAGGAACGATTCCCGCATTTAAATCCTGAGGGGCTTCAGGGAGTCCTCGTCATTTACGAATCCATTACTCGCGACGCGGTGCTGACAAACCGGACTGCCCGCGAGAGCTACTATTATGGAGCGGACATTATCACGCACGCCGAAGCGGCTGGGGAATATCCCAAGGAAGGAGACTATCACAAGGTCACGGTCACGGATAAACTCACCGGAAAAATATTTACAGTCCTTGCCCGAGAAGTAAAAGAAGCCAAAGGCCCGTGGCTTGATCCCAAAATCTTAAAACCTTCCCGCGGTACTCATCTCTGGATCCGTAACGCCGAGCTCGCCAAAAAGATCAACGGCTATTTTCTGATCATGGGCAAGGAAGACAGATTTTATTTTATTGAATCCCGCAAGATCAACGGGGAAGAGATCGTGATTGTCGGTCCCACGAGCCGGGATTTAAAAGAGTCGGTCGGAAATAATCCCAAAGGAAAAAATTCGGCGCCGAATGAAATCAGAGAGTTGTTCGGAGTGCTAAGAAATGAATTCCCTGATTTGGAAATTAACCTGGAGGATGTCTTTGCGTATGCAGGCATTCGTCCTCTCGATGCCGGCCGTGCGGACGGAGGCGGAAGTGATCAAGCACCCCGCGAGCACCGGTGGGTGACAGGGCCTGACGGAGTGAGACAAATTGTTGGCGCGAAACTGACATCCGCGCGAAGTGCCGCCGCCGAAGAAATGGGAGAACTGTCTGATGAAACTCCCTTCGTGGTGCTTCCCGGCGATGAGTCGCTTGATTTTAAACCCGCCGATGATCGTCAGGATTGGATTTCTCACTTAGTGCGCTTCAATAGTCTAATGACGCTTTCGGAACTGATGTTTCAGCATCGCGGCGAAGTCATTTTTAAAACTGATGCTGATGTCGAGGCGGCTTCCCGCATTATGGCTCAACCGGATCTTCTTCATTGGGATGAGAGAACGCGATTGGCCCAAATCGCTGTATATCAAGCCCTGCGTAAAAATTACACTGATCCTGTGGAGGTGTGGCGGACTCAAGTCCGGCTGAAGATGGAGAGTGGGAGCGCTTCACAAGTTTCACCCAATCTTTTTGTTCTGGAAGAGGATGAGCAAGGAAGTTTTGTGCGCTGGAAGCTTAACCCTGTAGATCAGAAAGTCTATTTGATGGATTCCTACAAAAACCTTTTGCCGTCCGTGAATGTGGCGGCAGCGCTTAACAGCCTTGGAATAGGAGTAACCTTTCGGGCCGGCGTAAAGTCTTCCGCCGTGATTTATCCTATCGCTGGAGGGTCTGAGTCGCTCAGTTATGCGGATCCCGAGTGGTTTATAAAAACTCTGGATCAAATTTTTAACGCGTCCCGCTCGGAAGTAAGGATACCAGTGAAGATTCAGGGGATTGATCCAGGTACCACGTTTGAGTTGGAGATCCCGGCGGATGAAGAGGGACAACGCGACAGTAAGCTTTTGGAGGCATGGAAGTTGGATGATGGAATATCTTTCACTCGCTCTTGTGCCAGTGGGGATCGGTCCAAACCTCATTATTTGGAGTGGATCTGGATTCTGAATCATTTGGATGAGGTTAATTCGGAATTTAATGATGAGGAGATAGATCGTCTTCAAAGAATATTTATCGTCTATCTTGCTGATTTTCCGCCAGTACGTGATTTTTCTCTCAAACTCCAGATCGCTCATCTGTTGGTCGCAGAAGCTAGGGTGCGCTCAAAGCTCAGTAAGAATGATTTAGCATCGTCGCAGCGGAAGCGGGACGAATCCTGGCAGAGAACCATTCAAGCGATGCTGAAATTATCAGCTGCAAATCTTGAATATTACTATGACAAGCAACAGATCAACCTCCCACCACTCAACTTTCTTGAGGATACCCTACTTTCGCTGCAACGCTTAAGACAGCCCATTTTGAATGAGGTCATCAAAGAATTGACAGATGGCTGGAGTCATTGGGTCGAGACAGGGCATGCATTGTACCGCCATGCAATAACTGCGCGTCCCATCTTTGAGGATGAATTGTACGAACCTACTCTGGAGAGTTACGATCCTTTGAATTCAGACACTATTGTCAAGAGCCAGCGAGAAATCCAACGGGCTGAGGAATTGATTCTCGAACTTCAAGAAGCCATGACCCCTGAGACCCCTCATGCCAAAGCGGCCTGGGATCGGCCTATAGAATATTTAACCGGGGTCTCTAAAAAACATTCCACTGTTGTTTTTCATACCCATCCAAACTGGAGGGATCTCAGGCAGACCAATTTGGATCTTCCAAATGCTTTGAAAGTTCAAGCGGCGTTTCTCCAATCACTTCAGGAGCAGGGATTTGATCACTGGGCCTTTCTTTATCCGCAGCCCTACGTGGAGCCCATTCATGATTGGCTGCGTAAGAACGGTAAAGATGTGACTTATCAAGACCTGTATAAAGCCCTTGAAAATTTTTTAAATGTTAACTCTGATACCACGGAATCTGGAAATCTTAGAGATGTCCTTGGAATGCATTTTTCAGGAGAACCCCTTCGGGTTAACTGGGCTGTTCAATTTTGGCAAAAGGTCGATCGTGCGCGCCGAATGGGAAAAGAGAAGGTGAAGATCAATTTATTTAAAGAAATCGAATCGAACTTTAAAGAAGAACTGCGGGTCTGGCTGGAGAAGACACAGGGAAGAAAACAGATCTTGATCGATGCTCGGCAAGCGGAAAGCCAAAATGAATTTGCACGTCCTACATTCGAAGATTATCCCCAAGACAGCGCAGTTTTCATCCATTGGTTGACGAAGTCTACGCACATGATGTCGGGACGGTTTGCCTTTAAAGAGGGGGTCCGGAATGCAGCTCATCGTGTGGGTAAAAAAGGATGGGGGGATCATGCTTCCGCCGCTATTTCTATGGATGATCCTCCAGACAAGGGAAACCCGTTTCTTAGCGTGATAGAAAAGAACGAAATAGATTTTCCTCTGGCGAGTATTCATTTTAATTTTCGGAACACACCGAGAGTTAAGGCCCTGCTGCTGACATCGAACTCAGATGAAGATAGAGTTGCTGAATTTGAAGTTCCGGGATCTCGAGAAAGAGTCACGCAGCCCAGATCGCTCATGCCTTCAGGCGCCACCCGTTCTAACGCCCGTTCGATTGAACCGCAGCCTGATAATTCTTCAGAAGGAAATTCGGTTTCTGTTCCAAAAGTGGCAGGTTCAGGGAAGGATGCAAATGCGAACCCGGCACCTGCGGAACAGGTACCCAATCATTCGATCACCTTGAAACGTTCAGAGATCAGACACAATCCAGATGTTTCGGACGCCGACACGGGTGCGCAAGTTTTTCGGGAGAAGGTCGAGCAATTAGGCCATTCAATTCTGGATAATGACCGTCAGGTATTCGAAACTTTAATGAGCGAGTTCCGAAAAATTATCAGCCTGGGCGCTCCCCACGCGGAGCCTTTTTGGCAAGGGCTGGAAACTATGTTGCCGGCCGGAGCCAGAGATGAAAGCGCTCTTATCAGTGCCGCGCTTCGTTTGGCGACAGGGGATACGAAACTGCAGATTGAAGCCCATATCCTCAACTTGGCAGCACTACTTTCCCAGGAGCATCAGGGCCTGCGGGAAAAGAGAAAACAGTTTTATAAAAACGTCATGAAAGCCCAGGAAATTTTTGGAAAAGAAATTAATAGTGAGGATCAGCCTCTTTGGGATCATCTGGATGATGCGAGGGCGCTGATTTTGAAGCTTGAACATTTTCTTCAATGGGAAAATCCTTTAGTGGAGACCGCTTGGGTGCAGAAAGCGGTGGAACGCCTTCTTTGGGAAGTCGGAATCCAGGCGGC
>SICL01000028.1 GCA_009691445.1 Candidatus Taenariivivens baikalensis | reverse complement strand
GATTTGAAAAGTCGAAATAGGATCCAAGACGGGCTCCCCGTTTTAGATGTTACGTGATGGCTAACCGTTGCTTCTGGAACATAGTAACCTTGGACATGGATGGATTGCAGGCAGCGCTGCATCTGGCTTTCCTGACCCGAAGCGACTGAAGGAGAGCCGGGGCCAAATCGTGGATCAAACCCTCCAGCCTCGATCAAGAGATCTTTATAGCAAGCCCAATTGAAGCCAATGAAAAATAGGTTGGGTCGTGTCCATCCGAGCGGCCCTTCATAAAGCAATCCTTTCTCGGAAGGAAAAAAATAATTTACAAGCCAGGTCGGCGGGGCTTTTTCATAGATTGCTGTGGTGGGACCGCCTAAGTAGGCCCGTTCAGGAAGCTGGAGGGCCGCATCCTGGTAAGCTTGCACACAGGTGGAATGAACTACCACGTCGTCATCAAAAAAAACGATCAAGGGATTTCCATCCAATGCATCAAGGGCTCGGTTAAGAGCCAGACTTTTATTGGCTTTGGGTTCATGAAGATACATTAGCGGTAAATGAGGATAGCGGAGCAGGATTTTTTCAACGCCAAGCTGAGGTCCGTTTTCAACGACGATGATGTGATCCAGGTTTGAGGGAAATTCGTTTTGAGCGAGATGGCGGAGCATTTGCTCAAAGGATGCGGGTCTTTTTGAAGTGGGGATAACGACCACAATCCGAAGAGTTTCAGAGTAAGGTTTACTCTTATTGGTTTCAAGATCGGGTGTTGCGACTTCTAATTTAGGAAAGCTCATAGATTAGTCCTGAAAAATTTTATCATAAACGGCTCGATAGTTTCGAGCAATATCTGCCCAATCGTATTTTTGAGCTTCCTGCAAAGCGTGTTGCCCCATCCGGATCAAGTCCTTTCCCCTAATTTCCTGCAAGGCGAGTTCCAACCCGCCATTTTCATACAAAATCCCAAAGGATGGTTTTGTGATCTCCTGTGGAGAACCTGTTTTCTTGAAAATGACAGGAATACCGAAGGACATTGCAAGTAAGAGTGATGCGGAGTTGGTCACTCGTTCGAAAGGGAAGAGACAAACATCGGCAGCTTTAAAATAAGTTGCGACATCCGATGCGGGAATATGAGCTAAGCGCAGGAGGATCGACTCATCTGCCGCTGATTTAATTTCTGCTCTTAAAGATGAATCTGCCGTCTCTCCAACAACCAGGAGCCGGTCTTCAGAGTGTCTCGTTTGCTTAAAGGTAGCCAGCGTTTCGGGAATGTTTTTGTATCTCCGAATTTGCCCAAAGATTAAATACACAAACCCATCGGGTGCAATGCCCAGTTGTTTCCTCGCGGCTTCTTTTGATATGGAATCAGGGTAGTGACCCATGAAATTTCCAAGCGGAATGATGCGGACTCGTGCTGCTTTTTCTTCATACTTAAACATGCGAATAAATTCCTGCTTTTGCCATTGGCTCATCACAATGATGGCATCCATCATGTGTGCAAAGACCCGGAATCCCCAATCATTTAACCGCGGGTAAGGATTTTCGTGAGGCTCATGATTGTGTGCGGTCCAGCAGAATTTGATGCCTTTCCATCGAAGGAGCGTCATGATTCCAAAAGAAATCAGATGCTGGATGAAAGCAATGATCGGTGATCGGCTCTTTGATCCTAGAAAATATTCTGGCCAGTGGAAATCCACTACTTGAATCCTGGAAGCTAGGCCGGCTGCCAAAAGCCCCCAAAGACGTGTGACTCTGTGAAACTGAATGTTTTGTTCACTGAGCTTGCGGATAAAAATGTCACCAAAATCTCCGCCGTAACCTCCCCCGATGATGAATGGAATAACCTTGATTTTTTGCGGCGTCATTTGATTGACAAATCATCCACATGGTAAAGGTGGATAAAAAGTTTTTCGTTTCCAAGTCAGGTTTTTATTTCCCACCAATTCATAGCCGAGAATCATGGGGAGGTAAAGGATGCCCGCGGGTTTAGTCAGATAAGCCAAAGCGGTGAAGATGCCTGTAACAATGGGGCGTAAGAGGCTTTGTTTTGGGCGCAGAAAGCAACAGGTAAACAGAGCGAGTACAAGAAGTGCATATAAAGGATCTGAAAGGATCCAATGGGAATAGACAATGCGTGTCGTAAGGCCCGTGTAGCTATCATAGATGGAATATTCCGTCCGGTTCCACTGAAAGATCGTAAGACAAATTCCGATTACAATGCAGAGGGTAAGGAAGAGACCGTTAAGTCCGCGAGGAGAATCGTTGATGGAGCGGCGCATGAATCTTTTAATTATACATACAGACTTGATGCGAGGAAACAAGTAAAACCCCGTCATATTTTGCCGATAACTAATTCCGGCCCTAATGAAAAGGCCGTCAACCTGAACAGGAGAAATTGCCATGATGAAATGGATCTTCACCTTGATTCTGATCCCGGCGCTGCTTTATGCGGCAGGACTGCGAATCGACTTTGAAGTATTATCCCAAAAATTTAATAAGAAAGCCGATCCCAATGCGGAAGCCATGCGACAGATGGGGATTGATCCGAGCGAGTTCGCTAAGTCTCTAGAACCTTGGTGGACGTTTAAGAAAAAGGACAATCTTTTTGCGAAGCTAAAAAAATGGGATCCGGTGGCTCAGATGAGCAGCGAATCATGGACTGCATCCGAAGCCATAAGAGCGAATTTAAAAACGGACAGCGAAGGTCCTGCGGATGAAGCTAGGGCTATGGCTGCCAGAATCAAACTTAGGGAAACCCTGGATCGTTTGAAGGCTGGGAGATAAATCATTGTCATCCTGAGGAGCAAAACGACGAAGGATCTGTTCGGAGAACCCGAGATTCTTCGCTACGCTCAGAATGACAGACTCCCTATGATATAGTTTTATTATGAGTATCCCCAAGGCAGGAGTCTCTCCCGAACAAGTCCTGGCCGCTATTTACGGCAAGTCATCGCTTGCAACCGGCATGTCTGAGAAACGTCGGGATGAAGTGATTGCGGCCGCGCTTTTTATCAGTTTCCGGAATCAGGAATTCGGGAGCCGCTTTATGATTCCCGCAGATTTCCGGGATGGGAATTTAAAGGAAGACGCGGCCGGAATTGATCTGATAGTTTTCGACCCGCAGGGCCGGAAGAAGCAGCTGCAGATCAAAGGCATTCATATCCAGAGTTCCATTGAAAGGCGGAAAACTCACAGCACGACGGGCGTTGCGCGGATTACGAGTTTCAAATCCCAGCGCTTTATCAAACGTGATTCCGAAGAGCTCACCAAAATCATGAAGCATGAGCTTGAAAAAATCGTGCAGGATTACAGCGGCATTTCACTGATTATTTATGTCAGTGCGGATCTGGCGACTCAGACCAGCCTTGAAATCGCAATCCGTCAAAGTCAAAGCGTGGTCGCTCATCTAAAAGCCAAAGAAGTCTGGTTCCTACGTAATATCCCCGTAAGAATGATCCACGGAAAGGCGAGTAATCCCAACTGCCATGCGTATCAACTCATCAAAGTAGCCCCCGACAAGCACGCGTATGGTTTTGTCTTTTCTCTTTAAGGGGGAAACTATTTTATCAACTTCATTGACCTTCTCGCCGATTTTCCTTATCTTACATGTTCACTAAATGAAGGGAATGAGCCGTGAAAAAAAATCTGTGCCTTACTTTATGTTTATTTGTTTTGTTGAGCGGAACTCTTACCGGAGTTTCTTATGCCGCCGACCAGCCTGCGCAACAGGTGGTTGAGAGCTTTCTCTCCACGATCTGTTCGATGGAGTTTCCCGTAAAGGATCAGGCGCGTCACGATGAACTGGCCTCCAAGGCCAATCAGGCGCTTGATCTGGAAGCCCTGGGAAGAAAAGCCCTCACGGATCATTGGGGAGAGGCTACCCCAGCACAACAGAAGGAATTTTTGCAGCAGCTTTGGAAACTGATCGAATATGTGGCTTATCCCAAAAGCAGGCGCTTTATGGGTAAGTACGAAATTACGTATCCCGAGGTGAAGGAAGTCTCCCGTGGGGTTGAAGTCCACAGTGTGATCAAGCAAGAGGCCCAGGCCCTGGACGCCAAAGTGATTTATCATCTTTATACCAAAGAGGGCGTGTGGAAGATCGACGATATTATTCTGGATGATGTGAGTATTATTGAAGACCTCCAATATCAGTTTGATTCCATCATCAAAGAATCTCAGTTTCCCGGCCTTCTGCAAAAAATGAAAGAGCGTCTGGATCAGGCCGTCAAGGAAAACGGCTCCGCGATTCGTTAATCCGGTTAAAAACCATCATGTCTCAGAACACTCAAGAGAAACTCAGTTTTGTCCAGTCGCAGGTCCGGTTTATTTGCCGGAATGCGCTTGGGATTGTCATCGTCATTGCCGTGATGACAGCGGCTCTAATGCCCGCGGTTCAAAACCTCAAGCTTCACGCCAATTTCCTGGAGCTTCTTCCCAAAAAACATCCGAGCGTTGTCAATTTACACAAATTGCTCAGTCATACCGGCGGCACAAGCTTTCTGATCGTTGTCATTGAATCTCCGGATGAAGCAACAGCCCGGATCGCGGCCGAAAAATTTTCGGAGAAAGCCGCTTCGCTCAAGAACGTTGAATACGTGGATAACCGGACCAATGTTCCCGCCTTTCAAAACCGGAAACTTCTTTTTCTGAATCTTCAAAGCGTCCAGAAACTCAAAAAAAATATCCGCGACGTCATCGGATATTACCGCCGCCAAAACAATCCCTTTTACATGGATTTGGTCACGGAAAAAAAACCAACGGTGGATACGTCGTCCCTGGAACTGGAAGAAAAGGTCTACAAAATCGGCAGTTTTTCCGCCAAAGAAAAAAACTCTTATATGCAGGTCGTTCTGCTGAAGCCCAGTTACACGGTCGGAGATTTCGTCCGCTCCAAAACGCTTTTTGATGACGCCCGCGCCGCCTTTTCTGACGTGAAAAAAGAGCTTAAATATTCCGCGACGATGGGTTTGACCGGGCCCTACAAAACGCGGTACGACGAGTACTACACGATCACTCACGATTTGAAATGGACCGGCATTCTAGCAACGATTTTACTCGTCCTGATTAATCTGGTGGCCTTTCGCAATTTTCGTTCGCTTATTTATGCCTATCTGCCTCTGGCGGTCGGCATCCTCTGGACCTGGGCCTTTACCGATTTGACCATCGGCTACCTGAATCTCATTACCGCGTTTCTGGCCGCGATTCTCTTTGGGATGGGCGGCGATTACACCTTTCATATCCTTGTCAGTTTTGAAGAAGATCTGCGTTTGACGGGGAATGTTGAAAAAGCCATTGAATTAACCTACCGGGAACTGTGGAACCCGCTTTGGTCCAGTATGTGGACAACGGCCGTTGTTTTCTACGCGATGATTGTCAGCCAATTCGAAGGGTTCCGGCACTTTGGAATTATCGCCGGCGTGGGGATTGTGATTTCATTTCTGGTCGTGCTGTATCTCCAGCCGAGCTTGATTGTTCTGGGAGAAAAATATTTTCCTGCGAAGCGTAAGCCGGTGAGTAAAAGCTGGCCCGTGTCGAGGACTGGGATTTATGCGGTGATTATTGCGGGAATTATTTTTTCAATTTTCTCTGTAACACGAATATCTCATATGAAATTCAATTATGATTTTAGGGATCTCCAGGCCAAAGATGCTGATGCCATCCAGTTCAACGAAAGGATTGGCAACTATTTCGGCGTGCATTTGAATCCCGTGGTTTTTATGACGCCAAATCGTGAGCGCGCCACCAGTCTTGCCGTTGAGATCAATCGACACATTCATGCGCACCCCGAGTCTTATATGGATTTTGCCGCGGCCATTACTTCGCATGTACCTCAGCATCAGGAAGAAAAAATTAAGGTGCTTGGTGAGATCGGTGACATCATTGAAAAGCGCCGGCCTTTACTGGATAAACTGGACGCCGGTACCCGGAACCAAATCGCCAAGCTTGAAGAACAGCTCAAACCCCGCTCCTTTGGTTTTGAAGAACTACCCCAAGGTTTGGTCGGACAGTATGAAGGCAAAGACGGACAAATCTCAGGCGTCTTTGTGTATCCGGCTCACCGTATTCTGGACGGGCAAAATGCCAAGCGATTTGTCAAAGAGGCCCGCGGTTTAAACCTTCCCAAAGATGTGATTCTTGCGGGCGAGCCGGTGATTTACGCGGATATTTTAAATTTGATGGAGCGCGACACGCCCATCGCGATTGGGCTCAGCACGATCGTTGTGTTCTTACTCGTGCTTTTTCATTTCAAACGCATTGATCATGTGCTTTGGGTTCACGCGCCGCTTGCAATCGGAGGTTTGTGGATGGTTGGCTTGATGGCTCTGGCGCATTTGAAACTGAATTTTTTTAATATGGTGATTATTCCGAGTATCCTGGGTGTGGGTATTGATAACGGAATTTATATTTTTGACCGGTATAAAGAGAGGAAAAGAGAAAACTTTTTTAAATCGATGCGCAAGTCCATCAAGGGAGTTATTTTATCTTCCGCGACGAACCTTGCCGCTTTCGCCAGTTTGATGTGCGCGTCTCACCAAGGAATGGCATCTTTGGGTAAACTTGGTTTCATTGGATTTACAGCGTGCCTTATATCTTCAGTTTTTTTTGTGCCTGCCCTGATCGAGTTCTTCGAACTGAAGTATTCGCATCTTTTTAAGAAATAGCAGAAGCGGTTTCATAAGTCGTCACCACTCTTTTGTTTGTCATTGCGGACAAAGCGAAGTCCGCCAGAGGAACGGATCTGTCCGACGAATTGTGGCGAACAATCTCAGGTTATGCCCAGGGATTGCCGCGTCTCCGCCAAGGCGCGGGACTCGTCATGACCGAAAAGGACTTATGAAAGCACTTACAACTTGCCGCTTTTCTGTTTATCTTCCAAAAGATCCAGTTCGTTATAAAGCAGGTAGGATGCAATATGAATGGATCCATCCGGAAATTTGGCGAGATGGAATTCTCCTGTCTCTTCCGAACGCTCCACATATTTATGGATAAAATCCCGGGTGGCCTGACCTTTGAGATAGCGTTTGCGCATTAGCCACATTCCTCCCCGGTAGGCCTGGACTGAGTTGTACCAGTTTCCGTCATGATAAAAGGAAAGATTCACGGCGCTCTTCAGGCGCTGGAAAAGGTAGCGTTGTTTGTCAGCTTCGGTGCGGGAGCTGTGGGTATAGGCTTGGTACGCCTCGGTTTTTTCAATGGGCACCGGCCCCAGATAAATCTTTTGGCCATTCGGTCCGACGCCGTTGAAATACTTCTCTCCTGCGCAGCCGGCGCTAAGGGATAACAATAAAAGAACCATCCAGACATTCTTCATAAGAAACTCCTTTGGAATAAAAAAGGTATCGGTTTCTTTACCAAATTCTATAGTCGTGTCATCGCGAGGATTGTCATTGTCCGCCAGAGGACGGATCCGTCCTTCGGCGGACGAGTCCCGCGCTTGGGCGGAGACGCGGCAATCTAGAGCGAACAACCCGAGATTGCTTCGCTTCGCTCGCAATGACACCAAGGGTAAGGGCTCGTAATCGCGTAGTTTTTTTTGTCATTGTCCGCCAGAGGACGGATCCGTCCTTCGGCGGACGAGTCCCGCGCTTGGGCGGAGACCTGCCTCGCCGGCAGGCGGGCGCGGCAATCTAGAGCGAACAACCTGAGATTGCTTCGCTTCGCTCGCAATGACGCCAAGGAAAGGGTTCGCAATGACGAGAGTACCGTGATCTTTGAAACTTGTGACGAGGGACGGGAGAATGATACAATGCCGCCCATGTTTGAGTATCAAGATCCTTTTCCCATTTCAAAAGATGAAACGCATTACCGCAAGCTTTCCAAAGAGTTTGTTAAAATCGAAAAGCTGGACGGCCGCGAAATTCTGAAGGTTGATCCTAAGGCCTTGATCCTGCTGGCGAACGAAGCTTTGAAAGATACAAATTTCTTTTACCGGACCGCGCACCTTGAAAAACTCGCCGCCATTCTCGAAGATCCCGAAGCGTCTTTCAATGACCGCTTTGTGGCCTTTACTCAACTGAAAAATGCGGCAGAATCTGCCAAGGGTCAGCTTCCTTCTTGCCAAGACACGGGCACGGCACTTGTGTTTGCTAAAAAAGGGGAGGAGGTTTGGACCGGAGTTCGCGACGAAGAATATATTTCGCATGGGATCTACGATAGTTACCAGGAACAAAATCTCCGCTATTCCCAGCTAGCGCCGCTTTCCATGTTTGAGGAAAAAAATACGGGAACGAATCTTCCAGCCCAGATTGAGATTCACGCGACGACGGGAAATGAATATCAATTTCTCTTTTTGGCTAAAGGGGGAGGTTCGGCCAATAAGTCCTTTCTTTATCAGGAAACCAAATCGCTTCTCAATGAAAAGTCGCTCGCCAAATATATCGAAGAAAAACTCTTTTCACTCGGCACGGCGGCTTGTCCTCCTTATCACATTGCAGTCGTGATCGGGGGAACAAGTGCGGAAGCAACGCTCAAAGCAGTGAAACTTGCCTCGGCGGGTTATTACGATCATCTTCCGACGCAGGGAAACGCACTCGGTCAGGCGTTCCGCGATCTGGAATGGGAAGCGCGCGTTCTGGAACTAGCTCAGCAATCGGGGATTGGCGCCCAGTTTGGCGGAAAATATTTGGCGCATGATATTCGTGTGATCCGTCTGGTGAGGCACGCGGCCTCTTGTCCTGTGGGAATCGGCGTGAGCTGCAGCGCGGACAGAAATATTAAAGCGAAAATTACCAAGGACGGAATTTTTCTGGAACAGCTGGATAAAAATCCGGCGCGGTTTGTGCCGGATGAAAAAACGCTTCACATGCAGAAGCCGGTTCCGGTTAATCTTGATCAGCCAATGAAGAAAATTCTTGCTGAGCTTTCTCGATATCCGGTTAAAACACGGCTTGCGCTGACGGGAACTTTGATTGTTGCCCGTGACGTGGCGCATGCGCGGATCAAAAAAATGCTGGAAGACGGAAAACCCATGCCGGAGTATTTGAAACAGTATCCGATTTATTATGCGGGGCCGGCTAAAACTCCGCAGGGCATGCCGACCGGAAGTTTCGGTCCCACGACCGCGGCGCGCATGGATCCTTATGTGGAAGAATTTATGAAACACGGCGCTTCGATGATTATGCTGGCCAAGGGAAACCGCTCACCGCAGGTCTCCCAGGCCTGTAAAAAGTACGGGGGATTTTATTTGGGTTCGATTGGAGGCCCTGCCGCCATTCTCGCGAAGGAAAATATTCTGTCGGTGGAGATTGTGGATTTTGAGGAGCTCGGAATGGAAGCGATTCGAAAAATCTGCGTCAAAGATTTCCCGGCGTTTATTGTGAGCGACGACAAGGGGAACGACTTTTTCTCCTCTCTCAAAGTCCAGTCTGCCGGAGAAGGATAATCCCGAGTTATTTTCGAGTAATTTTCTTTTTGGTCCGTCGAATCATCTCCTGAGTCAATTGTTCCACACTGAATCGACGGATGGATCCTTCCAACGCTGACGTGAAGCCTCTCAAAATCTCTTCATATAAATCCCGATGGACAGCCTGGCTTAACAGAGAATGATTGGCCGAAGCAGTGATCTGAGGGGTGGAACCTTTTTTTCGGTAGAGAAATAGATTTTGTTTAGAGCAAAATTTAACTTCAGGAATAAGCCAGAAGATCTCCCGAAGGCAATCCACTTTTTCGAAGCCCTGCCGCTCAAACTTGCCGCACCAATACTCAGGCCACTGTTCATTCACGTGACCGATGCCGCCCTGTCCGGGAATCGCTGCGGCAAAAACAATCACCGGAGCAAGTTTCGTGAGGTGTTCGACGAAATGATCCGCCGCATTTTCCGGCAAATGTTCCGCGACCTCAATCGAAAGAGCTAGATCGAACTTTTGGCTGATTTGAAAAGGTTGAGAGAGGTCTTGGATCAGAAGGTCTTTTTCCGCGATGAGTAAATAGTTTCGTTTGATCCAGGGGCCTTCGATTCCTAAAACAACCGGAACACCCTTTTTTTGAAACAGGGAAAGCGCGGCTCCGATGCCGCATCCGACATCCACAACGGACTTGGGATGCAGCCATTCGATGAGTTTGGAGACAATGATTTCGTAGCTGGGCAGAGTGTCAGCGGCGCGGTCTTGATAAAAATCATCACCATAAAGTGGTTCCACGAAAGCTCCTTCGACCGAGGGTTGAAATTCTCAGAGGAGTTTATCGAGTTGATTCTGTAGGGTCAACGATAAAATGATCCGTAGTAGGCACCCTGCGGATTTCTCCCCGTTGACAAGCCCACAGGCAAGCCGATAGACTGTGCTCCGGTCATTCAAAGGAGAATTCTGATGCAGGAAAAAATCACGGCAATGCAGCAATTAATCAATACGCTGATTGGGTACGGCGTTCAATATGGATTTCAGGTGCTGGGCGCTATTATTATTTTGATTTTGGGCACGCTTGCCGCCAATTGGATTTCCGGTTTGGTCTATGCGTCGATGCAGAGCAAGCTGATGGACGTGACGCTTTCAAAATTTTTGGCCGGAGTCGTTAAACTCATTGTGCTTGGATTTGCCATCATTATTGCGATGGGCAACTTTGGAATTACGATTACGCCGTTCATTGCGACGCTAAGCGCCATGGCCTTTGGGACAAGCTTTGCTATTCAAGGTCCTATTTCAAATTACGGTTCGGGGCTGAGTATTATTTTTTCACGTCCCTTTGTGGTCGGGAACACCATCACCGTGGCGGGTGTCACGGGTATCGTCAAAGAGATCCAGCTTGCGTGCACGATTTTAACAGGTTCGGATGGCCAACAGATCACGGTTCCCAATAAAGACATTGTCGGAAAAATTATTGAGAATTCATTTCAGCAAAAACTCGTGGCCGGCGAGATTGGGATCGGTTATGACAGCAAAATTGAAGACGCGATCAGTTTAATCCAGGGAATCCTCAGGGCTTATTCCGATATCAATCCTGAAAAAATTCATGTCGGCATTAAGGCCTTTGGTGATTTCTCGATCCAGATCAGTTATCTTTATTTTGTTCCCACCGCCAGAGCGGGCTCCGCAACTCATGCCGTTAATCTCGCAATTTTTAATGGGCTTACGAAAGCCCGGATTTCGATTCCTTACCCCCGGCAGGATGTCCGCATCCTGTCGAATGCTGCATCGCCAGCTGGGTTGTAAAGCAGGGACGCTCATGGACGGCCTTAGCCAAGAGAAAATGATTTGAATATTTTCAATGGGCGTATGCTTTTAGCACGGCATCAATGAGCACCTCCTCGGGTCCCCGCGGACTTTACGTCCACATTCCGTTCTGCCTCAAAAAATGCCATTACTGTGACTATGTGATTACGCTTAAGCGCGATCATGATTTCCGCCGCAGATTTTTTGATGCCCTAAGGCTGGAAATAAGTGAAGCGGAAGCCCGCTACGGGCGCCTTTGTTTTGATACGATTTATCTTGGGGGAGGAACACCCTCCGCGCTCTCCGGTTCAGAAATGACGGAGTTGCTCGATTTACTTCGCGAGACGTTTGATTTTAATTTTGATTATGAGCTGACCTGTGAAGTAAACCCCGGTGATGTGGATCCCGTAAAACTTGAAACTTATCGGGGCCTCGGCATTAACCGCATCAGCCTCGGCGTTCAGGCATTTCAGGATCACTTATTGAAGGATATGGATCGTCCACACGGCGTGAAGGAAATTCTCGAAACAGCGGCGCTACTAAAAAAAACCGGGTTTCAAAATATTAGTATGGATTTAATCCTGAAGCTTCCCGGGCAAACGATTGAAGATCTTGAAAGTTCGCTGGCTCATGTGGTCCAGCTCGGCGCTTCCCAGGTTTCATTTTATGATCTTGAGGTTCACGCGCAAACCGTTTATGGGCATCGGCAGAGACGGGGAGAACTGATACTTCCCCCTGAAGATCTGCATGCGCGCATGTTTGATCTTGTCGTGTCGTATCTGATCCGGGCAGGCTACGAACATTATGAGGTTTCTAATTTTGCACGCTCGGGATTTGCTTCCCAGCATAATTTGATATACTGGCACAATCAGGAATATTTGGGGCTGGGCCCCGGCGCCTTTTCCTATATGAACGGCGTGCGCTATCAATTCTCTTTGGAAGTCGGCCGTTATTTAGATAAGTGCGAAGCAGGTAATTTTTCCCGGGATACCGAAGATATTTTAAGCGATGAAAAAAAAGAAATGGAAACACTCATCACGGGTCTTCGTCTCCAGGAAGGTGTTTCTCTGGATGCTTTTCCGATTGTCCGCAAGGAAATTGAAGCTAAACTTCCCTTTCTAATCAAGGGCGGATGTGTGAAGCGAGAGGGTGATGCACTTCGTCTCACGCGGCGAGGAAAGTTTTTAATCGAAAGTGTGTTAGTGGAGCTGTCGCAGAGTTAGGGACGGTTCTCAGGTACGGCCTTGGCCAAGAGAAAACGATTTGAATATTTCCAATAAGTGTCTGCTTTTAACACCGTGTTGATGAGAACCGTCCCTAACACCCAGGATGAACGATGACCAAGTGGATTAGTTTAATTTCAGGCGGAATCGCGGGAACTGCGGCGCGTTATCTTCTTTCAGGTTTGCTCAACGGGTGGATGGGGACAAACTTTCCCTACGGCACTTTGATGGTCAATCTCATCGGTTGTTTTTTGATTGGATTTTTCGCCTCACTTGCGGAGGGTAAGTTTTTTCTAGGCCCCAACGCGCGTCTTCTTTTGATGGTGGGATTCTGCGGTGCCTTTACGACGTTTTCAACCTTCATGCTTGAAACGGCTGGTTTGATGAAAGACGGCGAAATGCTGCGGGCTTTTTTTAATGTCATGATCAGTGTGATTGCTGGATTTTTTATTTTTCGGCTTGGCGTGTTAGTGGCCGAATACGTCTAAAAATGGTAAAATCTGAACCGCAGATGAAGGAGGGAATAGCGATGAGAAAAACAGTGGCGTATTTTGTGATCCTGATCATTTTTTCCTTAGTGGCAAACGCTTGCCCTATTTTAGCTTCCTCGGGATTGGAGGAAGGAGCGTCTTCTCTTATAGTCCCCGGCTGGGGCCAGTATATTAATGGAGAGTTTCAAACCGACAGTGGCCGCCTTAAATCCGGGACGATGATTGCCGTGGAAATTGCAGCCATTATTACGGTTTCTGTGGTGGGCGGTGTCGCGGGGTATCCTTTGGTATGGATTGGAATCGGACTTCTTCTTGCCAATCATATCTGGAGCAGTCTCGATGCTTATCTGCATGCTGAGCCGGAGCCGGGAATTTACCTTGGGACCGCCTCTTTCTTTGAGCAGCCCGGAATCAAATAACCCTGTGCGTTTCAAAAAGCACCTAACAACTCTGTCATCGCGAGCCCCGTCCGCCAAAGGACGGATCCGTCCGACGAATTGTGCCGGACAGGGCGTGGCGATTTCTGGGATTACTTCGCTTCGTTCGCAATGACAAAGCTGCTTTCTCTTCTTCCTGTCTTTTTATTCTTGTATGGACCTCCTGCCCACGCGGATCTTGTCAACGACGTCGAGAAACTCCGGCCCCGGACATTTTGCGTAAACGCGAATCTTCAAAACACCTGGGAAGCTGCGGGGAATGTGTTGAGACGCATGGAAATCCCGCCTACGCTTGCGGATCCCGTTTATCATGTCATCGCAACGGAGTTTATTCAGGCTGATCATGAAAAGCTTTTCAAAATCGCTAACGACGTCAGGCCGTTTGCTCAAGGGCGCTTTACCCTTAAAATTTCTATGGAAGAGGTAACGCCTGAATTTACAAAACTTCACATTGTTCTGCAGGTCCGCCAGTTCAAAATCAAAAGCGAGAAAGAAACGATTCTGCCTTCCAAAGGCTCGTTTGAAAAATATCTGGCTTATCTCATCAATACTCAAGCGATCAACGCTCAGTTTCCCGCTCTGCGTGAGATAAGGCTTGGGATGTCTTTAATTCCCGATCTCAAAACCGGGCGTTACCATCTGATGGATGTGGAACCGGATTCTCCTGCGGGCGAGGCAGGATTTCAGGACGAAGATCAGTTGATAGCCATCGGAGGCCGTGAGATTACCATCCGCGGAGAACTTTTTCAGGAGTTTTTATCCCTTGAGCGTACGCAGCTGATCAAGATGAAGATCTCCCGGAAAAAAAAGGGGGAAAAGACGCTGCTGGTTTGGATCATCCGCACAAAGGCAACCGATGTGGATTTCGGGGTGAAATGGGGACGCAATGCCAAACAAAAAACCATTACGGTTCAAGAGGTGCTGCCCGATTCTCACGCAGCGGATGCCGGTTTTGAAAAGGGAGATATTCTGCAGGCGGTTTCCGGAATGAAAGTAAAAAGTTTTGCCGATTATTACCGAGCTCTTGCCCATCTTACTTCGATCAAAGGGCCCGCGACATTTTCGCTTCAGCGCGGCGAAACCGATACCGAAATCACGTTAAATTAGATGAGCATCCCCAAATCCTGGATTCCTCAGCTTGCTTGGGCAAGCTACGATTTTGCCAACACGCTTTTTTCCATGAACATCATCTCCCTTTATTTTGCGCTTTGGGTCACGCGCGAGCAGGGAGGTAAAGACCTCTACTACAGTCTGGTTCACGCTGCTTCAGTGCTGGTCGTGATGATGCTGGCTCCCGGCTTGGGATGCCGTGCGGACGAGCGGGGGAAAACAAAATCGTTTTTAATCGCCGCGACGCTGATTTGTATCGCGGCCACGGCTTTGATCGGAATTCTGAACAAGCTTGGATGGGGGCTGTTCTTTTTCTTCCTCGCCAATATTGGATTCCAGCTGGGGCTTGTGTTTTATGACAGCCTGCTTCCCAGCGTCGCTGCAGAAAAAGACTACGGAACCGTTTCTGGTTTCGGAGTGGCCCTGGGATATCTTGGTGCCATTGCGGGAATTTTTCTTGTGACTCCTTTTGTGGAAGTTCACGGACAGATTTTCCGATCGCGCGCTTTTGTTCCCACGGCTTTTTATTTTCTTTTATTTTCTCTACCGTGTTTTATTCTTGTTCAGGATCGCAAATCCAAATTGGAGACCGCGAAAAGGTCTTCGGGTTTGAATCTGTTGGAGCTTCGAACGAAGCAGCCCGCCGTCTTTTTTTATCTGGCGTCCATGTTCCTTCTTCAAAATGCAGCCAATACCGTTATTTTGTTTATGAGTGTTTATGCGACTGAAGTTGGACATTTTAGCCAGCACGCACTTTCAATCTTTCTTTCCGTTTCAACGGTAACGGCGGTGTTTGCTTCCTTTGGCTTCGGCCAGCTTGTTGACCGCATTGGAGCCCTGAAGGTTTTTCAGATCACGATCGGTGTCTGGATCGCGGGATTGATCGGTGCGCTTTTTGGAAACAACCCGCCTGTGTTGTGGGTTGCTGGGTCCCTGATGGGAGTAGGACTCGGTGGGCTTTGGACAGCTTCAAGGCCTCTTTTGCTTTCTTTAATTCCAAAAAATGAAACCGGTGCTTATTTTGGTTTGAATGCTTTTGCCGGACGGTTTTCTGCGTTGATCGGTCCTTTGCTTTGGGGCCTCGTGGTTTGGATTCTTGAGCCGTGGGGGATTTTTCGCTATTATGCCGCGATTTCAGTTTTAATTCTTTTCGCTTGTGCCAGCGGTGTTGTCTCTCGAGAAATCAAGGTGGTGAAATGACTCATTTTCTAATTCCATTTATTTCAGTAGCCCTTGCGGAACTGGGAGATAAGACCCAGCTTGCGGTGATGCTGCTTGCTTCCCGCACGCAGCGCAAGACGCAGCTTTTCTTCGGAGTTATGAGTGCCTTTTTTCTGGTGGACGGAATGGCCATCATTTCGGGTGCTTGGATCCGGAATAAAATTCCTATGCTGTGGATCTCCCTCACGTCCGGAATTTTGTTCCTGGTGTTTGGAGTGATGAGTCTTTGTCATCAGAAAGAGGACGAAAGTTCGGAGAAGAAAAGTGGCCAAAATCCTTTTTGGCTTGGGTTTACCATGATTGCTGCCGCTGAGTGGGGAGATAAAACCCAGATTGCTTCCGGCATCTTTGGTGCTAAATTTCATCTGATGGGGGTGTTTGCAGGAACGCTTTCAGCGCTTGCCGTACTGAGCTTGCTTGCGATTGCCGCCGGTGATTGGGTGTCCAGAAAAATTCCCGCGAAAAGGCTTCACAAAATTGCCGGTATTCTTTTTATCGTTCTGGGTTTTTTCTTCATTTGGCAGAGTTTAGGGCCAGGTTGCTGCAGCCGGTCCCCTAAACCGGCTCACGGAATAACACTAACCCATGAAGATACTTTTAGCTAAGATGGTTTCAAGTTTATGAAAATCAATCAAACGCCTTACCGTACCATTTGGATCAAATCTGGTAATCCCCGCATTATTCAAATTATCGATCAGCGCTTTCTGCCGCACGAATTTGTGATCGAAGAGATTCATTCCCTGGATGAGATGATCGTCGCTATCAGAGACATGCATCTTCGCGGGGCGCCACTCATCGGGGTTGCAGCCGCTTACGGGATGTATTTGGCCGCGCTTGAAGCTTCCAAAGAAAATAATTTCGAGGCTTCTTTTCAGGAAGCGGCCCGGAAGCTTAAAGCGGCGCGTCCCACGGCTGTGAATCTTGAATGGGCAATTCATCAGCAGCAGGAAGCAGCGCTTAAAGGAAAATCTGCTGAAGAAAAAATCCGTTTAACTTTTGAAACAGCTGGGCGGCTTGCGGACGCAGATGTGGAAAATTGTCGTCGAATGGGCGAGTTTGCGCTTCCTTTGTTTGAGGAGATTGCCAAACGAAAACCGGGAAAGGCTGTCAATGTTTTGACGCACTGCAATGCCGGATGGCTTGCTTGTGTGGATTGGGGCACGGCCACGTCCGCCATTTATCAGGCTCATGACCGGGGAATTCCCGTGCATGTGTGGGTCGATGAAACGCGTCCGCGTAATCAAGGTTCTCAGCTGACGGCTTGGGAGCTTGGCCAGCACGGCGTACCGCATACCATCATTGTGGACAATGCGGGGGGCCATCTGATGCAGCATGCCAAAGTGGATCTTGTGATTGTGGGCACTGATCGCACCACACGCAGCGGCGATGTCGCGAATAAAATTGGCACGTATCTTAAAGCGCTTGCGGCTTTCGACAATCGCATTCCTTTTTATGCGGCGGTTCCGTCTTCGTCCATTGACTGGAATCTCAAGGATGGAATTCGGGAGATTCCCATTGAAGAAAGAAGCCCGGACGAAGTTCGTTTTATCGAAGGATTTGCGGATGGAAAACGTCTTCGGGTTCTGAGTGCCCCGGAAAAAAGTCCGGCTTCCAATTATGGATTTGATGTCACCCCTGCGCGTTTGATTACCGGACTGATTACGGAACGCGGGATTTGTTTTCCGAACGAACAGAGCCTTTCGTGTTTATTTCCAGAAAAGAGTTAACCCGTATTTGTCATCACGAGCCACAACCCGAGATTGCTTCGCTGCGGCTCGCAATGACCGCCGAGGAGATTGCTTCGCAGCGGCTCGCATTGACAGCATTCTAACAGGAGGAAAGTTATGAAAAAAATCATAAATGTTTTTATCGGAATTGTTCTGATGACCGTTGTTCTTGTCCTTGGGAAAAACGTGATTGCCAAAGCGGCCATTGAAAATGGGGTCCGGATCGTGACAGGACTACCACTCCGTATGGAGAAATTCGAGTTTGGATTGAGGAAAGGTTATGTGCGTATGGAAGGCTTTGAGCTCCATAATCCAGAGAGTTTTTCGGAAAAAATCATGGTGTCTATCCCAAAGATTTACGTTCAGATTGAACCTGCCGCGCTTTTTAAGGGGAAAGTCCATGTGATTGACATTGAACTTCATCTTAAGGAATTCAATGTGGTCAAAAACCAGCAGGGAATACTCAATCTAGATTCTTTGAAAGCGGTCGCTGAGTCCAAGAAAGAAACAGCCTCATCCCATGAATCAAAGTCGACAGCGCCGGGCAAGTCTCCGGAAATCAAGATTGATCAATTAGAACTACGGATCGAAAAGGTATCCTACAAGGATTATTCTGGAAACCAGCCGATTGTGCAGGATTTCTATATTAATCTCAATGAAGCGTACAAAAATATTTCCAATCTTAATGCCGTGGTCAGTCTGATTGTGGTTAAAGTGATGATGAATACCACGATTGGTTCTCTGGCGCATTTTGAGCTAGGAAATCTCCAGAGCAGTGTTTCGAGTGTGATGAACTCCTCGGTTGAGTTAGCGGCCAATGCCGTGTCCAAGGCGGAGGGACTGATTACGAATCAGGCCCGGAAGGTTTTAGAGAAAGCGCCCATGCTTCAGGAAGCAACCAGCCTCTTGGGGAATGAGGCCAAAAGTCTGACGGGCGGTCTTTCAAATGCGGCGGGGAACTTGAAGGGGAAATTGCCTTCTTTTGGATTCGGCCGCAAGAAGGAGCAGTAGTTTCTTTACAATGGAAGCGGTTTCAACTAATATACAGCCCGTTTTGCAGATCCTATCGTTTTATCCTTCATTCTGTGCTTATGTTAGGTCGAAACGTACCTGCAAGAAATTGTTTTGTTCTCCCTTCGCTGTCTAATCTAAAGAAGCGGGAGATTTTTATCTGAGGAGGATTTTATGGCGAAAATTCGGCTTGCGGTTGTCGGGATTGGAAATTGTGCAAGCTCCCTGATTCAGGGTATTTATTATTACCAGACTAAGACGGCCAAAGAGGCCATTGGAATCATGAATTGGGAGATTGGTTCCTATAAGCCTTCGGATATTGACGTCGTTGTTGCTTTTGATATCGATAAGCGCAAAGTCGGTAAAGATGTCAATGAAGCCATTTTTGCTGAGCCTAATTGCACGGCCATTTTTTGTAAGGATGTTCCCCCAAGCGGCGTCAAGGTGACCATGGGGCGTGTGCTGGACGGTTTTTCCGAACACATGAAAGATTATGAAGAGGCGTATACTTTTTTACTTTCAGATGCTAAAGAACCGGAAAAGGAGGATGTTATTAATCTCCTTAAAGAATCCGGCGCTGAAATTCTTATTAATTACCTGCCGGTAGGATCTGAAGAGGCCACTCGATTTTACGCGGAATGTGCCCTCGAAGCCAATCTCGGATTTATTAATTGCATGCCGGTCTTTATTGCTAGTGATCCTTTATGGGCTGATCGCTTTAAGGCTAAAAATCTTCCAGTGGTTGGAGATGACATCAAGGCCCAGGTTGGGGCGACGATTACGCATCGCGTGCTCACGGATCTTTTTAATAAGCGCGGTGTGAAGCTTGAGCGTACTTATCAGATTAATACCGGAGGCAATACAGATTTCCTCAATATGCTGAACCGGAAGCGGCTCAAATCCAAAAAAATTTCCAAGACCAGCGCGGTTCAATCCGTAACAGGCGAACCCTTGGATAGTCGTAATATTCATATTGGTCCCAGTGATTATGTTCCCTGGCAGAATGATAACAAGGTCTGCTTCCTTCGGATGGAAGGAAAGCTTTTTGGGGATGTTCCGATGAATATCGAACTTCGTCTTTCTGTGGAAGACTCTCCTAATTCTGCTGGTGTGGCCGTGGATGCAATCCGCTTTTGCAAGCTGGCGCTGGATCGGGGCGAGGGCGGCATTCTTTTCGGACCTTCGGCGTATCTTATGAAACATCCTCCGAAACAGTATACGGATGATGAAGCCTACAAAATGACGCAGGATTTTATTTCCATCCAGGCTGAGACAGTTTCTTAATTCCATCCTCTTTCCGCCGATAAGTAAAAGCAGTAACCCCTTCTGAAGGAGGCCGCTTATGGCGCTTGTTCTTATTTTTTCATCCGGCATGATTTTATCTGGTTTGATTATCTGGTATTTTGGCCGGGGAGTTGAACGGCAGGAAAACCAGGTCAAAATTCAAAGTCTGGAAGCCAAACTCCAGCTGGCTCAGGGTCGTTCCAATCAACTGAACGAGCAGCTCTCACGTCTTCAGAATGACCTCGGCGTTGTGAATCAATATTTGGAAAAAGAGCGCCAGGAAAAAACATCCCTTGTCCAATCCTATGCGGAACCTCTTCGGAAATTCAATCTGGTTTTGATCGTTCTTGGCGTCACCTTCGGACTTATTTTTGGGAGCATGATGGCTGCCTCTTATACCGAAAAAATTTATATGAGAAAAATAACCCAGGTGGAAGTAGACCGTGCCGTTTATGAAACGCGCATGCGGGATTTTCAGGTGAGCATGGAAAAACTGGAATCCACGGTCGAGGGACTCCAGAAAGATCTTCAGCTTGAAATGGAAGCCCGTATCATTGCTCAAACCAAACTCGAAATTTTTCAGCAGGGCGAACCGGGAAACTTAAAGGAAACCAAAAGCTCCTTTTTTGGATTCGGAAAATCCCGTCATGGAAATAATGCGGAAAGCAAAGAGAGTCCTGCCTTGATCGCGATTCCTATGTCTTCGCCGAAGTAGGCCAGCCCACTAAGCTCATGAATCCTCAATCGCAGCCAGTCCAGATTGAAAAGGTCGTGTTTGGCGGAGCTGGGCTTGCTCGTGTCTATGGCAAGGTCTGTTTCATTGATGACGTGCTTCCCGGGGAGAAAGTTGATATCCATATCGTCGAGCATCAAAAGGGATTTTCCCGTGCTCGTCTGCTCCAGGTTCTGGAACCTTCCCAAGCGCGCATCGAATCCGCCTGTGTTGTTTCCACGAAGTGCGGAGGCTGTCAGTATCAGCACATGACTTATGAAGAAGAGATCCATATCAAAAATGGGCAGGTGCAGGAAGCGTTCACCCGAGCCATCAAACTTTCGCCTTCATTGATTCGTCCTCTTGAGTTTCATTCTGATCCTTACCATTATCGAAATTATGTCACCCTCCACTCGCGCATGCAAAAGGGGGAGTCCGCTCCCCGCTTCGGTTATCTTCAGCGTGATAACCGGACGGTATTTTCTTTGGATCATTGTCCCATCGCAAGCCCCTCTCTAGAGCCAGCTTTTAAGAGGAACTGGGATTCTTCGAGTGGGCAGGACCGTGTGACTTTTTCTCGGGCTGAAAATGGGGATGTCTTGACCAGCGAATCTCCGCGTCTTTATCCCGTCCAGGTGGCGGGTAAGCAACTATGGGCGCATTCCCAAGGACATTTTAAAGATAATTTACGTGTAACAGAACTTCTTCTCAAACAGATCCATGCCTGGACGGCCAAACTCCAGCCTCAAACGTTTGTAGATCTCTATGCGGGAGTTGGACTTTTTGGATTGCTCGCCTCAGGCAACGCGCCAAGAGTCATTTTTGTGGAAGAAAACGGCTTCAACTTTCAGGCTTTGAAAGAGAACAAGAAATTTTTTGATGAAGAACATTTTTCTTCTTTGTCATCCCAGCCTCTGAGTCGCGGTCCGGGGATTCTGGGGCAAGATCAAAATGGCAGGTTTGTTTTAAAGGAAGGAAAATCCGAAGTGGTCTTTCCTGCGCTTGCTCAGTTTTTAAAACCGGAAGAAACATTAATCTTGATGGATCTTCCGAGCATGGGTCTTGATCCAATGATCTCCAGGGATCTTGCCAAGACTAAAAATCTTAAGGGGTTAATCTGCATTTCTCGTGATCTTCCGATTTTAATCCGAGATCTTAAGATTCTTCTCTCGGAGGGGAATTTTGAAATCCAAGAAGTCGTTCCTTTTGATATGCTCCCGCGCACCAAGCATATCGAAACGGCTGTGTTTCTGCAAAGCAGTGAACGGGTAACCGGGTAACCAGCGAGTCCCGTGCTTGGGCGGAGACCTGCCTCGCCGGCAGGCGGGCGCGGCAATCTCTGGGCACAACCCGAGATTGCTTCACCGCGGTTCGCAATGACGGATGAGAGATTGCTTCGCTTCGCTCGCAATGACACCAAGGGAAAGGGCTCGTAATCGCGTAGTTTTTTTTGTCATTGTCCGCCAGAGGACGGATCCGTCCTTCGGCGGACGAGTCCCGCGCCTTGGCGGAGACCTGCCTCGCCGGCAGGCGGGCGCGGCAATCCCGGCGAACAACCCGAGATTGCTTCGTCGCAAAGTGCGCTCCTCGCAATGACAGCAGAGCGGTTCGCAATGACGGATGAGAGATTGCTTCGCTGCGCTCGCAATGACAAATAAAAGAGTTATGACGACTTTACGAAACCGCTTCTAGAATTTCTCATTCCATTCGATCCGCGAATATTTCTCCTGAACGAGCGATTCAATTTTTTCCCCGACAGATTTTAAATGAGGGAAGGGCGTGTAGGCTTTCCAGGATTCCTGAAGGGCCTGTTTGAGTTTCTCGGAGCAAACGCCAAGGTTGGTGAGAAAATCTTCGTGAGTTCGCCCGGTCCTGTAGGCGGGCTGTTTGGCGGGAATGGATAAATATTTTTCGATGGCGGAGATATCCATGTCTAAAAGAAAGGTTCCATGAAAAAGCATGAAATCCTTTTTGCGGCGCTGAGCGTTTCCGGAAAATTTCAGTCCCTCTAAAGCAAGGTCGCTCACGCCTTCAATGCGTATATTTTCCAAGGCCGTTAGCTGGATCACTGCCTTTTGATGGGTTCGCATGATAAATTCTGTTGCCGAGGTAATGGTTTTTAAGGCAGGGCGCTTGTCGATATTGAGGATGAGCGAATAGTTTAGACAGCCTGGTCCTTGGAGGACGGTTCCTCCGCCGCTGGGGCGTCTCAAAATAGGTATATTATAAGACGAACAAGAATTTATATTCACTTCGTCCTGGATTTTGTTAGAATATCCAAGCACAACAAAGTAATCACTGGACTGCCAAAATCTCAAAATCTCTCCGGGATATCCTTCTTCACAAAAATCGAGTAAAGCCTCGTCACAGGCGAGGTTAGGATGGGGAGATGGAAAAGATAGGTCTAGGTATTCAATCATGGCGATGCTATTATACCGAACTCTTTTTAAAACCAAGCGATTTTAGCGTGGAAAGCGATGCAATCTGAGGCCATGGAGATGTCTGAAGCGGAAGTCCGAAGTAAAAATACCCAAGAAACTCATAAATGGCTTCAGTCTTTAGAACATATCCTGGAACTTCTCGTTAAGAATGAGGGCCCGGACCGGGCGAAGCATCTTTTTCATGAACTTTTGGGAAAGATGGCTAAATCCGGAATCAAAATTGCGGAGCCTGTTTCCACGCCTTATATCAATACAATCCCCCCCGAACAAGATCCCCCGTATCCCGGAAATCGGGAAATTGAACGCCGCATCAAGAGTTTGATCCGCTGGAATGCTATGGCCATGGTGGTCAAGGCAAATCGGATTCATAGTGGCTTGGGCGGGCATATCTCCACGTTTGCATCATCCGCGACTTTATATGAAGTTGGCTTCAATCATTTTTTTAATGCTGGAAACGAGCAGCGCGCTGCAGATATGATTTATTTTCAAGGGCATGCCTCACCGGGAAATTATGCTCGTGCATACATGGAGTGGCGCCTGGATCCGATCAAACTCCACAATTTTCGTCAAGAGCTGGCTGAAGGTGGGGGGCTTTCGTCGTATCCTCATCCTTATCTGATGCCGGATTTTTGGCAGTTCCCAACCGTCTCCATGGGACTCGGTCCCATCATGTCGATTTATCAGGCCCGTTATATGCGCTATCTCAAAGCCCGTGGACTTTTCCCCAAGGAAGAATCTAAAGTCTGGTGTTTTGTTGGAGATGGTGAATCCGATGAACCAGAGACGCTCGGGGCGCTCTCACTGGCTGGCCGTGAACATTTGGATAATCTTGTCTGGGTGGTCAATTGCAACCTCCAGCGTTTGGATGGTCCGGTCCGCGGCAACGGAAAAATCATTCAGGACCTCGAAGGTGTTTTTCGAGGCGCAGGCTGGAATGTCATTAAGGTTATTTGGGGATCGAATTGGGATGAGCTTTTCAAAAAAGATCATAAGGGGCTTTTGTTGAAGTATATGGAAGAGGCCGTGGACGGTGATTATCAGAAATATTCCGTAGAGCATGGCAGTTATATCCGCAAGCATTTTTTTGGGAAGCATCCCGATTTGCTTGCAATGGTCAATCATCTTACTGATGAAGAATTACTCAAGCTGCTGCGCGGTGGACATGATCCGGTGAAAGTCCATTCCGCTTACAAATCAGCCGTGGAGCACAAAGGTCAGCCGACGGTTATTTTAGCCAAAACGATCAAAGGGTACGGACTTGGGGAAGCCGGCGAAGGCCGCAACGTGACGCATCAGCAGAAAGCGCTGAATGAAAAAGAACTACGCGAGTTTCGTTCACGGTTTAATGTTCCGATCAGCGATGAAGACGTCGTAGAAGCCCCATTTTACCGTCCGCCTCAGGATAGCCCGGAAACAAAATATCTTTTGGAGCGCCGAAAAGCTCTCGGCGGATTTTTACCCAAGCGCGAAGTCAAAGTGACGCCGCTTCCGATTCCTGCCCCTGAATATTTTGAAGAATTTTATAAGGGGTCGGGAGATCTTAAGGCTTCGACGACGATGGCTTTTGTCCGGATCCTCACGAAACTTCTCAATCACAAGGAAATGGGAAGATTTGTGGTTCCGATTATTCCCGATGAAGCCCGCACGTTTGGAATGGACTCGCTTTTTCGTTCATTTGGAATTTATTCTTCCAAGGGCCAGCTTTATGAACCGGTGGACAGTGAAACCCTGCTTTATTATCACGAAGACAAAGATGGACAGCTTCTTGAAGAAGGCATCAATGAAGCCGGTGCGATGTCCTCGTTCATTGCAGCGGGAACCGCGTACGCCAATTACGGCATCAATACTGTTCCTTTTTATATTTATTATTCGATGTTCGGATTTCAGCGCGTAGGTGATCTGATGTGGCTGGCCGGCGACATCCGCGCCAAAGGATTTTTGCTGGGAGGCACTTCGGGGCGCACGACATTAAATGGCGAAGGCCTTCAGCATCAGGACGGCCACAGCCTTTTAATGGCGAGCACTATTCCCACGATCCAGGCCTATGATCCTGCGTTTGCTTATGAAATCGCAGTGATCATTCAGGACGGTTTGAAGCGCATGTATCAGGAAGGCGAAGAAATCTTTTATTATCTTGCGGTTCATAACGAAAATTATGGAATGCCGGCCAAGCCCGAAGGTGTGGATGCGGGAATCCTTCAGGGGCTTTACCGGTTCAAAAAAGGTCCGGAAGGAAAAAAACATAAAGCCCATCTTTTTGGAAGCGGTGCGATCATCAACTCTGCCTTGAAGGCCCAAGAAATTCTTGCGGAAAAATATGATGTCTCAGCCGATGTATGGAGCGCCACGAGTTACAAGCGGCTTCGTCACGAGGCCATGAATTGCAAGCGATGGAACATGCTTCATCCCATGGAATCGCCCCGTAAATCTTATCTAGAAACGGTTCTCGAAAAAGAGACTGGAGTGTTTATCGCGGTCTCCGATAATATGAAAGTCGTTTCTGATCAAATTGGTGAATGGGTGCCGGGCGGACTTATGTCGCTTGGAACCGACGGTTTTGGACGCAGTGATACGCGCCCGAATCTGCGTCGATTTTTTGAAGTGGACGCGGAATCAACCGTGATTGCCGTCCTTTATCAGCTCGCCAGCAAGGGAGCGATCAAGAAAGATGTTGTGGCTCAAGCCATTAAAGACTTGGGTGTTGATCCAGAGAAGAAGTATCCCGCTATTTCATAAACAGCTTTTATTTTTAGTCATCGCGAGTCCTGCCATAGGCGGGACGTGGCGATCTGACGATTTTTGTCATTCTGAACGAAGTGAAGAATCTCAGATCCTTCGCTGCGCTCAGGATGACACACTGGGTCAGATTGCTTTGCTTTGCTCGCAATGATAATTACTGCAGGAGTGATCATGGACATTCGAGTACCGCAGTTAGCGGAAGGCGTTGAATCAGGAACCGTTGTCTCTATTTTGGTTAAGGCCGGAGACAAGGTTAAAAAAAATCAGAATGTTGTGGAGCTTGAGACTAATAAAGCGGTGGCTGGAATTTCTTCAACAATCGATGGCGTTGTGGTCAAGGTGCTTGTTTCCGAAGGCGCCCAAGTGGCGATTGGTCAAGTCCTGGTTTCTATCTCCGAAAGCGGCGCTGCGGTAGGTGCTTCTTCTGATCAGCCGTCTTCTGCTTCCAAATCTTCGGCTGGGCAAGCCCCAGTTCAGGCGCGTCCTGCAGCAAATCTTGTTTCATCGGGACCCGTTTCCGGCGGTTATCAGTATCATTCCGTGAGTGGAGCTCCGCCGCCCGCCTCTCCATCGGTTCGTCAAATGGCGCGGGACCTTGGCATTGATTTAAACCGTGTTCAGGGAACAGAGCTTGGCGGAAGAATCACGATGGCGGATGTTCGTAATTACATCACTTATCTTCAGCAGTCTGCTTTTTCAGGTGCAGCGCCTGCTTCCATTGCATCCAGCGCTCCCGCTGAAAAGAAGACAGCGCCGAGCATTGATTTCTCAAAGTGGGGACCCGTCACCAAAAAGCCGATGACCCAGCTCCGCAAGACCATCAGCGATGCCATGGTTAATTCGTGGACAACGATTCCTCATGTGACGCAGTTTGATGATGTGGATATTAGTGCCGTCATGAAACTCCGAAAAACCTATGCAGCCGATTATGAAAAAAAGGGTGCCCATTTGACGCTGACACCTTTTATCGTGAAAGCGGTTGTGGTGGGCCTTAAAAAATATCCGGCTTTCAATGCGAGTATGGATGAAAATACGAAGGAGATTATTTTTAAGGAGTACTACCATATTGGAATTGCCGTGGATACTGAGCACGGGCTAATGGTCCCGGTGATTCACGATGCGGATAAAAAATCCCTTCTTGAAATTTCACTCGAGCTTGAAAAGCTTGCGGATAAAACGCGCGCGAGAAAACTTGGCGTAGAAGACATGCAGGGCGGAACCTTTACCATCTCCAACCAGGGAGGGATTGGCGGAAGACATTTTACGCCGATCATTAACAAGCCTGAGGTTGCGATCCTTGGTGTGGGCCGGGGCGGAACCGTGCCGATTGCCGCAAAAACAGGAATCCAAACGGCGGTCATGATGCCGGTCGGTTTTTCTTATGATCACCGGGTCGTTGACGGAGGATCTGCCGCCCGTTTTATCGTAGCTTTCGGTGATGCCATGAATAGTTTTACCAACAAAGACGTTGCGCTGCAAACTGTCTCGAAAAAAAGAGAACCCCAATTAGCCGGAAAGAAAGGGAAGAAATGAGCAGCCAGGTTCATACTGAAATCGTGGTGCTAGGCGCGGGTCCAGGCGGATATGCCGCTGCCTTTTATGCGGCTGACCGCGGGAAAAAAGTTATTTTAGTGGAGCAGGATAAACGTCTTGGCGGTGTTTGTCTGAACCGGGGATGCATTCCCTCTAAAGCGCTTCTCAATGCCACTGGCATGTTGCAAGAGGCCGAAGCTTCGTCAAAACGCGGCATTATTTTCTCCAAACCCGTGATTGAACTTGGGAAACTCCGCACCTGGAAAGAGTCAGTGATTGATAAACTATCTCAAGGGATTGTTGCGCTGGCCCAGCGCCGCGGTGTTCAGGTGCTCTACGGACGCGGACATTTTGAAGATTCGAAGACTCTTCGTGTGGAAACAGCTGACGGTCAAAAATTCGTCAAATATCAGAAAGCAATTATTGCAGTGGGATCTAAACCCGCGCTTCCTTCCGTGTTTGATTTGGGCAATAAACGTATCATGACCTCGACCGAGGCCCTGGAAGTGGAAGAAATTCCGGAAGACCTTCTGGTGGTGGGCGGCGGTTATATCGGGATGGAACTTGGAACCGTTTACGCGCGTCTTGGAAGCAAGATTGTGCTTGTGGAAGCCTTGGATGCCATTTTGGCCGGAGCAGATCCGGACTTGGCGCGTCCTGTGAAAGCCTTTGCCGAAAAGCATTTTAAGGAAGTGCGTCTCAAGGCTAAGGTGACCAAGATGTCCACGCATCAGAAAAAGATCAAAGTGGAAATGGAATATAACGGGAAGAAAATCGACGAGCTCTATGACCGTGTGCTCATTTCCGTCGGACGTGTCCCGAACTGCGAAGATCTAGGCCTCAAAAATACCAAAGTCGAACGGGATCCTAAAGGATTTATCCTGGTGAACGAAAAACAGGAGACTGCGGATTCTGATATTTTAGCGATCGGTGATGCTGTGGGTGGGATCATGCTGGCCCACAAAGCCTCCAAAGAAGCGCGTGTGGC
>SICL01000096.1 GCA_009691445.1 Candidatus Taenariivivens baikalensis | reverse complement strand
GCTGCTTTTTCTTTTTCCTTAGCCTTTGCTGCTGCTTCCGCCAAACGGGCGTCGATGATCGCAGCATCCGTGGGGCGAATTTTCTGGAAATGTTCATTGGGCTTCAAAAGGTCGTCGCGGTGATAAAGCAGGGCTTCTTGACGCTTGGTATCCGTGATTTCAAATTCATGGTCCATAAAGATAGCATCGAACGGGCAGGCTTCTTCGCAGATGCCGCAATTCATGCACACGGTGAAATCAATATCAAAAACCGCGGGCCGCTTGAGAGGTTTTCCATCTTTATCAAATTCACGAACAATGTAAATGCACTTGGGAGGACATTCCTTGGCACAGATGTCGCAGGCCACACAGCGGATCGTATCTGGAGTTTTATCGAAAACCAGGAAAGGAAAATTCCGAAAGCGTTCTTTTTCCGCGAGCCTCTGTTCCGGATACTCCACGGTGGTGATGCCGCCTTCTTCGCCGCTCTTGAAATAAGATTCGACGAAGGCCTTGAACGTCACCAGCATTCCTTTGACTACCCCTGAACCGAAAATCATAAATCCTCTCGTGAAGCGTATTTCGTTAAACGGGAAGCGTTTTTTACGAACAACGCTTCCCGTTTAACGCTTCACAGGTTAGTGATCCACTTCCCCCAGCACAATATCCACGGAGCCCAAAATAATAATGGCATCCGCAACTTTATGTCCAATACAAAGATCTTCCAGAATTGTCAAATTGATTAGAGACGGAGCGCGTACATGATAACGCCAGGGCTGGGGCGTTCCGTCGCTGACCACATAAAATCCAAGTTCGCCCTTGGGGCATTCTACCCGCGCGTAAGCTTCTCCAACGGGCGGTTTAAAATTCCTGAAATTTTTCAGATAAGGCGTCATTTTCTTGCTGATGATGTCGCCGCTTGTAGGAAAATCCTTCAAGGCCTGCTCAAGGATTTTGAGAGACTCTCGCATTTCCAGGATGCGGACATAGTAACGGTCAAACACATCGCCCTTTTGGCCGAGGGGAATTTTAAAATCAAAGCGTTTGTAGATTGAATAGTTGTCAATTTTTCGGATATCGTAATTCACGCCCGAGGCACGAAGCATGGGACCCGTGATGCCGGCGCTAATCGCAAGCTCGGGCTTCAGTACACCGACATTCTGACAGCGCATGCAAAGGATTTCGTTTTTGGTGAGCAGGGCTTCAAATTCTTCCAGGAATGAGGGGAATTTTTTAACAACGTCTTTGATCGTATCAAGGACGCCGGCCGGCAGATCTCTTTTGACACCGCCAAAGCGGAAGTAATTGCACATCATGCGGGCTCCGGAAATGTCTTCAAAAATATCCAGAATTTTTTCCCGCTCGCGGAAGGCGTAAAGGACGGGCGTAAAGAAAGCGCCGAGGTCATTCAAAAGGAATCCGATAACGGCCACGTGATTCACCAGACGGGTGAGCTCCGCCATAATGACTCGGATGTATTCCGCTTTTTCCGGCACGTCAATATTTGCCAACTTCTCGACCGTGAGCGCGTAGCCGAAGTTGTTCGACATCGAATTAAAATAATCCAGCCGGTCGGTGTAGGGCATGGAAGAGGTGTAGGACATATTTTCCGCGATCTGTTCATGATTGCGGTGAAGATAGCCCATCACGGGTTTCAGGGAGACAATCGTTTCGCCGTCGAGCACGACATTCATTCGGAAGACACCGTGTGTCGACGGATGCTGAGGACCGATATTGATCTCAAGCGTTTGATTGTCCACCAGTGACAAATTTTTAACGGCGAATGTTTTTTCCATTTTATTCCCCAGCGTCCTTTTTGATGATCCGCGGAGTTTTAGCTCTTTCCTTCATTTCCTCTGTGACCGGAACCTGATGTTTTTCAAGCCATTCCAGATCTTCCGGTTCAAGCCACTCTGAATCTTCCTGGATATAATCCTTACGCATTGGAAATCCTTCAAAGCCTTCCCACATAAAAAGACGCCGTAGGTCCGGATGCCCTTCATAAATGATTCCGTACATATCATAGGCCTCGCGCTCCTGAAACTCTGCCGAGCGGTAGATGGGGACGAGCGAAGGGACATTAGGAGCATCGCGTTTGACGCGCACGCGCAAAGTAATCAGACCGGTTTTCTTGGTCGTGGAATAAAGATGATAAACCGATTCCAGATAGTCGAGATAATCGGATCCTGTCACCGAACTCAAATAATCAATCTCAAGATCAGAGTTTTTTAGAAAAAAAGCGACTTTGGGAAGATCCGAAGGATTTTCCACCAGCAGACTGTCACGGACCTGCTTAAACGCAATTCCCGGAAGTTTCAATTCGAGTAGAGTTTTAAATTCTTCAATCTTCATGAGGCTGCAGGAGATGTTGGAGCTGTTGCGGCTGGCGCGGGAACAGGGCGCGGAGCTGCAGGAGGAGCATCTAAATTTGGAGCCTTCGTTTTTTTACCGATCAAAATAGGCTGGCCGTAACGTTCGCGGCGATGATCTTCTTCGCGGGGATTCCAGATCTCCGGATTAAATTTCGGGATCAAACCTTTCGGCCCGTATTCCGGGATCGGGAATTCGCGTTTCAAACCCTTTTGATACCACTCTGTCGTTTCAATCGTCTGGCCGTCAATTTTTTTCTGGAGCTCCATGAGTCCGTAAAGAAGAGCTTCCGGCCGCGGAGGGCATCCGGGAAGATGAACATCCACGGGAATATAGCGGTCAATGCCGCGCAGGACATTAACGCCATCAATGAATGGACCGCCAGCAATGGCGCAGGCTCCCATCGTGATGACATATTTGGGTTCGGCCATCTGATTGTAGAGGCGTACCACATTCGGAGCCATTTTCTTGGTCACAGTTCCCGCCACGATCATGAGATCCGACTGACGCGGCGAGGCGCGAAAAAGTTCGGCGCCGAAGCGGGCAATATCGTAACGAGCGCAAGCGGTTGCGATCATTTCAATCGCGCAGCAGGCCAATCCGAACTGCATGGGCCAAATGGAAGAGCGACGGCCCCAGTTGTAGAGTTCATTGAGGGTGGTGACAACGATGCCTTTTTTGCCGAGCTCGCTTTTCAGGCCGTCATCCACCGTACTAATATTTTGTGCTAATGCCATTTACGCTTCCCATTCTAAGATATTTTTCCGCCAGGCGTAGACAAGTCCTGCGGCCAGGATGGCGATAAAAAGGATCATTTCAATAAACGCGAATATTCCCAAATGTTTAAAGGCAACTGCCCACGGATAAATAAAGATGGTTTCAATGTCAAAAATGACAAAAATCAGGGCGTACAGATAATATTGAATCCTGAACTGGATCCAGGCCTCGCCCTTAGATTCAAGGCCGCATTCGTACGAGGCATTTTTACTTTCCGAAGGCTTTTTCGGCGCTACAAAGTAGGCCAGTATAATAGGAAGCAGGGGAAAGGCGAGGGAAAAGAGCACGAAAATGCCAATAAAAAAATAATGATAGAAATAAGATGAGGTTGCCATAAGAACTCGTTATTATAATTGGAGAATTTACAGGTATCAATTAGAATTACGGAAGAATATTCAAAAGAATGCGGAATTATTCTCTTCTGGAAGCGTTCACCGCGTGGAATAGAAACCGGATTGAGTGCGGTTTCCGCCAGACAGCGTCGGCGGATCCGTCCGTGTTTTTTGGCGGACACTCCGTTCGCCTCTGATTTTTCATTCCATCAAAAATCAGGGCTCACAGGTTCCGTCAGAGAACAATTCCGCGCGAGGATGTCTGAGCGCCGGAGAGTTATCCTCTCTTCGACTCATCGATAAGGAGAATAGGCGCAATGCGTGAAATCGAAGTGGGCTGTGCGATTGTTGAAAAAAATGGCAAGATCCTGATTGCTCAGCGCAAACCGGATAGTTTTTTGGGCGGATGCTGGGAATTTCCGGGAGGAAAGCGTGAGCCCGGAGAGACGATGGAAAATTGTGTCGTGCGGGAAATTCGGGAAGAGCTCGGTATTGAAATCCGGACGCGCGAACTCTTAAGAAATGACAGCTTTCATTATCCGCAGAAAATTGTTCATCTTTCGTTTTATCTCTGTGATTGGGTTTCAGGCACTGCTCAGAAGATTGATTGCCAGGATTTCCGTTGGGTTGATCCGGATGAGCTTAAGGAGTACACATTTCCCATCGGCGATGAGAACATGCTCAGCGAACTCATTGCCAAGAAGCACATCTATTTCGGGTTACAACGCGGATCCTAGAAAACCGGACACGGATATTCGCTGATTCCTGCCTCGTCGGCAGGCGGGCGCACAAGATCTGCTTTGCCGTAAATCAATTCGTAAAGTACAATGCCTTAAGTGAAAGGGGGTTGCAATATGGAATTGAGTCAATGGGTCCAGAATCAGCGGGTAAATATTCTTGCCATCGCGCATCAACACGGGGCTAAGAAGCTGCGGATTTTTGGGTCAGTTGCGCGAGGAGAAGCCGGCGATAAAAGTGATGTTGATATTCTGGTTGAGTTTGATTCTGACCGCAGCCTTTTGGATCATGTGGCGCTTGTTCAGGACTTAGAAGAACTTCTGGATCGGAAGGTGGATGTTGTGAATGAAAGGGCACTGCATTGGTATATTCGGGATCGTGTTCTTAAAGAAGCTAAACTTTTATGAAGGACGACAAACTGTATTTCATTCATATTTCCGAGTCGATTCAGCGAATTGAATCCTACACTCGAGAGGGAAAAACTGCCTTTATGAAGTCCCGTCTGTTGCAGGATGCGGTGGTTCGAAATTTTGAAGTCATTGGAGAGGCGGCTAAACAGGTATCCGAAACACTCAAACAAACTTCTCCCCAGATTCCCTGGAAGCGGATTGGCGGGCTTCGGGATGTACTGATCCATAATTATATGGGTGTGGATTTCGAAGAAGTCTGGCGGATTGTGGAGCGTGACCTTCCTGATTTAAAAATCAAGATACAATCTATTTTAGAACAGTAGTGGATGCCCACCGCGTCGCTTGACGTGAATCCAGGAAGCCGAGTTTCGGACCGTCTAAAAATTCTGATTAATTCATAGCAAGATTGATCATCGTTACTCTCAAATTTGGCCTCTGTTAATCCACCAAGTACACTTTCCTAATCATGCGCCACCCCTTAGGTTTCAGGATTATCTCTATCCTATTAATAGGTACTCTCGCGATCCCTCAGCCGCTTCAGGC
>SICL01000095.1 GCA_009691445.1 Candidatus Taenariivivens baikalensis | reverse complement strand
AGTTTTGAATATCAGGGTTTGGATGGGCGTGAGGGGAGTACCGTGATTTATTGGGATGAGGGAAAGGATAAAACGACTTATCAAGTTTTGGGCGAAAGGAAGATGGCTGAATTTTATTGGCTGATGCAGGAGGTGCTTCGAACCGGTGACGCTAAAACTTTGGATCTGGATGTCAGCGATTGGCTGGTGTCTCTTGCGTGGGGACGTCTACAGCAAGCAACGCTTCTCCCGGATGGAGTCCAGTTGAAGAAGTGGCTAAGCATCGGTGCTGTTAAAAATCTTTCCTGGATCAAACTGAGGAAGATTGAAAGGCGGCAGGACGGCAAGCTCTACTTGCGATTTGAATATGAAGATGGTGAAGGTTATCCGGGCTGGTCCGTCCTTGTCTGGAATAAAAATAAAAAGAGCTTTCAGGTGGCTGAGAAATCAAATCTCTCAGGTGATTTAGAGATCAATCGATTGAAAGGACAGCTTTGGGAATCGGTCGGTACGCTTTTTTTGAAGCATCTCACGGGCGAGGCGTTTTCGGTGAAACCTATGCTGGTCTCTCAAAAGAATACGGCAAGCTATCCGGATGTGGTTTTGGCTAATGGCCAGATCATTGATTTTAAATGGGGGCGCGCGCCAAAAGACATTGCTGAGACCATTGATAAATATTACGGGGCCTCTTTGCTTGGACCTAACTTGGCTCTTGTAAAACCAGTGGGCCCGGAGCACCCTCTCCTGATTTTGTCTTTGTCTAGTCTGGCCGGCTTGAGTTTTGCTCCGGTCCTCACACCGCATTATTTTTATGTGCCTATGCTCCAAGCCTTTCAGATGGGAAGCTCCGATCCCGGCGTCCTTTATTTCCGCGAACGTTTCGGGATGGATGAAAGAACTCATGACGCAGAGTTGATGCGGGCCTTTCAGAAGACTTTTATTTTATTGAAGGACTTGCTGGGCGCTCAGCTGCAGGATACCCCCAAGGTGCTGGACCATTTGACTTCGCTTTTTCAATCGACCGAGGCATTGTCCGGGCAGAACAAGATATCAGGGTCAGGCCCTGCATTTTTGGATGAGCTCAATGCCTTTAATGAACTCCTTGAGGAGGAAATCGGAAACGACGTACAAGGCCGGCTGGATCTCCCGGATGAAGCAGCTACAGGGGCCAGGCTTGCCCGCCAGTTGGACGGCGGGTTACAGCCCGCCAGGGGTGGCCCCTATATTGCTCGTGCAGAAATGAGAACGGTTCAAGCGCCTGATTTAAAAGGGACAAACCGCGCGATTCGTTTTTATCAAGGAATTGGAATGCGTCTCTTTCGCCGCATATTCAAGAAACTGTTTGTGAAGTTTGACTTTAAACCGTTTAGTAAAAGGAGCGTCTTTAATAATTACGAGTTTTTCCGAACGTTTACCTGGCTTCATGAAGGCTGTCAGATCTATGCGACACTGAGTTCATTATCAGGGACTGCGATCATGGCGCTTTTTACCTATCAACATCCTCCTCAAACCATTTTGGATTGGACCCAATCTATTCTGTGCGTGGGAAGTTTGCTGGCTGTGACTTTGATGCTTGGATATTCTGTCTTGCATCATCATTACAATCGAGCCAGAGCCAAAAAAATCTATCTCTACGCGCTTTCACCTAGGGCAAGTCAGCAACAAAATAAATCTGTTTCCGAACAGCGGGGAGGAAAGGACGAACGTTCCGAGATGCAGAGTTCCAAAATAGCCCCAACTGAAAAGAGATCTGAATTACGAAGCGATGGGATTGCGGGGAAAAAAAATCGAAAATCAAAAAACGCGCGATATTTTGTTCGGAGTCGCCAAGGCGAGCTGATGGTCAAGATCGCATCATCAAAATATGCCCGGCGCGGGGAAACAGTGCTTTTGCGGCATATCCAGAGTTTCCGGAGCCTCCCGGATTTTATGATGTATCTGGGGGCGCTGAGAGCTGCGGGCTATTTAGAATCCCCCCGCCGGGAAGAATACCGGGTTACGGAATCCGGATGGGCCTATGTTAAGGAGCAAAAAAGATTAATGCTATTGAGTGCAAGAGTTCGTCAAATGATGGTTTTAGCCTTTAGCAGCCCAGACGACATAGTTGACCCTCTGGATTTTGCCGCAAAGTTTTCATCTCGTGATCCTCTCGGCATTCATTTTGAGGACAGCGAAGAAATGTTTGAGTGGTCCTGGGCCGCATTGGATTGGACGGAACGGGTCAAGGTTTCATCCTCGGCAGGCTCTCTTCCTGGGTATCGTCTTTCTGAAAGAGGGAAAAGAATTTTATTGGGCAACAATCCCAGGGGGCAGGTTGATTTTCCACGTTCGGCGATGCAGGGAATGTACGGTTCAGAGGTTGAAAAATTATCCGCCGAAGGACGGATTCGTTCGATGCTTTTTGGCGAAAAAAGTGAAAAAGTTTCTGAACCTTTGAACCCTCAACCTTCCTCTTCAAACCCTCCTGAATCCCGTTCCGAGATGAGGGCGCTTGACTTGGAAAGCTACGCGAAGCAGCTAACCTCTGTTACTAAGCTTGAGAAGTTTATTGAGATTACGGAGGGATTGAGTCTTGATGTTCGGCCCGTGAGGAATGAAAATCTGCACCCTTTATATGTTTGGTACGCGATGGAGCTTAAAAAGCACATCAACCCAGATGATCGTAATTTGACGGCAGTTTATGGAGGTGCAGGATCTGATGTTTCAAATTTTCTTTTATCGACGAATGCAAAAAAGGCTTACTTTGTTGAAATGACTCCCCTGAATCTTGACCGGCTGAGAAATGTTTTCGAACAGCAATGGGATGATCTCAACAAGGGTGGAATGAATGATGGAATGCGCGACCCATTAAATGAAGCGCAATCGTGGAAATTTTGGAAAGGCTACGGTGGCGGCGGTAATCAATCGCGATTTCTGGAAGAGCGGTTATTAATGGATTTGAAGGCTCTTGGTGTATCACGCAAAAGTATTCATTTTGAATCGCTTGAGGATGGTCAGGTTAAGATTAATTTCCGCTGGAATTATCGCGGGAAGAGCGAGGATAGTTATGAAATTACTTATATTCCTGCTGACATTTCAGAGCCTGGCCAATACCCGAAAAGGCTTAGAAACCTTAAAGGTAAAGTGGATATTTATTATCAACGAGCCGGCTATAGTATCGCAGGGAAGTATAAGAAATTCCTTCCGGAAATAGCTGCTTATTTAACCGAAGAGGGGATTCTTGCGACAGATGATTATTACACATTTAATGCAACCTCTTTAGGAGCGGGATCTTTTGAATTAGCTAAGGATGTAAGTTCATTTTTAAACACTCAGGATTTTTCATTTACTCTTTTTCCCACCAGTCAAAATGAGGTTCTTGCAATGCTCAAGCCGATTATTCTTGCTTATAGATTGGAAGATCTTGGCTTAGCAAGAATGAAAGGGCAAGAATATTATGGGTGGAATATTGTGATTCGAGAGAAAATCCGTTCCGAAATAAGAACAAACAAAATCAGTGGAGCTTCGGATGTTTTTTCTGCTGGCGGCGTTCCAGATAATCTTCAACCCAAATCCAGATCAGAATTTCGAAGTGCCGATCAATCCGGGATTCGAATATGGCCTGAACTCAGCAGGACAATAAGCCCGCGGAATTCAGAAGGCGGCAGGGATTTTAGTAATTTCTGGAATGCGCTGACGATAGCTTCGGCATCAGGAGGATGGATTTGGATCTTTATTGAGCTGCAAAGTGCAAAGCTGCCTGGACATGTTTCCGGGAAAGATCAGGGTAGTAATCTTCTCCCGTTATTTTTTCGGAGGCAATTCCACCCTCTAGAAGTTCCAGAACCACGTAAACAGGAACGCGTGTCCCGACGAAGCAAGGCTTTCCGTGCTGAACTTTTGGATCCATCGAAATATACTGATTCAAATCCATTATTTTTATCTCCTAATTCTGAAGCAAAGCCTAACATAGCCGGTTATACCCGTCAAGCGAGGCCTGTTATGCAACCATCAGTGGACAAACACTTTTTCGAGCAGCGGAGCACGAGCGGTTCAAAGGTTAAAAAGTCAAAAAGCGAAAAAGTTTTGTCGGCACCTTTAAACCTTAAACCTTCAAGGTCAACTCAGGAGATCAGGTTGCTGGGTGGCGCCAATGACGTTTACCGCTCCGAGATGCGGAGTCAGGCGCCGGATTTTGTATCGCTTTGGGTCCCCCACGAGAGCGCAAAATTTTTAAATTCAGTGAGGGCTGCTGCCGGAATTATTCGTTCCAGATGGCCGGAGGTTCCTTTAAAGATTCTGCACAATCACACTAATGAAGAGGGGCTGCGCCGGGCATTCAAAAGTTTTCCAGGGATTATTTTTTTGAATTATGAAAGACAGAAGCAAGACCCGCTCAATCCTTATACCCTGGTGTTTCATAAAATTCAGGACAGGCAGGATTATTCATGGATTGAAGAAAAGCATTATGATCAGATTTTGCTTCATCAATCAGAACCTGCCAAATATCTGGAAGCAACCCTTGAGGTAGACACGGCGCAGGTGATCGAGCGCTTCGGCCTTAAAAAATCTCCACTGGTTTTTGCCAATATTCATCCTCACGAATTGCCGCACGTAATAAAAACTCTAAGCATTCTTCAGCAGCAGGGTTATTTGTCAGAAGATCATCCGGTGGTCTTGGCTCCCATTCGAACCGAACAAAATCGTTTTGAGCAACTGATCAAAGATTTGAACGAAGCGCGCATCTCTTTTACTTTGCGTCAGGATAGACAAACGCATCAGACCGTACACGCCAAAGAAGCATCGCTTCTTGTTTTGAATTCCTATGGCGAACTTTCCGATCTTTTAAAATCAGCCCATTTAGTTGTTTATGGCGGGACTCTTTTAGGCAGAGAAAGTGATGGGGAAACGGATGCGAGTCATAATCTTGCCGAATCCTATGCTCCTGTGATTACAGGCGATTTTTCCAGGGAAGATCGTTACTACAGCTCAGCGATGTATAGTTCAATGGCGGTTCAGGCGTACCTTCATCCTCTGCACGGAGCGGTCAAAACTCTGGGAGTTCAGCACACTCCCGAGCAACTTGCCCATGAAATCATTTTACTTCTTCAAGATCCAAATACGTGGGCACAAATGAATGCGGGCCAACAACAAGCCCGGCAGGAGTTATATGAAAAAGCCCGGGTTATTGTGGACAATACTCTGGACCGCTGGCAAAAACAAATCCTGTTTCGTCGCTCTGAGTTGCAGGAAAAT
>SICL01000094.1 GCA_009691445.1 Candidatus Taenariivivens baikalensis | reverse complement strand
CTGACAATTGATCTTACCGGTATGACTTCCTACACCAATGAGGGCGTGTTATTCGGCAAGGCATTGATGGATCAATCGCTTCATGCCATTGGATTTCAAAAGGTGGACGGCAGTCTTGTGTTTCGTGATGATCAGAATACGCTTCAGCCGATTGAACTTACTGCGGGAACCCAGTGGAAATCCGCAGTGGCTAAACTTTTGGGCCTTCTTCCCCATGATCCTAAATTACCCGATACGTTTGCGGTGAAAGATTCGAACGGGAATTCAAAAATGCTTAAAGTGATTCCGGGACAGTCGATCGCGAACAGTGAAGATTATTCTCCCCAGGAATTAGCCCGAGCCAACGCCATTGTTGAATATTTTAAGAAAACTTTAACAAGAGACACCTTTGAACTTTATGACGGCGATAAACCGACAGGGCAAAAAGGATTTATCGTTAAGGAACATTTTATTTTGGATAAAGAAACAAAAGAAGGAGCTTACGCCATGCTGCTTAGGCAGGATGCGAAGTCCGACCCAACTTTTTATAATTTTACTGCAAATGGGGAAAAGGATAGTCTCGCGTTTGCATCTCAAGCGTGGCAGGCAGCGGCAAAAACATTGGCCGGTCACATTACCAACGGAAAAGACACAGGAGTTAAATTCATTCGCCAAGGGGCTCAGTTTAGTAAGATGCCGTTTAATCCTTCAGCGGATGACGTAGCGGTTGCGGCCGCGATCCTGAATTTGACATCCACCTCCGCGCTGTTAGTGCTTATCGGAGATACCAGCTATTTCCCGATTTTTACTACAAATGGTAAAAGTCTGATTGGACTGCTTCGTCCTGAAGCGCAAGATGCTGATAATAAATCCATCCCATCCGCAACGTGGATTTTAAATGCGGATCACAAGACCGTGGTGTCGATGGATCAACTCCTGACAGGCGGAGTGACTGCCAAACAATTTAAAGAGCAAACCGGACGTCAGTTTGCCGACAAATTGATTTCAGAAATGGGTCTTTCCCTGTCGGATGTCATCATGAGTATTTCTACGAACCCTGAATCACTGGGGTCTCTGCAAGGATTGATTCCGGTCAGCAAACTCAAAGATAAAAGCATTCGCGTGGGATTTACCGGCACCGACAAAGATACCGAGATTCGATATGTCTCCATTAGTAAGCTGCTGGCTGGTGGTATTATTCAGGCTGACGAAAAACTTGTGATTTCGTCTACATCGGGAAACGGCGATCACTATCAGGCGATGCTTGGGTTCAGTATTCCTCCGCACCTGCTTCCGATTTTTGGAAATGAAAATATTTTAGATCAAATGAAGCAAACGTATGCCGGAAAGTATGGCAAGGAAGCGGTAATGGATCTCCGTACTCGCGATGGATTTATCAAGGCTGTTCATGCGTGGAGAGACACGGTTGCTGAAACCGGTAATGGTTTGGCGATCCTTCAAGAATTTGCAACTATCCTTGGCAAAGCCATTGGAATGGACAGGTACCAGGTGGATGCGTTTGTCCGCGGCGCTCCGCTTTCATTTGACATTGAAGCTTTTAGAGCTTCCCGATCGAAAATTGTAAGGGTCAGCCCAAATGATTCAAGCGAAGAAAGATCCGATAAACAAAGACTGCAGATGGGTCCGACGAATGTCATTGTTGATTTAATGCTCAAGAATACAAATATTTCGGACCGTTCCACTCCCGGAATGTTGAGTAAGAATTCATCAGCCTATTCAGAAACCTATGTCGCCGCGGGTTTATATGCTCCGGGTAAGAACTGGGTTCCGGGAAAAGAAGCTCTGGCGATTATCCATAGCGACATGTTGCATTCTTATGCCGGAAAAATTACGGTCGATTCCCTTGATTCGGCACTGACGAATTATTTTAACATGATGGATGATCCTGCGACAAAATCAGATGTTGAAACTGTTACCGGACATCTTCTGTTTGGCGAAACCGGGAAAAATTTTTCTGCGGGTTCGTATATTTTTAATATTGGGGTTGGCAAAGAGGCTGGAGCGAATATTGTCCGGGCTATTGCCCTGAGTCTTCAAAATACCCAAGGTATGGGATTTACAGGAGACAGTCTTGGCCGCGCACTTGAAGATTCTGGTGTGTTTAAAAAAGAACTTGGAAGTCATCTGGCGATTGAAAAAGCCACAGGCTACTCTTTGAGCGTTAGTTTAGGCGGTGATGCGGCGCTTCTTAATACTTTCAATGTCCGGGAAGTGAGCACCTTTGGTCAATTGAATAAGGATCAGCAAAATTCGATTTTGAATATGCCGATTCGATTCCGCGAAATCAATGCCGTGGAGAGGTTTATGAGTTCGTCAGAATTTTCCCAAGTCCAGGGAGACCGGGATCAATTGATTCAAAAGCTTGCGGCTGTGAGCGGACTTAAAGAAGACGAGATCAAAATTATTGTTAAAGCGCATCCCGAGACAAATTTCACCTTTACGGATGAGTTTAGGCGCGGAGGTCCCAGCAATTATCATTTTATGCAGACGGATATTGTCAGCAGGCTCAAGTCGGCGGGGACCATCGGTAATCCCGCACTAAAAGGTGCCATCGGTGATCTCAAAGATGTTGAGATTAGAATCGGGGCATTTACATTTTCAGATCAAAACGAAGGCGGAATTTCAATGACGATTCCGGTGCATTTGGTTGACGCCGGGAAAGATCAACCCTGGAAATCGCCTTCCTGGACTCAAAGCAATCTGGCTCAAAGTGTTGCCTTCCTTCAAGTGGATACGGATTATCAGGCCGGACTTTTAAGTACGACTGGAAAGAAGATTGGATCATGGTTTGGACAGGATTGGTTTAATCCCAATGAAGCGGTCCATATTGCCAAGTATTCAGATAAAGACCAGTTCCTGGAAGGTGCTATCAAAATGGCGGACGGTTTTGCCGGAGCCTACGCTAATATAACCTATGGTTTGGGAGAGAAGGCTCACACCGTGAGTTCGATGCGTGCAGTGACGGACTCGATCGATACTCAGGCATTTTTACTGCCCGGCAATCAGCTTTCAATCTCCGGAGATTTTGCTCATGGATTTTGGACCACCGCAAAGAATGCTTTTGATCCTGTCAGCGCGTTATCCGTAAATCAGAGCATGACATTCAGCCGTATGAACGGAATGCAGATGAATCATCTCTCGGACGCGGGATTGGAAGGAGCGCAAGAATTTGGAAAATGGGTTGGTCCCGCCGGATATGTGTCATTCCTTGCGGACTCTTTTGAAAATGGAAGCTGGTTTGGATGGAGAGGACTCGCCATACTTTCCGTGATTGCGATTGTTGCTCCGCTGGCTGTAGGAGGAGTGGTGGCTGTAGGAGGTGGTGGAACTTTTCTTACAAGCACCGCAACATTTTTTTATGCAGGAAGTGTGGGTACTTTGACGGGATTGACGGGACTCGGATTTTGGGGAGTCGCAGCAGCGATTGGAGCCGCATCCTACGGAGCGGGGAGTGCTTATTATGGATTTGCATACCGCCATGAACTTTTGAATCCTAAAACCATTGATCAAACACTGCGAGATCTTGCGACGCCGTTGAAAGTTCTTGGTGTTCTGAGTGATTTGGCGCTTTGGTATATTCCCGGGCGTATCGGAATGGCTCTTGCGGAAAAGGCGGTTGCCCGTGCAGCTCTTTCTCTTCCTGCGGTTAAGGCAGGGCTTCAAGGTGGAACGGAAGCGATCGGAGGAGCCTCGAATGTTGCACAGAAACTTACGATATGGGACCGTATTTTTTCTGTCAATGTTGTCGTGCGTACAGAGGCAGAAGCTAATGCTCTAACCGCAGCGGGAATTGTGATGAGAACTGTTCCCGTGACTCTGGGTTCTGCCCCATGGATGGGAATTGCTACGGGAGGCAAGGCTGCATCCATTTTATGGCGCGCGGGATTTGGTGTGCGGTCATTAGCTCCGATCTACACGTTAGGCGCGTCATTTTTTAATATCAGTATAGCTTTCCCGATTTCCATGCATGGGGTCTTGAGTTTTGTGTCACTCTTTCCAGGAACCCATGTTACTACCGAAAGTGTGATGCTGGATCAAAAAGGAATTTTGAAAGATATACGTCTGATGTTTTCCGGGACGGTTTCAACTTCGGCGTTTGGTCAAATCCTCCAGTCTTTTGAAAGTCCGACACAGTTTTTATTCCTGGCAGTCTTTGGTCCGCTGCGGATAATCCCATCTTTATTCTCCGGAATTTTAGGTTTGGGGATAAGCACTGTTGCGCAAAAAATTGGATGGAATGGTTTTGTAGCCAAACTTTTCAATCAATCCGTTTCTCAATCAGCGTCCGTGATGGGAGCTTCCGCTGTCACCAATGCGGCAGCAGGCGCCGCAGGAGGAATTGGCGGAGTTGGGGTAGCTACAGTATTTGCTCAGATTCCGAGCGCCATCCGTTGGATGGTAAAACAAGGGGGGAGACTCTCGGAAGGCCAGGCGATTAAAGGTACCTTTGATGAACTTATTAAAGAAAATATCCTCCAGCATACGTTCTTGCTTTCATGGCTGCCCCCTGACCTTCAGGAAATTGGGGTTGAATTTTTTGATATTTCGCATCCCTATACCTTTCATTTCCGCGCTCAAGCGAATCAATTTAATCAGGCGCTGTCTCAGATTTATTCGACTCATCAATCCATGAGTCATGCTGAAGCGCAACGAACCTATGGGAATAATGCAGCGGCAAGCGCAGTCAGTTATGAGCTTCAGGCCGCGATGAATGCTACCGATTTACAAGCACGGCAGATTCATACCCAAAATGCTCTCAATTTAATGCTTCAAAACAGTGCGGCTGCATTGCCGGGTATCTTTGGGAACTTGCAAACCGCAATTCGGATTTTGGAAAATCCTTCTCAAAATTTCGCCAATGCTCTCATGAATCAGGTGGCGGTTGTTCCGCTCAATCTTGTAACGCCTGCAACACCCAGTGGTTGGGTGTCATCGCTGATTCGGGATCGTTCGCTGAATTTCTCAAGCGACGTTACGCTTCAGACTTTAACGGAATCATTTACCAAGTTGGTCAATACCTGGCTGCGGACGGGAGCAGGGAAAGGTACTGCCGAGTATCTGGCAGTTGAAGCAGAGGCAATCAGAATTGAAAGTCATGTCAAATTATTGGCGATTCAATCTCAATCTTCGCGAACTGAAATGATTACCGCGTTGAGCGACGCAAATCTGTTAATCTCGTCAAAGCCGGGTGATTTAATGGCACTGCATGCGGCTCTCGCGCAAGTTGCTCAGTTGGCTGATTCCATCGGGATTCGAGGTGCGGCGAATCAGGCCATTCAGTCTTCGGTCGTCGTGATACAGACGCAGTTTTCCCGCAGCTTGGGGAATGCGGCA
>SICL01000093.1 GCA_009691445.1 Candidatus Taenariivivens baikalensis | reverse complement strand
CTGGCCAACTTTCGCCAGCTTGTGGACTCCCGCCTTGTCTCGGCTCAGGGCCAAGCGCTCGTAGAGGCTGCTATCGAACTGGCGCTTGAGCTCATCTAACGTCCAATTTTGGTTAGCGGCCTCTATTTCATAACTCCGATCACGTAGGCGAGTGACTTTTTTTTCTTTGCCGTAAAAAGTCTTCTTCTCTTGCTTCTCTACTTCTTGACCGCTTTGATTTTTAAAACGCTCTCCCCGACACCTTCCTTGGCTTCCATTTTCCGGATTTCGTCGCGATACCAAGCGGCTTTATCAAATTCCAAAGCGTGCGCGGCGGTTTCCATTCGCTTCTTGAGATAAGCAAGCTGGCTTTTGAGTTCATAATCGGCAGGTTTTTCTCCGACCACTTCCGCCACGAAATGTTCAGCCTGTTTCCATTTCTCAATGCCTTCTTTGATTTCTTTTTGAATGGTGACGGGGGTAATCTTGTTTTTCCGGTTGTATTCCAGCTGCAGTTCACGGCGCCGCTCCATAATCTCCATCGCTTTTTTCATCGCCGCCGTCACTCTATCCGCATACATAATCACTCTTCCATTAATATTGCGCGCAGCGCGACCGGCAATCTGGATCAGCGACACATCGCTGCGCAGGAATCCTTCCTTGTCCGCGTCCAGGATCGCGACCAGCGAAACCTCGGGAAGATCCAATCCTTCCCTCAAAAGATTCACACCGATTATGCAGTCGTATTTTTGGAGCCGGAAATCACGCAAAATCTCCACGCGTTCAAAGGCATCAAATTCGGAATGAATGTAATGCGCTTTAATCCCCGCTTCTTTCAGATAACGGCTTAAATCCTCCGCCATTTTTTTTGTGACTGTGGTCACAAGCGTGCGTTCTTTCTTAGGGACTCTCTTTTTAATTTCTCCGATCAGATGATCGATCTGGTATTCGGATTTTTGCACTTCGATTTCCGGATCCACCAGCCCGGTCGGACGGATAATTTGCTCGGCCACCTGATCCTTGCGCTCCATTTCATAAGGCCCGGGCGTGGCAGAAACATAAAGGATCTGGCCAACCTTACGCTCAAACTCCTGGAATTGAAGCGGGCGATTATCCATCGCGGAAGGAAGTCGGAACCCGTACTCCACCAGAGTTTTCTTGCGGGATTGATCGCCGTGATACATGCCGCGAATCTGCGGAATGCTTTGGTGTGACTCATCAATCATCACCAAAAAATCCTTGGGAAAATAATCGATCAGCGTGTACGGCGTGGATCCCGGCTCGCGGCCAGCCAAGTGCCGGGAATAATTCTCAACGCCCGAGCAGTATCCCACTTCGCGCAGCATTTCCAAATCATACTTGGTGCGGGATTCCAGACGTTTCGCTTCCAGATCTTTTCCCTGCTGAATCAATTCGCGCACGCGTGCGACTAATTCAGCCTGGATTCCCGCAATGGCTGTTTCCAAACGATCCGAAGGTGTCACAAAATGTTTCGCGGGATAAATCGCCAGCCGGTCGAGTTCCGTCACCGGACGAAAACTGACTTTCTCAAGCAGTTCGATTTTAGCGACTGTTTCGTTTTCAATTTCGATCCGGTAAGGATTTTCTCCGTAGGAAGGAAAGACGTCAATGCGTGAACCGCGCACGCGAAAGGTTCCGCGTTTCAGTTCTATATCCACGCGAGAATATTGAATCGTGACAAGCTCGGAGAAAAACTGATTCCGCTCAAGCGGTTTTCCTTTTTCAATCTGGATGAGCATGCCCTGCCAGTCTTCGGGCGATCCCAAACCATAAATACACGAAACACTTGAAACAATAATGCAGTCGCGGCGGGAAAGAATCGAGCTGGTAGCCGAAAGTCTCAGCCGGTCCAGATCATCATTAATGGAAGCGTCCTTTTCAATATAAGTATGGGTATGCGGAATATAAGCCTCGGGCTGATAGTAATCATAATAGGAAACAAAATACTCGACGGCATTTTGCGGAAAAAACTCTTTGAGCTCGGAGTAAAGCTGGGCAGCCAGGGTTTTATTATGGGACATGACAAGCACAGGCCGACCAAGCGCAGCGATGACATTCGCCATCGTAAATGTTTTTCCGGATCCGGTCACGCCGAGCAGCACTTGTTCTTTTTTGCCGGAGAGAAATCCCTGGGTGAGTTTTTCAATGGCCTGAGGCTGGTCGCCCTGGGGCGTCATGGAAGAAACGAGCTGGAAAATACTCATGACTTCCTTATCTCCTATTTCTTTCCTTCAATCAGTAATGAAAGATCGATGGCCGGCACCGAATGCGTCAAAGCCCCAATCGAAATCTGATCCACGCCAGTCCGAGCATAAGAGACAATATTATGAAGCGTCATGCTGCCAGAGGCTTCCAGCTTGATTCGGGAATCCCGGCGGCGGACAAATTGAACGGCCTGTTTCAAATCGCGAACGGAAAAATTATCGAAAAGCATCACGCGCGGTTTTAAAGGGAGTGCCTCTTCAATTTCTTTCTGATCGCGAACCTCGATGACGAATTTTCGTCGATGGTTTTTTAATTTTTTTAAATCACTAAAGATCCTGTGATTCTCCTTCACAAATATTTCATCGTAAAGCCCCATCCGGTGATTGTATCCGCCCCCGGTTTTTACCGCGTATTTTTCAAGTTCCCTCCAAAGCGGCGTCGTCTTACGCGTGTCGAGGATTTTGACGCCATACGGTTTCACTTTCTGGACAAATTGGTGCGTCAGCGTGGCAATGCCGCAAAGCCGTCCCAGAAGATTAAGCATCGTTCGTTCTACGACCAGAATCACTCTTAAATTCCCTTTAAGGGACCCTAGGGATTTCCCCCGCTGAAAACTTTCTCCTTCTCGAATTTCAAAATGAAGGCGAATGCCTGAGTCCTGAATTTTTGAGAGAAATTGAGCCGCTTCTGTGCCACAAAATACTCCCGATCCTTTGGCAATAACGTGCGCCTGAACGGAAGCCCCGGTAGGGATTAAAAGATTCGAAGTCCGATCTCCGGATCCAAGATCTTCCTGAAGGGCCGCTTTCAATTGGCGATAAGTCGGAGATGAGAATTTCACGTCGAGAATATTGCTTGGCTTTAACCGGTATGTCAAGTGAGTCCTAAAAAGGGGGCCACCCGGTAGGGTTGTGCCCATGAAGTTAATTTTGACTATCTCAGCATCGGTTGCTGGGCGCCATTCCATCCGGATCCCGCTTCCACAATAGAAAAAGTAAACCTCCACTCACTCATTGCGAGCCCCGCGGCTGTCATTCTGAGCGGAGCGAAGAATCTCGGGATAAACTTCGCGAAGCAATCTCGGGTTGTGGCCTTGAGATTGCCCCGTCTCCGCCAAGGCGCGGAATTCGCAATGACAAAAATCCTTGCGCGTCGCGTCATTGCGAGCGTAGCGAAGCAATCTGACCGGAGGTCATTCTGAGCGAAGTGTCCGCCAGGACGGATCCGACCCAGTAAAGACAAAAGGATGCGGTTAAGCCGCGATCCAGGTTCTTCATCTTTGTTTGGGATGGAAAAGGCTTTTGATCAAACGAGCGTAGGCTTTGAGTTGTTTTTTTTGCGCTGCAGACGAACGGGAAAACTGGAGGCCTAAACCATAACGATAAGGACTGGAGGGTTTCGACGCCCAAACGATCACGGCGCGGGTCTCAAAAATTTGATTGGGGAAAATATCCGCGGCTTCCGGAATCATGTGAATCTTGACCGTGACTTCCTCACCTGTTTTTTGAGGATAAGTCTCTGCCGCCGGTCGTATTCTATCGGAGACCCAAAAAGGGTTGGATATAGAACGGCTTCTTCTTTCTTCCATCCCGTCCGAAATCGGATTAAATAAAATATTCCCAAAATCCGTTCTTTCATCCAATTTTAAAAAGAGTCCGCTCTCAGAAATATCCAGAGTCACAATCGGAAAAAAAATCCCCGTAACCGAAAGGACTCCAGGACGGAAATGGGCATAACGCACAGACTGCGTCCACCATTTAACACTCGGATTGAGATAAGGAATGCGTAAAGTGCTGAGAACGAGTCCAAGGGAAGTCCCAAGCCAAAGTAAAGCCGCCAACGCATCCATGGGATATTCAAAAAGACTGCGGGTCTGCATATGATAAAACTTCATCACGACGATATAAAGACTAAGCCCAATAAAATAAAAAAATCCAACTTGAGTGACGGAAAAAATTGCCCACGCCGCGGTGAAAGCGAGGAAACTTTCCCAAAGAAATGCCGGAGAAAATAAAATCTCTCGCAAATGCGTGCCGGAACCCTCCAAGTCAGCGCCCAGTTGAAGAAAATTTAAAAATGGAAGGAGAAAGTAGATCGCACTAAAAAGATAAATCGCGAAAGGTTTTTGGCGATAGCCGGAAAGAGGTTTTTCCATTTTCATATAAAACGCATTCTACCAAAAAAAGGGGGCAGGTTGGTTAAGAAATTTCAACCTGTCCCTTTTTTTCTTATTTATGCTTTACTGCAGCTGATTGTCGTGCATTCAGCATTTCCGGCGCCATTCTGGACAATGTGATTTGCGTTCGTACTATTCGGATCAATAATTTGATATTGAACGCCGGCTTTGTCATCCGCACCCAATTCAATATGATGAACGTTAATCACCTTGAGCTGAACTTCCCCCAGATCAACATGCTGGCCAGTATAACTCTCCTCAGTCAGGCGAGAAAGGCCAGCGTTATTGGTCTGATCATAAGAAGGGGCAGTGTCATTGATAGCGGCGCTAAGATAAGTAAGTGCTGTTGAATTAACGGGAGACGTTGTATTCAACATACTGAAAAGCTGTGCTAAAAATCCAGCGTTCACACCGTTCACATACCCATCCCGCCTTTGAATAAAATCGGAGGGGGCAGGAATAAATGTTTGAGTAGTGCCATTGTTCTGAAAAAAAGCCTGAGCAGAATTAGTGATTGTTTGCTGAGCCGCGGTCACGGCATCATGAGAAAAATTAGGGGCTTTGAAAACTTCACCTGGAGATCTCGATAAATCCCCGCCTATCAAGGCTGTCCCAATTCCTGTTGCTAAAATCGGCATATTCGTTCCCATGGGCATGACGCCGCCTTCAGGGGTCAACATTCCAACTGGCATAGCGCCGCCGGGCAAACCTGCCGCAGGAACAACGCCCCGGCTCACAGCGTCCGCGGGATGCATCTGATCCGCCACAGCTGTAAATGCGGTTGTAAGCTGCGCGGACATGTTTTTATCAAATCCAAGATTGTTAAAAATTCCGTTCATATTGACTCCCAAATGCGTGGGATCAATATTGGCTCCACCTGCCGCGGTTCTCCCAAAATCAAGCGCACCACCCGTGTTAAGAAATTCCATCATCCGTCCCAAATCCGTTCGAGGAGCTTGAGCTGCTGGAGCCATCATCGCTGCAGGTTGATTGGGCTGCGTACTGTCCGGATTATTGGGAGCTTTACTTGCATCAGCTCGATTGTTTACTGCCGAACCTTCCGGAGTAGTTCTCGCGGCTGCAGGCGGCGCAATATCTTCGCGCGGAATCAGCGAATCCACCACCGCATCCATTTTTGCCATCATGGATTTATCCATATCCGGCATCACGACTGGAGGCCGGTTCTGAGCAGGCGCAGGAGCGTTCGGAGATTTGGCATCACGG
>SICL01000027.1 GCA_009691445.1 Candidatus Taenariivivens baikalensis | reverse complement strand
TCAGCCCCCCAATCAGGACCGTGTGTCCGTCCTTCACCGTCACCTGCGTTGTTGCGTTGGTGGTTGAGACAATCGGTATCGCATTTCCATTGGAAGTATCCAGTGTCCGGCCTACGGAGCTGACCTCCGGATGGATCTGCATAGAAATATATCCGTCTTGATTAATCATCGGGGTGACCTTGAGCTGGACTCCCACATCCACAAAGGTGATGGATTCTGAAGTAGTCGTTGAACCCGTTGCTTGGGAAACGGTTGAGGTGACATAAGCTTCGCGAGTTCCCACATTAATGCTCGCTTCTTTTCCGTGCTCCACGGTAATTTGAGGTGACGCCAGGGTCTTGGTGTCTCCAAATTGATGAAGCATATTGATCGTGGTTAACATGTCTTTCTTTCCTAGATCCCCCAGAATAATCTTCGCTCCCTTGCTTGCGCCAGCGGCTGTGCTTGGTAAAGCAAGAGTTCCGGTTGTGTCGATCTTGAATTTCTTACGCTCGACACCTTCGTCGACAATATATTCCCAGTTAATTCCTGATTGATAGGTGTTGTTGAGTCGAATCTGCAGCATTTTTGTCTCAATAAAGACCTCGCGGGTTTTTTGATCAAAGGCCTTGATCATGTCCCTGATCTTCATGACTTTGTACGGCAGGTCGTCCACCACAATGCGGTTGCTTTTAACATCGAGGTTCATGGCCCCAATCCCTTTGCTCAGAAGCGGCCGGAGCTGCGTTTCTAAATCAGCTGCCTTTTGGTAGCTCAGCTCGAAAACAGCATTTTCGGTTGGGACAATGCGTTCCACCGTGGGAATATCAACCGCCTGGATCATCTTTTCCATGAGACTGAGTTTTTCTGGAATATCAATTAAAAAAAGATTGCCGGTTTGCTTGTCGATAATTATTTTTCCCAAAGCACTGCGGACGCCTTCCAGGATTTGCCCTACTTTTTCGGGATCGGTATAACGGATGGAAACAATTTTCACATTCCGCTGATCCCGATAAGACTGGCCGTACATCGCTGTGTATTCCTCCTCCGTCATCACCTGCAAAATCCCCCGCTTCTCATACGCCGCAAGATTCGAGGAGAGCAGAATCACTTCCATCGCATCCGCAATGGTGACGTTTTTCACCATCAGCGTCACTCTTCGGGTGGTAACATCTTTACTTGTAATAATATTCAAACTTGCTTTGGCGGCTAAAAATTTAAGAATGTCGACCGCATCGATATTGCGCAAATCGACGGAAACCGGCTTAGCCATATTGGCCGCAATGGAAGGAGACCATTGTTGGGTAATCGCAAAAGCCGCCGGGGAAACGAAGAAGAAAATCAGCGCGGCCGAAAAAACCCTGCGATTGATTCGCTTCGCTCGCAATGACAGAGAGGTTCTCATCCCAATTTCCATTGACGTCCTTTTTGAGAAAGCGTTACGGAAGACTCGCCCATCACAGTCAATTGAACTTCCTCACCAAAAAAATCTCCCGCATGCACGAAGAATGTTTTTTTGGGGGTTCGTGATTCGAGCATGGCAATCCGGCCTTCTTCATCCTCAAGAAAACCGACTAACTGATACGGGCTTCCGCTGCCTTTCCCCTGAAAGCCTGAAAAAAATCCACCCGGAAACTTTTCCGCGGAAATAAACGGCAGCTCTTTCAAAGTCAGCTCGGAATTTATTCTGTGAAGAAAAAATGAGCCCAGAAGAACGCAGATTCCTGCAAGCAATGCTATCCCCAAGAGCCCTTTTTTTAAGGAACCTCGTTTTTTTTCAGGATTCGCGGCCGGGTTGATCTCAACACCCTTGAGGATTTCCCGCTCAAGACCCAGTGTCAATTTTTCTATGAAGACTAAAACCTTTAAGCGCCAGGGGATTTTATCTGCCTGCGTCGTGAAGCGGTCCTTTTCGGTTAGAGAAGGGCTCGACATTTCTTTCGTGATCGTTTCATTTCCCGAAGTAAAAGTTTCCGGTTTATTGATGGTTTGGATGGAGTGGGAATTGCTCACGTTCTTTTCCTCCGGCATCATAAAGATGGCCTTCTAGTTTGTTCTCTAAACCCTTTGGAGACAGAGTTTTATTGCTATCAAAGCATCGGAAGAATCACGGATTTCTTGAGGGGGTAAAGACGGAAGATGAGAAGGTGCCTTTCCAGCGCTCAGACATCCTCGGCCTGAGGGCCTGCGGAACTCGCGGCGGAAAGAATCGGCGGAGGTGCTGAGTGAGGCCGCCTCAAACCGGTATTGATTCTGTCGGCCGAACGCTTTGGCAAGAGATCTTTCCCTGTTCCTCTCGGCTTTGGAAGACAAACCCCAACTATTTTGAAGAAATTTATTTGCTTTTTGGAGGAGAGATGAATATCCTTAGGCTCATGTCAAAGCCTCATCAGGGGAAAACAGCGCTTATTACCGGTTCCTCCCGCGGGATTGGGAAGGCCACGGCCCTCCGCCTTGCCGAAATGGGCGCGAATATCGTTATCAATTATGTCCGCGATGAGGGGGCCGCCCATCAAACCCTCAAGACGATCGAGGCCTTGGGCGTTCAAGCCATTGCCGTGCAGGCAAACGTGGGAGATCCTAAAGACATCGATGCCCTGATCCAAACTGTGAATCAGAAGTTCGCAGGCATTGATATCCTGATTCATAATGCTGCGCTTGGCGCCTTCAAGCCCGTTCATAAGCTCCGGATGAATCAATGGGATTTATCCTTTGAAATCAATACCAAGGCTTTTCTGCTTTTAACTCAGGGAGTTCTCCCCTTTATGGAAAAAAAAGGCAGCGGACATATTTTAACGGTCTCAAGCCTGGGATCCCATCACTACATCCCAAACTACGGCGCCATTGGGCCTTCCAAAGCTGCCCTGGAATCTCTTGTCCGGTATTTGGCGGTGGAACTTGCCCCCAAAGGGATTCACGTCAATTGCGTTTCAGGAGGACTGGTGGATACGGACGCGCTTAAATCATTTCCAGATTATGAAAAATTCAAGGAAACCGTGCTCAAGCAGACTCCCGCCGGCCGCATCGCCGCCCCGGATGATATCGCCAAAGTCATTGCCTTTCTCACCTCAAACGAAGCCGATTGGATCTGCGGCCAGACTCTGATTGCCGACGGCGGGTTGTCACTGATTTAACAGCCCCATCCGATCATCCTCTTACTTTTCGTCATGGCAAACCTTTCGTCGGTCATTGCGGGGAGTCCCGGGGGACGACGAAGCCATCTGGAATGATCACTCCGACTTAGCAGCGTCTGTTTCCTTTCGCAGAAATTCCGGATCCTTTTTCCGCTTCAAAATCAAAAGGATAAGAATCACGATCATCGCGTAAGGAAATAGATATCCCAAAGACCGGTAGAGAGTATCTCCCTCATCGAGTGCAATCGTTTCAGTTTTAGCTCCCGTCACAAAAATATCTTTTCCGTCGTGGTCCTGCACCCGCGAAATGACTTCGCCCTTCTTATTGATAAAGGCTGAAATCCCGGTGTTGGCAGCGCGCACAACCGGGACTCCATTTTCCACAGCCCGGAACACCGAGGCCTGCAAGTGCTGATAGGGAGCTGAGGAATCCATAAACCAGGCATCATTGGTAATGACTAGGAGAAATCGCGCCCCTTTTTCAACAAATTTTCGGGACAGCCCAGGAAATACATCCTCAAAACAAATCAGTGTGGAAAAAAAGCTGTCGCTCTTCGGAAGCCGAAACACGGTTGATTCATGGCCTTCATAAAAATCGCTCACACCGAGGGAATACGCGATCGGCTTGAGCCAGCCAAAAATCAGGGGAAGCGGGACATATTCCCCGAAAGGAACCAAATATTGTTTATCATAGCGCCCAGAAATATTGCCGTGTTCATTCACCATATAAGCGCTGTTGTAGGCCACTTCCGAAGATTCGTTGTGCGGACTTCCAATCAAAAATGGGATTTTGAGTTCCTTGACCATTGCCTTCACACGATCCGCGTGAATATCCCGATTAAAATAACCCGGGAAAGCGGCCTCGGGCCAGACGATTAAATTGGGCTGATCAGACACTGAAAGTTCAGAAAGCCGCATATACATATCCAGGATTTTTTCTCGCGCAAGAATATCCCATTTAATTTCCTGGGGAATATTACCCTGAATCACAGCAACCCGGAGCGATCCACTTTGCTCACCCGTCAAATTTTGATGATATTGCCCGTGCAGTAGCATCAGAATCACCACACCAGCAAGCAAGGCTGCATTTAAAAAAGGTTTGCGCAGTTCATAAAACGACCTTCGTCCGCACGCAAGATGCTGCCAGTAACGCATGCGTGTCAGGGCCCAAAAATCACGCCAAATCTGATCCAGTGCCGCGTTCACCCACACGATGACAAATCCAAGGCCATAAGCGCCAATCGCATTGGCTGAAAGGCGTATCAGCGAATAATCCGTCTGCGAATAAGCTAGAAGATTCCACGGCAGGCCGAAGACAGGAATCTCGGAACGCAGGATTTCACAAGTTGTCCAGGAAGCGCTCATCCATAAAATTCGGTAATGCCATTCCCGAATCCGCCTGCCTTCATACACCAGCAAGGCAAAGAGAACGAAAAAAGCTGTCTCAATCAGAGCCATAAAAATCCATCCAAACCAGGACACATGAATGAGCCAGAAAAGGGAAACGGCGTGGAAGAGAAGTCCCGTGATGAATCCTCCCTTCAGGGCCTGAGAACGGGACGGAGCGTTGAAGACTGCCCGGAGAAAAGGAATCAATGAGATCCAGGCAAGATAACCGAAAGAAAATTTAGGGAAAAGAAGAATCAGGAGAATTCCTGATAAGAAGAAAGGGATTGAATTTATTCTGCTTTCCCGTGGCATTTTTTGTATTTCTTGCCACTTCCGCAGGGGCAGGGATCATTGCGTCCGACTTTGGCTTCGGAACGGTGAACGGTTTGAGGCGGCTCTTCCTCCTCATGATGATGTGACGGCGGTCCTCCAAAGCTGAGGGATTTTTTTCCGGACGGTGCTGTGGTGGGTTCAGGAACAAAAGACGGTTCAGGCATTTTAGACGCTTCAGGATGCAGGAACTGCGCACCCGACAGCGAACTTAAAACGCTCTCCAGTTTTTCTTCCCTCACAATCTGAACATGAAAAAGAAGTTCAACTGTTTCTTCCTTAATGCCCGTAATCATCCCATCAAACATATCAAACGCTTCGCGCTTATATTCAATGAGTGGATCTTTTTGTCCGTAGGCCCGCAGCCCAATCCCCTCTTTAAGCGTATCCAGGCTGTGCAGGTGATCCTTCCATTTAGAGTCGATATTCTGAAGCATAATCGAGATGATCAAATAGCTCATCCGGTCCGGACCAAAGGATCGTTCGCGCGAGGCAAAAACTTCCTTGATTTTTTCCAGAATATCTTCCCGAAGGCCATCCAGATCACTGAGCGGATTTTTTTCAATGAGAGAATGGAAATCAACTCCAAATTTTATTTTGAGTGCCGTGATCAGCCCTTCCGGATTTTTATCCTCTTCCCGGACATCCGGATGTGCATACACCGCGAGCAGTGACTCCAGAACATCTTCAATCATTTCGAGCGCGTGCCCGCGAAGATTTTCGCCGCGAAGAAGGCGGTCGCGCTCTGAGTAAATAATCTCACGCTGGCGATTCATAACATCGTCATATTCAAGCAAGTGTTTTCGGATTTCAAAATTACGCGTTTCAACACGCTGCTGCGCAGTTTCAATCGCTTTATTCACGAGAGGATGCTGGATCTCCTCGCCTTCTTCCATCCCCATTTTCTGCATCAGTCCTGAAATACGGTCGGATCCAAAAATACGCATCAGGTCATCTTCCAGAGAAATAAAAAATTTCGCAGATCCGGGATCTCCCTGGCGCGCGCAGCGGCCGCGCAGCTGGTTATCAATGCGCCGCGCTTCGTGACGTTCCGTCCCAATCACTGCAAGCCCGCCTTTACCCGCAACACCTGCACCTAAAACAATATCGGTTCCGCGTCCTGCCATATTCGTCGCAATGGTAATCACACTCTCCTGTCCGGCCCGGGATACGATTTCAGCTTCTTTTTCATGATATTTAGCATTTAGGACCGTATGGGGAAGCCCCTGTTTTTGAAGCATCCGGCTCAGGCGTTCTGATTTTTCAATGGAAATGGTCCCGACCAAAATCGGACGGCCTTTTTTATGTTCTTCCACAATTTCTTTGACGACGGCTTCAAATTTTTCCCGCTCGGTACGATAAATGCAGTCCGAGCGATCAGCTCGCACACAAGGCTGGTTGGTGGGAATCACCACAACGCCTAGTTTATAAATCTTTTCAAACTCTAAGGCTTCTGTCGCTGCAGTCCCGGTCATCCCGCACAGTTTCTTGTACATACGAAAATAATTCTGGAAGGTGATGGTGGCAAGCGTCTGGTTTTCACGTTCGATGGTAACGCCTTCTTTGGCTTCCAGTGCTTGATGAAGCCCATCCGAAAAACGGCGTCCAGGCATCAGCCGGCCGGTGAATTCATCCACAATGAGCACCTTGCCGTCTTTGACCACATAAGCTTCATCGAGTTTAAAAAGCACATGCGCCCGAAGCGCCTGATTAATGTGATGAATCAGATCAATCTGCGTATTTTCATACAGGTTATCGACACCCATCAGGGATTCGCAATGTCTAACGCCCTCTTCCGTCAGAGAAACCGCATTGGCCTTCTCATCAAGTTTGTAGTCTGCTTCTTTGTTGAGTTGGGGAATAATGCGGTCAATTTTATAATACTTGTCCGTGGATTCTTCCGCGGGACCGGAAATAATAAGCGGGGTACGGGCTTCATCAACCAGAATCGAATCGACTTCATCCACAATCGCATAGTGAAGAGGCCGCTGAGAACGATCCTCAAAACTTGACTTCATGTTATCGCGCAAATAATCAAACCCGTATTCGTTATTCGTGCCGTAAGTAATGTCACACCGGTAAGCCGCGTGTCTGACTTCATCGAGGATATCGTGTTGAATCACTCCGACGGTCAAACCCAAAAATTCATAAACCGGCCCCATCCATTCGCGGTCGCGCTTGGCCAAATAATCATTGACCGTGATCAGATGCGCGCCCTTCCCTTCAAGAGCATTGAGATACATCGGGCATGTGGCCACAAGCGTCTTCCCTTCGCCTGTGGACATTTCTGCAATCTTGCCCTGATGAAGCACGATGCCGCCCAAAATCTGGACATCATAATGGCGCATTTTGAGGACACGCTGCGAAGCTTCGCGGACGACGGCAAATGCTTCCGGAAGAATTTGATCGAGGGTCTGACCATCCGCCAGTCGTTTTTTGAATTCGTCAGTTTTGGCCCGAAGTTCTCCGTCCGTGAGCTTCTGCATCTGAGGTTCAAGCGCAGTCACCTGCAGCACCGCCGGCCAGACTTTTTTCAGCGTCCTAGAATTCTGCGTTCCAAAGGCTTTTTGTAAAATAAATTGAATCATTGTCTAGAAGCGGAACAACGCGGATAAATACGCGGAATTACGCAGAAAATTCCTTTCTCGCCTGATCGTAAACTCGTCTTTTAATTTCTAAACGGGATGGTGAAAAGTTAATCAAGAACCCCAACCGGTAATCCGAACCCTTAAGATAGTACCAGAACTGTCTTTCATCTTCCTTAGTTATAAACGGCTTGGATTTTAGTTCAATAAGGATCCTTTCATCAACAACAATATCTGGGATATAAACGCCTACCTTTACCCCTCGATGCGTGATCTCGATACGTTTCTGATTTTCCATCCTAAGTCCTTGGTGTTTCAACTCTGTCACAAGGGCTTTATGGATAACTGATTCCTTGAAAGCTCCCCCAAATTTCTTATAAATATCAAAGCAGGCCCCGCGGATCACGTACGATTCTTTTTTATATAGCAACTTCTCTACGTCCATCTGCTTCTTTAATCCGCGTTTATCTGCGTTGTCTGTATCCGCGTCTATCCGCTTCTACTTCTTTTTACTGACTGTTTGTTTGAGGTAGGCTTGCATAAATTCGTCCAAATCTCCATCTAATACTGCTTGGGAATTGGAAGTCTCAACACTGGTGCGGTGGTCCTTCACCATACTATAAGGATGAAGCACGTAGGAACGGATTTGGGAACCCCAAGCGATATCTTTTTTTTCGCCGTAAAGATCCTTCATCGCGGCTTCCTGATCCCGGCGGTAACGCTCGTAAAGGCGGGCCTTGAGAACTTTCATCGCTACTTCTTTATTTTGATGCTGCGAACGCTCATTCTGGCATTGGACGACGAGCCCTGTCGCAATGTGAGTCAACCGAACCGCGCTTTCTGTTTTGTTCACATGCTGACCGCCTGCCCCGCCCGCACGGTACGTGTCAACCCGGATGTCCACATCTTTGACTTCCACCTCAGGCATATCATCCACTTCAGCAATCACATCCACGGACGCGAACGACGTGTGGCGGCGCTTATTCGCATCAAAGGGAGAAATGCGCACCAGACGATGCACCCCTGATTCTGATTTAAGATATCCAAACGCAAAGGCCCCAGTGACCATAAAGGTTGTGTTTTTAACACCCGCCTCTTCTCCCGCTTGAAGATCGATACTACTGATGCCGTAGCCGTGCTTTTCAGCCCAGCGGTAATACATGCGAAGCAGTATCGATGCCCAATCACAAGACTCCGTTCCTCCGGCTCCGGCATTGATACTGACAATGGCATTGCGGGGATCACGGGGATCAGAAAGCAGCTGCTGGAGTTCTAAGCGCTCCAAATCTTTTTCAAGCTGGCGGACTTCGTCTTCGAATTCTTTGATGGATTCGGACTGATGTTCATCCAGAAGATCGATGTAGTCAAGAAGGTCGGAGGCATTCTTATTTGCTTTTTGCCAGGGATCAACCGATTTTTTAAGGGCTTTCAACTGTTCAATAACGGACTGAGATTCCTGCGGGCGGTTCCAAAAACCGGGGTTAGCCATGACACCATTTAGGCGCTCAATCTCGTGTTCTTTGGTATCGAGGTCAAAGATACCTCCTGATCTCTTGAAGCTTCGCCTTGAGATCTTTCACTTTGTCCTGCATCTGAACAATTTTTTCCTGCATACGTGTCTTTCCTTTTCGTTTGAAAAATAACGAGGCGGGATTATAACACACGTCGCCTTTTACACGGATAGAAATCAGGAGTGAAAATGATTCCAGATTTTTTGGGCGGCAGAGACATTCATTCCCGGAAGGCCCGCCAGCTGATCGATTCCCGCGCGTTTAATCTCCTCAAGGGATTCAAACTGCTGAAGCAGGATCCGCTTGCGCGCTTCTCCGATGCCTTCAATCTCATCCAGCTCGGAGCGGCTCATCCCCTTTTCCTTTAAGGACCGGTGATAGGTAATGGCAAAGCGATGGGCCTCGTCCCGGATTTTTTGGAGCAGATGAAGCGACGGCGAATCGCGCGGAATCGCAATCTCTCCGTCAGTTTTGGCGCTGTAGATAATCTCAAAACGTTTCGCGATTGAAATCAAAGCTGTGGTTTCAAATCCTTCTTGCGCCAGGACTTCACGGGCCGCGTGCAAATGTCCTTTGCCGCCGTCAATCATAATGATATCCGGAATAAATTCTTCCCTTCCTTCTTTGATCCCCACCAGCATCCGGCGCACCGCTTCCTGAATCATCGCGTAGTCATTGATCCCCTGAACGGTTTTAATCTTGTAGCGCCGGTATCCCATCTTATCGGGAAGCTCCCGGTAAAAAGCAACTTTGGAAGCCACCGCTTCTTCTCCCTGGAGATTGGAGACATCAAAGCAGACAATATTTTCCGGGAGTTTTTCTAGTGCGAGAAATTTTCGAAGTTCCAGACTTGCCGAAAGCGCAATTGAAGCATCTTCCGCGGAGGGAGAAAAGCGCTTTTTCTTAAGACGGCTGAGCGCCTCAATTTGCTCCTTGAAATACTGAGCATCTTCAAACCGCAGCTCATCCGCCGCATCCTGCATTTTGTCGGTGATGTATTCGATGAAGCTCTTTTTTCCGCTCCCAAGAAACGTTTTCACTTCGTTGACTTGCTGATCATAGTCCTCTTTCACTTCCGGCTTAATGCACGGAGCCAGACACTGCCCGATGTGATAATAAAGACAGGCTTTTTTAGGGAGCCGGCGGCATTTCCGCAACGGGAAAAGATGATTGATCAGCGTGACCGCTTCGCGGAGCAGTTTCGCATCCGTAAACGGGCCGTAATAATGCGCCTTCTTGTCTGATTTATTGCGCGTCATAAGAATCCGCGGAAAGGCATCGGAAGTTATTTTGAGAAGCGGAAAACTTTTATCGTCTTTCAATTCCTTATTGTAACGAGGTTGATATTTTCGGATGAGACGAGCTTCCAGGAGCAGGGCATCCACTTCGGTGGGCGTCTCGATATGGTCGATTTCCCGCACGCGGCTCATCAGAATCGGGATCTTGGGAATTTCGTGGTTGGGCTTGAGGTAGGAGCGCACGCGCTTGCGCAGTGAAATGGCTTTACCGATGTACAGGATCTCGCCTTCCGCCGATTTCATCAGGTAGACACCGGGCGCGTAGGGAAGACTTTCGACTTTTCCTCGAAGATCGATGTTTGGCATAACCTTTCAAGAAGCAAGCGGCAAGAGGCAAAGAATCAAGAACAGTCCCCTTCTTGCTTCTTGCTTCTCGTTTCTTTGTTTCTGTTTTTCCTTATCCAGGCCCACGCCTCTCCAATCTCGCGAACACGAAACAGGAAACAGAATCCCACGTAGGCAAATGCCGCGAATGAAATTGTGACACCGGTTCTCAGAAGTTGATCCCTCAAATGAAGCGACGGCCAAATCATTCCCAACACCGAGTAGAGAACCGCGCAAACAACCCCCATCACAAGGGAAGCCAACGTAATCCGGCCGAAGGATTTCCAAACTTCTTGGTGAGGAAACGGGTCGATCTTTTTTTCATAAAAATGGATCAGGAGGAAAAATTCGATAATGGCGGCGATGGAGGTTGCCAGCGCAAGCCCTGACTCTCTCATGAACTGCATCAAGGTGATATTGAGGGTGAAATTAATCAGCACATCAAGCAGTCCGATCTTCACGGGCGTCCGAGTATCTTGTGAAGCATAAAATCCAGCGAGAATGATTTTCTGGCCTGCATAGGCAAAAAGCCCAATGCAATAACAGATGAGCACCGACGCGGTCCGCGATGTGGACGCGGCATTAAACTCTCCTCGCTGGAAAAGAAGCTGAATAATCGGGCGGCTCATCACCATCATCCCCACAGTGCAGGGAATAATAATCAGAAAAATGCTGCGCATGGCAAAGGAGATGCTGTTTCTTGCCTCTTCTTTTTTCCCCGCAGCAATTTGCCTTGAAATCGTCGGAAGAAGCGCGGTGCCCATCGCAATCCCAAAAACGCCAAGCGGAAACTGCATCAGCCTTGAGCCGTACCAAAGACTTGAATTCGCTCCGGATCCAATCGTCAGTCCGAGCAGCTGGTCCACAAAGAGATTCACCTGAACAATCCCAAAAGTCATCATGGAAGGCAGTACCAGTTTCCAGGCTTTCCGGATCGCTTCGTCCTTGAGATCCCAGACCCAATGATAATGAAATCCAATTCGACGAAGCGAGGGGATTTCTGCCGCAACTTGCAAAACCCCTGAGAAGACAATGGCCCAGGAAAGCACACGCAGCTGATCCTGCGGCAGACCGCCCGCACGAGGCACAAGCCAGATCACTCCACAGATCCAGAGAAGGTCCAGAATCACCGGGCCAATCGACGAGGCGAAGAAGCGACGGTGGCAATTGAGAATCCCCATTCCGATCGCGTACATACAAATAAACCAGAGGTAGGGAAACATAAAGCGCAGAAGATCCACCGTGAAATGAAGATGGGGCGGAAGCACCTTCAATGTAAGGAGGATTTGAAAAACAATCTGAAGCACAAGGATGAATCCGAGAATCACGACGCCCATCAGGGTCATGATCAGATTCCCGAAACGGAAGGCTCTTTCCTGATTTTCCTTTTCAAGAAGTTCGGAATAAATAGGAATAAAGGCGCTTGTCAGAGATCCTTCCGCCACAACCCGGCGCAAAAAATTGGGCATCATAAACGCAAATACAAAGGCATCCCACTGCCAAGTGGTCCCAAAGGCCTTGGCGCTGACAATATCCCGGATCATGCCAAGCACACGGCTTGCGAGGGTCATGATCCCCATCATGCCGGAAGCCTTGATCAGGTGCTTTTTTGTCGATTCTTGCTTTTCCATTAAGAGTTATCCTTAGAGTACCGGTAACCAGAAACCAGTCACGGTAACAGGGTGGCCATTGCTCTTGTTACAGTTACTGTGATTATCCCCGTATTATCGGCAGAATTGACAGGAAAGCACTCCTATGTTACATTGTCCCCTCATTTCTTAAAAAAAAGAGGGAGCAATTCATGCCGAATATTAGATCTGCTGCGAAACGCATGCGAAGCGATGCCAAGAAACGGGAAAGAAATCAAGCCATGCTCTCTGAGCTTAAATCTTTGAGCAAAAAGCTTGCGATCGTCACCGATTATGCAAAGGCTCAGGAAGTTGCCAAAGAAACTATTTCGAAATACGACATCGCTGCTACTCGAGGGATCATTCCTCAAGGCCGAGCCGACCGCAGAAAATCCCGCGTCACCCAGTTTGTAAACAAACTACAGGCTGCTGCAAAAAAATAATTCATCTTAATGCCGGCGCAGTAAACGTGCCTGTCTGCCGGCTGGCAGGCAAGAGCGTGGTTTGTGTGGTTGTGATTAACCACGTTTCAAGTGCACTGCTTCCTTCGACCTGCCCTGTTTTCATCTTCCAATCCAGCTGAAAAAGATCTTCCAGAACCTGCTCTAGTTTCTCCCGAGAAAAAAGCCTAAACTGCTTCATGAAAAAATGTGCCTGCTTGGGAAATATACGGCACTCGCGAAGTGCGCTTTCCTGACTCAATCCTGAATCGAGAAGAACCGCCACTTTCCAGAAACGCTTAAATTGCCAGTGCAACATCCCAATCAAGGCTGAAACGTCGGAGTCTGCGTGCTCAAGGAGTTTACGTAAGATCAAAATAGCCTTATCCACTCGCAGATTTCCAATCGCATCTCCAAGCTGAAAACTGTCCAATTCTTCAAAACTCTCTTCGAAGGTTTCCACCATCGCCTCATCAATCACCGGCTGATCCGTGGCATACAAGGCCAACTGTTCCAGAATAGAATGGAGCAGGATCGGATGATCTCCCATTTTCTCCATCAAACGATTCACAGCCTGAGGCAGAATCGTTTTTCCATATTGCAGAAGTTTGTTTTTGATAAACAATTCGCCGGACCGTTTTTTTTGCGATCCCTCAAATAAAACCACTTCGCCGGCATCCACGATTATTTTTTTAAGCGGGTGATCTTTTTCAACCGACTCAGCTTCAAACACAAGGGTTGTTTTAATGTACGGATTTTTCAGATAACTCCGCAGAGGTTCCAAATGCTTTTCTTTAATATCCTCAGCCTCGCGGACCAGAAAAACTTGATGACTCGTGAGAAAAGGCAGGGAACGTGATTGAAGCAGGATTTCATCCAGGGTTGTTTCGGAAATACGAAACTTCGTGGAAAGCACTTCCCCATCGATGTCTTTTCGGATTTTATCAAGGAGAATCTTGTGTTTTTCTTCGCAGAGGAAGGGATCGCCTATCAGCAAATAAACAAGGGCAGTTTTAATGTCAGGCATAGGGCATTTAGAGAGAAAACCGAAATCCTAAGTACGAAACTCGTCCAGCACAATTTATCGGGCGGATCCGACTTTCAACGAAAAACAAATTCAAAATCTTAACGCACCAAATCTCAAACAACTAATTTAGGGGGTTTTGAAATTGATATTTGTTTCGGATTTTAGGTTCTAAAATTACCAATCTTCAACAATCCGGGCAACAAGATTCTTGGCAAGACTTTTCGCAGCGCGCTCTGCAGCTTCCTGTCTGGAAAGATTTTTGATCTGGCTCACAAAATATTCTGCGTCTCCTGAAAATTGAGGCTCTTGCCAAATAACCTCATTTGTTTTTCCATTGCGCAATTCGACACTCATCACAGGGAAAAGACGGTATTCGTCAACCGATTCAAGATTACTAAAGCGCGTTCCTTCCTGCTCCAGCCTGGTCAAGGTACTGTCTAAAACAAGATCCGCACTGTCCCTGTCTTGAACGACACGCAGGTTTCCATCTTCATTCAGTCGTTTGATGATGTCATTGGTGATCATCATTTCAAGCCCCTGGACATAAATCGTAAGATTGGCCAGTTCTGTCTTATTTTTAACGGTGTCCACGAAGATCGTCTTGTAGTTCTCGGGAAGCGATGCTTTACGGGTATAACTGCAACCGGAAACAAGAAAGGTTAACGAAAGAAAAACACCTACGGTAAAACTGCAGAAAGGTTTTTTCACGCGACTTTCTTTCCGGTTTCAGAAGGTTGAAAACGCTCTATTTCTTTCGACAAAAAATCGCGTCTCAGGATAAGCTGACTCAAGCGACCCTGCATTTGCTCCCTTTCCTGCAAAAGATCCTGCGAAAGAGCCTTGGAAGAAACAGCAGAAATAACTTTATCAATATGCGAAATTCTTTTTTCAAGAATGGAAGTTTCCTCAACTTCCAACTTGGATTCTTTTTGAATCATGTGCTGTAGATGGCCTTCGATTTCGTGAAGTTCATTCCGAAGATCTCCCGTCGCTTCATCTTTCTTCTTAATTTCCTTCCGGATAACCTTTTCCCGTTTCTTCTGTTCTTTATTTTCTTGTTTGTGAGTCTGAATATGATTTTTTAGGGTCTTTTTTTCTTCTTCATAAGCTTTATGCAGAGTTTTCCGATCTTGGTCGAGAGTTTCGATTTCCCGTTTCAGCCGAGTCATCGACGCCGTAGACGTATCCTGCGTCTTTGATTCAGATGGCTTAATATCGGCGGAAGAGGTTAGCGCTGGCGTTTGGGATGGTGCGACCCCTTCGGCTTCCTTTCGAGTAATTTGGTCGTCGAGTTGTCTCATCTCTTTTTTAAGTTCTTGCAGCCGCTGGGTTTCTTTTTGCAGCCTGTTCGACAGAGCTTGTTCCCGGCCTTTCTTGGGAATCATCTTTCGGGCATTTTCAATCGCCTCGCCCATAAACTCGTAGGGTACATCAATCAAGACCGAGCTGAATTTGAGGCCTCCGGCAAAGGATGCTTTGGCTTTCAGGATTTCAAGCTGCTTCTGATCTTTAATAATCTCCTGGCTCTTAGCATCAATCAGCAGGCTCCGCAGTTCGATTTCCTGTTTAAAAGATCGCGCTTGAGCCTGGATCTCAGAATTCTCCGGAAGTTTCTCAACCGAATCAGTCACTTCCACTTCAGAATTGGGAAGCCCCACAAAAAACGCCCTCATCAGCCGCACTGTTTTCGCCAAAGGCTTGGTGACAGCATGACCGGTTTTAACCAGCATGTTCGAGCGTGCCTCGCGCTCTTTGTAAAGACTGTTCAGGTTTTTTAGAAATCCGGACTTCTGGTGATCCAAATCCTCAATTTCCTGATATTTGGCCCGAATCTTCTTCTGAACTTTCTTAGTGTCTTTTCTGAGCTGAATCGGATCCTCTTTTTTAGCCTCTTTGCCCAGCCCCTGCATCAGCCGTTTCTGTTCTTTAATCGCCAGCTCCTCATTCAACGCCAGGCTAAGCGTATCCTCAAGATTCTGCTGATTAGAAATTTTTTCCTTTAGATGCATTTGATATTCAAGAAGTCCCTGCAGATTTTTTGGTTCACTGCCAGATTTCACACCGTCAAACGGATTTAGAAGTTCAAAGGATTTATCCAGAGACTTGTAAAATGTTTTTGAAACAGCGCTTGTGGACTGCGCGATGACTTGAGCGGGAACCTTGTAAAGGCTTTCCAATCTTGACAATGACTGACCAAAATGCTTTTCATAGTCAGACTGTTTCGCATCGATTTGTGACTCAAGTGATTTTATTTTCTCCCGTACTCGGCCCAAACTCTTCTGATGTTTTTGGACTTCCCCATTCGTGGGATCAAGTGACTTCATCCAGCCTTCTTCCTCAGAATCAGAGGACGATCCAACCATTTGATCGACCCGCGTCCTCACTTCGCCTCGGTGTTTATAGAGAAGTTCCTTCTCATCAAGAAGGGCCTTGCGCTCTTCGGAAAGCTTAAACAATTCTTTAGCACTCATACTGCGAACGCGGTCTAAATCTGAGGATGACTCGGAGAGGAAAGGAATAAATCCGATGCCAAAGCGATTTTCCGGTACCCGTAAATCTTCACGCCAACCTGCGAGTTTTTTCTTTTCCTGATCCAGCTGCGACTCTTCGTCACGAATCGAAGCTTCCCAACGCTGGATAGCTGTTTTGAAATCATCCGTAGGATTTTTATTGAGTTTTTTCTTCTTCTGAAGATTCTTGTATTTCTCTTTCAGCTCACTTTCGCGGCGATTAATATCATCGTGAATGCTCGAAAGGTTATATTTCTTTTCTTTTTCAAGATTCTTCTGATGCTTTCGCAGAAGTTCCACCTTGCGTTCCAAACGTTCCTTCTCGATCTTCTGGTCCGGAGCAAGCACCTTGATTTTAGCCTCAAGAACCTTCTGCTCTTCCTGGATTTGTTTATCCTTACCTGCGTGGTAAGTCGCCGGCTCCTTGAGCGAGGTTATTTTTTCCTTAGCCTTCATCCCCCACTTCGTCTGAGGATAACGTTCGGCGGCATCGGTGTAATAAATAAGAGCGCTTTGAATGTACCTGTCTTTTTCATAATAAAGACCCGTCCGATAATTTTTCTCAGCGTTGGTTTCATCAATAACCTGTTTGAGTTTGGTAGCTTTTTCAGAGGTATTGCTGTCAGGATAACGGGAAAGGAAACGATCCACTTCTTGCGCGGCATCATCTAAGGCGCGCTGATCGCGGTTCTGAGCGGCTGAACGCTGAAAGGAAGTCTCGGCGATTTGAAAACGGGTATCGGGGACTAAATCGCTTTTGGGATGCTGATCAATGATACTTTGAAAAGTTTGAACAGCCTCTTCGAAACGTCCAGCCTGCTTATAAGCTAGTCCTAACTGGAACGATGCTTTATCCCCATAGGTACTAAAAGGGGCTTGATCAACTATAAATTTAAAAACTTCAATGGCACGCGGTAAGGACGAAAGAATCTCCATCCCCCAAAGTCTTGCTTTCTTACCGGATAAAAAGGCATTACCAATCCGGAAGAGTCTCTCAACCACTTCATCATAATTACGGTTCTGAGGATAAGAACTGAGCAGCGTCTTATAAGCCTGAAAGGCTTTGAGAAAATCACCTTTTTCTTCATAGTACGCCCCAACCTTATACTGAGCGTCGGGACCTACGCGGGAATTGGGATATTTTTCGACCACGGCCTTCATTTGGGAAATGGCTTCATCCAAATCCTTCTCTTTATGGAACTGCTCTCCATATTGATAAAGTTCTTCGGCGGTATTCTGAGCTTCACCTGCGGAATTGACAAACTTTCCCTGCTGAGGAGACCAAGTCCAACGAGCCCAGGAATTGAAGGAAGGAAAAATTAGAGCGAAAAAAAGAAATGCAACAAACTGCTTATTTTTCATAAATGGATTGATAACCTCGGCTTGCGTAGGAATTGGCGAAAGTGTATCATGATATTTTAGAAGGTGTCAACACATTGAATCGCGAATCCAGCCTAAATAGTCACGGCTCCCCTTTTGAATGGGAACGGCAATGATTTCCGGGTTCTTGTAGGAGTGTATTTGACGTATAGCAGCTTCTAACTTTCGATAACGGGAAGCTTGGGTCTTGATCAAAAGCATGTGTTCGCGCGCTGTCTCTTTTTTTCCTTTCCAGACATAATGAGACTCGGACAGAGCGGAGATCATAATACAGGCCGCCAGCTTTTTTTTAAGGAGCTCAACCGCAATCTTGCGCGCCGCTTTTAAGGTGGGCACTGTCGAAATGACTAGAAAGAATTTCATCAAAAACTTTCCACGAAACCTATTTTGGATTATCGGCCAAGAAATTTCAAAGTGTTTATGGAGCTTTGTGTATCATTCACGGCCTTATCGTAGTCGATCTGTAGCGAATCAAACGATGCTTGCGGAAGCCCAAAGGTTGTGAGCGCCTTGGTTTTAAGTTTTAAAAACGCCGCTTTAAAAGTATCAAGTCTCGTTCCGAGCGAACTCGATGAAATAGGATCAAGAAGCCAATTAACGTTAATGGGTTCTTTTAGATGCACGTATTCGACAGAGATCACCATTACTTTTCGGTTACCTTCCTCGTCATTTAAAAGATCTAAGAAGGATGTATCATCGTCAAGAAAGACAGTGTCCGAAATCAGACTTTTATATTGATCCTGAAAAACAGTTTTTTGAGCCTGAAATGCCGCCAAGAGCTGATTCATTTGTACGTTGCTTACTGAGAAAATCGCCGTGGGACTCAAAGCCCATGAAATAATCATCGTTAAATCAGCGATTACAAAATCTAGCGCATCTGCGTAGCTTTTTAAACGAATCTCCGACTGACTATAACCTAAACTGGCTGCGCTGGAACGATCGGAGAGAATCTGAGTTTTAACGTTCGTTAATGCTGTTTTGGCAAGACCTAATGAAGAGGCAGAGTTGGTGTCCAATCCTTGAATCTGAGGTGTAATCAGAGCGTCTATTTTTGCCCCCGTATTACTCCAGAAAACTTTCTCTGCAGCAGAAATAACAGAATCTACAGTCACATTAAATTTCCGAATCGTGCTAAGAACGCCATCTGATACCATCACCGTAATCACGGCTGTATCACCCGCTTTGCCCTTGGGCGTGATCGTAAGCGTCCGGTTTGCACCGCTTCCTCCGAAAACAATCCCGGCTTGATCCACAACCGCTGAATTACTAGAACTTCCCGTCACAGCCAGTGAACCTGCAAAGGTTTCAAGATCTGCTACCGTCAGTGAAATCGCTCCGCCCGAAACTCCTGCACGAATTGTCACATCACTGATGGTGGAAATCGTCGGAGCGTCATTAATAGGATTTACCGTCAAGGCAAACGTGCGGTCTGAAATATTCACCCCATCACTCACGCTCACCGTAATCTGGGCACTTCCCGATTGATCGGCTTTGGGCTTAAGTGTAATCGTCCGGCTCGCTCCGCTTCCGCCAAACGTGATGCCCGTCGAGTCAATTAAACTGGTATTACTCGAAACAGCGCTGAGGGAAAGCAAATTTGCATTTGTTTCCGTATCACCAATCGTGAGTGAAATTCCTGATGGAGCTCCGTCTTCGTCAATGGTGACAGGATTAATCACTGAAATGGTCGGCTTGTCGTTCACTGAATTCACGGTCAAAGTAAACGTGCGGCTTGCGGTATTCACCCCGTCGCTCACATTCACCGTAATCGGTGCACTTCCCGATTGATTTGCTTTAGGCGTCAGCACCATCGTCCGGCTTGCTCCGCTTCCGCCAAATGTGATGCCGGCAGAATCAATCAAGCTGGTATTACTCGAGACAGCGCTGAGAGAAAGCACGCTTGCATCGGTTTCGATATCTCCAACCGTCAATGAAATTACTCCGATCGAGACACCGGTGCGGCTGGTTACATCACTAATCGCAGCAATGATCGGCGCATCATTGACAGACGCCACTGTTACTAAAAATGTTTGACTAATTGTACTCACGCTATCCGTGGCTGATACAGTGATCTGAGCACTGCCATTGGCATTGGCCAAAGGCCGAAGAGTGAGAGAACGGCGAGGTCCGGTTCCCTCTAAAATAAGGCTGCCGACCGGAAGCAGCTGCGAATTATTCGAGGTCGCGGAAATCGTGAGCGGCGTGGAACCCGGAGTCCCGTCATTTGTATCAATCGCAATCGTCACACTCCCATCTTCCGAAAAGGACTGATCTTTGATCGCTGAAATCACAGGGGCAAGTTCCGCCGTTTTAAAATTTCCATTTTGCTCGGCTTTAAGCCCGGTGCCCTCGACGACTCGGAAATTATATTCATAGGCGGTTGATTCGAATAATCCATTCAACTGGATCGTTCGCCGGGTCGCGGAATTGGGCACAGTTGTCATAGCCGCCGCAGTCCACACGGAAACACCCTGCCTTCTATAATAAGCTTCAACGGTTTGTCCCGGCTGTAACTGATCCACATCAAATGAAAGAGTCGCGGCGTTAAAACTCACGGTTAGTTGAACATTAGAAATCGCAGGCGTTGGGATCAGTTGGAACGCAAAAAGGCGCTTTCCGTTAACCGACAATTGATAAATTTTTTCTGGGCTATTAGAAGCGGGAGAAGGGACACGGACAAAAACTTTTCCGTTCTCTCGATAAACCCAAAGGGCTCTGAAAGAACCGTCTGGATAATCAAAGCGCAGGAAAATGGAATCCGCGCGGACATCCATCGCCTTTGCCTGGATCACAGCACCGGCACCAGGGACAGAAACCGGGATGTCTTTGACTCCGCTGCCCGTCGTCACATCAATCATCAAGTCATCTTTAAGAAGGTTTGAAACGACACTAAAACTGCGGTCAGACAGGTTCTTCCAATTAACCTCTTTCAAGTCAGAATCTCCGATGGAAAAAAGCGTATAAATCGGAGTTACCGTTTTCCCATTTTCGATCCGGTCGTTTCCAAAAAGATTGGCCGCAAAAAGAACTCCCGATTCATCGTATTCCATAAAAACACGTGTACTGTTATTTGTGAAACGGACCAATTCCGCTGGCGCAAGACGGTTGGGGAATAAATTTTTCTGAGAATCAAGAATCGTCACGCTTGTATGTTTCTTGCCATCTTGTGCACTCACAAAAGAACCTGCGATACTCCTTTGAACATCATCATACGTAGACGTCGACGCAATATCCCCCGCCTGATAAGTGATTCCACCATAAGTTTGAGCCTTCATAAAATAATCCGTTACGGTTCGAACCTTCCAGACATCTCCCTGCTTCACAAACGTCAGTTTCTCGGATTGACTCGCATTGGAAATCTTGAGGGATTCAATATCTCCGTTTGCCAGAAAAGAAGCCTGCAAACGCATCGTATCGATCAGCTTATTATTCTCATACACTGGAATTTCAACAAAACCGGCTGCGTTTTTTGGATACGCTTTGTAATTATAAGTAATGTAGTAACTCCCGGTCGACTTCAGATTGATCGCCATTTCAGGATCCCAATCCGTCCCAAGATCCAAACGGCTCTCTTGAACCACCGTGGGCACCGGACCCCGAACCGCGCGTGCGGGTGCGGGCGTGGCAAGTAAAGACATATCCAGAGGCGGCTTTGTATTATTCGAAATACTCCGTGTCGTAAAAATGGTCCCGCTTGCATTAGTCTGAGTTTTCGAACCAGGAGCGATACTTTTTTGGGAAATATTCCCCGACGAACCCGAACTTTGTGTCGCCTCCAAAACATCAGGCCGCAAAAAGGAAGTTGAATCTTGCGAAGGTCCCGCCGGCAAAAGCGCCTCGGTCTGAGATTTTGTCCCAGCAGCAGCGGGTACATTTGCTTGGGGTGTTTGTGAAAGCAGAGGGTTAAGAGTCTCGGCGAGAACAACAAAATGCGAAGAATCAAGAATGAATAAAAATGCTGCGGCAGCACTGATGATTTTTCGGATACGGCTAGTGGCCTGAAACATAAGGAGATTTCCTTTCACGATAAAGAATTTGAATCGAGTGTAACAGCTTTGGGGGCTATTTCAAGAGGCTAAGGCCAGAAATTATGAAAAAATTATGGGGAAATTTTTATCCGCATTAATTCTGTTTCTTATTATTTTCGAATGATTAATGTTGCTTGTTAAAGCTCCCCAAAGACACGACCCCCTGGTTCCGCACTGCGCCCCTCCCTAAAACAGCTTTAAGAAACTGCCCCGTGTAAGAACGCGGATTTTTCGCAACTTCTTCCGGAGAACCTGACGCGATAATTTCACCGCCGCTCGGACCTCCTTCAGGTCCAAGGTCCAAGACATAATCCGCCATTTTAATCACATCCAGATGATGCTCGATGATCACGATCGTATTCCCCTGATCCCGCAGTTGGAAGATGGCCTTCATGAGATTCTCGACATCCGCGAAATGAAGCCCCGTGGTCGGTTCATCCAAAAGATAAAGGGTTTTCCCCGTGGCTTTTTTACTGAGCTCCGTAGCCAGTTTGATTCTCTGCGCTTCGCCGCCGGAAAGGGTGGTCGATGGCTGTCCCAATTTTAAATAACCCAGACCGATGGTTTCAAGCAGCATCAGTTTTTCCTGAAGCGAAGAAAAATGAGAGAAAAATTCAATGCTCTCGTGAACGGGAAGATCCAGCACCTCCGAAATATTTTTGCCCCGATATTTAATTTCAAGCGTCTGATCATTGTAACGTTTGCCGCGGCAGTCGTCACAAAGCACATAAATATCAGGCATAAAACTCATCTGAAGCTTTTCAAATCCCTCACCCCTGCACTTTTCACAGCGTCCGCCTTTGAGATTAAAACTGAAACGTGATGCCGAATAATTACGCACCTTGGACTCCTGCATTTCACCAAAGAGTTTCCGGATGAATCCAAAAAGATCCGTGTACGTGGCCGGCGTGGAACGCGGCGAGCGGCCAATCGGCGACTGATCGATCTCAATCACTTTATCGATCTGCTCCGCCCCCGTGATTTTCTGAAACTTCCCTACCTTATTCTGCGTTTTCCAAATTCGATTGTGCAGTTCCTGATAAAGAATATCGTGAATCAAGGTGCTTTTCCCAGAGCCCGAAACTCCGGTCACGCAAATTAGACAGCCGAGCGGTAATTCCACGGCGATCTTTTTCAGATTATGTTCCGTACACCCCGAAAGCTTGAGCTTGGGAGCTTTGCGGTAATCCTTGCGATCTTTGGGGACTGGGATCGAAAGTTCTCCGGAAAGATATTTAGACGTCAGCGATTTGGATCGCCGAATCAATTCATCCGGGGTTCCGTGGTCCACCACTTCACCGCCGTGAAGTCCGGCCCCGGGCCCAAGGTCGATCAGATAATCCGCATGCTTCATAGTTTCTTCATCATGTTCCACGACAATGACCGTATTTTTAAGATCGCGCAAACGTTCCAGCGCGGCAAGCAGTTTGCCATTGTCCCGCGGATGAAGTCCGATGCTGGGTTCATCCAGAACATATAAAACGCCCGTGAGACCCACTCCAATTTGTGCCGCAAGGCGAATGCGCTGAAGCTCACCACCGGAAAGGGTTGAAACGGGACGGTCGAGGGTTAAATAGCCCAGCCCCACCTCATGGATAAATTTCAGACGCGTTCGGATTTCCTTCAAAATCGGATCCGTAACCACGCGATGACTCTCAGCAAAAGAAAGCTGTTGAAAAAAAGGAACCGCCTCTTCAATCGAAATGCCGGTCAAATCCACAATATTTTTTTTCTGAATTCGAACACCTAGACTTTCTTTCTTGAGGCGTAACCCCCGGCATTCGGAGCACACATCTTCTTTCAAAAAATGGCGCACCTTGCGGCGAACCTCCTCCGATTGCGTCTCGTGAAAAAGATGTTCCAACTCTTCGATCAATCCCGAGACGTCTCCTCCGTCTCCCCAGAAAAAGGCTTCGCGCGCGTCCTCGGGCCAGTCTTTAAAAGGACGACTGCGTTCGAACCGGTATTTCTTGGCCAGATCATAAAGCAGGTCTTCGATCACGTATTTATTGAAGGAGAAAAAAAGATCCTGATTGATCGCTTTCATCAGAGGTTTGGTTTCATCCACCATCACGCCGCTCACAAGCTGGGAAAGTTTCCCCAAGCCCTTGCATTTCGGACAGGCTCCGTAAGGACTATTAAAGGAAAACATATTGGGCGTCAAATCCGGATAACCGATCTGGCATTCCGGGCAGGTGCGCTTTGTGGAGTAAAGGCGTTGTCCGTCTTTTCCGCTGCGTTTCACCGCCAAAATCATCACCAGCCCTTCGGCCAGACTGAAAGCAGCATCCAGAGAAGCGAAAAGCTGTTGATGCACTGCTTTGTCATTGCGAGCCGGAGGCGAAGCAGTCTCTGGTTTTTTTGAGATTGCCGCGTCGTCCCTGCGGGACTCCTCGCAATGACGGACATCTTGCGGAATCTTCAAATGATCCACCAGTACTTCAATATCGTGGCGATAGGATTTTTTGAGTTTGAGCGAAGCTTTAAGCTCCACCATTTTTCCGTCAATCCGGGCTTTGGAAAATCCGCGCTTCAAAACATCCTGGAAAAGTTTTTGGTATTCGCCTTTGCGGCCGCGCACCATCGGCGCAAAAATCTGGATCTCTTCGCCCTGGAATTTGGAGAAAAGATCACGCACAATCTCCTCACGCGTCTGGCTGGAGAGTTCGCGGCCGCACTGAAAGCAGTAGGGCGTCCCAGCCTTCGCAAAAAGCAGGCGCAAATAATCATAAATTTCAGTAACCGTGGCCACAATTGAACGCGGATTATGCGACGTCGATTTTTGTTCAATCGCAATGCTGGGCGAAAGTCCCGAGATGTAATCGACATCCGGCTTTCCCATTTTTTCGAGGAATTGTCGGGCGTACGAAGAAAGACTTTCCAGATAGCGGCGCTGGCCTTCCGCGTAGATCGTATCAAAGGCGAGTGAGGACTTTCCAGATCCGGAAAGTCCCGTGATCACCACAAGCTGGTGGCGAGGAATAGAAAGGTTGATATTCTTTAGGTTATGTTCGCGGGCGCCGCGGATTTCAATATAGCTATCAGCCATGAGGGATCAACCTTTAGAAAACCGAGGGAAGAGAGAAGATGGAAGAGGGAAGGAAAAGACATTTTTTCGTGTTTTCGTCCCTCTTCCTTCTTCCATCTTCCCTCTTCCTTCTTTGAGCTCTATGTCCCAATACGGATATTTGAAAAGACTTTGCGCAAGAGTGCATGAGCAGAACGGATCGCAAGCTGGCTGGTTTTGGGGTTTTCTTTAGCGGGAAGATTCATCGCCACGGCCTGGATTTTCCCGGAATCAGATTCAATAAATACCTCGTGCTGATTAATCTTGTAGCGAAGGGACGTCCAGATTTCCACTTCCGTCCGATGGGGTCCCAGCCCGGCCAAACTCAGGACTGCCGCGACATTGATATTTTGCGGAAAGGCCTTCACCGCTTCCGAGGCTTTGCCGCAAAAAACACGCACTTCCTGTGAATTTTTGAGTTTGGGGAATGGATGTGTTTTAAAATAGGGAGCGCTTTGAAGCCCTTGCGGAGGCTTTCTCGTCACAAGACGCACGCGCTTCAATTCTCCCGTACTGGAGGCAAGCAATCCGTCCACACCCGCGATCGCTCCGGAAGGAATCCATAGTTTCCCTTTTTGAATCTTTCCAAGCCGTCGGTGAATGTTTTCGTCAACCAATCCTCCAACGCTCATAATCAAAACTTGTTTCCCCTGCTTCAGCGATTGCAATGCAACGTCTCCGGATATCGACGCGGATGCGGCTTCAATAATCAGGTCCGACTGACGAATCAAATCCAGGGAAGAAGCAATGCTGGTTTTTACCTTTAAGGATCTTTGAAGTGCTGCGGCTTTTTCAGGATGATGATCACAAAGGTAGCGGAGTTGGGCAACCTTGGGAAATTCACGGGAGAGGATTTGCGCGAGACTTGAACCAATGGTTCCGCAGCCAATAAGACCCACTTTCAATCTGAGCATAAAAAATAACCAAGAAACAAGATACAAGTGTCCAAACTAATAACCAATTTTCCAAGATCAAGAGACAAGCGCAATCAGTTAATTGGAGCTTGCCTTTTTGAATTTATTTGTTTCTTGTATCTTGTTTCTTGGTAATTAAAAGTTACATTTGCGGAACGATATGATTGTGTTCATCCACGTAAACCACTTTGGGATGATGACCTGAAACTTCCTCATCAGAATAAACCGAAAAAGCCATAATAATCAGTTTGTCGCCAATTTTACCGTGTTTGGCCGCGCCGCCATTTAAGCCGATCACGCCGGAACCAGCATCCCCTTCAATCGCGTAGCTTTCGATCCGCGATCCGTTCGTGAGATTGGCAATCAAAACCTTTTCAAACGGAACGATATTCGCAGCTTTAAGAAGTGCGCTGTCAATCGTAATACTGCCGGGATAGTTCACGCTTGCCTGCGTGACTCTTGCTCCGTGAATTTTTCCGCTGAGTAATTGGCGTTGCATAATTCCTCGGAGAGCTATCAGCTCTCAGTTTACAGCTTTCAGAAAAAAATTTGTTACTAGAAGTTTTCAAGCTGACAGCTGAAGGCTGAGCGCTGCTAGCTGGTTCGAATTATAACATTATCAATCAATCTTGTCTTGCCCACGTAACAGGCCGTCAAAACCACCATCTTTTTTTGGACTTTCGAGAGAGGCTTGAGCGTTTCGGGGTCCACGATCTCCAGATATTGAACGGAATCCACCGAAAGAGCCAATTTCCGATGCGCCTCGGAAATTGGCTTTTTTAGATTCTTCTCTCCGGCAAGAATCTTTCTCCGAACCTCAAAAAGCGTTTGAGAAACCGCCAGCGCCCGTTTTCTTTCTTCCGGACTCAGGTACTGATTGCGCGAACTCATCGCAAGTCCGTCCTTTTCCCGGATCGTCGGCTCCACGTAAATTTTGATCTTAAACGGCAGACCTTCGTTCATTTTCTGAATCACGGCAGCCTGCTGATAATCCTTGGCGCCGAAATAAGCGCGTGAAGGCTGCACAATCCGGAAAAGCTTTTCGACAACGATCATCACTCCCTCAAAATGCCCGGGCCTGAATTTTCCGCAAAGGTTTTTTGTCAAAGACAGTGCGGCTTTCATCGCAGGGCTCAGCCCTTTTTTCTCCAATCCCTCGGGGTACATTCCCTCCGGCGTCGGAGTAAAAATAAAATTGACTTCCGCTTTTTTAAGAAGCACTGAGTCTTTTCGCAGCGGGCGGGGATATTTTTTAAAATCCTCTTTGGGACCGAATTGGGTTGGATTCACAAAGATACTGACAACCGTAATATCATTTTGCTTTCTGGATTTGCGGACCAGTGAAAGGTGCCCTTCGTGAAGCGCGCCCATCGTGGGTACGAAGCCAATGGTTTTGCGGCGGCGCTTTAGCTTTCCGAGGACATCCTGGAGTTGTTTGGAATCGGTGATTTGTTTCATAAGATGGTCTAGCAGAGCGCAAGGCGCAGAGAGCATAGTGTTCCGATTTTTTCGCTGTGCACTATGCCCTCTGCTCTATGCTTGTTAATAAATGTCTCACACTCTGCTTCAGCACAGGGTGCATGAAATCCGGAGCCAAATCCGCGAGCGGCCTCAAAACGAATTCCCTTTCGTGAAGCCGGGGATGCGGGATCGACAGGCCCCGATCTTCAATGACTTGATCTCCATAAAATATCAGATCCAGATCAATCGTGCGTGGAGCATTTTTCACGGAGCGTTCCCTGCCCAATCCCTTTTCCACTTTCAGTAAAAGATTTAGAATCTCACGAGCGGCAAGCTCAGTCTGGATTTCCATCACCGCATTCAGATAGTTTTCCTGGCCCTCAGGCCCGCCCACCGGACGGGTTTCGTAAACCGGAGACATCTTGAGTCCTGAAATCCCCGGCGTCTTAGCCACTTCCAAAACCGCGCGGTCGAGGTACGCATTCCGATCACCAAGATTGGATCCTAAGGCAATGTAGATCTTCATTTTTGGGCAGCTTCAAATTTTCTACGCGTTGCTTCAAGCTCCTGAATAAGTTTCTTTTCCTGAGGCAGCACAAGTTTATATTCACGGGCCAGTACTTTGTTCGGAAGCCCTTCAAGCGCGTATTTGGCGACAGCCGCATCTTTTTCCGCACAAAGAATGAGCCCCACCGGAGGATTTTCTTCCTTGTTCATCCAGTGCTCGCGGGCATAATTGAGATAAAGATGCATTTGTCCCGCGTCCGCGTGAGTGAATTTTCCGACTTTAAGATCAATGACGACAAGGCATCGCAATTTCCGGTGAAAGAACAGAAGATCCACGCGATACCATTCACTTCCCACGCGGAGCCGTTTTTGCCGGCCGATAAAAGCGAAGTCTCCGCCCAACTCCATCAGAAATTTTTCCAAATGACAAATGAGCGCTTCTTCAAGATCGGATTCAGAATACTCATCTTTAAGTCCGAGGAATTCGAGAACGTACGGATCTTTAATTTCTTCTTCGGGAGTGACTTCGTCTTCATGCTTCGCCTTACTTCCTTTTTCCAGCATCGCAGCTTTGTTTTTCGATAAGGCCGTTCGCTCGTAGAATTGAGAGCTGATCTGTCGATCAAGCTGCCGGACGGACCATCCGCCGCGCAGCGCTTCCGTTTCATAAAATTCACGTGCGGATTCGGTCTTAATGCGTCTCACCAAATTGACGTAATGACTCCAGGAGAGAGAGAAATACTGAACCAGCTGGGTTAGATCAAATTTCCGAGACGCTGTCTCGGATTTTACAAGAGGCGCCGAACTCTCTCCGGATTTCCTAGACAGTGTCTCGGAAATTTTCTTTGGCGAGTAAGCCAGATAAAACAATCTCATGGTTTCTAAATTATCAACACTGTGCCCTTTTCCGAATTTCTGTCGTAAATCGTCCGCTAATTTTTTAAGCAGCTTTTCCCCATATTGAGCCCGGTCAACACCGCCTTGATCAAATTCCACAATCTGGCGGCCAATCTCCCAGTAAGTAGCGGTTAGGATCGCATTGACTGAGCGCGCAGAAACCTTGCGGGCAGATTCCAGCAATGAAGTAATGTCTTTGAGTAAAAAATCATAGTTTTGCAGCATAAAATCTCCTGAAGAATAAAAAAGGACTTGCAGAAACGACCTTCCGCAAGTCCAAGAAGATTATAAGGGATAAACCAAGGATTCCAAAATAGAAAATAAAATTTGGGATTACCAGAAATTAAACTACGCGGCGGTTCTAACAACAAGGGAGGAGCGGGCGTCCTGAAGCATTAAGCGCAGTGATTCGTCGATCACCCGGTAAATCCCGTGGATTTTTCCGATTCCCGGGATAAGACGATCCGAAACGGCCTGACGAAGCGCGGCCCAAAGGTCAATCTCCTGGCCTTCTCTAACAAGAAACTTCTCGATGCCACTTTCAGAGTTCCCTCCTTCGGTCGTCACAATCTCCATCTGTTTTCCAAAAAGCTTCCGGCCGTATTTAGCGGCCGCTTCCTGAAGCGTTCCCACCACCAGCCGCACGGATGTGAGAGTCGCAAACTGCTGATAAATCGCTTCGGAAAGTTTATCCGCGTGATAAATCACAAGCTTCACATTAGCTGGAAGCTGAAACGCCACCCCAAACGCTTCGGATCTTAATTCGCTTCGTTTCATCAAAGTTTTTGCGTCAATAAAAAACGCTGCCGGCTGATTAGAACTTGAAACCTTAAACGGATCTTCTTTCCTCATCTCGGAACGTTCCTTTTTGAAGGGACGGTAAAAAATTCTGACCTCCGTGGGCCCTGCAAATTTTGCGCTGGCTTCCGTAGGAAGACGCATCACTCCCCTGACAAGCTCGCCCCCTTTCTGTAAATGGGAATCGACATTTCTCACCTCCGCACGCGAAGGCGGCAGCTGGATGAAGAGATCCGTCTGAACCATCGGGAACAAATCCCCGGAACGGAGAACTCTCAAGAGTGACGGCGTTTTTTTGAGAAGCGCTGGAATAAACTTTTCCGGATCATAATCATTATATCTGCTCAGAGGATCTTCCATCTGCCGGATTATGACCTTTAAGACCCCTGATGACTTTTTGTTTTCCGGAGAAGCCGCAAAGAAGACCACTTCAAGATGGATATCGGGCGTCCTCGTGATAATTCGGTGCCTCAAAGCTGAAATCCAGATTTCTTCACTCACGCGTTCAAGCGCGTCTGAAATCATTTGCGCAATGGCTTCGTGTGAAAAGGCAATTTGATTGAGGGATGCTGTTAATGAAGCCAGTGATTTCATTCGAAGTCTTTCTTTAATGCCGGCAAACTCACGACGAAAAACATCACGGGTGATCAGACCTTGAAATAAAGTCTTCCGGCTTGTCAATTGGGTCAAAACTTCAGAATCCAACGCCTTCGACCCTGATCTCTCTGTCTCAAACCTGTCAAGCGGATGAGCGATAGAATCTAGAGGTTCAAAACGCCCATCCTGAAAACGCTTTCTCAGACCCTCCTTGGTTTCCACAAGCTGCCATTCTTTTCTGCGAAGATTCGAGGCAAGCCCATAACGGATCTGATGATCGAAATCAAAAGGACGCGATCGTCTCATCTCATAAATCAATTTCTGGAAAAGCTCTGCCTCCTCCGAGCGAATGCTTCCTCGAGGAGTAAAACCCACGGTTTCCGCTCCCTGAAGAATCATGTCGGCATTAATATCCCCCACACTCCAGTCAATATCATCGGTGATCATATATCCTCCGGCCCGGATGCTTTCAGCGATCTCTTTCAGGAATTCAGAATAATGATGCGGGATCATCAAGGACGCGTTCTGATAATAAAAATCAATTCCCGTCTTCAAAACCTCCTGGAATTTTTTAGGATATTTTCCCTTGAGATTCGATGCCTTGATGACATCTGTCTCCACAAAGGTGATGGAATAATCTTTTTCTTCTTGTCCCGGATAATTCCATTTGAAATGGAGGGTTACCCAGCCTTTTTCTCCTGTAAACCAAACCGTATCTTTGCGAACCCCGATCGATTTGAGCTCAAGAAGGATTTTCTCGGCAAGGAAAGGCATGCTCCCCTTCGACAACCCATAACCATTCTCCCAAACCTGTTTAAGGTAACCCCCCTTGAGAGAAATTTTCCGATTCGCTCCTGTTTCCCTATTTTCCAGATCGTCCCAATGATGGTCCCTCAAAGTCTCAAGCACGCTGATCTCAAGAGGAGTTTTTTCCAGAAAATAACTCGTGGCTGCATCGGTTGCTAAAAGATACCTTGCGATTCCCGCGCCCGAAGCCGCATAAACTCCGACCTTATCCTCATGATTCGGATTTACTATTTTTCTTTGGGCCATATCAAAGGCCGCATAAGGAACGTCCAGCAATCCCGCCTGGATCGGCCGAAGATCCAAACCAAGTTCCCTTGCAATGGCAATTCGAT
>SICL01000092.1 GCA_009691445.1 Candidatus Taenariivivens baikalensis | reverse complement strand
GGGCTGCGTGGTGAACGGACCCGGTGAAGCGCACGAATCCGATTTCGGCATCACGGGCGGAAAAGACAAGGGCATGATCTACATCGACGGCAAACAGCACCGCGTCGTGAACGAAAAAGACCTGGTCGACGAACTCTTCAAAGAAATCGCTGAGAAAAAAGCCAAATCCAACCAAGCCTCTTGATGGCTTAAACAACGATCATTGATCTCATCGAAGATGTCTTTAAGAAATGCGGCGTTTCCTGCCTCTTAGGCGGTGGGTTTGCAGTCAACGCCCACGGTTACTCCAGAAGTACCAGAGACCTGGATCTTATTATCCTGGAAGAAAGCTGTTCTTTGCCAAGAGTTTAAAAATTTAAAAACCTTTATTTGAAACACGGGACAGCCGAGCTTTACCAAAAAATCATTTCTTATGGATCTAAGAATGAATGATGAGCTAAGATTTCCCATCTTTAACGAACCGGTTTCACCGCCTAAAGCTTTGGGTATGGATGATTATTTAAAATTCGTACAAATGAATATGGAATGGTTCGGCTATTCAGAAAAACAACGGCAGAGGATTATCCAAGAGCTCGTTGAAGTGCCTTTTCGGCTGTGAAGAACGACTCTTGATCATGTTGTTGAGGTTAACAGAACGATCAGTAGATAAATAAGTAAACCATTTTGTTAACGTCAACAAAATGGTTCGGCTTGGATCAGGAAACCATAAAGATTGCTCCCAGAATACAGTGCTGGTTTGCCAAGCTTTAGCGGAGGGCTCACTATGCACAGCGACTTAAGGCTTAAAGGGAGGTTTAAACATCGTATTGAGACTATGAAAGACTCTAGCAATCTATCAAAGAAATTAATTATTATCTATAGTTTGCTATGTGCTTTTAATTTACTTTTGCATCATAATGGATTTGCGCAAACAGAGACGGCCGAATTTAGCAAAGCAATTATTTTAAGCGATGAGGGACGCTATGATGACGCCCTAGTAATATTAAATATAATAGTAAGTAAGAATCCAGACTTTTATCGAGCCTATTTGGCGATGGGGATGATATATAGTGCCAAAGGGCATTATAAAGAGGCGATACTAAATTTTGACAAGGCAATAAAAGGCATGCCGGATTCTGTACACGGCTATCTAAAACGGGCTACAGCTCATTTTTATATTGGAAACTATAATCAAGCTATTTCCGACTTGGAAATAGCTGCAAAAATCGCACCCGATAATGATGAGGTGTGGAATTCCCTCGGAATTATTCATAGGAAAATTGGCAATTCTGATAAAGCTTTAAATTACTTTGCTAAGTCAATCGCGATACAGCCGAATGATCCAGAATCCTATTATAATCGAGGCCGTATTTATGCAGAAAAGTCTAATTTAGATGAGGCGTTTTTAGAATTTTCAAAAACCATTGAAATTGATCCACGGTATGCAAAAGCGTTCCAGGGGCGAGGATCAATCTATAAGAGCCGGGGCGATCATAACAAAGCCTCGATTAATTTTGAAAAAGCATTAGGCTATTTCAATGAGTCGATAAACCATAACCCAAACGACGCACAATTATATTTAGATCGCGGTCAATTAATGATTGATATGGATAAATTCGAACAAGCCATCGAAGACTTTACCAAAGCGATTAGTCTTGATCATCAAGAAGCTTATTATTTTCGAGCACTTGCTTTTGAAGGAAAAAATGAGAACGAAAATGCACTTTCTGATTATAACCACGCAATAGAGTTCAATCCGAATCACGCTGCGGCTTATAATGGTCGCGGGATTCTTTACGATAAAAAAGAGGATTTTAGAAAAGCCATTCAAGATTTCAAAAAAGCATTACAAATTAACCCAAATTTTAAAGAAGCATCGATGAATCTGAAATACGTCCAAGATCGTTTGCTAGCTACTTTAAAAGTTGAAGTGCCATCATAAGTCATACGTGGTGACCATGAACAAACAAGATAAACGACTCAAAGTCGCAATTAAAACCTTTGGGTGACCGAATAGCATGAATGATATTGATTCTTTTCAGGATATCTGTGAAAAAGTTGAATGGGGGGAGCGGCTCTCCTTTGAAGACGGCGTCCGGCTGTACCAATCCAATGACCCTGCTCAACGAGGTCAGCTGGCGGAAATGATGAGCTGCTGTAAAATACGCGAAATAGAATATTGTTGACTAGTCATCCATTTTCGGCGAATATGCGCACCATGAAATATATTAAAAGAGCGCTCGAAGGACGTATTCGCCATGCGGTTGAACGGCACAAAAGCGTTTTGCTGTTTGGAGCGCGGCAGACAGGAAAGACAACGCTCACAAGCCAATTCAATCCTGATTTATTGATTTCCTTTATTCAGCCGGATATCAGGCAGCGATACGAAAAGTCACCGCAGCTGCTCAGCGGAGAAGTGGAAGCCGTTGCTTCAAAGGGGAAGGGTAAGCGGCCACTTGTGATTCTGGATGAGGTGCAGAAAGTTCCCGGGATTTTGGATGTCGTTCAGGATTTAATTGACCGCGGTAAAGCTGATTTTGTGCTAACCGGATCAAGTGCCCGCAAGCTCCGTCGAAGCGCGCATGTGAATCTGCTTCCCGGCAGGGTCTCCGTGTTTAAACTGGATCCTTTCAGTTTGAGCGAGTTTCCCGCTAAAGATTTGGAAGAGCGCCTTCTTTACGGATCTTTACCCGGAATTCTTGCCGTTGAAAATTTATCAGATAGGGAAAGCGATCTGGAATCATATGTCACGACTTATTTGGAACAAGAAGTGCGTTCCGAAGCGGTGGTTCGAAATCTTGGGCATTTTGCCCGGTTCCTTGAGCTGGCGGCTTCTGAATCGGGTCACATTGTGAACCTGAGGAAATTGTCGCAGGAAATTGGCGTTGCTCACACGACCATCGGTGCGTATTATCAAATTTTAGAAGATTGTTTGATTGTTGAAAAAATCGAACCCCTCACTCAAAGCAAAACCAGGAAAAAACTGACCAAATCAGACAAATATTTATTTTTTGATCTTGGCGTAAGACGTCTTGCCGCAAAAGAAGGCACTAAACTTTCGCGTGACACGATGGGCAGGCTTTTTGAGCAATTCGTCGGCCTTGAACTCTTGCGGGCGGCGCATGCAAAAAGCCAAAATACCAGGGTTCATTTTTGGCGCGATCCTGACGGCCCCGAAGTGGATTGGGTGATTGATCAGGAAGGTGTCTACACGCCGGTGGAAGTGAAATGGACGGACAGACCCACCCCAGGAGATATCCGTCACCTGGAGGTTTTTCTTTCCGAGTATCCCTCCGGCCAATCCGGATATTTGGTTTGCCAGGTGCCGCGTCAAGTGAAGCTCAGCGATAAAGTGGTTGCTTTACCTTGGCAGTCTTTGGATGAATTAATTTGAAGGGAAGGAAAGAAATGAAATTTTCAGACTCGCATTTAAGTCAAACAGAGACGCTGATGTCTATTCGCGAGAAAGTTGAAGCGGGGGAGCGGCTGAGTTTTGAGGACGGCGTCCGGCTGTACAAGTCGAACGACCTCTCCAAATTAGGCCAGTTGGCCCAATTAGTCCGCCGACGGACTAATTCAAACCGCGTGTTTTATTCCGTTAATCTTCATTTGAATCATACCAATGTCTGCACGCTTCGGTGTTTGTTCTGCGCGTTTGCGCGGCGGCCCGGGGAAGAGGGCGGCTACACCTTTAGCACGGATGAAATCCAGGAGAAGGTCCGCACGGCGATTGAGAAATGGAAGATCAACGAAGTTCATATTGTCGGCGGGCACAATCCGGAATTAGGAATGGATTATTATCTTGAGGCGCTGCGAAAAATTCGTGAAGTGAGCCCTTCCATATATATTAAGGCACTCACGGCTCCGGAGATCGATGATCTTGCGCAGCGTTCCGGACTTTCGTACCGAGAAATTCTGGAGCAGCTCAAAGCCGCGGGTCTTGACGGAATGCCCGGCGGCGGCGCCGAGATTTTTGCTCCGGTCACGCGGCGAAAAATCTGTGCGGATAAAATCGACGCTGAGACTTGGCTTGAGGTTCATCGGATTGCACACAGCTTGGGACTCCGCACCAACGCCACGATGCTCTATGGACACATTGAATCCGATGAAGACCGGGTTGATCACGTCCTTCGCTTGCGAGCGCTTCAAGATGAAACGCACGGATTTTATTCCTTTATTCCCCTTTCTTATAACGCAGAAAACACTCCGATGGGAAAAATCGGAGAGGCCGGCGGATTTCTGGATCTGAAAGTTTACGCAATTTCGCGTTTGCTGGCCGACAACATTCCTCATATCAAGGCGCACTGGATTACAACGGGCCTTAAGCTGGGACAAGTTGCTCTTTCGTTCGGGATCGATGATCTGGGTGGCACGAACCTGAACGAAAAAATCGTACACGACGCCGGCTCCGAAACGCCCGTGGATCTGAAGAGTGAAGAGCTCGAGCATCTGATTCGTTCCGCAGGCTATGAACCAACACTGGTTGATAGCTCTTATCAGTATCTAACGTCAGCTAGCTAAAATGAAATTTTACCAGTCTTATAGACAAACCAGTCGGCAGGAAGCAGTCGGCAGAAAGCAGATTCCTCAAATCTGTTTTTTCCATGCCTACTGCTTACTGCCTACGGCCTACTAACATGTCTCTCTCTCGATACAGCCGTCAATCGTCTTTGCGCGAAATTGGCGTTGAAGGTCAGAAAAAACTTTCCGCTTCCAAAGTTGCCGTCGTAGGTTTAGGTGCACTCGGCTCGGTGTCAGCAGAACTCCTGGCACGAGCGGGAATTGGCCACCTCAAACTGATTGACCGCGATTTTCTGGAACTGAATAATCTTCAGCGTCAGGTCATGTACGATGAAGAAGATCTTAAGTTGAACCTTCCCAAAGCTGTGGCGGCGCTCGCCAAACTAAAAAAAATCAACTCGGAAATTTCTATCCAGGCCGAGGTTGCGGATTTAAATGGTTCCACCATTGAAGAACTTTTAGGCGATGCTCATTTGATTATCGATGGCACAGATAATTTTGAAACACGGTTTTTGATTAATGATTTTTCGCTCTTCAAAAAAATTCCCTGGGTTTACGGCGGAGCGGTCGGTGTGGAAGGCATGACCTATGTGGTGCTTCCCGGAGAAAGACCCTGCCTGCGCTGTGTGTTTCGCGAAATGCCCCGTCCCGAAGAAGTTCAGACCTGTGATTTGATGGGGATTCTCGCTCCAGTGTCTCACATCGTGGCTTCGCTGCAGGTGATGGAAGCGATGAAATTTTTGGCCGGGAAAAAAGAAGCCGTCGACAAGAAACTTCGAACCATCAACCTTTGGACGAGGGAATCCCGGGGAATTTCCGTGGAAGATCTCCGGAACAATCCCTGCGAAGGATGCGCCAAACAAGACTATCCTTATCTACGAACGCAGCAGGGGACGAAGGCCGTCTCGCTTTGCGGCCGCAATGCCGTTCAAATCGTCAATTACTCACACGACAAACTGGATTTCAAACAGCTTTTTGAAAAGCTGCACGGCGTGATGAAGGTCGAATATAATCAGTACCTGCTCAAATGCGAATGGGGAGATTTTGAAATGACGGTATTTCCAAACGGCCGGGCGATTATTAAGGGCACCGAGGATTTAGGACAGGCGAAAAGTATTTATGCGAAATATGTCGGCGCTTAAGGGAAGGATGACAGTAAGCAGGAAGCAGTCGGCAGTAGGCA
>SICL01000091.1 GCA_009691445.1 Candidatus Taenariivivens baikalensis | reverse complement strand
GCGTAAGAGGTGAACGGGTGTGCGGGTTACTCGTTCATCCGCTCACAAACAGGTGTTTTTGAATGGCTTCATGACTTTAAGCATTTCGGCGTGAATGATTCCGTTGGTGGCAACGCTCTGAACTCCCGTGAGTGCCGCAGGATTTCCGGAAAGATCCGTAAACTTTCCACCGGCTTCCTCAACGATTAAAATTCCTGCGGCTTTATCCCAAGGCTGAAGTTTGAATTCCCAGTAACCATCCAAACGCCCACAGGCGACGTAAGCAAGATCTAAAGCCGCGGAACCAAGCCGCCGAACTTCCTGCGCTGTCATCAGAAATTCACGAAAAATTCTCAGATATTGATCCGGATCATTACGCCGGTCGTAAGGAAATCCTGTGCAGAGCAGGCTGTCGCCCAGCTTCTTTGTTTTGGAGACATGAATTTTCTTTCCGTTGAGGGTAGAGCCCTTTCCTTTTTGGGCAAAGAAGAGTTCGTCTCGGAATGGATCGTAGGTTCCTCCCAATAGCACGGTCCCTTCGTATTCAAAGGCAATCGTTACGCTTGAAATGGTCAGGTTGTGCGCGAAGTTGGTGGTTCCGTCCAGGGGATCAATGATCCAGCGGCAATCTGAGTTTCCAAAAGGCAAGGATTCTTCGGCCAAAAAGGCGTGATCGGGAAAAGATTTGCGGACAATCTGGATGATGCGCTTTTCCGCGGCCTTATCGACCTGGGTGACGAGGCTTAGTTCCGACTTTTTCTCAATGGTTTTGGGCTTGTTCCAGTTCTTTTTCAGGAGCGCACCTGCTTCGGCCAAGCAGTTCATCAGAACACTTTTCATTTTGGTGGTATTCATATAATATATGCACTCATTTTTAGAGACGTAAGATATCAGAAAGTAAGTACTAAATACTAGTGCAAATACCCAAGATACAAGAAACAAGTATCCAAATAATAAATCAAGGAACAAGATACAAGTTTCCAAACAAATAACTAAGATATGCAGGACAAATTTCGCACTTTGCGGACTGTTTGTTTCTTGCATCTTGGACACTTGGTCATTCGTTGTTTCTTGTCTCTTGTTTCTTGGTCATTGAAGGAGTTGTTATGGCAAAACATCGTGTAACTTTAATTCCCGGGGACGGAATCGGCCCTGAAATCGCGGATGTCACCAAGGCCTGCATTGACGCCACCGGAGTTCAGATTGAATGGGATATTCAGCATGCGGGCGTGGATATTATGGAAACGGCTGGCACTCCTCTCCCCGACAGTGTCATTGCCTCCATCCGCAAAAATAAAGTAGCTCTTAAATCTCCTATCACGACTCCGGTTGGCACAGGATTCCGTTCTGTCAACGTGGCTCTTCGCACCGCATTGGATCTTTATGCATGCGTGCGTCCTTGTAAAAGTTATGAAGGGGTGCGTTCTCGCTACAGAAATATTGATCTTGTGATCGTGCGCGAAAACACCGAAGACCTCTATGCGGGAATCGAATTTCAAAAGGGCGCTCAAGAAACTAAAGAGCTGATCGATGCGATCGCGAGACTTGGTCAGAAGAAAATCCGGGAAGATTCAGGCGTTAGTATCAAACCCATTTCGGTGTTTGGATCGGAACGCATTGTTCGCTACGCCTTTGAATATGCCCGAAAAAATGGCCGGAAAAAAGTGACCGCGATTCACAAGGCGAACATTATGAAGTTTTCCGACGGGCTTTTCCTTGAAGTAGCGCGCGAGGTGGCCAAGAAATATCCTGACATTGAATTCAATGACCGCATCGTGGATAACATGTGTATGCAGTTAGTTCAATCTCCGGAAATGTATGACGTGCTTGTGCTTCCCAATCTCTACGGGGATATCCTGTCGGATCTTTGCGCGGGACTTGTCGGTGGACTCGGCGTTGCGCCCGGCGCGAATATCGGAGAAAACGGTGCGCTCTTTGAAGCGACGCACGGATCGGCTCCCAAATATAAAGGACTGAATAAAGTCAACCCTTGTGCGGTGCTTTTATCCGGCGTTCTGATGCTTCGCCATCTTGGTGAGAAAGAAGCCGCTGATCGGTTGGAGAACGCGACGGCCGATGTGATTCGTGAAGGAAAGTATGTGACCTATGATCTCAAAGAAGATCGCAAGGATCCTACCGCGGTTGGTACGAAAGAGATGGGGCAGGCAATCATTGATCGTATGAAAGTTTTGAAATAATAACCAAGATCCAAGAAACAAGTATCTAAATAATAAACTTGAGTTCAGCATGTTTTTCACAGCGCATCACGCAACTCTTTGCGTAAGAATGCGTTCAATGTCATTGCGAGCGGAGCGAAGCAATCTTGGGTTGTGCACCGGGATTGCCGCGTCTCCGCCTAAGCGTGGGACTTGCAATGACAAAAACCCCCCTGCGTTATTAAGAACCCTTTCCGTTGGTCATTAAAGGAGCGATTATGAATAAACCTAAGGTAACGGTTGTCGGTGCGGGATTTGTGGGAGCGACCACTGCCCAGCGCCTTGTCGAAAAAGATATCGCGAATGTTGTCTTGATTGATATTGTCGAAGGCCTTCCGCAAGGTAAAGCCCTGGATATGATGGAATCCGCCCCGGTCGAAGGATTTTCCTGCACGATCAAGGGAACGAATGATTATGCGGATACGAAAGATTCGGATGTGATTGTGATTACAGCCGGTCTGGCGCGCAAACCTGGAATGACGCGCGATGACCTTCTGCTCAAGAATGCAGAGATCGTGGGCGGTGTCGTGACTCAAGTCGCGCCGCATTCTCCGAAGGCCATTATTGTGATTGTCTCCAATCCTCTTGACGTGATGACTTTTCTTGCCTGGAAAAAATCAGGATTTCCTTCTGCTCGCGTGTTTGGAATGGCCGGAGAACTAGATTCTGCGCGCTGTGCTTATTTTGTGGCTGAAGCGCTAGGCTGCAAGCCTTCTGATGTGGAGGCGATGGTGCTCGGCGGTCACGGAGATGAAATGGTTCCGGTCGAGCAGCACACCAAAGTAAAAGGCAAACCGATCACGGAACTTCTTCCCAAGGATAAAATTGAAGCAATCAATCAGCGTACACGCAATGGGGGAGCTGAGATTGTGGCTTTTCTTAAAACCGGAAGCGCATTTTATGCGCCGTCTTCTTCGGTGGTACGGATGGTCCGTTCCATTCTCGAAGATCGTAAGGAAGTGATTCCTAGCTGTGTTTATCTTACGGGACAATACGGGATTAAGGATGTTTACTGCGGAGTTCCGGCCAAGCTTGGACGAAACGGCGTTGAGGCCGTGGTGGAGCTTTCAATCACGGACGCACAAAAAGAAGCGCTCAAAATTTCCGCAGAGCATGTGCGGGAGAATTGTTCGAAATTGAGTCTATGAAAAATAGCTTTAAAAGTAAGGCGACCCTCACCGTTGCGGGATCTGGAAAAAAATACACGATCTATCGCCTCGATGTCCTGAAAAAGGGGAGGCTTGAGCTTGATCATCTTCCTTTTTCCATCCGTATTCTGCTTGAGAATCTTCTGCGCCACGAAGACGGCAAGGCTGTGACTAAGGAAGATATTGAAGCGCTCCGTAACTGGAATCCCCGCGAAAAATCCCAGAAAGAAATCGCCTTCACTCCTGCCCGCGTTGTACTTCAGGATTTTACCGGAGTTCCGGCCGTGGTGGATCTTGCCGCGATGCGCGATCAAATGAAAGTCATGGGCGGTGATCCCCATCAAATTAATCCGTTGGAGCCCGTGGATCTTGTGATTGACCATTCGGTGCAGGTGGATGATTTCGGCACGGCCGATTCTTTTCGCCGCAATGTAGAAATCGAATATCAACGCAATGTCGAACGCTACCAATTTTTAAGCTGGGGCCAGAAAGCATTCCAGGATTTTCGCGTCGTTCCTCCGGGAACCGGCATTGTGCATCAAGTCAATCTTGAGTATCTCGCCAAGTTGGTAATCACGAAAAAAATGAATGTCATTACGAGTGCAGCGAAGCAATCTCAGAGATCGCTTCGTCACGATGTTCCTCGCGATGACGAAGAGACCTTTGTCTATCCAGATACGCTTGTCGGAACGGATTCGCACACGACGATGATCAACGGTCTTGGCGTTCTAGGCTGGGGAGTGGGTGGTATCGAAGCCGAAGCGGCGATGCTCGGCCAGCCGATTTCCATGCTGATTCCCGAAGTGGTCGGTTTCAAACTTAAGGGCAGTCTTCCTGAAGGAGCCACGGCCACGGATCTTGTACTGACGGTCACGCAGATGCTCCGAAAAAAAGGCGTCGTGGATAAATTTGTGGAATTTTTTGGTCCGGGTCTGGATGCACTTTCTCTTGCGGACCGTGCCACACTTGCGAATATGGCTCCGGAATACGGCGCAACGATGGGCTTTTTTCCTGCGGATCAGGAAACCCTGAATTATCTCAAACTCACTGGCCGCGATAGTGAACTGGTCGAGCTCGCGGAAGTTTATCTCAAAGGCCAGCATCTTTTCCGCACCAAAGATTCACCGGATCCGGAATTTTCTGATACGTTGGAACTGGATCTCAAAAGCGTGGTGCCTTGTCTTGCGGGGCCCAAGCGCCCGCAGGACCGGGTGGCGTTAAAAGATGTCAAACAATCTTTCGCTGAAGCTTTAAAGATGACATTCAATATTGAATCTAATCCTGGTGGGGAGATAAAAGCCGCGTCTGCGCTCGGACATGGATCAGTGGTGATTGCGGCCATCACAAGCTGTACGAATACTTCCAATCCATCCGTAATGCTCAGCGCCGGGCTTGTCGCCAAGAAGGCTGTAGAACGTGGGCTTCGAGCCAAACCTTGGGTGAAGACAAGTCTTGCGCCCGGATCTAAAGTCGTCACCGAATATCTCAAAGCAAGCGGCCTGCTTCCTTATTTAGAAAAACTTGGTTTTTTCCTTGTGGGATATGGATGCACGACATGCATTGGGAATTCTGGTCCGCTTACGGATGCGGTCAGCTCTGCTGTGAAAGACAAGAATCTTGTGGCGGCTGCCGTGCTTTCCGGAAACCGAAATTTTGAAGGACGCGTGAATCCGCTGGTGAAAGCTAATTATCTGGCTTCTCCGCCGCTCGTGGTTTCTTATGCGATTGCCGGAGATATGAATATTGATCTCACGTCCGAACCTATCGGCGAAGATGAAAAAGGGAAGCCGGTTTACCTTAAAGATATTTGGCCCACGGAAAAAGAAATCCAGGAAGCGCTCAGTAAAATTCAGGCGCGTATGTACATTAAAGAGTACAGCAATGTGTTTGAAGGGGATGCAGACTGGAAATCCATCAAGTCGCCGTCCGGCAACACGTTTGCCTGGGATGAAAAATCCACTTACATCAAGAAACCGACTTATTTTGACGCGATGCCAAAAACACCCGGAGCCATTAAAGACATTCAGGAAGCGCGGGTGCTGGTGATGGTGGGGGATTCAGTTACGACCGATCATATTTCTCCGGCGGGAAACATTGCCAAGGACGGGCCGGCGGCAAAATATTTGGTCGCAAACGGCGTTCAGTCCAAAGACTTTAATTCTTACGGTGCGAGGCGCGGCAATCATGAAGTGATGGTGCGCGGGACATTTGCGAATATCCGTTTGAAGAATCTTTTGGCTCCGGGAACCGAAGGCGGGGTAACGCGTCTTTTGCCTGAAGGAAACGTGATGGCCATTTATGATGCATCCGCCGAATATCAAAAACGAAAAACGCCTTTGATCGTGCTCGCCGGAAAAGAATACGGCACAGGATCTTC
>SICL01000090.1 GCA_009691445.1 Candidatus Taenariivivens baikalensis | reverse complement strand
ATTTTCATAGCCTTCACCGTGGCGGGCATAGAGTACTGCATCAAAGAGCCTCCCTAAATCTAGCTTTTGGTGCAGATTACTACGCCCTGTCGTTGAAGGGGACATTTCATTAGCTAACAGCAGGGGACATTTCACTAGCTTACGACACACACAGAACTCTTCATTGCTTTTCCCTCACTCTAGAGATATAATCCTTTCGCAAAGGTAGAAAAAACTTCTGATTGATTTCGCAGCTTGCCTGCCGATAATGAATTGAATCTATCTCACTCCCAGGGTTGGAATCTATGGAAAATCAGCCGGTCGAAAAACTTTTGAAGGAAAAAAAGATCTATCAGATCATTAGCCCGAAGCTTGTCCAGGCCCCGCCGGACATTACCCTTAGAGACGCCGTGGATCTGATGCAGACGCAGAGATCCGGCTACATTGTTGTCGCCAAGAATAAGAAGGTGGTGGGTATTTTCACCGAACTCGATCTTGTCCGCAAGGCTTTGGATCAAAATGTGGACTGGAACAGCCCGCTCAGTGACTTCATGACGGTGAATCCAACGTGCCTGCGCCCGGATGATTCAGTCGGTAAAGCCATTGATATTATGGGGCCTAACCGCTTTTATCATATCCCGCTCGTGGATGAAAATAATGATCTGACGAACGTTCTTTCGGTGCGGTCCCTAATTCGATTTTTGGCTGAGTTTTATCCAACGGAAGTCTATAACCTTCCTCCGAAGCCTGACCAGATTATGGCAACCCCCGAAGGCGGTTAAGGGAATTTTTCATGTCTCTTACCGGATTAACAAAAGATGCAAAAATGAGTAAAGTTAAACAAGAAATTGATGCCATTACCGTGCGATTTGCCGGAGACTCCGGCGACGGGATGCAGCTGGCCGGCGATCAATTTACGGATACGACGGCCATTATGGGGAATGATTTCTCCACCCTTCCGGATTTCCCCGCAGAAATCCGGGCCCCGGTCGGGACACTGCCGGGCGTCAGCAGCTTCCAAATTCAATTTTCCAACTCCGTGATCTTTACTCCGGGTGATGACGCGGATGTGCTGGTCGCGATGAACCCCGCGGCACTTAAAGTCAATTTGATTAATGTGCGCAAGGGTGGCCTTGTGATTGTTAACAGCAGTTCTTTTACCGAGATGGGTCTGAAGAAAGCCAACTGGCAGGTCAATCCTCTTGAGGATGCGACGCTCAAGGATTTTAAAGTTCTTAAAGTTCCTCTTTCCGAGTTGACGAAAAATGCCTTGAAAGAGCACCCGCTCAAGATGACCGAAGTGGAGCGCTGTAAAAACTTTTTCGCTCTCGGGATGATGTTCTGGCTTTACGACCGCAGCTTGGAACACACCATTACCTGGATCAACAAAAAATTTTCCAAGAGACAGGAAATGGCCGCCGCCAATATTTCAGCCGTCAAAGCGGGGTACAATTACGCGGATATTACTGAAACTCTCCCCACTCAATTTGTTATTACCAAATCCAAACTGGATCCCGGTACTTACCGGAAAATTATGGGAAATGAAGCGGCCGCGATTGGGCTTATTACGGCGGCCCGTCTGGCGAAGAAAACGCTCTTTTACGGCAGCTATCCAATCACTCCGGCAAGCGACATCCTTCATTACCTGGCCACTCAAAAACATTTTGGTGTCAAAACTTTTCAAGCGGAGGATGAGATTGCGGCAATCGGCTCCATAATTGGCGCTGCTTTTGGAGGCCATTTGGGCGTCACGGGTACCAGCGGTCCGGGAATGTGCCTGAAAGCGGAAGCACTCAATCTTGCGATTATGGCCGAACTGCCCTTAATTCTAATTGATGTCCAGCGTGGCGGGCCCAGCACCGGGATGCCGACAAAAACTGAACAAGGTGATTTACTTCAAGCCATCTACGGACGGAATGGGGAATCACCGGTGGCGGTCGTAGCTCCCAAAACTCCGGCAGATTGTTTTGATATGGCCATTGAAGCGGTTCGAATCGCTTTCAAATATATGACCCCGGTCATTTATCTTTCCGAAGGCTATTTATCCAGTTCTTCCGAGCCCTGGAAACTCCCGGACATTAGCAAACTTCCGGATCTGACGGTTAAACACCCGGTTGCTGATCCTCTCAAAAAATTCTTACCGTATGAACGCGATGCCGAAACGCTGGCAAGACCTTGGGCAACTCCCGGCACACCCGGGCTGGAACACCGGATCGGCGGCCTTTCTAAAGCAGATCTCACTGGCAATGTTAGTTACGACCCGGAAAATAATCAGCGGATGATTGATCTTCGCGCGGAAAAAATCCGGCGTATCGCTCTGGATATTCCTGATCTGGAAGTACGCGGTCCCAAATCTGGAAAAATTCTAGTACTGGGTTGGGGCGGAACCTACGGTGCTCTTTACCAATCCATCGATGAATTGTGCGCAGAAGGATTGGCGGTTGCTCACGCGCATCTGAGTTATCTGAATCCCTTTCCTAAAAATCTGGGGCATGTCCTGCGTCAGTATGAAAAAGTAATTGTCCCCGAATTAAATATGGGACAGTTAATTGTGCTGTTGCGTTATCAATATCCGGAAGTCAAGTTTGTGGGCATCAATAAAGTTAAGGGGCATCCCTTCAAAATTCTTGAGCTTAAGAGTAAAATTAAGGAATATTTATGAGTGACGTTTTTCCTACTTCGCCTGCTCCTTACACCAAAGATGATTTTGTTTCCGACCAGGAAGTTCGCTGGTGTCCTGGATGCGGGGATTACGCAATTTTGGCCGTTGCCCAGCGGACCTTGGCAAAGTTCGAAATTCCTCGCGAGCGCCACGTTTTCATTTCCGGAATTGGCTGCTCCAGTCGCTTTCCTTATTATATGAATACATATGGGTTTCATACCATCCACGGCCGGGCGCCCACGATTGCCTCAGGGCTTCGTTGTGTAAACCCGGATCTTTCCATCTGGATTATTACCGGAGACGGTGACGGACTCAGCATTGGTGGTAACCACTTGGTTCATTGCATACGCCGCAATATTAATGTCAACATCCTGCTGGTGAATAATCAGATCTACGGGTTGACCAAGGGGCAGTATTCTCCGACCTCTGCAATTGGGAAAGTCACAAAATCAACCCCGTCTGGATCCATCGATTATCCGATTAATGCGCTTTGCATTGCCATTGCATCTGAGGCCACGTTTATCGCGCGGACATTGGACACCGATCCCAAACATATGGGTTATGTTTTCGAACGGGCGATGGCGCACAAGGGCGTCTCCTTCATTGAAATTTATCAGAACTGCGTTATTTTCAATGATAAGACGTTTGCTCCGATCACAAGCCGTGAGACACGGGAAGATCGGATGATTTATCTGGAAGATAACAAGCCTCTGGTCTTTGGAAAAAAACAGGAGAAGGCGATCCGGCTAAACGGTCTTGAGCCGGAAGTGGTGGATTATCAATCTGATATGGATCACTCCAAGCTTTTGATTCATAATGAAAAGAGTGATTCGCCGCATTATGCATATCTCCTCAGCCAGATGATGCACCCTGAAATGCCGGTGCCGTTTGGAGTATTTCGCGCCATTGAAAAACCAACCTATGATGATATGATGGACGGTCAGATTCAGGACGCAGTTCAGGCTAAGGGAACGGGCGATCTTACGAAACTCATCTACGGATCAAGTACCTGGAAGGTTGATGCATGAACATTAAGTGTATTTCCTGCGGGCATCTGAATATTGACGGTTCGGAACGCTGCGAGGAATGTCTCCACTCTCTGATGCATTTGAAGCTTCCTGGAGCAAAAAAAGATGATCAGATCCAGAGCGTGATGATGGCGGAGCCCGTGGGGAACCTTCTCACCGGAGAAGATCTTCTTGTCGCCAATGTTACGGATACCATCCAAAAGGTCATTAAGATTTTCCGCAAGGCCAAGAAAAATTGCGTCTTGGTTTACGAGCAAAAGCATCTGGTCGGAATTTTGAGCAACCGTGACATCTTGAAAAAGGTGGCAGGAAAATACAAGGACCTTTCAAAAGTCCACGTGGGCGCGGTGATGACCAGCGTCCCTGAATTCGTCAAAGCAAGCGATCCCATTGCCTATGTCATTAATAAAATGGCGATGGGGGGCTTCCGCCATCTTCCGGTGCTTAATGAAGATGGAACGCCGATCAGTATTGTGACTGTTCAGGATGTCTTAAGTTATCTTTCCAACCGGCCTCATCGTTAGGGATGGTTTCCTGCCTGCGGGCTGGTAGGAATTTGACAAAGGTTGGAATGACAAGATTTTCCGAATGGTTTAAATCCAAGATTAACCTAACAACAGCAGTCCCTGAGAACCGGATCTGAATATGGAAAAACCTATTATTTTCGCCAAAGAACCGATCGTCCTTGAACTGGAAGCAGGCACTTACTATTGGTGCAGCTGTGGTCAATCGAAAACCCAGCCGTTCTGCGACAGATCCCACGCGGGGAGTAGTTTCCGTCCTGAAATGCTGGTGCTTCCGCAAAAAAAACGAGTAGTTTTGTGTCAGTGTAAGCACACGGAGAAAAAACCCTTCTGCGACGGCCGACACACCATTCTCTGACGAATCTTAAATCGAAAATCTTTAATCTCTAATTTTAAATTTACGATTTTAGATTTAAGATAGACCCACTGCTGATATATGAAAAAAGTCTTAATTGCTTTTCTAATCCTTCTTCTCCTAGGCGCTGCCGCAATTGCTTACTTCTTTTCAACGACTGACTTAAACCAGATTGTTCCTGTGATCCGCGATCAGCTTCAGCGGACCCTCAAGATCTCAATCCAATATCAGCAGGCGTCTCTTGGCTGGAAAAACGGCCTGGGAATTGAAATTCAGAAGCTCTCGATTGAACCTCAGGGGGATCATCCAAAAGACGATGTCCTTCGCGCGGATGAAATCCGTGTCCATTTGGATCTATTTTCCATTTTAACGGGCCATTTACAAATTGGGTCGGTGGATGTGGTCAAACCCGTGGTCACGATTGTTAAAACCCGCCAGAAAAAAATACTGGTTCTGGGTCTTGGCAATTTTTCTTCAAAAAATACGGATAAACCGGCGTCGGCTTCCGGCGCCCTCCCGCTCGGTTTTTTGATTCAGGATCTTAAAGCCGCGGAAGCCGAGATTCTTTATCGGGATGAGAGCGCTTCGCCGGTCCGGGTTATTTCGGTTCACGGTCTGAAAGTCAAAATTGAAAATTTCTCCCTGAGCCAGCCTTTCACCGTAGAAATTTCGGGCAGCCTTTATGGAAATGCCAAAACCTTTGATGTTTCCACTCGCCTTCAGATTCCCTTGAGCGGAGAGCAAATTTCCTTTACCCGGACAAAAGCCGCCGTGGATTTTGATGCCCTTAATTTTGAGGAACTAAAAATCGCCCTTCCCTTCCTGCAAAAAATTCCGCTCCAAGAAATCCACGGAAACCTGGATGCTGATTTTGAAAAAATAATTTTAGGATCACAAGGGATTCAGGATCTAAGCGGACGGATGAATATCCGTGACGGTTCTCTCTCCCTGACTTCGCTCCAAAAGCCGGTTCGAGACATTCAAGTTTCTCTGGAGATTTCGCCGCAAACGCTCAAGATCAATCAAGCTGATTTCAAAATCGCAACGAGCGGGGCAGGGCAGATTCACGGGTCCGTCAATAACTGGCAAAAGGATCCGGTAATCTCGCTCGAAGCCAATCTCGATCAAATCCCTTTGGGAGAAATCCTGGAATATCAGCCTTCCCAAATCCATCTTGAGGGAATCCTGTCCGTGAATTTTCGAGGTGAGATCACTCCGCAGCGAGATCCCCAAGTCCCTCTCATTAATGG
>SICL01000026.1 GCA_009691445.1 Candidatus Taenariivivens baikalensis | reverse complement strand
TTTCGCGAATTCTTCCTGAGTCAGTTTTGCTTTTTTTCGTAGTTCTTGAATTTGCTTCCCAATGGTTTCCATAAGTATGATTAAACTATACCATAAAGGGTATAGTTTCTACGAATGCTATTTAATTTATACCTGATGAGGTATAAAAACTATTCTAATATACCCTAAAGGGTATATATTATTAAATTAGTAGTGAATACCCTAGCGGGTGTAATTTTATTTTGATGCCCTTAGCAGGCATCTAGACAACCGGACGCCGTCCAGCGGGGAAGGGTAAGATTTCAGAATAAATGTCTAAATATTATCGAGGAAAAAAAGTTCGCAAAAAATCGCTGGAATATAATTTAATACGGTACCTGTTCCGGAGGTTCCAGGTTCCAGGTTCCTGAGTTGAACCCAGCACTTTTAGAACAGGTACAGAATTCTTTTCTCAAAAACTTTCCGGACAGATGGAGCCTGGCACCTTTTCTGTTAAAGCGGATATTTCTAAGATATAATCCAACTCTCTAAAACAGCGTGCAAAGTACCGACCTGTCCCTGTAGGAAACGGTACCAAGGTACCGAGGTTGGAAGACATGACGCAGATGATTCGCAAGAGCGAGCGGCGGGGCGATCCGTAACAAAGTAAAGGACCCTCGAAGAAGGAAGTGACTCATGATTAAAATCTCCGGTTATGCTGCCAAAGATGCGAAAAGTCCGCTGGTGCCTTTCTCCTTTGAGAGGCGTCTGCCCGGCGATCACGATGTTCAAATCGATATTCTTTTCTGCGGGATTTGCCATTCGGATCTTCACACGGCCCGCAATGAATGGAAACATACTCTTTATCCCGTGGTGCCCGGACATGAAATCATCGGACGAGTGGTCAAAGCCGGCAGCCAGGTAAAAAAATTCAAGGCTGGGGATCTTGCAGGCGTGGGATGTATGGTCGGCTCTTGCGGTACCTGTGAAAACTGCCGCGACAATGAAGAACAATTCTGCACGGGCGGCACGATCTTTACCTATAACAGTGCAGACCCGAACGGCGGCGTCACTTACGGCGGTTATTCCAAAGCCATTGTCGTAAACGAAAAATTCGCGTTTCAAATCCCTGCCAATCTTGACCCTGCCAAAGCAGCGCCCCTGCTTTGCGCCGGCATCACGACTTATTCTCCGCTTCGGCATTGGAAAGTTTCAAAGGGACAAAAAGCCGGCGTTGTCGGCCTCGGAGGACTCGGTCATATGGCGGTAAAAATTGCTCACGCTCTGGAAGCGCGTGTCGTTGTCTTCACGACTTCCCCCTCGAAGAAAGAGGAAGCTCACCGGCTTGGAGCCGACGAAGTGGTGATTTCAAATGACACGGATCAAATGCAAAAACATGCCGGCAGCTTTCATTTTATCCTCGACACAGTTTCGCATTCCCACGATCTGAATCCTTATCTGAACCTTCTCAAACGTAACGGCGTCATGTGCCTGCTGGGAGCTCCCGAGAATCCTCATCCGCCGGTGAGTCCAGGCAACTTGATCTTTAAGCGCGGCAGTCTCGCGGGATCTCTGATCGGAGGCGTGCGTGAAACCCAGGGAATGCTCGATTTTTGCGGAAAGCATAACATTACTTCAGACGTTGAAGTCATTCCCATCCAAAAAGTGAACGAAGCCTACGAGCGCATGCTAAAGAGCGACGTCAAATACCGTTTTGTGATTGATCTGAACTCCCTTAAATAAGATAGAAGAAGACAAGGGGGGTAGAAAAGGATAGAAGATGCACTGCTTGGTTCCCTCTTCTATCCTCCCCATCAAAGGCGCTTGTCATCTGCCTTTCGACATGGTTTACAATTGTTAATTTTAAAGTTTACAATTAGTTTACGATCATGTACTCTTTGGTCGTGGAAACCAAAGAGCAGATCCTTCAGTTTGTACGCAAGAAAAAGACGATCCGTACTGCGGACGTTGTCCGCTTTGCCGGAATTTCCCGTCAGGCTGCGGCAAAACATCTGCGAGAACTTGCCGCCTCCCGGCAGATCCTGAAGGAAGGGTCCACTCGCAGCTCCCGCTACATTCCTTTCAATCTCAAAAAAGCGGCTTCGCTTAGAACACCGGCTGCCATTCTGGTTTGCAATCTTCACGACCTTGAAGAAGATCGTGTTTTTGAGCAATTAACGCGCAAAATCGACTTGAAGAGGAAATTATCAGCACCAGTATTCAAGATCGTGCAATACGCTTTTACGGAAATGCTGAACAACGCGATCGATCATTCAAAAGCGGTCAAAGTGAGAATAGAAGTCCGGTTGGAATCGGGGATTCTCACTTTCACAATCTTGGACCGCGGGATCGGGGCTTTTGAAAGTGTGCGTAAAAAATTTAAGATGAAAAATGCTTTCGAGGCTGCTGAACACCTGCTGAAGGGAAAACAAACCACCGCTCCGGATCGTCATTCCGGTCAGGGCATCTTTTTTACTTCCCGTATCGCAGACCATTTCATATTAGAAAGCAGCACCCTGCGGCTTGATGTGAATAACATCATTCAGGATGTGGCTCTATTGGATATTAAATCCGTTCAAGGAACAAAAGTAACTTTTTCCCTAAAGCAAAAATCCCGCAAAGATCTCAAGAAACTCTTTGATGTCTACACCGATAGCGACCTGGTTTTTGATAAGACCGAGGTGAAGATCCGGCTTTCCAGAATGGCCGGAGACTATGTTTCCCGCTCCGAAGCACGACGGCTTTTATTCGGTTTGGAAAAATTTCAACGGATTATGCTGGATTTTAAAGGGGTTCATGGCATAGGCCAAGGCTTTGCCGATGAGATCTTCCGGATTTTTTCCCGGCACTATCCCCAGATCTGGATCGAGCCTCTCCATATGTCCCCCAACGTCGCCTTCATGGTCCATCGCGCCCAGCGGGAACGTTTACAATAGAAAATAGACAGGTTTACAATCAGTTTCCCAGGATTACTGTTCCTGCCTCCTGCCGACGGCCTTCTCCGTTACTGTTACCGTTACTGCCCGTTCCCTTGAAAAAGGTAGATGACGGCAAAGAGGATAGAAAGGGATAGAAGAGGCAGCCCCTGCTTTTTTGTTTTGAGTCTATAAAGGAAGTTTTTGATAGGGACATTTTTGATAGGGACCCTTGAAGTTAATAACGCGATACGTTACTATCCAACCGGCTTGAAAAACTCCGGGGGAACAGAGAAGGCGAGTACAGTATCCGGGTTAATAACCCGTGGAGAATTTTTTTTCGGTTTGAGAATGCGAATGCCTTCGAAGTTAAAATTACGGACTATCACTCAAGGAAACAATGAATAAAAAGCATCAGCCCGTACATCCGGGAGAAATTCTTGACGAGGAGTTTTTAAAGCCCCTTGGCATTACCCAATACCGGCTGGCCAAGGATATTTCTGTACCTGCGAGAAGAATCAATGAGATTGTTCTTGGTAAGCGATCCTTAAGTGCGGATACAGCGCTCCGGTTTTCCCGTTATTTTGGAAACTCATCCCAATTCTGGATTCACCTTCAGGCTCAGTATGATCTCGACCTCGAAACGGCCCGTCTTGGGAAAGCTTTGAATGATCAGGTGAAACCTTTTAAACGTGCGGCGTGAGATATTTTAACCCTTAATCTGTAATGCGGAGGAAAACGAGAATGGAAAGACAGACGAATCACAAAAAGCGATGCGAATGGGCGGCGGGGAAAGATTCGCTGATGCGGCTTTATCATGACCGGGACTGGGGAGTGCCGGTGCTCGGCGACAGAAGGCATTTTGAATTTCTGATCTTGGAAAGCGCTCAGGCGGGACTGAGTTGGCGCACGGTGCTTTACAAGCGGGAAAACTACCGCAAAGCCTTTGCCCAATTTGATCCAAACAAAGTAGCAAAGTTTTCAAAAGCTCGCATTCTCCAACTGCTTAAAGATCCGGGACTGATTCGTAACCGTCTCAAGATTGAATCTGCGGTGAGTAACGCGCGCCAGTTTCTTGAAATCCAAAAAGAATTCGGAAGTTTTTCGAATTATCTTCTGGGCTTTCTGGGCGGCCGTCCCAAAGTAAACCGCTGGAAATCCCTCAAAGAGCTTCCGGCGATGACTCCCGAATCTGCGGCGATCAGTGTGGATCTCAAAAAAAGGGGATTCAAATTTTTAGGTCCAGTGGTGATCTATTCGCATCTTCAGGCCACGGGTCTTGTTAATGATCACGTGACTGGCTGCTTCCGCTACCGGGAAGTTTCGCGTCTGACTAAAGTGAGCGCACTTCATCAAAAGGTTTTTTGCGGCGCTTGAGGTAGAGGTAAGCGCTGTAGGGCGGGATCCAGAATCGCGGCAGCCAATGAGCGCGGATATTGGCATGCCGGGATGTTTCTTTCACAAGCTCAGAATATCCTTGTGGACCCACCAGCCAGACCCAGTTGCCGCCACGCGCGAGACCAAGACAGGTCTCAGCAATCTTTGATGCGTGGGCTTCATCCTTGATGCGGCGGGCTACGGCGAGAATCCTTTTTGGTTTTCCCCACCGGGTATGAAAAAGTTCCCGGTTTTTCTCGAAAAGCTTTTCACGGTCTTCGGTAGTAAATGTGGCGTGTTCTTCGTGCCAGACGTAGGCGTCTTGGGCAATGACGGAGAGATAACCTTCTTTCAGAACCCGGCGCGTAAAATCCTGGTCATCAAAATAACCCCGGCCAAAGGCTTCATCCAGTACGCCGATGCGTTCGAGCACCTCTTTTTTGATCAGGGCGCAGAATCCGTGACAGTGGGCAGTTTCAATAAAATGATCGGAAAATTTTGTGCGCAGCTGCCGCGCAATATCCTCTACGTTTTCACCGCGCTTGGGATGAAGACCGTAAGTCGTGCTCTGTGGAGTCACCATTCCGATTTTGGGATGACGATCGAAATGCGCGGCCATTGTTTCCAGCCAGCTCTCGGTGACGACCGTGTCATTATTCAGAAGGCAGACGAGCGGCGTTGTGGCAGCGGTTAATCCCGCGTTCGCAGATTTGATATAACCCTGATTAGTTTCAAAGCGAAGGAGGCGAATGGGAATTTTTTGCGGCATTTTTGAAATTTCAAAAAGAAAACTTGCGGTTTCCGGCACGCTCGCGTCATCCACGAGGATCAGATTCACATTCTGTTTTGAGTCCGCGTGCTTAAAGATACTTTCAAGACAGCGCCGGGTCACTTCCTTTTGATTGTAAACGGGGATGATCAAGGTGCATGGTTTCATGCAGGAAGTGTAGCGCATTTTTTCAAGGAAATCTATTTTCAGACTTTGTGGGTGATCATTTCTCTAGGTGGATTCCAAAAAAGCGCGTATTCTACGCGCGTTGATGAATGGAGGTGATCTGCGTGGGCAATAAGAGCAATTCGAAACGTGAAGTGAAAAAGAAGAAGGCTGCTAAAAAAGGCAAAAAGTAAACTGCGGTTTTTTACGATCGAAGGCCTGAGGGAAAGCAATTTCCCTCAGGCCTATTTTTTTTCACGACCAAAAAAATAATAAAAAAACAGGGGACGGGTATAATTGAAAAGCGTTTGTGCACAACATTTTTCGGATGAGAGAAGTAAGATTGAACTTGGAAGGACGAGACTAAACGGCGGCTTTTTGAGCCGGGGTAACTTTACGGGCGAAAGAGACAGCCTTGGTCACTTTTCCTGCCTGAATGCAACTTGCGCAAACCTTGACCCGGCGAACTGTGCCATTCGGAAAACGGGCTTTGACCCGTTGAATGTTGGGGAGGAAACGGCGACGTGTAATCCCGGTAATTTTTTTACCAATTCCGCCGGTCTTTTTGGCAAGACCACGACGAGAAATTGAATGACCGACCATTGGTTTTCTACCGCAAAATTCACAGGTGCGCATGGGGGCCAATTATAGGCAAGAGTTGGAACTTGGCAAGGTCTTTTTTCTGTTATATACTTTTTGTTCCTTTAAAAAAATAATTGATAAGGGGTTGATTTGAAAATTAACTCGACTTGTCAGCAGCAATTATTTTAGAAATGTTTTGATCCAAAGCAGGACATAATGAAGATTGCCTTTGTTTCTTCCGAAATGGTTCCTTTTGCCAAGACCGGTGGTCTGGCGGATGTGACCGGTACTTTATCCAGAGAAATCCTGCTTCTGGGGCATGAACTTGTTGCTTTTTTACCCCGGTACAAGATGGTTAATCTCTCGACCGTCAAGACCGAAACTCTGTTTGAGGATATCGAGATCAAGATCGGTTCTGATACCGAATGTGGGAAGGTCCTCAAGCATGTCACGCCTGAGGGAATGACGGTCTATTTGATTGAGCACAAACAGTTCTTTCACCGGGATGAACTCTACGGCACGGTTGCGGGAGACTTTCCAGATAATGACAAGCGTTTTATCTTCTTTCAGCGTGCGGTGCTGGAAACTCTGAAGCGTTTGAAATGGAAGCCTGAAATCATCCACTGTCACGACTGGCACACCGGATTGATTCCGGTTTACTTAAAAACGCTTTATACTAAAGATGCCTTTTTCCAAAAAACGCGCACGGTGTTTACGATTCACAATCTGGCTTATCAGGGGAATTTCCCTCCGGATTCCATGCCGCTCACGGGCTTAGGCTGGGAACATTTTACGATGGACCGCCTGGAGTTTTATGGCAAACTCAGTTTTATGAAGGGTGGAATTCTGGATGCGGACCGCGTCACCACGGTCAGCGAACGTTATGCCCGCGAAATTCAGACTCAGGAATTCGGCTGCGGTCTTGAAGGCGTTTTGGTGGGGCAGCATGAAAAGCTCTTGGGGATTGTCAACGGCATTGATCCTAAAGAGTGGGAGCCTGGAACAGATAAGGGGATGACCGCCAATTTTACGGCTGAGAACCTTGACGGAAAGACGCGCTGCAAGGCGGTTCTGCAAAAAGAAAACGGTTTGGACATTGACCCGAAGGCGCCGCTCGTGGGCGTGATTTCGCGGCTGGTGGATCAAAAAGGAATTGATATTTTGATTGAAAGTATGGAGCGCATGTTTCAGATGGGCGCTCAGTTGATTCTCCTTGGAACTGGGGAAGAAAAATATCACCGGATTTTGCGCGAAGTCGGACGGAAAAAACGTGGCCAGTCCAGCATCCACATTCTTTTTGATACGGCGATGGCCAAGAAAATATATGCGGGATCCGATATGATCCTGGTGCCTTCCTATTATGAACCCTGTGGCCTGAGTCAGATGATTGCGCTTCGTTATGGGACGATCCCGGTGGTGCGCGCTACAGGAGGGCTCGCCGATACGGTTCGGAGCTTTGATCCGAAAAGCGGACAAGGTAACGGGTTTACCTTTGATGATTACAACAGTGGTGCCTTGCTTTGGGGTCTTGAGAGGGCGATCGAGGTTTACAATGATCCCAAGATCTGGAACCAGCTTGTGAAAAACGCGATGGCCTGTGATTTTTCCTGGACAGCCTCCGCGAAAAAGTATGTACAGCTTTATGAAGCCTCTGTTCGCCGGCCAATTGTTGGACTCAAATAACCAATAACCAATAACCAATAACCAAGATCCAAGAGATAAGCGTAATCGGTGGATTGCGGTTTGCCTTTTGAAATTTATTTGTTTGATAATGAGTGAATCCTATGTTGCTAGACGAAGCTCTTAAAATCGGATCAATTGAATTAAGCTCCCGCCTCATCCTGGGGACTGGAAAATATTCCAGCATGGATGTTATGGTCAAGGCTCTGGAGGCCTCGGGCGCTCAGATGATCACGGTCGCCATCGGCCGAGTGGATCTTGAAAATCGGAATGAAAAAAATATTCTAGACTATCTTGATCGCAGCAAATACCACATCCTTCCTAATACAGCCGGCGCCTACAACACAGCGGATGCCGTTCGCATTGCGCGTCTTGGAAGGGCGGCCGGTATCGGCGATCTCGTGAAACTGGAAGTACTGGGCGATTCTAAAACACTGCTGCCGGATACCGTGGCGCTTTTGGAGGCGACTAAAATTTTGGTGAAGGAAGGTTTTGTTGTGATGCCGTATACGAATGATGATCCCATTATGGCCAAGCGCCTTGAAGACGCAGGAGCGGCTTGCGTGATGCCGCTTGCGGCTCCGATTGGATCCGGCCGCGGCATTCAAAACCGTCTCAATTTGAAATTTATTCTGGAAGCGGTTTCCTGCCCCGTGATCGTGGACGCCGGCGTCGGCACAGCTTCCGATGCGGCGGTTTGCATGGAGCTTGGAGCTCAGGGCGTATTAATGAACACTGCGGTGGCTCAGGCTCAGGATCCGGTTCTGATGGCGGAAGCAATGCGCGAAGCCATTTCAGCAGGTCGAAAAGCTTTTTTTGCCGGGCGGATGCCTATAAAAGAGTACGCAGCGGCGTCAAGTCCTCAGGAAGGGCTTTCACTAAAGGCATAGCGCATAGAGCAAAGAGCAAGAAGTTAAAATCTTTTTCTCTCTATGCCCTTTGCCCTATGCTCTTTGCTTCATTAGTAAGGAGTTGTGATGTACAAAATTACTGTATTACCCGGCGATGGCATTGGACCTGAAGTTACGGAACAAGCGCTCAAAGTCATTCAAAAGCTGGCGAAAACATTTCATCTTGTTTTTGAAATCGAGGAAGCGATTGTGGGCGGCTGTTCGATTGACAAGTTCGGGATGCCGCTGACTGCCGAGACTTTGCAAAAGGCGATGAAGGCCGACGCTGTATTTCTTGGAGCCGTGGGCGGTCCCAAGTGGGATCATGTGGAAACCTCCAAGCGGCCCGAGAAGGCTTTGCTTGCGCTTCGAAAATCATTGGAGGTTTATGCCAATATTCGACCCGCCAAGATGTTTCCCGGTCTCATTAATAAATCGACGCTCAAACCCGAAGTCGTCAAGGATGTAGATTTTGTGATTTTCCGCGAACTTGTGGGCGGAATTTATTTTGGTGAGCCTCGTGGAATTTCTGTGCTTCCCAATGGCGAAGAACAGGGGATCAATACAGAGGTTTATTCCACACACGAGGTCGAGCGTATTGCCCGAAGAGCTTTTGATTTCGCACGCCGTCGCCGCCGTAAAGTAACATCCGTGGATAAAGCAAATGTGCTTGAATCCAGCCAACTTTGGCGCAGGGTGGTGACCAAGGTCCACGCCCAGTATCCGGATGTTCATCTGGATCACCGTTATGTGGATGACTGCGCGATGCAGCTGATCAAAAACCCAAAACAATTTGACGTCATTGTGACGACCAATCTTTTTGGTGATATTTTAAGCGATGAATCTGCGATGGTGACGGGTTCGATCGGGATGCTTGCCTCGGCTTCAATCGGAGACAAGCACGCGCTTTATGAACCGGTGCACGGATCCGCGCCTGACATTGCCGGTCAGGATCTTGCAAATCCTCTGGCCGCGATTCTGTCTGTCGCGATGATGATGGAATATAGTTTTAATCTGCATGAGCTTGCACAAACGATTGAAAAAGCAGTTTCGGCTGTGATCACCGAAGGGTATCGCACGCCTGATCTATATGAAGAAGGCACGACCAAAGTCGGCTGCGTCAAGATGGGCGATTTGGTTGCGGAGCGCATCCGAGCGTAGAGTGTGCCGCGTATAACTATTAAGTCGCCACGAGTGTTTTTGTCATTCCCGCATGATTTTAAGCGGGAATTCATGTTTCTTCTGGATCCCCGAAAAAAACATTCGGGGATGAGAGACAATTCGAATAGGAGAACTAAATGAAATCACCGCGAGTAGCTATTCTTGGAGCCACAGGAGCCGTGGGGCAGGAATTTCTGACTTTGCTGGGAGAAAGGGATTTTCCTTTTTCTGAGCTGAAGCTTTTATCTTCTGCCCGTTCCGCCGGAAAGAAAATTACCTTTAAAGGGAAAACATATTGCGTTGAAGAGGCAACTCCGGAATCCTTCAAAGACATTGATCTTGTCCTTTCCAGCGCAGGAGGATCGGTCAGCCGAACGCTTGTTCCTCACGCGGTGAAGGCTGGGGCTTTGGTGGTGGACAATACAAGTGCATTCCGGATGGATCCCGAAGTTCCGCTCGTGGTTCCGGAAATTAATCCGGAAGATATCCTGAGGCACAAAGGTATTATTGCCAATCCGAACTGCTCCACGATCATTATGCTCGTTCCGCTTTTCCCGCTTCATAAGGCGGCTAAAATCCGGCGCATTGTCGCGGCCACGTACCAGGCGGTAAGCGGCGCGGGAGCGGTTGCCATGCAGGAGCTTGAACAACAGACCCGCGAAGTTTTAGAGGGGAAGCGTCCGACCAAGAAGGTGTTTCCTCACCAAATCGCCTTTAATCTTTTTTCGCATAATAGCGCGATTAAGGAAGACGGCTTTTGCGAAGAAGAAATCAAAATGATGAAGGAAACCCGGAAAATTATGCATGATGAATCTATGGGTGTGGTTGCAACCACGATTCGTGTTCCGGTCTACCGCGCGCATTCAGAAGCGCTTTTTGTGGAGTTTGAAAAAAAGATTACTCCCGAATCCGTTCGCGAGATTCTTAGTAAAGCTCCCGGAGTTTCGCTTCAGGACGATTGCGTGAATAATCATTTCCCCATGCCGCTTGAAGTGAGCGGAAGAGACGATATTTTCGTCGGTAGAATCCGCAAGGATCCTTCCGTCGAAAACGGCATTGCCTTGTTTGTTGCCGGAGACCAGATCCGCAAAGGCGCGGCCTTAAACGCCATCCAGATTGCGGAGTATTGGCTGAAGAACAGCCCTGTTTCCGCGAAGTAGCCGGAGACGCCGGTTATTTATGCAAAATTTCAAACTGGTTTTGGAATATGATGGCGCTGCCTTTCATGGCTTTCAGCGCCAGCCTAATCGTTTGACTGTCCAGGAAGTTTTGGAAAAGGCACTCTCCCAGCTTTTTAATCAGCCGCTTAAAATTGGATCTGCGAGCGGCCGGACTGATGCGGGTGTTCACGCTAGGTATCAGGTGGTTCATTTTTTTGTAAAAACAAATCTGAATATTTCTCAGGTCCAAAATGGGCTCAATCGTTATCTCCCTTATACCGCGGCAGTGACCTGTGTTGAAAAAGTCCCCAAGAGTTTTCACGCCCGTTACAAAGCAAAATCCAAAACGTATGAATACTATGTCTGGAATCACCGGGTCCGGTCTCCGCTGCACGCTGCTTCAAGCATGCACGTGCCGTATGATTTAAATATTTCCAGGATGAAGAGCGGCGCCAAACAGCTTTGCGGAAAACATGATTTCCGGTCCTTTTGTGGGTCGGATCCCTCCAAAAAAAAGCGTGAGACTATCCGGATGATTTACAGGTTTGAGGTTGAAAAAAAAGGGGATTTGGTCCGCTTTGTGGTAGAGGCAGACGGATTTCTTTACCATATGATGAGGAATTTGGTTGGAACGCTGATTTATTTGGGACGGGAGAAGATCGCGCTGGAAGACCTTGAAAAGATTCTTCAGGCCAAGGACCGAAAAAAGGCGAGCGCCACGGCTCAAGCGCAGGGCCTTTTTCTGATCAATGTGACCTATTAATGAGGGTGAAGCTAAAAAGACATTAAAACCTTTGACACGTTCGGGGGCGCTTTGGTATACTTTGCGCTCCCGAGTCAGGGAATTATTATGAAAACCTATTTACCTAAAGAAAACGAATTTAATCGTAAAGCCTATCTGATTGATGCCAACGGAAAAACGTTGGGTCGTCTTGCTACCCGTGTCGCTTGTCTTCTAATCGGCAAAGGCAAAAAAGTTTATACGCCGCATATGCTTTGCGGAGATCAAGTTGTTGTGATCAATGCTGCGAAGGTATTTGTCACCGGCAAGAAAAAGACGGATAAAATATATACGCATTATACGGGTTTTCCCGGCGGACTTCGTGAGTACGCTTACGAAGACTTGATTGCAAAAAAACCAACTGAGATTATTACCCGTGCGGTTGCCCGCATGATTCCCAATACCAGGCTCGGCAAGCGGATGCTTCGTCGGCTGCGTGTGTTCGCGGGTGATAAGCATAATCAGCAATCCTTAAAACCCATTTCTGTGAGCCTGTAATTGACTATGGAAACTAAAGAGAAAGAATTACCCACCGAAGCCGCGACGAATTTTTATGCAACCGGTCGTCGTAAGTCTGCCACCGCCCGTGTCTGGATTTTTAAGGGCCAGAAGGGGTTTAAGGTTAATGGCTTAGATTATCCCAAGTTTTTCCCGCGTCTTGACCTCCAGATTATTGTTGAACAGCCTTTTAAAGAAACCAATACGATTGGGAAATTCCGCGTTCGTGCAAAGGTGAAGGGTGGGGGAGTTGCAGGACAAGCTGGGGCCGTCCGTCTTGGAATTGCCCGTGCGTTGCTTGTTTCTGATCCAGGCTGCAAAGAGATCTTGCGTCGTAATGGATTCCTGACCCGCGATCCTCGCGAAAAAGAAAGAAAGAAACCCGGGCGCAAAGGGGCTCGCAGAAGTTTCCAATATACCAAGCGATAATGCGCGATTTTGGTTGCGTTCTGATGCTTTTGTTTCTGGCTATTTGTTTTTCTTCCTGCGGGGCATTCCTTGACGATTACAGTTATAGTCCGATAAATTCAACTAATTCATCCTCCTACTAGATTGGTCTTCTCAATGGCCAATATGAAACGTCTCGCGATTTTCTTGCCCGTTGCTGTCATCCTCGGCTATGCTTTTTTTCTTGCCGTTCTCATGATCAGGGTGAAACCTGAAGAAGTTAAAAAAAGTCTTACACTCATTCTAAAATCCTATCGCGGAACCAGCCTGCAGCTTCAGGGGTTTGATCTTTCCTATTTCCCAGCCCTAAAAGTGCGTGCCAGGGAGATCGTGCTGGAAATTCAGGGAGATCCCCACGTGAAGTTTTCCGGAAAGAACTTTAGCGTAGTCTTGAGCCCGTGGCCCTTGCTTTTTGGTAACACCGTCATTCAAAGCATGGATTTGGAAGATGGAGATCTTTTTGCGGAGGCTCCCCAAGGCGCCGCGTGGCAGAACCTCGCTCTAAGCAACATTGTTCTTAAAGTGGGCAAGGTGCGACCTCGACGCCCGATTGATTTTGAATTAAAGGCTGCTTTTTCCGATGTTCCCAATGCTCTCTCGTTGAAAGGCTTTTTTTCTCTGGAAAAACTTCAGGATTGGAAATGGCGGGATATCAATCTGGAGGGAGCCGCGCAGTTTCATCACATCATTTTGGCTTCGCTTAGCCGGACTCTGCGGATGGATTCTTCCACCAGGATTGCGGACGGCCAGCTGGAGAGCACGGTTCATTTTGTCAAAAAACAGGCTTATTCCGAGATGGCTTTTCAGGGGGATGTTTCGCTAGATCAAATGACTTATGAGATCCGGGAAGGTTCAGATTATTCCAAGTCGCCCCCGATCAAGGCCTCTATGCATTTTGATTTGGGATGGAATCCCGAATCTGATATTCTTTCCTTCAAAAAAACCACGGTGACGTCTCCCTTAGGAAAACTGGAAGCCATCGGGAAATTGGCCATGAATACGCGGGAATTTAAGGACTTCCGCGTGACCGCCTCGGAAATTTCGATTGAAAATTTCCCTCAGTATATTCTTCCCCTCAAAAAAATAATTCCATTCAATATCGGTTTTTCAGGATCCAGTGTCATCGAAATGTCCCTTGACGGATCTGTGGATCATGTCTCGATGGATGCAAACTGGGATTTAACCCCCACGCTTCTGACGTATGGCCGGTACTTTCTCAAACCTAAAGATTTTCCAATGAGCGTCCTTTTTAACTGCCTCATTGAAAAAGGTAAGGAGCTTTCCGGAGATTTCTCTCTCCGCCTTCAGAGCACATCTTTCAAGGGGACATTGACTCATTTTGATTTTCAGCATGGCGGGGGGGAACTTAATATGATCACCAACAAGTTTAAGTTAACGGGATGGGAAGTTCTCGTTCCTCCTTTGGCGGGTTTGATGATTGATGGAGAAATGAAGGTGCTGGTTAATTGGGCTGGAGATACCCAAGCGGCTAATCCAGGCCAGAACATTTTGAATCTGACGGTGGAAAATGGAAGTCTGACGGGTAAAGATTGGCCGGGAGTGAAGCGGGTGAATTTCGGTCTGGATATCAGCCCTTTTTCCATGGAGCTGAAAAAGGCAAGTTGGGGAATGATGGATTCTTCTTTGGTGATGGATCTTGTGATTTACAACTTATGGGATAATCCTAACCTCAAAGGAAAACTGAGTTCGCCCAATTTGAAACTGGCCGAGATTCTGCAGCCTCTGGAAAAAATTGGGGGCAAGTTTTGGCCGGACGTGGTGAAATCTCAAAGCGTAGAAATTTATAAATTGGCAAACCGTCTTTTCCCTCACGATGAAAGTATTAAAAACGTTGAGGCGGCCTTTCATTACCAGAAACAAATCCTGAGTGTGGATTCTTTGGTGCTTGAAGCGTATGGCGGGAAGGGGAAGGGCATCATGAAGTTTTATTTTTCAAAAACCCCTGTGACATATGAGGTGAATACAGAAATCAATAAGCTGAGTCTCGCGCGCTATCTGGGGCGCGCCGAATCGGGGCCGCAGGCGATTTCCGGAAATTTATTTCTAAATGCCCACTTCTCTGGCACGCAGAGGCCCGCAGCTTCATTTGAAAAATCAATCACCGGGGACGGGATGTTTTCTGTCACGAACGGGGAGTTTGGAACGTTCGATATCCTGAATGCCATTGGCGAAATTGACGGGTTTGGAGAGGTTGGGCTTTTATCCAATAAGAAAACAGGCTTTGACGATCTTCACGGGAAGTTCATTTATCAGGATGAGAAAATTAAAATGGAAGATATGACACTGCTCTCTCCGGACTTGGTTCTTGAAGCAAGTGGGGAGCTCCTACCCGGAGGGCTTCTTAATTACCGGATTAATGCTTTTCTTTCGACCACCTTGACGACCCATTTTTTGACGCCTCTTTTAGGGAAAATGGAAAATTTCCAGGACAAACAATTCGGTCCCATCCCTCTTCTTTTGTCCGGTCTTGCTATAGGACCTGAGATTAAGGCCGATGCGCGCCAATTGGAAGAGTTGAAGGAAAATTTGGAGCGTAAAAAAGCGCAGAAAATTTTGAGAAATTTTGTCCCCGAGGAAGCGGTCTTTAAAGTTGATTCGCTGGATTTAAATAAGAAAGCCGCTTAGGGTATTCGTGCATTCATTGTTGGTCATTCGGGGATGACACAAAGACGGATGCTCTCATGGACTAGCGAAGCTTCTTGAGCAGGGTTCTCGCGGCTTTCTCTTCAGATTCCTTCCGGTTTTTTCCCGTCGCCGCAGCACGGATACGCTTGCTGACACTCACCACGGTTTTGACCAAGTTCTGCTTGTACACATTCTCATAGAGGGGGAGCTTTTGCCATTTTTTTTGACAGAGTTCCTGGAGAGTGCTTTTTGGGTTTGGATCGATGCGAAAAAGTCTTTTGATATCAAAATAAGGCTCAAAGTGCTGCAGGAGAAATTTTTGAACAGGTTTTATTCCACTTTGAAAATAGAAAGCAGCCAGAAAGGCTTCAAACGTATCTGCGAGGATCTTGTCTTTTGAAAACTCCCCCTGTTTTCTCAGGTTTTTCCCCAGACGGATCCATTTCCATAAGCCTAGGGTTTTTGCGACGCGGGAAAGCATCCGACGCGAGACCAAGATGGATCTCAAACGGCTCATCATGCCTTCTTTTTCCTGGGGGAAGAGCTGATAGAGGCGCTCGCAGATGATGAAATTCAGAATCGTATCACCGAAAAATTCCAGTCGGTCAAAATCCTCTAGAGGCTTATCGACGCCATGTTCGAAGAGGAAGGAGGGATGGGTGAAAGCGGCCTCGATCAAGTCGCTGTTTCTGAATTTTATTTTCAGAGCGGATTCTATTTTTTGAGAGAATTTCGTTTTCTTTTTTTTTGGCATGGGCACAACGATAAACAGAAACGGAGCAAAAGTCAACGGAAGCTTACAGCTCACAGCGGATATCTGAAGACTGAAAGCTCCCGGTTCTTTCATTGACAAGCCCCGAAAGCGTTTCCTATAATACCGTCCATTCAGGGGCAGGTCTCTGAGACCTGTCGCTATTATTTTAAAAGGAGAAAAACTTTTTTAGATGATTAAATGCGCGGTGGTTGGTGCGACCGGTTATACAGGTATCGAGCTCATCAAAATACTGCTCAGACACTCGGATGTTGAACTTACCAAACTCACCACACGACAGACTCAAGCCATCCCGATTCATCAGCTGATTCCAACCCTGCCTGCGGATATTCAGATTGAAGTACGAAATCATTCTGTCCAGGAAGTGTGCCAGGCTGCGGACGTGATTTTTTTGTGCCTGCCTCACACAGAAGCGATGGAAGCAGCCAGCGTTTATGCGAAAGCCGGAAGAACGGTGATTGATCTTTCGGCGGATCTTCGCCTTCATGACTGGAAGACTTATGAGAAATGGTACGGCGTCAAACACATCCAAAAAGCCCTGCTTAAAAAAGCTATTTACGGACTTCCGGAAATTTACCGTAACGATATCCGGTCTGCTGATCTTATCGCCAATCCCGGCTGTTATCCCACGGCCGCTATTTTGGGACTTTATCCTCTGCTTAAGAAAAGGCTGATCGATCTTGATTCCATTATTATTGATGCGAAGTCCGGCGTGAGCGGTGCAGGAAAGAAACCGAATGCCTCCACGCAGTTTTGTGAACTGGATGAAAATTTCTATGCGTACAAAGTGGGCCGGCACCAGCATACTCCGGAGATTAACCAAACACTTTCTGAAGCCGCCGGTGCTCAGGTCTCAGTCACCTTGACGACTCATCTGCTTCCTCTGGACCGGGGAATTCTTGCTACGATCTATGCTCGGAGAAAAAAAGGCGTGAAAGAATCTCTGATTCGTGATACCTTTTTCGGCACTTATGAGGGCGAGCCATTTATTCGCATCAAACCGGCAGGATTTTTTCCGTCGCTCAAAGATGTTCAGAAGACTAACTTTTGTGATATCGGTATTGACGTTGATTCTCAAAGTGACCGGGTGATCATCATTACGGCCATTGATAATCTTTTGAAAGGGGCTTCCGGGCAAGCCGTTCAAAATATGAATATCCGTTTTGGATTGCCGGAAACGCAAGGACTTCAAGTATGGTAAAAAAACCGTCTTGGGAAAAAAAATTGCACGGAACAGTGACGAGTCCGAAAGGCTTTTACGCGAGCGGTATTTATTGCGGCATCAAGCGTAAGAAAAAATTCGACGCCGCCTTAATTTATTCCAAAACCCCCTGTGTCGCGGCCGCTACGTTTACGACGAATCGTGTCAAAGCCTGGCCTGTGCTTCATTCCATGAAATCAATTCAAGCGCCTTTTCATCAAGCGATTTTAGCTTCGAGCGGAAATGCCAATTGCGTGAATGGAGCGAAAGGGAAAGTGGCCGTAGAGGAAAGTGTTTCTGCGCTTGCCGGCCATTTAGGCATTCAGCCGCAGGAGATTTTAATTGCGCAGACCGGTATTATTGGTGTTCCGTTTCCGATTACTCGTTTTAAACGTGCTCTTCCGGATCTTGTGAAGCGTGTTTCTGAAGACGGCGGGCATGCTGCGGCCAAAGGAATCTTGACAACGGATCTCGCTGTGAAAGAAGTCGCTCTTTCCTTTAACCTGCGCGGACAAAAAGTAACCATTGGCGCGATGGGGAAGGGGTCCGGAATGGTCCACCCCAATATGGCCACCATGCTTTGCTTTATCACAACAGATGCCGCTATCACCAAGCCGTTGCTGGGGCGGGCAGTGCGTCACGCCGTGGATGATACCTTTAATAAGATGGCCATTGATAATGATATGAGCACGAATGATACGGTTTTTATTTTGGCCAACGGAGAATCCGGAGCTCCTCAAATCCAGAAAGTAGATCAGGATTATTGGCTTTTCAGAGACGTGTTGGAAGAGGTCTGCAAAGGGATGGCCCGAAAAATGATCGAAGATGGTGAAGGGGTTCAGCATATCTGTCATCTCAAAATTTCCGGAGCTAAAAGCCCTACCGATGCAGAAAAAGTGGCGCGGCAAATTTCCAATTCAATGCTTTTCAAGACGATGCTTGCCGGAGCGAATGCGAATTGGGGAAGAATCGTGGCGGCGCTCGGTGCAAGCGGGGTTGATTTTAAAATGGAGCATATCAATATCTTCTTTAATGATGTCAACGTGATTCATAAAGGAAAATTGCGGGCGCTTAATCTTCCCAAGGCGCGTAAAGTTCTCCAAGCTAAGGAATATACGATCGATATGAGTATTGGAAACGGCCGCGGCAGGTCCGATTTTATTACCTGCGATCTCACCACCAAATATGTTGAAATCAACGGCTCCTATTCATGAGCCCTATGCAAGAGCTCGTTGATAAAGCCACCATCCTTATCGAAGCCCTCCCTTATATTAAGAAATTCCGCGGCAAAGAAGTCCTGATCAAGTACGGCGGCGCGGCCATGACTTATGAAGACATCCGTGAAAATGTACTGAACGACCTGGTTTTTATGAGTTATGTGGGCATCAAACCGATTCTTATTCACGGCGGCGGGCTTGCCATTACGGAAAATCTTAAAAAGAAGGGCATCCAAAGCCGCTTTGTGAATGGGCTCCGGGTGACGGACAAGGCAACCGTAGAAGTCGTGATTGATACGCTTGCGGAAATCAATAAAGGTATTGTCCATGATCTCAACCGCTTTGGTGCGCGGGCCATCGGGCTTTCAGGGCATGATGCTGAAATTTTAAATGTGATCAAGCATACAGGCGAAGGCGATGTGGGTTATGTGGGAGAGGTTACTTCCGTTAATATTATGCCCCTTAAAGAACTGACCGAGTTTAACATTATTCCCGTGATCTATCCGATTGGAATGGATGAAAATGGGGAAGCTTATAATGTGAATGCCGATGAAGCCGCGGCCAAGATTGCGGTGGCGATGGGTGTTCAAAAGATCATGATTTTGACCAACGTCAAAGGAATCCTTCGTGATTATACAGATGAAAGCTCACTGATCTCTTCACTGCATGTGGATGAGGTGGAAGGTTTGATCGATAAAAAAATAATTTCCGGCGGTATGATTCCCAAAGTACGTTCTGCCATCATTGCGCTCAAGGGCGGAGTCAAGAAAGCCCACATCATTGACGGCCGCATCAAACACTCGCTCCTGCTTGAAATCTTCACCGATCAAGGTATTGGCACCGAAATTATTTTGTAAAAAAAGGCTCGGCAGCCCTTTTCAAAATTCAGTAAAATTCCCCGATCAAAAAAGCGGCCTGAGCTGACGGCAGAACCATCATGGTAAGAGTAACAAGCGGGAAGGACTAAGCAGCTCTTTTCCTGGAGGGCTGTTTCACTGTTTCAAAAGCCACGGCGAGCTGTTCAGGGCGTGAGACTTTAAAATTGAGTTTCTCAAATCCCAGGACATGGCCGGACCGGTCTTTCATCAATACGATTTCTTCTGCCGTCTCTTCACAGATATACTCAGCTTTTGGCTCACCAAACCAAACCGTAAGCGTTTTTCCTCTTTGGTCATAAAATACTTTTACCTGGGCCATATCTTTTCTCCTGTCTTAATGGTATCTGTTGGATAGGCTGTAATCAAGAATCCTTCTTCTTTCACTGCTTTGCTCACCGCGCAAACCCATCTCCCTTTGCGTTGGGTTTTATAAAAAAGATATACCGATGGATCAGCTTTGCTGCGTCGGATTTCTTCGGGGTGTTCAAGAGTATTCCGTACGTCCTTTTCATGGCCGGCCATCACCGGATGCTTGACACGAACGATAAAGTCCCAGTACGATTTGGTTACGCAAACCCGAAAACCAAGCGGTGTTTCCGCCTCAAATAAAAGATCCTTTGACGGGGGTTTCATAAGCGTATATTAACATCCTTACTTCTCAATTGCCATGTTTCGAATCCGATCATCGCGCTCAAGGGCGGCGTCAAGAAAGCCCACATCATTGACGGGCGCATCAAACACTCTCTCCTGCTTGAAATCTTCACCGATCAAGGTATCGGCACCGAAATTATTCTGTAAAAAAAGGCTCGGCAGCCCTCTTCAAAATTCAGTAAAATTCCCCGATCAAAAAAGCCTCTTGAGCTGACCTCAAAATCCGCTCTTCACTCAGGGGACTTGTTCCGCTACAATACCTCTTCCTATGAAGCTCCAGGACATACAAAATCTATACTCCGAATTTATTCTTCCCACGTACACCCGGATTCCGCTTTGTCTGGTCAAGGGCAAGGGCGTGAAGGTCTGGGACCTTCAGGGGAAAGAATATCTCGATTTCTTTCCCGGCTGGGCGGTATCCGGGATCGGGCACTGTCATCCGATGGTTTTGAATGCGATCAAACACCAGGTCCGGACTTTGATTCATATTCCTAATAATATGTATATCCTCAAGCAGGCTCAGCTTGCCCAGGAAATTTCCAAAGCTTCTTTTCCCGGAAAAGTTTTCTTTTGTAACAGCGGTACCGAAGCCACCGAAGCGGCCGTCAAGTTTGCTAAAAAATACGGAAGCGACAGCGGGCGGTATGAAATCATCACCTTCAGCGGATCTTTTCACGGTCGGACTTCTGCCGCGATTGCTGCTACGGCGCAGGAAAAAATCCGGAAAGGATTTGATCCGGTTCTTCCCGGATTTCGGTACGCGACGTTTAATGATCTTGAATCCGTAAAAGCGCAGCTCACGGATAAGACCATCGGGATTTTTCTTGAACCGATTCAGGGTGAGGGCGGTGTGAATGTCGCTACTCAGGAATTTATGACGGGGCTTCGAAAACTTTGCGATGAAAAGGGTTTACTGCTGATGCTCGATGAAGTCCAGACAGGGATGGGAAGGACTGGAAAGTGGTTTGCGTATCAAAATTATGGCATTGAACCGGATATCATGACACTTGCCAAATCCTTGGGCGGCGGAGTTCCAATTGGAGCGATCATCGTAAACAATAAAATCTCCAAAGAGGTTTTTACGCCGGGCACTCACGGGTCCACTTACGGAGGAAATCCGCTGGTTTGTGCTGCGTCCCTTGCCGTGTTCAAAGCTATCCGCAAAGAGAAGCTTCTGACAAATGCGGTCCGGGTCGGGGAGTATTTTGGAGAGAAACTCGAGGCCCTCAAACAGCGATTTTCTTTTATTGAAAAAGTAAAAGGGATTGCTATGATGAGGGGCCTTGAGCTCACCATTCCCGGTCAGCCCATCGCGGATAAAGCCCGGGAAAAGGGACTTCTGATTAATTGTACGCAGGAAAAAGTTCTGCGGATCATGCCACCTATCAATGTTTCCAAAAAGATTATTGATGATGGGATGAGGATCTTGGAAGAAGTTTTAGAAGAAATGGAAAAATAACCAAGAAACAAGAGACAATCACCAAAGAATAACCAAGCAACAAAAGACAATTGCCAATGAAAAGCCAGATTCAACCATTTGTATCTTGTATCTTGTATCTTGTATCTTGGTCATTGAAATGTTGAACCACAATCATTTAATTTCGATCACGGATTTTGACGCCAAAAGAGTGCGGGCTATTCTCGCCTTGGCGCATCAAGTAAAAAAATATCCTGCCCAATACCGGAACAAACTCCAGGGCAAGATGTTCGGACTTATTTTTGAGAAGCCTTCCACGCGAACTTGGATCTCTTTTGAGTCGGGTATCTTCGGAATGGGCGGCGGAGTCATTTATCTGGGGCCGGAAGACATTAAACTTGGAATCCGCGAAGAAGTGAAAGACGTAGCGCGGGTGTTGAACCGTTATTTGGCGGGCATGGTGCTCAGGACTTTTTCCCATCAAACGATTAACGAGTTCAAAAAATATTTTGAAGGCCCCATTATTAATGGGCTCAGTGATGTGGAGCATCCCTGCCAGGCCCTGGCGGATTTTATGACGATCGAAGAACAGTTTGGCAAAAAGGCTAAGCCCGTCATCGCCTTTATTGGAGACGGTAATAATGTCCTGAATTCTCTGATTTTGCTTGGTGCTTTGCTCGGAATTGATATTCATTACGCGACGCCGAAAAATCACGAACCTAACTTAGCCGTTCTGGAGCAAGCCAAAGCCTTGGCGCGTAAAAGTGGTTCCAAGATCGCAGGAACAAACGATCCGCTTGAAGCTGTTCGCGGGGTGGATGTTATTTATACGGATGTATGGGTCAGTATGGGTGAAGAGTCACTGCGGGATCAAAAGATGAAAGCGTTCAAGGGAATGCAGGTGAACGAGGCTCTCCTCAAGCACGCGAAAAAAAATGTTCGTGTGATGCACTGTCTTCCGGCCCACCGAGGGGAAGAAATTACGGATGGTGTGATGGAAAGCAAACATTCAATGGTCTTTGATCAGGCTGAAAATCGTTTGCATGTTCAAAAAGCAGTTTTGCTGCATTTACTGCAGTCTTAAATCACTAACAAAAAAAACATTGCGAGTCCCGCGCTTTGGCGGAGACCTGCCTCGCCGGCAGGCGGGCGCGGCAATCCCGGAGCATAACCCGAGATTGCTTCTCAGCCAGAGGACTGATCCGTCCTTCGGCGGAGATCTTTTCAGTCGCTCACAATGACAAATTCATCAAGAAAGGGTTTTGAGAAATGAAGAAAGTTGTGGTTGCCTATTCCGGTGGTTTGGATACCTCGTGCATTGTCAAATGGTTGAAAGATAAATACAGCGTGGAAGTGGTCTGTTTTTCTGCCTTTATCGGAGAAGTGCCGGATAAAAACGCACTCAAGCAAAAGGCCATCAAGTGCGGTGCCTCCAAAGCCTATATTGAAGATCTCAAACCCGAATTCGCTCACGACTTTATCCTCCCGGCGCTTTGGGCTCATGCGCGCTATGAGGGGAAATATCCTTTAGCGACTGCGCTTGGCCGTCCTTTGATTGCCAAACATCTTGTGCGGATTGCTCAGCTCGAAAAGGCGGATGCTGTGGTGCATGGCTGCACCGGCAAGGGGAATGATCAGGTTAGAATTGAAGTTGGTGTGCGGACTCTGGATCCAAGTCTCAAGATTATCGCACCTCTCCGCGAATGGGAATTTAAAACCCGCGAGGAAGAAATCGAGTACGCGAAGAAGCACAATCTTCCTGTGTCTGCGACGAAAGCAAGTCCTTATTCTTTGGATAAAAATATTTGGGGCATCGCAATCGAAGCGGGTGTTTTGGAAGATGCCTGGAAAGAACCGCCGCAGGATGCGTATGTGATGACCCGGGCGATTGATCAAACCCCTAAGCAGGCAAAATATATTGAGGTTGAGTTTGATGCCGGAGTCCCTGTAAAACTTAATGGAACCCCATATGGCCTCGTGGATTTAATCGAAAAGTTGAATGCGATCGGAGGGCAGTACGGCGTCGGGCGTTTTGATATGATTGAAAACCGGCTGGTGGGAATCAAGAGCCGAGAAGTTTATGAAGCGCCAGCTGCTGAGATCCTGCTTAAAGCTCATGAAGAACTTGAGAGTCTGGTGATGGACCGGGATTTCTATCATTATAAACGTGTGCTTTCTGAGCGTTATGCCGAGCTCGTTTATTTCGGGCTTTGGTTTTCACCTTTGAAGACGGCGCTGGATGCTTTTTTTGCGGCGCACCAAAAACGAGTCACGGGCGTGATCCGCTTGAAACTGGATAAAGGGCACGCCGTCATTGTGGGCCGAAAATCTAAGTATTCCTTGTATCACGAAAAACTCGCAACGTATTCCAAAGGCGATGCCTTTGATCACACACAGTCCGCCGGATTCGTAAAGATCTGGGGACTTCCGTATGAAGGACTGGATTTCAAATCTAAAATCTAAAATCGAAGAAGGTTTTAAATTTAAGATTTAAAATTTTACTTATGAATAAAGCGCTTTGGGGTGGAAGGTTTAAAAAGGGAATGCATCCTTTGCTCAAGGAATTCAGTTATTCCTTGCTTGTGGATCATGAACTACTGGGAGCGGAGCTCGAAGTCAGCTCGGTGTACGCGCGGATGCTGTCCAAAATTGGTTTGATCACTTCGAAGGAAGCCGCGCAAATTATGGCCGGTCTCGAAAAGATCAAAAAATCCTGGAAGCCCGGAGACGCTTGCCGCCATTTTCAGGAAATTGAAGACATCCACACTTTTATTCAGCAGGAACTGGAAAAAAATGCGGGGTCTGCGGGCAAGAAAATTCACACGGGACGAAGCCGGAATGATCTGGTCGTCACCACGACTCTTATTTATACTCGGGGTAAACTCGCTCAGCTGGAAACTGCGATTGCTGCGGTGCAAAAATCTCTCGTCATCCTCGCCAAAAAAGCGGGAGATCTGATTATTCCCGGAATGACGCACTTAAGAAAAGCCCAGCCGATTCTTGCGGCGCATCATTTACTCGCGTACGTCGAAATGTTGGAAGGGGATCGTTCTCGTTTTCAGGATGCGGGGAAAAGGATGAATGTGCTACCACTTGGCTCCGCAGCCCTTGCCGGATCTGCTTTGCCGCTTGACCGGAAATTCCTGGCCAAAGAGCTTGGCTTTGACCGAATCTCTTCCAACTCGCTTGCAGCAACTGCTGACCGGGGATGGGTGGCTGAGATTCTTGCTGGTTATTCTATTTTATGGATGCATCTCTCCCGGCTCTCGGAAGATATGATCCTCTGGAACAATGAAGCCTTTGGCTATATTGATCTGGATGATGAGTTTTCAACGGGTTCAAGTTTGATGCCGCAGAAAAAAAATCCGGATGTGTTTGAGCTTCTTCGGGGCAGGGCCGGCGTTGTGTTTGGCCAGCTTCAAGCCATCTTAACGCTTCAAAAGGGACTTCCTCTGGCCTATAACCGGGATCTTCAAGAAGATAAGCCGGGTCTTTTCGATGCCATGAGGAAAACACAGATTGCACTTGCTGTGCTCGCGCCCACACTTGAAACGATCACCTTCAATCCGAAGGCGATGAAAAAAGCTCTTGAGGATGATTCGATTTATTCCACGGACGTGCTTGAATACCTGATTCAAAAAGGGATTCCATTTTCCACCGCGCATGAAATTGTCGGGAAGATTGTCCGGCATGCGCAGGATTGCGGCCTGGGGCTGAAGGATATGCCGCTTTCGGATTGGAAGAATTTTTCTTCGGCGTTTGATAAGACTGTTTTCCACCTTTTGGATCCTTCTGCCTCGGTGTCAGGGAAAAAGACTGAGGGAAGCACTCATCCAGCCAGAGTGAAGCGGGAGATTTTGAAGTGGGAACGAAATTTAAAAAAGTAACCCGTAACCCGTAACCAGAATAGCCGGATTTTCCCTCCTCGGGTTTCCGGTTACTGGAATCGGGTTACTTATTTTAGGAAAACATGCACGACTTTCATTATCTCAATCACGAACTTTACTGCGAAGACGTTAAGGTTTCCGACATTGTCAAAAAAACCGGAACGCCTGCCTATATCTATAGCTATAAGACCATCGTCGAGCATATTCAGAAGATTCAAAAGGCCTTTGCTTCGGTAAAGCCGCTCGTTTGTTTTGCGATGAAAGCCAATTCCAATCTCGCGGTGATCAAGGCCGCCGTTAAAGCGGGCGCGGGCCTGGATATTGTTTCTGTCGGAGAGCTTTTTCGCGCGAAGCAGGCAGACTGTGATCCCCAAAAAATTGTGTTTGCGGGCGTGGGAAAGACGGCCGAGGAAATTGCCGAGGCGATTCACTACGGTATTCTTCTCTTTAATGTGGAGTCCGGTCCCGAGCTTGAGAGTATCAATGCCGTGGCCGCCAAATTGAAAAAGAAGGTGAATGTTTCTCTGCGGGTCAATCCGGGCGTGGATCCCCACACCCATCACCACATTGCAACCGGTAAAGCCGAAAGCAAGTTTGGAATTGATCTTGAAACAGCCAAAGAACTTTTCCGCAATCGTAAAAAGCTTTCTTTCCTGAATTTTTGCGCAATTCATGTTCATATTGGTTCTCAAATTACGATTGGGGAACCCTTCGTGGAAGCTTTCCAAAAGGTTCTCGCCTTTGTCTCTGAGCTTGAGAAGATGGGGGCACGGATCAAGTACTTGAATCTAGGCGGAGGGCTCGGCGTGATTTATGACAATGAAAATCCCCAGACCGCAGACCAGTTTGCTAAAAAGATCCTCCCGCTTTTTAAAGGGAAAAAGTTTCAGCTTATTTTTGAACCGGGACGTTTTATTGTTGGGAATGCGGGCATCTTAGTGACTGAGGTCATTTATATTAAAAAGACAAACGTCAAAAATTTTGCAATTATTGATGCGGCGATGAATGACCTGATCCGTCCCAGCCTTTATGGGGCCTTTCACGGGGTTTGGCCTCTTTCAGAAAAGGACAAGGCCAGGAAGTTGGTTTATGATGTGGTGGGCCCGATCTGCGAAAGCGGGGACGTGCTTGCCAAGGACCGTCATATCCAGGAACTTGGCGCCGGAGATCAGGTGGCCTTGATGACGGCCGGTGCTTACGGCTTTGTGATGTCTTCCAACTACAATTCCCGCCCCAGGATTTGCGAAGTCATGGTCAAAGGCAAGAAATTTGCCGTGATCCGTAAACGCGAAACCCTTCAGTCCCTCATTGCCGGAGAATCCATCCCTTCTTTTGTATAAAAACTTATATAAAAAGGGACAGGTCAGCACTTAGAGCATCCGGTTCAAATCACTCTCGGTCATTGCAAGCGAAGCAATCTCATCCGTCATTGCGAAGAGCGCTTTTTTCAACGAAGTAATCTCGGGTTGTGCCCAGGGATTGCCACGCCCGCCTGCCGGCGAGGCAGGTCTCCGCCCAAGCGAGGGACTCGCAATGACAGAACTCAAGTTAATAACCGGATGGGCTCTTAAGACCAGCCCCCTTTTTACGGTGAGTTTTTACGCAGGTACTTCAGAACTTCATTTTTAAAAACCCGGAAATCTCCCAGCCGCTTGGAAGATGTTTCGAAGACAAGCTCATCATCGACTTCCCCATAATCATGTGCGAGGATATTCCTGAAGCCCTTCATTTTTCTAAGCAGAGAAGTTGTTTTGGGTGAAAGGATCTTATGCTTTAGAAGCTTTTCAAAAAGATCCAACTCATCGGTGGGCAGTCCAAGGCGAAGTCCGGATACAAGAAGCTGGCAGATATCGATGACACATTCAATACAAAGCTGAAGAAGACGTTCTGTGCCTCGCTTGATAGGAATGGTTTGATAAACCTTGAAATTAGTGGGAAGGATTTTACGGAGTTCTTCGAGATAACCATCAAGCTCATCCAGCTTGCTTAAAAGGCGTTCCTTATCGACCATGCAGCACCGTGTCGAGATAGTTTTGATAAATGCGGGAAAACCGTGAGAATTCGCGCATGACTTGATAGGCTTCCCGGTAAAGGACGTCCTCATTCTTGCAAAGCAGAATTTTCCCCTCTCGAATGACTCTATGTTTTAAAGGAAGGGGAAGCTTTTGGAAGATTTGGATATCGAGATCACCGCCCAATTCAAGGTAGCTGATCTTTTTCTTTGAAAGGGCAATGGCAGAATAAACAGAGGGCCTGAGCACAAGGCACAAATCAATATCAGAGGAGGGGCGGATAGAAGGTTTTTTGTTGGCCCGGCTTCCAAAAAGGATCACGGCGAGAACATCCGGATCATCCGAGGCTTTTTGGAGGCATTTCTTAATCTGGTAAGAGATTTTTTGTTTCATGCTGGCAAGCATAACTTATCCCGTCGAACGGAGCCAAACTTTTTATTGATCCTGATCGAAGAAAGCGATCCAGTTGGGATGTTCGTCGAGCATTTTCTTGAAAAACTGCGAGTACGTCAAGCCTTTGGGCGGGCTCAGGATATAAATAGCTGCCAGCACTTTTTCCTTTTCCCATTCTTCCGACGGTGTTAACGCGGGCTTGCTGTCATAATATTTCTTCAGGCGTTGAAGCACCTGCTGATAACGCATCACCAGATCAATGCTTGTCCGTCTCATTTTAAGCAGATAAAACACCTGGTTAAAAAAAACTGCGTGCCGGATAAAATCCTTCTGATCTTCAGGATAGGCCTTTTTGATGAGAGAATCCGCAGCTTCAAGAAAAAGAGGAATGACCTGGAATTTTTGATTCGTGATTATCTTCCGGGAAGATTCAATCATGGCCAGGTTTTCTTTCAAAGGTTTTGACAGGCTGTCCACAATCAAACTTTTCAAGAAACCGTAGATTGGATTATCCGACCGTTTTTTCTCAAGCAGTATCAGAAGCCCGGCGGCCTTATCCTTTTCACTGTTTCTCCCGAGCAAATCAAGAGTGACCAGATTCATCGGGTCGCTTTTTTGATAACCTTTCACCATATCAAAATGCCATTTCTCAATCGTGTTGATCTGGTTATTTCTCTGAAAGGTTAGAAATCCAAACAGCAGGGGAACGATTAGGCAGAGTGCCAGGGCCACGGATCTTTTTTGAAAGAACCCTTGGAAAAAGGAACAAAATCCTAGAATCAAAAAAAAGAAAGCCCCATAGGTTCTATATTCAAAAACAGCCCAGGTGATGGGAAAGAAAGAAGATTCCGGAGCGAGGGCGAGATAAGCGCCAAGAATCCCAAACCCCAAAATTTTTCCTTTCGGAAATCGTAGAGCATAAGCAGCAAGGCTCAGAATCAATAAATGCCCCAGAATAGCAAGCCAAGTGAGATTGTGAAGCAGGCTCGGATCCAGAGAAGTGTCGTAACGAAATTTGAGTGGCAGGGGGATAAAAAAAAGTTTGAAATAGATAAATAAAACACGAGTTTGAATGAGAAAGTAATTCAGGGACTCCAACGGAGAGGTCTGAGTCTGAAGCCCTTTTAAGTGTGTGAAAACCGGGATTGCAAAAAGCAGGAGAACAGGAATCCAGGTAAGAATATTTCTCCATCGTTCTTCCGGTTTTGAAAAGATCAAAAGATAAAGCAGGAGGATGGGGCCAAAGGCGATGCCTCCAGGTTTGGATAAGACGGATAAAAGCAGGCAAAAGAAGGTAAGAACATAAAAACGTTTCTTCGAATCTTCATGATGAAACCTTAAGAAAAAGTAAAAACTTAAAAAACCGAATAGAGCGGCAAGAATCACCCCCCGCTGAACCACACAATTCACAGCCATCGTGTGGATGGGATGGAGCAGATAAAAAAGAGAAGCGGCCAGTGGGAAAAAGGTGCTTGGCACCTTTTGCGCGTCACTTCCCCTCACCCCAACCCTCTCCCAGAGGGAGAGGGGGAACGATAAAGATTCCCTCTCCCCCGGGGGGAGAGGGAAGGGTGATGGGATCTGCGTTTCGGAATGAAGTTTCCACAGCAATTGAAAAAGAAGAAAGGCGGCAAAAGCGGCGAGAGCATGTAGGAGTATATCCCCAGCTTTAAATCCGGAAGGTTTTATGCCCGAGATTTTATAATTCAGCCACAGAGAAAGAACCGTGACTGGGCGTTCCGGGATTTGTTGATGGGAAGCGGTGAACTGATAGCGAAGCAGCGGTAATAATCCTTCAGAAAAATATTTCTTATTATCGGTGATGAGGATGTCATCATCCTGCATGAACGGGCTTGAGAGTGTGGGAAGGTAGGCTCCAAAAGCCAGGGCAAGAAATAAGGTCAGAATCAAAATTTTTTCAGGAAAATTTTTCAGCACTTTTATTAGTTTTCCCAAAACTCTGCGTCGCAGCATAATCTTGCTAAGCCAGGATCCATCCCTTCAGGAAGAACCTGTCCACAATTTCGGGCGCTTGGAATAAATCCTTCACAGGGATCTGGTTGCTGGGATGGTACAGTGCAGTCGCGTTGTGTAGGATTGCATTTTTCATGCTTACACGAAAAAGTTTCCTCCACGCAGTCATTGGAATCCGGATCATAGACGGGTGTTTTTAACAGCCAGTCTGTATCGATAGAATTCGTATGATTAGGTATTTCTACTGTTTCGCCATCAACGGTTGCTTCTGTGGTGCCAGCGCATTCATCACACACACGTCCTGCGGTTGACCACCAATAGGGTTTTTTACAGCATACAAACGTACCATTTTTATTCCGATGAACGGCGATGGGTTTGTCAGGATCGTCACAGTGAGGAGGCGGTGGAGTGATACTGCATGCCGGAGTCGTAAGGCGCAGTCCAGGCGTACAAGCGCCATTAGCGCCATTGTCGCAACGATCAGGAGCCGTGCATAAATTACCGTCACAATCCCATGTTAAAGAGCCATTCTCGCCTGGCGCTTCATGAACGCAGTCAATTAAGCCGGGGCAGGTATCTTTTGTACAGGGTTTACCGTCATCGCACTGGGTGCTTTTCGCCGTGCAAGTTCCATTTTGGCATATGGCGTCACTGCATGGTATCTCGTGACTGCATGACTTATCTTCGTTTTTATTTGTGTCGACGCATTCGCCACTAGACGGGTCGCATTTAGAGGTTTTACAAGCGCTTTCTGCGGAACAGGTTTTGGTGGAAGGGATGCATTGATTATTGACGCAAGTTTTTGTGATGCATTTATTGGCATCAGGAGAGCAAGGTGTCTTATCGTCGCATTGCCCGGATCCTAATTTGATCGTGACGGGACAATCGGGAGAAGTGACGCTGAGACCCGGTATTGTTTTATGCGTCAGCGTTACTTTAGCGAGCTTTACAGCGTCAGGGGCCAAGTCCGAATACGTGCTTTCGTACTTATTGCTACCAAGACTAACCTTGGATCTAACCGTACCTGTGATAAAGGTCCACGCAGATGAAAAGTTATCAAGGTTGATCAATTCGCCGGTTGCCATATCCTTTAGCGTGGGCGTCCAGGTAACGGGGCTGAACAGAAAAACCTCGGTTGCATTGGGTGCGCAACTGCACTCAAGTTGCGGCAGATTGACGACCATCGGACAGGCACCGCTAATAGATTCTCCCCCGGATTTTGGAGTTGCCGTAATGGTTGCATTCTTTCCCCCGGCATCACGATAGGTCATTTTACTGGCAGCGGATGCTCCCGATGCGTCAAGGCCCCAGCTCAGATTGTATTTTTCTGCATCCGCAGCATTTTTGAATTTCGCGGTCCAAGTCACGTCAACTTTCCCGTCATTTAAAGACAACTCAGCAGACTTTGGCGAAGCTTCGCAGGTGATGCAATTATCTCCCGTGCATACTTCCAGCGGCCGCTTCACCAGCAGGGTGCAGGCTTCAGATGTTACCAATATTTTCGGATCTGTTTTAAGCTGGAGAGTCACATTGCCGGTATAGGTGCCTGCGGTGGGATAACCGCTTGGCACGGAGAAATTGATCTTGTTGCTGACCTCCGAAGATACATTTTCAGTGTCCGTAATCATCCAGGCAAAGTTATATAAGTCAACATCGGTGCCAGCCGGAAGAATGGTTTTCCAAGTCATGGGTTCATTGATTTCTGTTTTGTTCAGGACAGCTACGCAAGAGATAGGTGGTATTTCCGGTGGTATAATTTCAACTTTGCATTCTTTGGATGTTTTTGATTTTTTGGTGAGTTCATCGGTGACTTTAATAGTTGCTATCTTAATGCCTTCCTTGGCATAAGTTCTAGATGTCGTAGCCATTGAGCCTTTTAAGTCATCCGTACCTGTCCACTCATAAGTGTAAGGTCCGTTACCGACAGCCTTTTCACCGGATGTCTTCCATGTGACTAAACCAGTATTCAGCGCAGCTTCGAGGGGTTCTCCGGTGCAAGTTAAATCATTAACTTCGATGCTACACGTAGCTGATTTGGAACCGGATTCTGTCTGCACAGTCACAGTGGCCGTTTTTTTGCCAGCGACTGAATATTTGCTTTGGTTATTTAGGGGCGTAGTGACTTGCTGG
>SICL01000005.1 GCA_009691445.1 Candidatus Taenariivivens baikalensis | reverse complement strand
CAGCGCTCCCGTCATATTGATCGATCCCGTGAAATTCGCCGCCGCAGATTTAGTTACCGTTAAATCGGTCAGTTTCGCGGCGTCTCCGGATCCTGCTCCCGCGGTCAATGTCAGAATCCCGGTCCCGGCATTCAAGGTCAGCGTCTCACCGGTTCCCCCGGCAGTTCCGTCAATTAAACCTGTAACCGTAATCGCTCCGACTCCGGCCGCTACCTGCGTGGAAAGTGTCAGCGCCGCAGCTTCCGACAGCGTCAATGTCCCGCCGATTGTTAAAGCCGTATTCGTCGTTGTAATATTCGATCCCAGATTCACATTGCCCGTTGTGCTGAAAGCACCAGTGGAAGTAATATGGCCGGTCGAATTTTTTGAGACCGTACCGCTGTTGGTGAACGCGGTGGCTCCGGCTGAGGCAAAACTATTGTTCAGGTTGAAGGCCGTGCCGGTCAATGCGGCAGACCCTACCGTTGTGACTCCGTTAAATGTCGTTGCCACGGAGCCTGCCGATTGTGTGAGCGCATTCGCCAAATCAATCGTGCCACTGAAAAGTGTTGTTGCAGCTGAGGTGATGGTTAAGGATTCCAGTTCTGTGGCGTTGGCATTACTGCCGACATTTCCGGTGAAGGTGACGTTCCCGGTCCCGGCCAGAACCGTCAGGGATTCCGCAACGCCACCTGCGGTGCCATTGGTTGTGCCCGTGATAAGAATGTTTCCGGCACCTGCTCCGGTGGATAATGTCAGAGCCGCTGCTTCGGCAAGAACCAGATTGCCGCCAATCGTTAGATCAGTATTCGTCGTTGTGATATTTGCAGCCAGATTCACATTGCCCGTAAAAACAACATCCGCAGTGACGGACACGGGATCGTTAAAAGTTTGACTGCCGGTCGTTGTGATGTTGGCGCCGATCTTTGTCGTCCCGGCCACATCGGTTGTCAGAGACGCGAGGGGTGTGCTGCCGCCAATCACACCGTTTAATTCGATGGTACTAGTCGCGGGTGAAATCACGCTCAATGCATAGCCGCCATTCATGAGACCTGAAAATTTGACTGTTCCGTTAGCAATCGCTGTCAGCGTCAGATTTTTATTCAACGTGATGTTGCCGGAAAAATTCGAAGTGACGGCGCTGTTATCACCCAACGTGGACGTGCCACTGCTTCCCGCACGGACCGTGATGTCGCGGCCCACTGTGAAAGCGCCGCCGATGAGCATCGAGGCACTGGAATTTCCGCTGGTATCACCGAGTAAAACAGCACTGGTCGCATTCCCCAATGCTCCCGCAGAACCCGACGGCGCATCCGCGCCAACGGCAAGCGTACCGGCACTAATGGTTGTCAGCCCTGAGTAGGTACTTACTCCACTCAAAGTCAGTGTTCCCGTGCCCGCTTTGGTAATTCCTCCCGTGCCGCTAATCACGCCTGAGTATGCACTCGATGTGTTCGAGGCATCACCGATGGTCAGCGTATTGGCTTCCAGCGTGGTGTCGCCCGCACCCGTCATGGAATCAATTATCTTATCCGCAGCAATCGAAAACGTATCCGAATTCGCGACTCCAGAACTCGCAGCAATTGTTCCAGTTGAATCCAGCGCCAGTGTGCCGACCGAAATTGTGGTCGCACCCGTATAAGTGTTAGCCCCTGAAAGTGTGAGCGTACCTGCGCCAGCCTTGGTCACTCCAAAACCGGCTCCACTTATAACCCCGGAGACCGTCAAACCGTCAGCCGCATTGGTTGTTGTAAAAGTGCGTGTTGCGCCCAAACCTAAATTACCACTAAGCAAAGCATTCGTTCCACCGCCTGTCGATGTCACATTGCCGCCCAATGTCAGCGTTCCAACACCCGTTGTAACAGTACCTCCGGTGTTGCCACTATTAATCGTAAGAGCCCCAATCGTATCCGAATGGTTATTTAAATCATAGGTCCCACCGTCATTCACCGTCACCGCTCCGCTCGACAATGCATTGTCTGCACCGTACTGCAATGTCCCCGCGTTGATCGTCGTCAGACCCGTATATAAATTTGTTCCTGAAAGCGTCAGAATTCCAGAACCTGTTTTTGTCAATGCACCAGTCGTGTTGGTGCTCGCGCCTGAAATCGTTAGATCTGCCGCGCCGTTTGTAACATCAATACTCGAAGTGGTCGCTGCAGTAAGAGTAAAGTTGCGATCCGTCGATGCCGTGCTGCCCGTATATTTCAGAGTGCCGCCGCCCAATACCAGATTTGCGGCGGCAATGGCGGCTTGGCCAAGATTACCGGCAACTCCCCCGTTACCAATCGTGCCCACGCTGAGTATCCCAGCATTAATTGCGGTCGCTCCTGTATAAGTATTCGTCCCCGTTAGCGTCAGTGTGCCGGTTCCAATTTTTGTGAGTCCACCCGTTCCGGAGATCACACCTGCATAAGCAGACGGACTACTATTATCTCCACCCGCCGTCAGAGTTACCGCTCCGAGCGTTATGTTTCCACCCGTGGTTCCGCCGCCCGTGAGCGAACCAATCTGCGTGTTGAATCCTGTAATATCAAGCGTAACACCTGAAGTATTTGCTAAAGTTACGGCGGAGTTATTACCGAATGAACCGCTGGTATTGGCAACAGAAGCCACGCCGGCTTTCAGTGTACCGGCACTGACGGTGGTCGCACTCGTGTAAGTATTGGCTCCACTCAAGGTCAATCCTGAAATTCCGCTGTTTTCAACCACCCCTGTGACGTTCGTACCAATCACTGAACTGATCAACGTGTTACCACTGCCGCTTCCGGAATTCGTAACCGCCCCTGTGTTATTGACACTCGTTGTCGAAAGCGTAATTCCGTTCGCCGTCGCACTGTTGTTATTAAGAATTAAATGACCCGTTCCTGCCACTCCGCCCGACACCGTCAGCAGCTTCGTTCCGGCAGTGTTCGTAAGAGTGGTCCCGCCGCTATTCACGTTGAGAGCATTCGTACTAATCGTTAAAGCCGATGTCGTACTGTTCTCCGTAATACTGGTAACGTTTGTTCCAACTCCACCGCTGATTGTCGTCGTCCCGGTGTTGGTGCCTTGATTGGTGATCGTACCAACATTGTTGACAACGTTGGTCGACAACGTAACCGCCGCAGTCGTACCTGTTCCATTAATAATAAGGTTGCCGGCTCCAGTAATTCCTCCACTCAATGTAAGGAGATTGGTCAATGTCGGAGCCAGCGTCAGATTATTATTCAAAGTAACCGCCCCGCTGAAAACGCTTGCGGCACTATTAGAAATTTTCAGTGTCCCGCTGCTCCCCGAAGCAACCGTAATTGGATTAGCCGTAAATGTACCCGCAAACCCGCCATTCAATGTCGCGTTCGCAGAACCGCTGCTGCTATCACCCAGAGTAATCATATTCGTATTTGCTCCAAAGGCATTCGCATTCGTTGTACCGCTCACCGTTCCCGACTTAATGACCAATCCGCTTGTAAATGTATTCGCACCACTCAAAGTTAACTGCGAAGTCGCACTGTTCTCCACCACGCCCGTTACGTTCGTGCCAATGATTGCGCTAACCACGTTCGTGGCGCCGCCCGCTCCGGAGTTAGTGATGGTTCCAATGTTGTCGATGCCGGCCGCACCAGAGAGAGTCATCACGCCCGCGCCCGTGGAATTAAGCGTAAGATTTCCAGTACCCGTGACACCCCCGCTCAAGGTAAGCGCACTCGCTGCGGGAGAAAAAACAAGATCATGATTATTCAGTGTGACTAAACCACTGAATATACTTGCGGCACTGTCGGTGATAGTCGCGACGCCCGTGTTCACGGAAGCAATCGAAATCGCATTGGCAAACGTTCCCGCAAATCCGCCATTCAATGTCGTGTTAGCAGACCCGCTGGCGTCACCAAGCGTGATCGCGCCAGCACCGAACGCACTTACACTGGTCGTCCCGCTGACTGTCCCTGACTTTACCGTTAGTCCGAAGGTCGTTGCTCCATTATTTGTAAATGTATTCACGCCGCTCAAAGTTAATTGCGAAGTCGCGCTGTTTTCAATCACGCCGGTTACATTTGTATCGATGATGCCGCTGATCGTCGTCGTCCCAGATCCGGTGCCTGAATTCGTGATCGTTCCGATATTGCCAACTGTACCCGCACCAATCGTAATCGTTCCCGTGTTGTTGGCTTTCAGAATAAGATTTCCTGTCCCGCTCACCGCACCCGAGACGGTCGTAGCTGCTGTACCCGTCGAAGTTATCGTCGTACCGCCGCCATTGACTGCCAAAGTGCCGCTATCGGTAAAGGCTGAGGCGTTACTACTCTGAGTAATCCCTGTCACATTACTACCGACGCCCGAAGTAATCGTCGCTGACCCTGTGCCTGAACCTGAGTTAGTGATCGTTCCACTGTTATCCACACTCGTCGTCGTAAGAGTAATTCCACTGGCCGTCGCACTATTGTTGCTAAGAATTAAATTACCCGTTCCGGTCACCCCGCCGGATACCGTTAACAACTTCGTTCCCGCAGTATTTGTCAGTGTGGTTCCGCCGCTGTTCACCGTAAGAGCGTTGGTGCTAATCGTCAGAGCTGAGGTTGTGCTGTTTTCCGTAATCGCCGTCACATTTGATCCGACGCCGCCGCTGATGGTTGTTGTCCCGGTGTTCGTGCCCTGGTTTGTAATCGTACCCGTGTTGTTGACAGCATTCGCCGACAGCGTTACTGCCGCAGTCGTGCCTGTTCCATTAATGATGAAATTCCCTGCTCCTGTGATGCCGCCACTCAGCGTAAGCAGATTGGTTAACGTCGGAGCCAGTGTCAGATGATTGCTCAAAGAAACGGCACCACTAAAAATACTCGCGGCGCTGTTAGTGATCTTCAATGTGCCGCTACTGCCCGAGGCGACGGAAATTGGATTGGCAAACGTTCCGGCAAATCCGCCGTTCAACGTTGCATCCGCACTGCTGCTTGCCGCATCACCAAGAGTGATGACACTGCCATTCGCACCAAAGGCATTCACACTCGTTGTGCCGCTTACCGTTCCAGACTTGATGGCCAAGCCGCTGGTAAAGGTGTTTGCCCCGCTCAAAGTCAGCTGCGAAGTCGAACTATTCTCAACCACCCCCATCACATTTGTGTCGATGACAGAACTAATCGCCGTGGTGCCGGTTCCCGTACCCGAGTTAGTGATCGTACCGGTGTTATTCACGTTATTCGTCGAGAGAGTAATGCCGCTGGCCAGCGTGCTGTTATTATTAAGGATTAAATCTCCTGTTCCATTGACTCCGCCGGATATCGTCAACAGTTTGGTGCCCGCAGCATTTGTCAGCGTTGTCCCGTTAGTATTCACGGTAAGTGGATTTGTACTAACCGTCAGCGCCGAAGTCGTACTATTTTCAGTAATCGCTGTCACATTCGATCCGACGCCTCCGCTGATTGTCGTCGTCCCCGTGTTCGTTCCCTGATTGGTGATCGTACCCGTGTTGTTGACAGCATTCGTGGACAGAGTCACCGCCGCGGTTGTACCTGTTCCATTAATAATAAGATTCCCAGCTCCTGTAATGCCGCCGCTCAATGTAAGCAGATTGGTCAATGTCGGCGCCAGTGTCAGATTATTATTCAGAGTAACTGCGCCGCTGAAAACACTTGCGGCACTATTAGAAATTTTTAGTACTCCGCTGTTCCCTGAAGCAACAGTGATTGGATTAGCGGCAAACGTACCCGCAAACCCGCCATTCAACGTCGCCGCCGCAGAACCGCTGCTATCACCAAGAGTAATCACATTCGTACTTCCTCCAAAAGCATTCGCATTCGTTGTTCCGCTGACCGTGCCTGACTTGATGGTCAATCCGCTGGTAAATGTATTCGCCCCGCTTAGTGTCAACTGAGACGTCGGACTATTTTCAACCACACCTGTGACGTTCGTACCAATAACAGCGCTAATCAGTGAAGCGCCACTGCCCGTGCCTGAATTAGTGATTGCGCCTGTGTTGTTGACGCTCGTCGTCGAAAGCGTAATACCGCTGGCAATCGCACTATTATTGTTAAGCACTAGATCACCAGCGCCGGTCACACCGCCCGATACCGTAAGCAGTGAAGCTCCACTCCCGTTATTGTTTGTAAGCGTCGTGCCACCGCTGTTCACATTTAGCGCGTTCGTGCTGATCGTCAACCCTGAAGTCGTACTGTTTTCAGTAATCCCCGTCACGTTCGCACCCACTCCGCCGCTGATCAACGCAACACCCGTTCCAGTCCCTGAGTTAGTAATCGTGCCGATATTATTTACGCTGTTGGTCGAAATCGTAATCCCGTTAGCTAGTGTGCTGTTATTGTTGAGGATTAAGTTACCCGTGCCAGTCACACCGCCGGATATCGTCAGCAGCTTGGTTCCTAAAGCGTTCGTCAGCGTTGTGCCTCCGCTATTCATCGTAAGTGCGTTAGTGCTAACGGTCAGAGCAGAAGTCGTACTATTTTCAGTAATTCCCGTCACATTCGATCCGACGCCGCCGCTGATCGTCGTTGTGCCAGTGCCCGCGCCAATGTTAGTAATCGTGCCAGCATTGTTGATGGAGTTCGTAGAAAACGTAATCGTTCCCGAGGTCGCGTTACTATTAATTGTCAGATTGTTGGCGCCGGTTACACCGCCGCTGAAAGTCGTTGAAATAGCTGTGCCGCTGTTACCGATGCTTAGTAATCCGGTGGTATTGGAAGCCAGTACGATCGGCCGTGCAATTGTTAATCCTGTCGTGCCAACCAACAGCGTCGCGGCATTACTTCCACCTGCACTATCACCCAGTGTGACCGTACCTGCACCAAATGCGCTCGCACTCGTCGTACCACTCACCGTGCCCGCCAGAATATTTAATCCACCCGTGAAAGTGTTAGTACCCGCGAGAGTCATCGTTCCGCTGCCTGTTTTGGTCAGGCCGCCTGATCCGGCGATGACTGCGCCTGCCGTCTGAGAACTCGCGGCGGCTACATTAATCGTAGCAAGTCCACCTGCATTGATGGTGCCGGCGGCTTGACTGAGTGAATTGGAATTTATTGTCAGCGGGCTATTGGTCAGCGTAATGTTGGCATTCAGCGTCACGCTTCCTGTCGCGTTGAAATTCACAGCTCCCGCCGCGTTGCGTGTCAGAGTCGAACCTGCGTTTTGAATGATATTGCCGCCGGATTGGAGCGTAAGAGAGTTTCCGTTGCTGAGAACTCCCGCCGCGGTGAGTGTGATATTTCCTGAAGTTGTTTGAATCGTCGTATTCGTCGTAGCAAGTTGTCCGTCAATCGTTGCCCACGTTACCGTGAAAGGTGTGTCAGCAACAGACGCTGTGAATAAACCGCCGGTGTTCGTGCCACCCGCATCAGCGGCGTTATTGATCGTCGCATCATCCGGATCAAGCAATAAATTTCCCATATTGCCCATCGGTGCAGTGGTGTCTACCATTCCTTGAAAACTTAAAGAATGTTTCCCGGACACCTCAACAAAACCGCCATCACCACCCACCGCGCCGCCCTTCGCGCTGATGGAGCCGTAGGCTCGCGTGGAATCGTTGGACCAGACAATGACTTTTCCGCCGTTGCCCTCCATTAATGCGTCGGCTTTGATCACGGCCCACGGACTTATATAAGAAGCGCTCGCGTTATGCACAAGACCAAGCCCTTGATAATCACCGCCGATCAGCGCCGTTCCTCCGCCGTTAAAACCGGAAACATTGACAAGGGCATCATTAAAAAGACCGACCTTGTCGCCCAGCACTTCAACCCTGCCGCCGCTCTCACCCAAATGACTGCCAACCGCATTGAGCGTCCCATTCACGCGGACAATACCTTGATCCCCGCCGTCAAGAAGGATGCGTCCATTCACACTCGAAAGAGAATTGGATTCGATCAGGCCAGTGTGATTAATGACATTATCAAAAAGATTTTCTGCGGCGCGTGCGCTTAAGACCACCAAGCCGCCATTCGCCCGAATGGTTCCGGAATTGGAAATCACATCGCTGATTTTATTTCCGTGAGCATCATAGACAGGGGCTGCAATCGGTTGATCCACGGCCACGAAAATGAGTCCTCTTCCACCGCTCACATCCAGTTTGATCCGGTCCCCGGCTGCCAGCACCGCCGCGCCTCCGTGGGCAGCAATATTTCCTTCGTTACGCACCGCGCTTCCGATCAAGGCAAGAAAACTGTGGGGATCCACGGTCCAGTTTCCTTTATTGATTATCGCCGCAGGATCCTGATTTTGAGCGCGTGACAACTCGGCCACACCGCTTGCCAAAAATTTAGCCGTGTCAATTCCAAGCGACGTCAGAATCAAACCGCCCGTTACATTTCCCTCAAAAGTACTCGAGGTGGAAATTCCCAAAAGGTTCTGAAGAACCCATTGTCCGAAAGAATTGATCGTTCCCTCCAGCTGCGTCGCGTGATTGTCCTGAATGGAAAGCACAACGCGTGCGGAGGCGTCCGTAACGCCGCCCGCATTAAGCGCGGTAAGATTCAGCGTTTGCCCTTGCAGAAGATCCATGCCTTGAACCTGGTAACTTCCCTGAACAAGATTCACATTGTTGTTGGTAAGACCATCAAACTCGGCCACCACATTTCCTTGAGCATCCTGAATGGTTCCTGCAAATCCGGAGGGAACTGAAAAGCTGACCGCATAAAAGAGGACGGTTGCGAGCGCAAACGGTTTAAGAAATTTTTTCATTTTCAAAGCATCTCCGCGGAGACGCCGTAATAGAAGGCACTGCTCGAATTATCTGAGGCATCCTGCGCGCCTAATCGCCCGGCCCACTGAAAACGGCCGTAGATCCGGTCAAATAAATGAATTCTTAAACCGCCGCCCGCACCGATCAAAAATTTATTCTTCTCTTCTCCCGCCAAAGTATTCCGAAGGGTTCCTCCACCAAAATCAATGAAGGTCACGCCTTGAATCTGGCGGCGGAGTGGTTCGGAAGAAAACGGAAGTTTCCAGTTTTTTGGGAAAAAATAAGTGGGAATATAAATTTCATTGGAGGCATAGGCTCCGTTATCGGAGAGGTAATCGCCTTCCGGATATCCACGCACAGAAAACGCGCCGCCCATTCTCAATTCTTCGGAAGACGGAAGATTGTCGGGCGTGAACTGCCAAGAACTTCGGAAAGCATACACAAGATCATAAGGAAGGCGGAGATAACGTGCCAGCGAACCGCGGTAAATAAAAAACTGTCCGCCTGTTCCCCTGCGAATTGAGCTTGAATCAATATTCCCGGAAGCCCCGAGAAAATCACTAAATCCAAAATGGAAGGAATGAGGAAAATAAGTTTTCCCGAAATTATCTGCTTCCTCGAGATTGACGCCGGTATTCAGGATACGCAATTCATCGTGACCGGCCTTAGAACCCAGAACCTTGTTTTCAATGCTCTTGAAATCAAAGCCAATATTCAGATCCCCTTCGACATAAACAGAATCATTCACGGTTTCACGAAAAACTTTCTGAGTGAGATCAATCCCATAGGTATTCGCTCTTCCCTCCACCTGCAGATCCTTAAAAGGACCGCCAACATCCACTTTTGAATGCGAATAATTAAAACCAAGCGATGTTCCAAAAGAGGTCAAAGGAATCGTGTATCCGGTTCCGAGCGACCAGGAGCGGCTGCCAAGTTCGAAACGAGTCGAGAGCTGATCCATCAACCCCAGAAAGTTGGTATCCACCATGCTAATGCCCCAGCGATTTTTTCCAGTATTCGCCGTACCAAGATTATTAACGTCGGCCGTAATATGAGCCGTCATTTTATCCTGAACTTCGATATCAAGATCTGAGGTTTTAATTTCAGCACCGGGTTTCAAAACCGCCTTGGCCTTGATATCCTGATTCTCATTAAGAAAAGCCAACCCGCGTTTAAGATCCTTATAGGAAATCACCGCACCGGAAGAAAGCCGCAACATCCGTTTTAAAATGGAAGTAGAAAACCATTTGTTCCCCAGGATGTTCACTTTTCCGAGTTTTCCTTCCGCCACTGCGAATTCCACGCGGCCGCTCGTAACATCCTGCGGCGGCATGTAAACATAAGCCGCGATAAAGCCTTTTTCGCGGTAAATATTCTTTATTTTTGTTCCGAGTTCTTTCAGTTCTCGAAACCCGACTTCCTGGCCAACATATCCTAAAATAACGCGATCAAATTCGGAACGGGCAATCGTTTCGTTGCCGGTAATGTGAACCTCTTTAAGCAGGAAATGAACTTGTGAACCCTCCGCGGGAAGCGTCATTTTTTGTTGATCCTCAAGAGGAACCTCTTTGGGAGGATTTGCTTCGTCAATATTGCGGACCCTTTTTTCTAACTTTTGGTTTTTTTCGAAACGATCCTGCTCAGCGCCTCCGGTATCCCGGGATGGAATATCCGCGGCGTAAGTCAGGGAAACAGAAAGAAATCCGAGGATTAAAAATAAAAAGCCCGCAAAAAAACACTTCTCAGATTTCACGATTGAATTCTCCGGAAAATGCGTCTTGATCTATCGTTTTTTCTCAATGGATAATAATGATGGAATAGCCTACCACGCGTTAAAAATACTTTCAAGAAATGCGCCTAACCCATGAAGATAGGGGAGATAGGAAAATCATGCGCTGCTCAAAAGAGCACTGGAGAGTTAGAAGATGACGGAGCGGAGTGGCCTACCCAAAAATTCCGAAAGGGACAGGTCACCACTTAAGACCTGTCCCTTTCGGAACAAACTAAGACTTATCGTTCATTCAATTACAGAACGACTGTATCTCCACGTTCACCCGTACGGATGCGGATTGCATCTTCAATCGGAGAGACGAAAATTTTTCCGTCGCCGATTTTATTCGTACTTGCGGTACGGACAATCGCTTCCACGATCGCCTTAACCTGCGAATCGGAAACAATGATCTCGATCTTGGTTTTGGGAAGCAAATCAACTTTAAACTCACGGCCGCGGAACTGCTCGGTAATCCCCTTCTGTTTGCCGTGTCCAACAATTTCCCAAACCATCATTCCCGGACATTTAACGGCATCCAGAGCATCCTTAACAGCCGCGAGCTTTTCGCGCCGGATGATTGCATGAATCATTTTCATAAAAGCTTTCCTCCTTTGCGATAGTTATCGTGACATTGGGGTTTCAGAAAATTTATCGAGTTTAATACCGACATAACCTGGAACACCCATTTCAGGAACATCTAAACCTTCGATTTCATCTTCAGGAGCGACGCGGTTCCCCACCGTTACATCGATCAGTTTGAACACAATATACCCGACGATTCCAACATAAACGATGTTGGCAGTAACGCCGATCAGCTGAGCAAAAAGCTGGCTAGGATCTCCATAGAAAAGTCCTTTGACAGTTCCAGCCACTCCGTTCCAGCCATCTCCGTAGGTTCCATCTGCAAAAAGTCCAACAGCCAAACAACCCCAAGCGCCGTTCACACCATGAACTGCGATGGCTCCGACCGGATCATCGATTTTAAGTGTTCCTTCAATGAAGAAAGCTGCTTCGATGACTAAAACACCGGAAATAATACCTATGATGCACGCGCTTACCGAAGTTACAAACGCACAAGGCGCCGTAATTGCGACAAGCCCTGCAAGCATACCATTGCAACACATACTGGGATCTGGCTTCTTGCCGCGTACGAGCCACATCCAAAGCATCGCAACAATCGCACCTGTAGCACTGGCCAACATCGTGTTGACGGCCACCACGCTGATGCGCAAATCAGTACCTGCGAGCGTTGATCCTGGATTAAATCCAAACCAGCCGAATGCAAGAATTAATGTCCCGATAATTGCCATCGGAATATTATGTCCAGGAATGGGATTAGGCGATCCATCTTTGTTGTATTTACCAATACGAGGCCCAATAATTGAAGCCCCAACATAAGCAAGGACACCCCCCGTTAAATGGACAACGGAAGAACCGGCAAAGTCAACATGACCATGCCCCACACCGAAATTCTTTCCAAGCGTAGCAAGCCAGCCTCCGCCCCAAACCCAATTACCGTAAATCGGATACAGAATAGTTCCAACGCAACATCCGTAAATACAGAACGCAGAAAATTTCCAACGCTCTGCCATAGATCCTGTCGGAATCGTTGCCGTTGTATCCATAAACACCATCTGGAACAGGAACAGCGCAAAAACCGAGGCATCATAACAACTGCCGCTCAGAAAAAACCCCTTGGTTCCTACCAAACCAAAATCTTTGCCCCAAAGATGGATGGAAAAAAGAGAGTTAAGCCCGTCATAACCTCCGAGCGTTGCAATCCCTCCAAACCCTCCGAACATGAATGCGAATCCGCAAACATAAAAACCGAGCATACCGAGCGGATAAATCATCATATTCATCGTCATCGTATGAGCCGCATTTTTCGCGCGAGTCAACCCCGACTCCACCATCGCGAATCCGGCTTGCATGAACATGACTAAAAAGCCCGTGATCAGAACCCAAACAAAGTTAATAGAAACTTTGTTATGGCCCACTTGAGCAGCTAATTCATCCATCGTAGGTTTACCCGGAGTAGCCGCTGTAATGTCAGACGCCTTGCCCGTATTCGCCCCGCTTGGATCCGGATCCGCTGCATGTGCAATCGCTGGTATCGCGCAAAGCACAAACAATCCGAAAAACAGCCAATTTCTTAATTTCTTTGGATTCATCGATTTTCTCCCCTGTTTAAAGCTTTTCATAGTGTGCTAAACATGTTCAATGTGAGCAACTAACATGCCAAATATCAATTTATAATCTCCGCTGGTAAAAGGCTTTTAAGAGCACTCCGACGGACGCAACAAAATTGATAAACATGACTTTTATGTAGGCAAGACTTCATTTATGTTCCTTTTTGGCCCTTTTAGATTCGCCTTAAAAAAAACACTCGTCTTCTATCCGTAAATACCTATAATGCGCTTCGCATACGGCATATCTTTTCTTCATTTATCTCCAATAAGCTGACGGTTCTTGAGGACTCGCTTGTTACTGACAAAAAAAGTTGATCGGCCCCGTGAACTGAAATGGTATCAAGCAGGCTCCATGCTTTATGGAGACTGGGGAACCAGCAAGGCCTATGTTCTGGGAATTGCCTTTGCCATGGCCGGGCATGCCTCCTGGTTTTTTCTTGGGCTTATGTCGGTCCTTACCGCCATTGTCGGCATCTGCTACATGACCATTTGCCGTCTTTATCCGGACGGAGGCGGCGTTTATTCTTCCGTTAAAAATCGCTCTCAATCATTGGCAGTCATGGGAGCATTGCTGCTTATTGCCGACTATGTCGTCACCGCTTCACTCAGCGCGATTGAAGCTTTTCATTATTTCAATTTTCCCCATCCTGAATTATGGGCCATTCTTTCCATCGTTATTATTGGAGCCATGAACTGGGTAGGTCCCAGCGAAGGAGGCCGGGTCGCTGCTTTCATTGCGGTCGCCGCTTCGGTAGCTGCTGGCATCCTGTTTGTGTCAACCCTTCCTCATCTGCCTCATGTTGAACTTTCCTGGCCTCAAGGAAATCTTCCTCAAAACTGGAGCGTCTTTGTCGGCATTGTTCTTTCCCTTTCAGGAGTGGAGGCTGTCGCCAATATGACAGGGATTATGGTGGAGCCTGTCGAGGAGACATCCCGGAAAAGTATTTTTCCCGTGCTGCTTGAAGTTTCTGTTCTGACTTTTCTTTTGGGAATTGCCATGAATGCCATTCCCCATTTAACAGGTCATACCGAAGACATGCTGCGTATGCTCGGCAACCATTACATCGGTAACTGGTATGGACAAATTATTTCTGTGATTTTTGGTTTTCTTCTGCTTTCAGCGGTCAATACCGCCATCACCGGCCTGGTCAGTATGCAGTTTATTCTTTCCAAAGATCGGGAAATTCCCTCGCTATTTTCCCGCCTGAACCGGTTTGGGATGCCCTGGCTGTCTCTCTTGATTGCGGTCGTTCTTCCCATCCTCGTTCTTCTTTTTGAACATGATGTCGTGGGTCTTGCCTCACTTTATGCCATCGGAGTCGTCGGAGCCATTGTTTTAAATCTTGGAGCTTGCGCTACCAATTTCCATCTTCGAATGAAAACCTGGGAAAGAACGCTTCTTATCTCGGTCTCTGTGATTTTATTCTTTGTCGAAGTTACGATTTGTTTTCAGAAGCACCACGCCCTTATTTTCGCTTCTACGGTTTTGGCCACCGGGCTGATTCTAAGATTTTTTACCAAAACCTTCTTGCCTACACCTGCTCCTGTTCTGGTGGGATCAGAAATCAATGTTCTCACGGTTGAGGAAGCCAAGGAAATTGCTGCCCTTTATAATAGTTCAGTCCTCGTAGGACTGCGCGGATTCAATCCTTATCTTCTTGAAGAAGCAGCTTTTCGTGCCAAGGCCCTGAAAAATAATGCGATTTATATCAATTATGTCGACGTCGCTCCTCCCGGATTTGAACTCCCCAAGGAAATTGAACCGACACCGGAGGCCCTTCAGCTGTTTGCAGAATCAGAAAAAGAACTCGAAAAATACGGGCTTACCGCAGTACCCATCTGGCAATTTGGCAATGATCCCGGAAAACAAATCTCGATCGCCGCTCGTGAGCTGGGTGTGGGAACGGTCATGATCGGAAGCACCAAACGAAGCGGCCTTGTCAGCCTTCTTCGCGGCGATATTCTGCGCACCCTGGCCAAAAATCTTCCGAGAAAATGCCATCTGGTTATCAGCAGTTAAACTCTCCTCCCTTTTCCTCCGATTGACACTCGATAGAAATCCCTTATACTTCTTTTATGCAATCTGAAAATGTTTTGCGCAAGAATAAGTTAAATGTCGTTGCCAGTCCCTCGCCTTGGCGGAGACGAAGCAATCCCGGTGCATAACCCGAGATTGCTTCTCAGCCAGAGGACTGATCCGTCCTTCGGCGGAGCTCGCTCCGGTCGCTCGCAATGACAGTCATAATTCAAAGAACGCTAGTTATTTAAAACCAATTACGCGCCCGTAGCTCAGTTGGATAGAGCAACGGATTTCTAATCCGTTGGTCGTTGGTTCGATTCCAACCGGGCGCATTTTTTTATGAACAAAATCTCATTTCTTAAAAATAGCATCCAGGAATATCCTTGGGGTTCCCCAACAATCCTTCCCAAACTTTTAGGAAGGAAAATCCCAGCTTCCAAGCCTCAAGCCGAGCTCTGGATGGGTGCTCACCCCCGTCTCCCCTCTGAAGTTCTGTTTCAAGATCGCCATTTCCCGTTAAATGAACTCATTCATCGTAATCCCAAAGTGATTCTTGGGAAAACAGCTGCCCGCCAATTTAAAGGAGAGTTACCCTTCCTCTTCAAACTTCTGGCGGTCAACCAGCCCTTATCACTTCAGGCCCATCCCGATAGGCGCCAGGCCCGGCAGGGTTATCACCGAGAGGTAATGAACCGTATTCCTCTCCATGCTGAAAATCGGAATTTTAAAGATCCTAACTCAAAACCAGAAATGATTTGCGCGTTAACTCCCTTCTGGATTCTTTGCGGTTTTAGGCCCGTTAAAGAAATACTCACACTGATGAGAAAGATTCAAGGGCCCCATCACGGAAAACTTTTAAAGCCCTTCTGCTCTGATCCATCCGCCGCTGGGCTCAAAAGATTTTTCTCTCAACTGATGCTCCTTGAGGATTCAAATAAACTCTTGGTTCTTTCGGAAATTTTAAGTTTTTCTCGCAAGCATCAAAAAAATAATCCAGTGTTTTCATGGGTGATGAAACTCCACCGACTCCACCCGCAGGACATCGGGATCATCGCTCCCCTGCTTCTTAACGTGATTCACCTTAAAACCGATGAGGCGCTTTTTTCGCCGCCTTGTCAGCTGCACTCTTACCTCAAGGGATTTGGCATCGAATTGATGGGCAATTCGGATAATGTCCTGCGCGGAGGCCTCACGTCAAAGCACCTGGATGTGGAAGGTTTGATTAGAATCCTGAATTTTTCTCCTTCTCGTGTTCAGATCATAAGACCGATTTCAATCTCCGAGGTAGAAAGAATCCTTCCGACCCCGAGTTTGGAATTCTCACTTTCCATTATTACACTAAAAAATGGAAAGTTTTTAAAATCCCAGGCTTCACGAAATGTGGAAATAATGATCTGCCTTAAAGGAGATGGGGTTATCCAGTCTCCGAATCAAAAGCCATTAACGTTTCGCCAAGGAATGTCGTGGGTGATTCCAGCTTCTGCGGGGATTTATACGATCCGGGGTAACGCGAAGATTTATAAGTCGACTGTTCCTAATAAAAAAGGGGACAGATCTTAAGTCCGACCTGTCCCCTTTTTTGCGTGACAGTTACTGATGACCCATTGAGGTCACGAAATATAATTTCCCAAACTTAGCTTTCAATCCTTTGTATTTATATTCCACCTGCAGTTTCCATTTCTTGAAGGCGATATAGACATCAGATTTAATATCTCGGAAAACCTGATACATATTTCCCAAATCCGCAGCCTTGGAATCTTTTTCATATTCTTCCAGCTGCAAATCCATCCCTTCCAGCTGATGGATTTTCTGGGAAATAAAAATCTGAAGATAGCTGCTTGAGGTCACATCATAATAGCGGATATCATCTAAAAAACGTTTGGCTTCTGCGATGAGATTCCTGACTTCCTCACGGAAAGCCCTCGGTGTCTGCATAAAACTCTCCTGCCTGTTATGCTATAACTCTACATGAATTGAGCGGTTCTATGCAAGCGTTGATCAAAGATGCTATAAATTGAGCGAACCGCCGGGGATAGCGATTAAAACTCGGAAAGCTCAGGATTGCTCGGCATAAAGCCGTATTCGCATTCCTTGGGATGATCCTGGCAGTAAAGACGGTAAAAATCATCTAGACTCTCAGACGCTTCTCGGTTGCCGGCACTGGAACAGCTCTGGCTGGCTTCTTCGATTTTTTCCGCGCTAAAGGCACCAGCATCCAGCTGAAAGGTTTTCATATATTCATTGCAGGCCTGGACAAACAAAGGTTTTCTTTCTTCAAAAGGAACATTCTTGGAACGCAAAGAATAATTGGCTTTGAAGAAAAATTGTTCCGCTTTAAAAAGGTGGTAGCGGGCCTGGATTCCCAATTTCCCGCAACCGGAAAACAAAATAACGGCTAACAAAAAAAGAAATTCATTTTTTTTCATGTCCCTGAACCAACCTCCTGAACCGAATCGGAACTTGGAACCTGCTGAATCAATGGAAGAAGTTCTTCCGGAGAAATAAATCCGGCCACACGCAAAGGACCCCGCTCTTTTCCATCTACCCCGAGAAAAACAATCGTCGGCACTCCTTCAAGACCAAATTCCTCGGAGATGATTCCTGCTTCATCCGTATCCTGATCAGTCAAATTCACTTTATATTTGTCAAAGCGTTTCAAAGCTTGAATGACTTTGGGATCGGCATAAGTCACCTGATCCAGTTCATGGCACGGGATGCACCAATCCGCATAAAAGTCGAGAATCACCGGGCGTTTATTTCTTGCCGATGCTTCAAGTTTCTCGGGAGAATAGAGCTCCCACTCCACGAAGGTTTTGGGACTAAGAAACGGAAGCATGAACCCTGCCGTGATGGCAAGCACTCCGAAAACCTTGCGGAAATCATTGAATCTTCCCGAGTCATTTGCAGACCGTTCCAGGAATCCAAGATAGATACCTCCAGCCGCCAACGAAATAGGAGCCAGCCATTTAAGAAATGCGGGATGAAGCGCAAGAATTCCATAAAAAGCAGCAAGGGCAAGAAGAATGACTCCGAAAAAACGTTCCATCCAAAGCAGCCACACGCCGGATTTTGGAAGTTTAGAAACTAGTCCTGAAAAAGTTCCAAGCACTAAATACGGAAGTCCAAGACCTAGCGAGAGTGTGAAAAAAACTAGTACAGCGTAAGCGGGATTCCCCAAAGCTCCCACCCAAGTGAGCAAGGCAAGAACCGGTGGCCCGATACAAGGCGCCGCAAAGATTCCGACAATTAATCCGGAAACAAACAGACCAACCAGGCTGGTACTGCGCTTACCTGAAATCCGGTTTAAAATCCAGCTGGGTGCCTGGATCGTGTAAACGCCGAATAGACTGAGGGCCAGCCCAAATAGAAGGAGTGAAATGACTAAAAGCACCCAGGTGTTTTGTAAAATTGCGCCGAGCAAACCACCTGTCAGTGCCGCAATCACCGCAAGGGTTGTGTTCGTGACCGCCATCCCAAGCACGTAAATCAAGGCCCGGAGAAATGATAAACCCAGAGCAGTCTTCCCTTCTTCTTTTCGGGAAGAAAAAAGCGAGACCGTCACGGCAAGAAGCGGATAGACACAGGGTGTCAGGTTAAGCCCAAGACCAAGAAGAAAAACGCCTAAAAACGTAGCCGGATTTCCAGAATCAGCATTCATACGAAAGTTTATCGGCTATTTTGGCTAGCGGTACGCAAAGAATTTTGAAGGGTATTATGCGCGGATCCGAGGGCTCTTCCCCGGCGTCCAGCATCTGCGAGGGAAGGTGCAAGACCAAGGCCGCCGCGTTTTTTGAACTCATTCCACTTGATCGCCTTTTTCAGATCAAGCGCCGTCCACGAATGGCGGACACTTTCATGAAGATAATACGATTTTTCTGCAGGGGAAGAAAGCTTCTGGAGTTTTTTTTTATGTGTAGTACTGAGACCGCACAGAGTGGTCATCGCGAGTCCCGCCAAAGGCTGGACTTGCAACGACACACGAGAACGTTTTTTCATACGGAAAGTTTAGCTCCGCGGGAAACATCCGATACCTTCAGGCGCTCTTGATAAACAGGATCAGATCCCAACGTGCCTTTGATTTTCTCAAGATACCGTGGCGACTCAACCTCAGCCTGATGTTCCCTCGCTAAACGAACGCGTTCAGGAATACCAAGCCGCTCCGCTTCCGCCACGTGGCTGGGCTTAGAGAGAAATTGTTCCAGATAATGGATATGGCGCCGCCACAGCTGAATATCTGAAGCCTGTTTTATTTTTAAACGTTCCGCGTACCATTCCGAGCGTAGCAAATAATCACGCGTAAACATCGAGCGTATTCCTGGATCATTCAGCCCCTTCCCTTCATAATGTCCGTGCGCCATAATATGAAGCAGGATTCGCAGAGGCGGACAAGCCATTTCGATACTTCCATCCCGAAAATACGAAAGCGCCACGCGCTGCTGGGCCTCCATAATATTCACAATGCCATCCACAAAAATATCTCTATCCTGCAATTCCGGCTTGAGTATGTCATCGCTAAAAACCACGCTGGGATTATTAAACACGCGGCCCAGAAATGAATTCACGAATTTCTTGGTGATCCGGTAGCCTAGGCGACTGGCCAAAATTTTTCGTCCTTTTTCTTCAAAGTCATCCATCTTTTCCAGGTAGCCTTCCAGAATCAAAAACTTTGGATCTCTCTCTTCCACCATCATCCGGCACCAGATCTCGGGAATAAGAAGACTGATATCATGATCCACGCGAACATCGGGCCCGACATAACCGGCCGCCGTTGAAAATCCGTCATAACCCGTAAGGACCATAGATACCAGTGCATTGTTCAAGTCGGCGGTAGGAAGCAAGGCATTGAAGGGACCTTTCGTCAACGCGCCCTCACTTCCCGCTCCGGTGGTTGAAGGGGATTTTCCGGTCAGCGAGCAAATATAATCCATAAATAATTCCGGAAGCTCCTGATAATGAATGGGATTATAAACCGCCATGGCGTGAATACCGGACTCCGGCTCCGGAGGATTGCAGCGCCGGCCAGAGAGAACCGCATTGACCGCGAACACCACCGGCTGGTCCAGCGGCACCTGGCGGTAAAGGCGCGCACCCAGATAAGCGAGATGAGTTTTACGCGGATCCACAAGGTCCGGACGATTCTGAAGATAACGGGGATTCTTGGTGGGTATTCCATTCACGATGCGAGGATGGGAGGTCGTGACAAAATAATCGGTGTCTCCCCGATCCGCATACTGCCGGATAAATTTTTTCATCTTGTCGGTATACCGGTCAAACTGCACCGCATCATAAATAATGGCCTTGGCCTGTTCTTTTGTAAGCGGTTCATAATTAGAAAGAAAATTATTTTTGCGCGTGAAATCAATTTCCGTCTCTTTATCATAACCACGATGGATTGCTTCATCCGGACGCTGAAAGAGGCGGTACTCACAATTTTGCACGATCTTCAAACTAGGCCGGACATAATGAGGGTTCAGATAAGAAAGGAACTGCCGTGGAACCACAACCGAAGCGGTAATGTCATCCTCCACCTGAAGCTTCTCCGCAGAATTAAAATCCTGACGCAGCTGATAGAGCCTCCAAGCACCGTCTTTTTCCATCCCGACGCGCAAATAATTAGCCACAAGTCCTGTGCCATGATATTTGAGTTCATATCCAGGAGCCCCGTTGATAATGTCGACGCCAAAATGCTCGCGCCAGTCATTCCCCCAGTGCTGTTTGTAAAAACGTTTGACAATAAATACCAATTCCTTGATGTAATTAGGGATACTTTTAAGCCATGAGTTGTACTCTTCTGTATATTCCGGCAGCGGTGTCAAAAGTTTGATCACGGATCCCAGCGACCGCTCCTGGCTCAAAATGGGACGCGAAGCACGCTTTTCTTTGTGCGGACTTTTAAACCGATGACCGTAGTCCTTTTTAAGAATCTCATCCACATAATTCAGATCTTTTTCAAAATCGGCACAAAACACGGGGCCTGTCACAATTGAATTGGCAATCGGTTTTGAAATTTCGGATTTCCCTCCGCCGGAAACCGTCGAGGGTTTATGGCACATGGTGCCCTCACCCACAGTCCCAATCAAACGCCAGTAGCGACCTCCAAACTTTTTCTCCATATTCACTTTATAGCCGGAAGGATAAATATATGTCTGAGTCGGCAAGAGTTTGATCGAATGCGACAGGCCGCCTTTCCAAGTCCAACTCACAGTCTGTAAACCGAGATCAATCAGTGCATTTTCCGGAAGATAAATAATTTCTGGATAATTTTTATCGATGCCGTAGCCTTCGGGATGCAGCTCCATCAGATCGCCAAAGAAGCGCTTAACGTCCTCAAAGGTATGAGCATCCTGAGTATTGAGCTGGGCTAGAGAAAATTTTTCTCCCTGGTCATACCGGCGGAAAGCCACGGCGCCGCCTGAATGCTCTTCTTCACAAAGCCCAAAGAGATTGGCCGACATACTGATCTGCGTCTTTACTTCTTTTTTGCAGTAACCAAAATAGTTGTCAGCAATCAGGGTGACCATAATGCCGCGCTGATCACGGCAGGTAATCTTGAACGGAATCCCGTCATTGTAAAATTCGTTTTCACTCTTCCAGCACATGCCATCGCGCTGCTGGCGTTCCGAGGCGTCATTCCAATGCGGAAGTCCTAATTCTTTTTTGTTCAGCTTCGTAAGATGCGGCGCCAGAATGACGCAGCCGGAATGCCCTGTCCAGTGTTCAGCGTCCAGTCCCGCGTCGTTTTCCGGAAGGTAAGGATCACCGGCATTTCCAAAAATAGATTCCACAAAATCAAGATTACTCACTAGGCTGCCCGGAGCGAAAAAGCGGATCTCCATCGTTTTCTCTTCGATAAAACCCTTCACCTCTGGGCAAACCAACGGACGGAGCAAAAGAGAAACAAAAGTTTCAAAGGGCTGTCTTTTTTCATCGGTCGTATAAGGAAGCATCATCAGTGGCTTTGGAGGATTAAGGGCATGATAAAGCAGCATGCCAAACACGGATTTAGAAACGGATTGTTTATCATCTGGAATTGCGAGCCCTCCTTCAACAATGTGAAAAACACCTTGAGTGGTTCGGCGGTCGCTTTTGGGATTGTTCAGCACGCCCTGAAAAAGACGGTAAGAACTCACATAATCCGATTCAAAAAAATCGCGGTCATGCGGCAGTGAAAGAATACGCGCCAGACCGTGCTGATCCAAAATGAAGGTATGCGACGGAAGGCGCGGACGAAATTTAAGCGGTACCTCTTTCAAATAATCGTCCAGAAAATACTGAATGCGGTAATCAGCCGGGCAAAGGTAGTCCGAAAGAAGGCGGCTTTTTTCCTGATAATTGCGAAGCAAGGAATCTGCGATGTGAATGAACTGGGAATCTTCATGATTGAAAGGCATCGAATAGCCCATCGATGCGAGCTTTACATGCACATAATGAACGAGCTCGGCTTTAGCGGCGAGCATCTCACCGGCATCGAAATAAAATCCTAAGGCTTTTTTAACATCCATTTTAGAGACCCCTGTAGAGTATAATCGCCGCGTATTCTACTTCATAACCCTGGCAGCCTCAATGAGAAAGTCGCCCGCTTGGTATGCCGCGCTACATCCAAACTCATAAAAATCCAGATTTCCAACTTCAAAATAGGCTCAGTTTCTTTATTTCTCAGCTTCTTGCTTCTTCACGTCTTGATTCTCCTCATAATGCCAGTGCCAAGGCTCGTACGCAATCCCCTCTTCGGAATTTTTAGGATAAGAAAGAAAAAAACCAAACTTGGGGGCATGTTCGGTAAGCCACTTATATTCCGGGAGGACGGCAAAATCATCGGGATGATCCTCGCCGTTAATCCCCTCCTCATTCATAAAATCAAGCGCTTGATGATTAGGATCTCCGTGTTCACTGTAACCCGGTAAAGCGTTCCATTTCGCCGTCTCAAGAATGGAGTAATCGTGGTTTTTGAGGTAGAGGATAAAAAGATAAAGCTGATAAGCTGAGGAACGGTAACCAGATTCCACTAGAAGCGACTTGCCCAAATCCTTTTTCATGGCCCGCATCATCCTTGAATAAGATTCGAAGGCTTTCCGGGAGACAAACTGGGGAGAAAGTTTTTCTGCTTTGCCGCTTTTCGTAATGGTTTGATCATCCAGCTGCACTAAATCGACGTTCCCATCTGCAATGCCATGCCATTGGGTCTTGATCCCGGCTTTCACGGGATCCAAATCCTGAAATTGATGCAGAAACTCCCGATCCTTCGCATCGAGCCGGACATAAACCTCTTCAAAGGAAAGAGTTGCCATCGTTTTATCTTGTTCTTTTTGCTTAATCAAAGGATCTAGCTCTTGCAAAATAGCTTGAACACGATTGATATCATTCTCGGGAAGTCTTTTGAGCGGAAGTGAACTTTCTTTACAGGAGAGGGATAAAAGGAAAATAAAACAAAGCAATCGTTGAGGGACGCTTCTCAATGAGAACCCTCCTTGCCACGATAAAACCAAACGCAGATCACAACCAAGGTAAAGAAAATCATGTTCATGATATTAAAAACACGGAAGGCAAGATCCTTAGAATGAAAACCTGCGGGTGCCATGAACAGAAAACAAATCCACACCCCCATCGCCCAGGAAAAGCTGATATCTTTAGACGATTTTCGCTGGATCATCCGGACAATTAAAGGAATATTCCAGAGAGGAAGGATGAAGGCTGCAATGGCTGCCAAATTTTCAACCATTAGGAACCGCGGCGCGTGGATTCACGCTTCCGCTCATTTTCATCCAAATACCGTTTGCGAAGCCGGACATTCTTGGGCGTGATCTCAAGCAGTTCATCGGGCTCAATAAAATCCAGAGAAAACTCGAGCGTCATCTCCCGCGGTGTCGTGAGCTGAATCGCATCATCCGAGCCGGAAGCGCGCATATTGCTAAGCTTCTTTTCACGGTTCGCGTTCACCACAAGATCATTCCCCTTATTATTGACACCGATAATCATTCCCGTATAAATCACTTCGCCTGGCCTGGCAAAAATCTCACCACGCTCTTGCAAACCCCAAAGCGCATAGGCAATTGCATTTCCGTCATTTTGAGAAATAAGAACACCGCTCTGGCGTCCGGGCATATCGCCCTTGTAAGGCTGATACTCGTGAAAGTTCTGATACATCATCCCCGTTCCGCGCGTCATCATCAGGAACTCACTACGGAAACCAATCAAGGCCCGGGAAGCAATGATGAATTCCATTCGAATAGTATTCGCGGAAGTCGTGCGCATATCTCTCATCTCCGCTTTTCGTTTTCCTAACGCCTCAATCACCAGCCCCTGATAACCGGGATCCACCTCAATCACCACTTCCTCGACGGGCTCATATTTCTGATCTTCAATGATTTTAAAAATAACCTCAGGAGGAGATACTTCCATTTCATAACCTTCACGGCGCATGGTTTCAATCAGGATCGAAAGATGCAGTTCCCCGCGTCCTGAGACCTTGAAACGCTCTCCACCATCGACTTCCTCCATCTTGATTCCGACATTCATCATCGCTTCGTGTTCCAAGCGTTCCCGAATGTGGCGGGAGGTAAGAAATTTTCCACCATCCTTGCCAGCCAGAGGGCTTGTATTATGGGAAAAATTCATGGAAATGGTTGGTTCATCGATCTTAAGCAAGGGAAGCGCTTCGGGATTCTCAGGCGCACAAATGGTTTCACCCACTTTCACATCATCAATTCCGGCTAAAGAAATAATATCACCGGCCTGAGCGCTTTCAACGGGAACGCGTTTGAGTCCCTGATATTTTAGAATCTTCGTGATTTTGCCACGCCCAAGTATACCGCCGGGCTTCACACAGACCACTTGATCTGCAAGTTTAACCTTCCCCCGAAAAACACGCCCCACACAAATGCGGCCGACATAGGAATCATATTCAAGCATCGTGACCTGCATTTGAAATGGAAGGTCAACGTCAGCGACAGGAGGCAGCACGCGGTGAAGAATCGTCTCAAAAAGCGGCTTGAGATCAGTGCTTGCATCCGCGAGATCCATCTTAGCGTAACCCTCACGGCCTGAAGCATAAACAATGGGAAAATCCAGCTGTTCTTCTGTCGCATTTAATTCGCAAAAAAGGTCAAAAGTCATATTGGCAACTTCAGTCGGCCGTGCGTTAGGGCGGTCAATTTTATTCACCACAACAATCGGCTTCAAATGAAGTTCGAGGGATTTGCGAAGGACAAACTTGGTTTGAGGCATGGGACCGTCAAAGGCATCCACGAGAAGTAAAACGCCGTCAACCATTTTAAGAATACGCTCTACTTCACTTCCGAAGTCTGCGTGACCGGGTGTATCGACAATATTAATCACGTAATCTTTGTATCGAAGCGATGCGTTCTTGGAGAAGATAGTGATCCCGCGCTCTTTTTCAAGCGGGTTGGAATCCATGATGGTCGCCTCACCCTCTTTAAATTCATACGCATCCGTCTGCTTGAGGAGCGCGTCCACAAGCGTGGTCTTGCCGTGGTCAACGTGCGCGATAATCGCAATATTTCGAACATCTTTTCTTCGTTTTTGTAGGGGCATACGTCCTTTGATCAATCCACACGATTCAGAATTTATGAAAAAAATTGAATTAATGCTAACAGAGGAATGGAAATCCAGCCGCACGCAAGGCCGACATTGTACCAAATTTCTCGAAGAAAGGTGGAAAATCTTAGGCTGTTTTCCGTATCCGGTAAAAACGGGCCGGCGATTCATCAGGATAAGCGAGTCGCCTTGTAGCAGCGTCGGAGAAAGTGTAGGCCGCCAAAAGATTCCAAGCTTTAAAGTCCGTAGTGTATTCCACAGCATAAGTGCCCTTTTCCGGAAACGTCATATTAAGATTCGCCCAGTTCTTGCCGTCCGTACGCTTTTGAAGCTCGACTTGAATCGACGGAGCAGGAGGATTTTTGACTTCGATCTCGTATTTAACCGTAACAACATCCGGATACCGGCTTCCGGCAATGGCCTGGACAATGTAACTTCCACGGTAAATACCGGGGGCAAGATTATTATTGATGTAGGTCTCAATCGTCGTCGAGCTTCCGGTTCCGAGTCCTCCGGAGCTGGTGTTAAATCCGACTCCCTGCCCGAATGTTCTGGTCACTGTTCCATCCGGAGCGGTGTAAGTAGCATCGTCATTCCGGTAAAGCTGGAATCCGCCGACCGAAGGATGATTGTTCGTAATCTGAAAGCCCGCTCCCGTCGTCATCCAATTCGAAGGATTTTTGACGATGATAGTTTTCACTTCGGACGTTGAAACCTTCAAGAGAGTTGCTGGATCAACGACAGTCGCAGGATCTTTTAAAGTGATTTCGTACTGGACGGGCGTTACCAAAACTGCGTAACTGCGGCCGGCCGAGGCATCGTAAACATAGACAAATAAAGTCACCGCTCCCCGGTAACCTCCTGCAGGATAACTATCATTAATGTACAAGGGAGGATTCGTCGTACTTCCTTTTGAAAGCCCGCCTGTGGAGTAATTGAATCCCACCCCACCCTGAACGGGCTTTGTCGTTCCATCCGGAGCCGTGTAAGTTGCTCCGTCGTTGCGTATCCAATATCCGTTCACCAAAGCATCGTTATTGGTAAAGGAAAATCCATCCGCGTAAAGATAAGCGCCGCCGGTCACAGGATCTTTCTGCATGGCACCTGTAACATTTGTCTTGGTAACCGTGATCTGCGGTTTAATCTCTTCAAGTGTTTCTTTATTAAAGCGCGTCATGAGGACCTGGCTAGCCTGGGTCTTAATAATAATTTCATTTCCCTTGAATTCAATCGAAGCAAAGCTGGAATTCATTCCGCCGCGATCCCGGTAGGTTTTTGACTGCCCGGTCTGAAGATTCATGACCGTAAAGTAATCCGCTCCGCCGAATACCACGACCTTCCCGTCTGACGAAACATCCAGAGCGGATGAATTCTTGGAATCCGCGAGTGTTTTAGTTTGGACACCCGTCGTGGATTTCTGGTAAAGCGTGACGGCGGCAGCCGTACTCACGTAATAAAAATCCTTATTGGATTTGGTCTGAACCGCTCCTTGAGGGACTTGGGTTGAGACCGGTGGCGGCGTGTTTTTCCGCACAGATTGTTGGGGTTCGGATGGAGATTCGGTTGTGGGTTTTGAAAGAGTCTTGGCATTCGACTGCCACTCCGTGAACTGCTCCAGGGCAATTTTCCCGTCAGTCATTTTTTTGATCTGGGCATTGGTTTCTTCGCTGCGGTTGACTTGAGTCACCGCCGCAATCACAGCCGCAGGATTCTCTTCCGATAGGGATCTGCTTTGAATCGACAGGATTTGTGCCGCAGCTTCAGGCGCAAGATGTACCACCGTAAAGATAAAAGCCGTAAATCCAAAAACGACTTTTTTAAAAACCATATTTTGTTTTGATGCGGACAGGTTCATTTGTCTTTTCTCCCTGAGTGAATTTAGTTGAAGTCTACCCCTCCCCCTGAAAAATCACAAGGGACAAACGGGATTTTTTTTAAAAAGACAACCTGCGCTGTTCAATGCAAACACAAGACAAGAAATCTTTGCTTAAACACGTTTCTAACCGGGATTGTTATTGAATGTTATCGATTGACTCATAACACATCCGAAAATCCGGGACTTCCTGCCATTTTAAATAATCTGTTCAATGAATTGAGCCGGCGTAATTATCTAAACCGAAATACTGTTTTTAATGCCAGGATATCTTTATCCCCGCGAACAAGATAATCAGCCCGTCCGGAAAGCGCTGTGGCTAAAATAAATTCGTCTTTCGGATCCCGGCGTAAATGAGTCTCTCTAAGGGTGCTTATGATTCTGGATTTTTTTCGGACAAGACGAAAGAGATTCCGAATTTCTACGGGTGGAATTTTAAACTTGGGACGGTTTAAAAGTTCAGCAAGTGTTTCTTTGGAGAAAAGAAGATCGATTTCCCCCCCTTTAAACAGCTCATAAATTTTCAGATCGGTTGAGCTTCCGAGCAAGACAGAGACAAGGGCATTGGTATCACAGACGATTCGAGCGGGACTGATATCGGCGTTAACGTACTTCCTCGGCAATCTGATTGATTTCTAAATCACTGATAGGTTTGTCCAAACGCCCCCTCATTTTGGAGACAGCCTGATCGAGCTTGCGGGCCCAAGTTTCTTGTTCGAGTTCATGCAAGACGGCCACGCGATCCCGATACGAAAGCTGTTTGATAATAAGAAGGATTCGTTTAAGTTTGATCTTAGAAGGTAGTTTGATCATCTCAATCTCCGTTTCCAGTTAAAGAATACCAATCTTTAACCAGTCGTCAAATACCTTCTTGTCCCGTGTGTACACAAAAAAAGAACCCCGGTTTAACGGGGCTTTTTTTACGACTGCTTGTTTTAATGATCAATCATCGATTACGCTTTTTTGACCACGCGGTAATAACGTGCCGGAGCGGTTGAGTCAAAGGCATCAAGCAAATTAGCCGTAGATGCGCTATTCGCGGCGTATTCTTTTAGAGTTGTCCAATGAGTGAAATCGGTCGTGTACTCCACCGTATAGGTTCCCTTGTCCAGAAAAGCAAGCCTCAGATTAACACCTGTTGGTACTTTTGCAATCTGAAGGGACGGCTTCGCTGTCGAAAGAGGGATCGTCACGATCCCCTGGTCATCAATCTTGACGTCATAAATATGTTTAGATCCATCTGCTTGAGGGACGGTCAGCGTAATATTCCCTTGAGCATCCGTGTCAGTTCCAATGTTTCCAACAAAAATACTGTTGCTACTGGCTCCCGAAACTTGAATAAATTTTCCTTCGAGAAAAAATTTCGGTTGATAAGTTTTCACCAGAAGATCATCCGACAAGAGCTTTTTAAAATTTTCAAGTGTACGCTGATCCGGCGGGATCATTTCCAATTGGTCAGGACGAATGTCCGGTGTCCCTTTAACCAAAATATCATAATCGTCGTCTTGTCCGTCCCTACCGCCATTAACACGAGCATGAATCACAGCATCATTGTTCCAATAAAAAACCACATGGGGATAAAACCCCGCAAAATCATTAAAAACTATCCGGTCTCCTATTGAACCAAATGAGGCAAAGTCATATCCATTCATATAATACGACACTCCGAGTCCCTCAGAACCTGAGATTCGCCAGATCTTTTTTGCATAATCAAATTGATAGATCACCCTATGAGGGTCAGACTCATATTTAAAAGAAGTAATCCGTGCAGTTGATCCAATCGTCTCAAACTCACAGGTAGTTATGGATTTTGTAAAAAATGGTTCATGGATGGTCAGAGTTTTTAATTGATTATCTACAAATTCCATCTTCCATCCGCCATCAAGAAAGCCCTGAGGATCGCTATCTGAATTATGTCCGATGCGCCCGGCAGGTCCAAACGAATTATAGTAGAAATCAGCATAACTCCCATCCTGGTATAGTCTCACACGGCTTTTTGGAGAAAGAACCTCATACTCAGCAATAAGGGCCACATTTTTCTGAAATTCAAGAGTGATCTCACCCTGCGCGTCAACATGGACAATATAAACATTTTTGGATCCGTTGCTTTGAGGAATAGGAAAAAGAATATTACCTTGCGAATCAATCGTACTTTTAAAGGAACCGTCGGAAAAATCGTATGACAACAAAAATTCAATTCGTCCTCGAAAGATAGACTTGACGGAGAAAGTCTGGCCTTCAATCTTTACCGATTGACCGATTTTTATAAACTTATCATCCTTCAAAAGAGCTTGAACGTTTTTCACGGTTCGTTCTTTCATCGTAGCCAAACGCTGTTCAGTAATATCAATGGTTCCAGCTTGAAGAAGCGCATAAGAATTTTTTTCTTCATAAATCTCATGACGGATCGGAGATCCTTGGTCATCATACCAAAGCTTGGCGGAAGGCTTGAACTCTGAGGTCGAATCGAAAGCCAAAGTAAAAGAATCTGAAAGAAAATAAAAATATTTTTCTAAATCAATTCCTTCGGGGAAATAATAGTAAACCTGATAGTACCCCTCCGAAGCATTGTCCTTTTTTTTATAAAATTTTTGGTCATAATTAATCAGTTCCGGATAAAAGCTGTTACCCGAAATCTTTATTGCTCTTGCCCGACTTCCAACCGTTTCAAATCCGTAGATCATTCCCTTTAGGGTTTCGATTTTAATCAACTTTCCATCAGTAAAAGCGAGTTTCCATTTATCACTGCTTCCCCCTGCTCCAGCCCTCAGTGTAATCCAGCCATCTTTGTCACTTTGAAATATAGAATTTCCGACAATAAATGAGTAACTTCCATCTTTATATAATTTTAGATTTAGACTCAGAACCGAATACTCTGCGATAGGGGCTTCTAAGGTTCGAAGCACCAAACTCACCTTTCCTTCATCGTCGATTTTAATATCGTAGATTCTTCTCATGCCATCTGATTGAGGGACAATGACAAAAATATTTCCGGAGTTATCGATTTCTGACGCGTAAGAAAAGTTATTTCCGGTAAAAATAATTCTACCGTTGGAAATCGACGCAGTGACATCTTGATCTTGAATCACGAGCTTCTGCGAAGAGGGCCAGCTTAAGACGAGCTTGTCGTCTTTAAGCAACGATCTCAAACCGAAAGTTGTACGATTTTTTGATGCAAGTAAATCAACTTCCTTAAAATCTAATTCCCCCGCTCTTAATATAACGTAGGTATTGAGGTTGGATGAGGGGTGATGATAAATATCGACAAGGTTTCCTTGAGGATCATAAACGATGTTCGCAAAATAGGAATTGATCAAAGGATAAATATCATAAGTTGATAGAACGATAGAAAATCCGGAAAGGTCCGATTCACCCAAAATTGTTTTTGAATCGTGATCAATCGTTTGATCCAGATGATAAGTTGTCCAGCGAATTGAATTCTCGGAGCTGGAAATAACTGTTCTTGCAAAAAGCACTCCAAACGAATAATGCTCAATACTTGTGATCAAGACCTTTCTGTCTTTCATTTCGGTAAAAGCCCGGGTATTAAGAACCTCTCCCCGCGTCAAGGTATCGATTGATGAGATTTTGCCATCCTTATCAAAATTTACTTTCAGTCGATTATCTATCACCCCTGTTAGCGAACTTTGATAAGTTCTTCCCTCATGTGTAAATTCATAGCTTCCGTTATTAAATAATTTCACAGTCGCTCCGGAGCCAATATTAATTTGATACTGCGCCGTAACGGTTTTGGCCGGTGGGGTTGATTTCCGAACATCATTTTTTCTTTCCGGGATACGATTTAAGACTTGAGGCTGAAGGGAAGCAAGTGAATCCTCCGCCAGGGCTTTTATCGCAGGTTTTGAAGGCGATGGAGGAATTGCGTTTAAAGCTGGAATCGATGGGATTGTCGATGGGATATTTGATGCGAGCGGATTTGATTCTGCGAACAACACAGCTGGGCTAGCGACAAGCTGAGTGAATGCAAAAATAAAAGCCATGAATCCAAAAACAGATTTTTTAAAAAGAGTCTTTTGCTTTAATGCGGATAGGTTCATGCGTCTTTCTCCAGGAGTGAATTTGAAGAAAATTCTACCCTTCCCTCTGGAAAATTACAAGAGGTGAAGCGGATTTCTTTAACATGGATCAGGCGCACTGTTTAATGTAAACGCAAGGCGGCTCTTCTTCGATTAAGCACGTTTCTAGGCGGGATTGTTAGTGAATGTTATGAAGTGAGTCATTTTGCGAAATGCTTTTTGACGGAATTCATACGGGTGGTCTCCTGGGAAGATATTAATCCAGAAAGGGTTCGATCCATTTTCTGAAAAGCTTGAGAGCGTCTCCGGGCACAACAATGGGAAAATCGACAAGCGGCGCAACACCATGAGCCATGAAATCCCGTGTGTTCCAGGTCACAAACATGGATACTTTAGCGAGAAAAGCCGAACAAAGAATAGAAGCATCTGCTTTGGGCAGTTTTTCAAGAAAGGGTTTAACCTGATCGGCTCGGGGATTGGGAATCACTTCCGGTTTAAGATCTTTCCACAATCTACGGCTTTCCTGAAGCAGCTCAGGAAACTTTCCTGCCATCACTCTGTCTATTTCTGTGATAATCTCCTCGGAAACTACCATACGAATCGTTTCAGCTTCGGCTAAATTTAATAGTTCTCTTGCGGCGCCGCCCAGCGAATGAACGCCTGCAATGTAAACACTGGTATCAAAAAAAATCCGATACTGAATATTCATTATTTTTCGTGACGAATTTTTCTTAAATCTTTAAGCAGAGCTTCCAAAGTGATCCCTTTTTCATCCGCCGCTTTTGAAAACTTGTTCGCAAAAGCCTCCACCGCTGAAGGCTTAGAAGTAATTAAAATCCCATTGCCAATTCGTGTCACGCATAAAATCGAATCCTTCGATAAATGAAGCGATTCTCGAATATTGGCCGGGATGGTCACTTGACCTTTTTCTCTCATTCGCGTTATCATATTTCCTCCTATTTTCCTACTATTTCCTACTTTCATACTAAGTATACCTTGAAAGAAGGCTACTTTCAATGAGCCTTTTTGTGTAAAATGCACTTATGGTTCATATTGATATTACCTACGATGGTGACCTTCACTGCACCCAAACGCATCGTCCTTCCGGGACCCGAATCGTCACAGACGCTCCCAAGGATAATGGGGGAAAAGGCGAGTCCTTTTCCCCCACCGACCTTGTGGCCTCTGCCTTAGGATCGTGCATGATGACCATTATGGGAATTGTGGCGAAGAGGCATTTGATTTCTCTGCAGGGTACCAAAGTGGAAGTGATCAAGGAAATGATCCAGGAGCCGGTACGAAGAATCGGGAAGCTGACCGTAAGGTTTCAAATGCCGAAGGGAATTGCCGAAAGCCAGCGGAAGCTTCTGGAGCGCGCCGCCCTCACCTGCCCTGTGCATCAAAGTCTTCATCCGGATATCCAGATTCCGGTGAGTTTTGATTATCCGGACTAGAGAGTTTTAAGTCGCAAGCGTTAAGCGGTAAGAAAAAATAAAGCCGTTTTCCTAGCTTACCGCTTACTACTTACCGCTTCTTTCATCCAGGCCCACACCAGCCAGCCGCCGCAAACTGCAAGTGTCACCGCTGAAAACCACTTCCCGTAGATTCCCGTGGGAGAAAACGGCTCGGTCGCGAGATGAAAAGCCTGACTGTTGGGAAGGACTCCTGCTTCCGAGAGTTCATGCAGGGAGTAAATGAGGATCTGTCCGACAAAAAGAAGAAGAAAAATACCCGTCACTTGAAAAAATATTTTAAGGTTGATTCGATGACCAAAACGAGCCCACATCCAACTAAATCCCCCAGCTGCTAAAATGCCAAGCAGGATTCCCGCAACAATGTTTGGTTCATGAATCTGGATCAGGATCAGCGCCGTTTCCATCCCTTCCCGGCTGATCATCAAAAGCGTAAATAAAAAAACACCCGCAAGAATAGCTGCCTTCGAATTCCAAGAAGAAATTTTGTTGAGCTTTGACTCCATGTTACTTTTCATTTTTGGACCATGCCACCACATATGAAAAATAAGTGAGGTGACCAAAATCGATGCAACGATCCCGATAACGCCTTCCCACAAAGATTGATTAGCGCCCTGTAAAAGCGCCCAGCCCAGACAGCCACTGGCGGCAACCGAGAACGCAATTCCCCAATAAACAGCGGGTAATAGCCATCTTTGCTCCATTTTTTTGATATAAGCAATGGTGACAGCCACAATCAGGAAAGCCTCGAAGCCTTCCCGCAGCACCACCACAAAGGCATTCAGCATCAACAACTCCAGTTCAGATTAAGTCTTATTAGGATTGTATCCTTGGGAAGGGGGGGCTGTCGAGGGGTTTTTGAAAGCTTTCAGAATTTTGCCCAAATAAGGATCAGCGCTCCGATCACAAGCCCCACGGAAAAAATCCGCGAAAGGGCGTGAAGCTTTTCATCATCCCATTTCCGGGCATGATGCAAAATCACTCCGGCCAGAATCGCGAACCAGGCAGAAGACCCCGCGTAGAATGAAGTGAGAAAAATCCATTGATGGTCCAAAATTTGAGCGTCCGGAAAATGGGCCACCAGAAAAGATAGAATACCGACCCACAAAATAAAAAGAAGCGGATTTGAGATAACAAGAATAAAACCAAGCAGAAAATTTCTGGCGGGATTCTTCTTTTTAACCGGGTTGGCAGAAATAATGGTTTTTTTGCGGAAATAAGTGCGCGCAGCAACCGACAGAAGCATGAGAATGCTGACCCATTTAAGATGGATCCACCACTCCGGGTGGCCTGTCAAAGAATAGAGACCTGTAAAGGCGCCTCCGAGAAAAACGATATCCGCAGATACGGCCCCCAACCCAACAAAAAAGGCATCGTGCCTTCCGCGCTCAAGACCCCGGTGCATCACAACTAGATTCAGCTGCCAGCTCACAAGGCAACCGACAAATCCAGTAAAGGCTCCGATGACGAAGCAGTAAAACTCAGCGGCCATTAGACTTCTTCGATAACTTTCAGCGATGCATCGTCATCTGCGGCAGGAACCGAAACGAGGGAGGAGAAAAATCCGAAAAGAACAAATAGGATAAACGGAACAGCCACTGCAAATTCAAGACTTAAGGTCTTGTAGGCCGCGACAAAAAATACCAGACCAATCACAAAAAGCCATTTCCATTCTTGAAACCGAACCACTGTAATCTTAGGATATGAAACGTGACTGATCATCAAGAATCCCAAAAGTGCAATCCAGCTAAAATAGGCGATGGTCATCGGAAGATTATTTGCCATTCCCGCCTTTTCTATCCCCATACTTGTCGTCACAATAATAATGGCTGTCGCCGGAGTGGGAAGCCCACTGAAGTAGCCCTGAATGGTGGGCGAAGTATTAATATTGTAGCGCGCTAAACGGTAAGCTCCTGCGCCAAGATAAAAGAAAACGATCGCATACATCCACAGCGTTAAAGGATAGGGCCAGCTTCGCAGAATAAGAAGCGCGGGAGCAACCACAAATGAAACGATATCACCCAAAGAGTCGAGCTCTTTACCTAACTCACTCGATGTCTTGAAAATCCGGGCAACATTTCCATCCAGGGAATCACAGATCAATGCGAGAACAATAAGCCAAAGAGCTTCGTCAAAACGTCCTTCTCCGATTCGGATAATCGAAAAAACACCCATGAAGAGATTCATCATGCTAATGCCATTAGGAATACAGGAAAGATTCACAACAATCGATCTCCAATTACCGTTGAACCCGCTTTAATATTATCTCCGACCTTCACTGCAGGCTTAAAAAGCCTCGCCGGCAGGTAGCATTCTACTCTGGATCCGTAACAAATCACACCCAATTTTTCACCGGCCTCAACCTCGGACCCTATCTCCACGTCCCAAAAAATGCGTCGGGCAATGGCCCCCGTGATCTGGCGGACCATCACGCGAGTTCCGGCGTCTTCAATCCCAATCCAATTGCATTCATTTTTTAAGGGAGCTTGCTGGCTCATCGCATGAAGAAATTTTCCGGGAACATGCTCAAGATAACCAATTTTTCCCCGCATAGGAGAAAGGGTTATGTGAGGAACAAGCACCGACATAAAAATTCCGATCCTGTAGGCCTCTTCATGGAGAAATCGGTCTTCAAATACTTTTTCAATATCCGACACTTGTCCATAAGACGGAGAAGAAAGCACTTCCCCTGCGGGCAGTTTGAAGGATGGCTCGCGAAAAAAAGCAAGATGACAGAAAAGCAAGACCCAGACAATCAATGACAGTTCCTGAAAAAAATAAGTACTCAAAAGGGCAGCACCCAAGATAATCGCGGCGCCTTTCCAAGCTCGGGGATCGATCGGAAGCGGATTTTTTTTAGTGGGCATTTTTGTATTCAGCACGACGGAAGTATAACCCTGGAGAGACGAAATGGGAATGAAATTATTAACTGAATCTGTCATTGCGAGCGAAGCAAAGCAATCCCACACCCGTCATTACGAGCTCCACAGGGCGTAGCAAACTCGGGGGGTGCGCTTGATATTGCCGCGTCGTCCTGCGGGCCTCCTGCAGTGACTACCTCACGCGTCTTGGCCAAAGTGCGGGACTCTTAATGACAGACAATCACTCTTAAGCGCGCTACAAAATCTCTTAAGATTTGGGCTTTATGGGAATTCGCATTCCGTAAAAAGACTTCCAGACGAAAAATAAAGCGATTACGAAGAGTACAGCACCGATGACCCGCGTGGTTGAAGGAGGCATCTTGATCGCAATCTCAACGGCGAGAAGGCCGAAGAGTGTGGAGAATTTGATAATCGGATTGAGAGACACTGAGGTCGTATCTTTAAAAGGATCACCGACTGTATCGCCAACAACGGTCGCGGCATGAAGAGGAGTATTTCTTTCTCCAAGATCGACTTCAACGAGTTTTTTCGCATTATCCCAAGCTCCGCCTGCATTCGCCATATACATCGCTTGAAAAAGTCCGAAGACGGCAATGGCCATCAGGTAAGCAATGAAGAAATAAGGATCGAAGAGCGCAAAGGCAAGCGTGAAAGCAAGAAGACCCAGGAAGATATTCCACATGCCCTTCTGCGCGTATTCTGTGCAGATCTTGACGACCATGATGGAGTCCTCACGCTGTGCCTCCTTCTTCGCGAGATTCATATTTTTCTTAATGTATTCGACGGCAGAATAGGCCCCCGTGGTCACAGCTTGAATCGAAGCACCGCAGAACCAATAAATGACTGCCCCACCGCAAAGGAGTCCCAGTAAGACCGGAGCAGCCGTGAGCGAAAGTTTTTCATAAAGCAGAAGTTCTCCGATATTTCCGGGAACGATTCCACCTGCCGCAGCGGCAACAGCCCCGGCCTGAAGGTGTCCCTGCAAGAGAAGGATGATTGAAAAAATCATCGTCGTTGCTCCAGCAACAGCCGTACCGATCAATACGGGTTTGGCCGTGGCCTTGAAGGTATTACCCGCTGAGTCATTGGCTTCAAGATAATGCTTTCCCTTTTTGAAGTCGGGCTTGAATCCAAAATCTTTTTCAATTTCTTTCTCGATTCCGGGAATCGACTCGGTCTGAGCCAATTCAAAAATCGATTGAGCATTGTCTGTAACAGGTCCGTAAGAATCCACCGCAATATTCACAGGTCCCATACAAAGAAAGCCGTAAGCCACAAGTCCAAAAGCGAAAACGGAGGCATGAGGCATAATTTCCTGAAGTCCCAGTCCCGAGAGCAAATACGCCGCGAACATAAGACCCGCGATCAGGATTCCTTTCCAGAATGCTGAGAAGTAACCTGCGACAAGACCCGAAAGGATTGTCAGCGAAGCCCCGCCCTCGCGTGAAGCCGTCACAATTTCATGGACATGCATCGAATGCGACGAGGTGAAAATTTTGGTGAACTCGGGAATGAGGAAAGCGGCGAGAGTCCCGCACGCAATGATCGAAGCTAACTTCCACCAGAGTGATGCGTCAGGAAGGTCACCGACAAGCAAATAAGACATGCCGAAAGAAGTCGTAATGCACAGCGCGGTTGCAATTTGAATCAGGCGCGTAAGCGGTTCTTCAAAATCAAACTCTTTCAAATGTTTGTACTTGCGTTCAGAGATGACCGAGTTGATAAAGTAGGAACATCCCGACATGAAATCCATCAGGAATCGCATCGCAAAAATCCAGACGATCAGTTTTGCTTGAAGCGCCGGCTCTTTCACTGCCAGTGTGATAAACGAAATCAGCGCAACACCCGTGACGCCATAAGTCTCAAAACCGTCAGCGGTAGGTCCAACTGAGTCGCCGGCATTATCCCCCGCGCAGTCAGCAATGACGCCCGGATTGCGAGGATCATCTTCTTTGACCTGGAAGACAATTTTCATGAGATCGGAACCAATATCGGCGATCTTCGTAAAGATTCCTCCGGCGATACGAAGAGCACTCGCCGCGAGCGATTCACCGATCGCAAAACCGAGGAAGCAGTAGCCGACGATTTCTCGCGGGACAAAAAGCAAAATCCCTACCATCATCACAAGTTCAATAGAAATAAGGAAAAGACCAACCGACATCCCCGCACGAAGCGGAATATTGACGACATCCCAAGGGACACCGCGCAGAGATGCAAAAGCAGTCCGGGCATTCGCATAAGTGTTGATGCGGATACCGTAAAAGGCAACCAAAGTTGATCCCGCCATACCGACGACGGAAAAAAAGAGCACAAGACCCAAAGTCGTCAGGGATTCGTGCTGGAGCCCCACAAAATAATAGGCCATCGCACAGGCAATAATGGCGAACAGGATGGAAAGAAATTTCACCTGTTGCTTCAAATAGGTTTTGCAGGTTTGAAAGATCGTTTCAGCGACATCGAGCATGGATCGGTGAGCGGGAAGCGCCTTGATCTTTATAAATTGATAAAGCGACAGACCCACCGTTCCAAGGATAACCGCGGCGCCGTAAAGAAGAATCTGATAGCCGGTGAGTCCCCCAAAAAAATTGAAGCGTCCTTCATGCAGATCAGGAATCTTCAGAGCCCCTTCATTGGCCCAAACAGAACCTGAACTGACAAAAAATGCACCGAAAATGAGGAATTGATTTAAAAATTTTTTTCTTTCTTTCCCTACAAACAAACCCGAAAGCAGATGCATAATTTTCCTCTAGTCTCTATAAAAGCGGGGGTTTTTATGTATGTTATCGTCAAACTGGAAAGTCATTATTACGATGAGTATCGTTAGGTTAGGGAATTTCCTGAAGTTCCTTAAAAAAAAAGAGGAATGACTGCTTTTTACAGAAGTACTTTTCGGTCATTGCGAGTCCCGCGCTCTGGCGGAGACCTGCCTCGCCGGCAGGCGGGCGTGGCAATCTCAAGCCACAACCCGAGATTGCTTCGTCGCTTCTCTCCTCGCAATGACCTAAATCGTCAGATTGCTTCGCTGCAGCTCGCAATGACCGAAAAGCACTTATGAATCCGCTTCGAGTTACGATTCCCCAAGATAGGAGTGTTTGATCTGGGGATTTGAAAGAAGTTCCTGCCCCGTGCCTTCAATCTGATTTTTCCCGCTCTCGATCACGTAGCCGTAGTCCGCAATTCCAAGCGCCTTCCAGGCATTCTGTTCCACCAGAAGGATCGTGATTCCCTTCTGATTTACTTTACGGATCAGCTGAAAGATCGTTTCAATCATCTTGGGAGCAAGTCCAAGGCTGGGTTCATCCAACAATAGAAGCTTGGGACGCGCCATCAGCGCACGGGCCATAGCCAGCATCTGCTGCTCGCCGCCGCTCAGGTTCCCGGCCAAAGATTTTGTACGCGCGTACAAAATCGGGAAAAGGGCAAACATCTCCTCTTTGTCTCTTTTGATTTCAGGATCACGGGGCCTTGTGTAAGCGCCAAGATCCAGATTTTCTTCCACGGTAAGACGGGAGAAAATCCTCCGGCCTTCGGGCACTTGAACCACACCTTGACGGACAATCTGATCCGCAGGCATCGTCTCAATGGCCTTCCCTGAAAATTTAATGGAGCCTTTCCAGGCAGGAACAATCCCCGAAATCGTCATCAGCAAGGTGGTCTTACCCGCGCCGTTAGATCCAATTAAAGAAACAATCTTTCCCTCAGGAACCCGGATCTTGAGCCCCTTGAGGATTTCAATCTTTCCGTAACCCGAATGTAAATTTGCAACTTCAAGCATACAGCCTCATCAGGGACGGTTCTCATAGAATTTTGTTGCGATGATCAAATAATTTAAATGATTCAAATTAATATTTCCTTGCCGCCAGCCTCAATGAGAACCGTCCCCTTTGCCGAGGTACGCTTCAATGACGCGCGGATTATTCTGAATTTCTTTAGGAATGCCTTCCGCAATTTTTTTTCCGTAATCCAGCACCACAATATAATCCGAGATCGGCATCACGACTTTCATATCATGCTCGATTAAAATAATCGTGATTCCCCGCTCACGGATCGCACGAATATAACCCAGCAGCTCGTCCTTTTCCCGAGGATTCATTCCCGCGGCCGGCTCATCCAAAAGCAGCAGCTTGGGTTCGGAGGCCAGGGCCCGCGCAATTTCCAGTTTACGCTGATGTCCGTAAGAAAGATTCTGCGCAAGTTCCTGCGATTTGGAGGCGAGTCCGAAAAAAGAAAGCAGACGCTGTGCCTGCCGTTCCAGTTTTTTTTCACCGACCGAAACCCAGCGCGGCCGGAAAAGAGCGCTCAAAACTCCGCCGCGTGTTTTGGAATGAGCTCCCACCATCACATTTTCAAGCGCGGTCATTTGTTTGAATAAGCGGATGGTCTGAAAGGTGCGAGAGATTCCCTTGGACGCGATTTCATAACACGGAAGTCCGTTCAGGAGCATCTGGGCATCGCCAAAAAAAAGCGATCCTTCGTCCGGTGTATAAAGTCCGGTAATACAATTAAAGAGCGTGGTCTTGCCAGCGCCATTGGGGCCGATCACGCTCACGATTTTTCCCTGGGGAACCGCGAAGCTGATGTCTTCGAGAGCAGAAACGCCGCCGAAATGTTTGCTCAGGCGGTCCACGCTTAAAATTTCAAGTTCAGAAAGCTGTTCGATTTTCATACGCGCCAGGGACGGTTCTCAGCAAATTTTGTTGCGATGATCAAATGATTTAAATAATTCAAATTATTGTTTCCTTGCTTCTGGCGTCAATGAGAACCGTCCCTTTTTTCCCGAAGAGAACCGGGTCTTGTAACGGACTTCTCCGAAAATCCCCTGCGGACGAAAAAGCATCATCAGAATCATGGCAAGACCAAAAAAGAGCATCCGGTACATTTCAAACCCGCGCAAAAATTCCGGAAGAAGACTTAAGATGAGGGCGCCGGTGATTGCGCCGCGAATCGTACCTAAACCTCCCAGCACCACCATCGCAAGCACCATCACGGAGACCACGAAATCAAAACTATCCGGTGAAATACTTCCCTGTTTTGAGGCAAACACACAGCCGGCGATTCCTGCAATGAATCCGCCGATGCCGAACGCCGTGAGTTTTGCCCACATCAGATTCACGCCCATGCTGGAAGCAGCCAGTTCATCTTCACGCATGGCCGTCCAGGCGCGTCCGAGTCGTGAAGATTCAAGACGCTTCAGAAAAAAAACGAGCAGGATGACCATGACAAAAATTAAATAGTAATAAGGCCCGGATTTAACGCCAAAACGTAATCCGAAAAAGGTTGGATGATCGATTCCCAAGAGTCCATTCGGACCGCCGGTGACTTGATCCACGTTGTTGAGGATAATGCGGACAATCTCTCCAGCTCCTAAAGTTACGATCGCCAGATAATCTCCGGAAAGCCGAAGCGCTGGAAAGGCGAGCAGCATTCCAAAAAGAGCGGTTCCAAAACCGCTGATGAAAAGTCCGGTCCAGAACGGAATATGAAAGTGAATGTTTGAAATCGCATATAAATAAGCCCCGCAGGCAAAGAGAGCCGCGTATCCAAGATTAAGAATGCCCGCATATCCCACAATCACGTTCAACCCCAGGGCGAGGATTATAAACACACCCGCCGAAACCATCACATCAATGTGATAAGGACTTCGGTCAATCAGCGGGAAAATAAAAAAAACTAGCAGGATTGCCAGATTCTTAAATCGTGAAAATGTTAGTAATTTTTTCATACTATTTTTTAAAGTTCCAAGACACAAGTGTCCAAATAATGACCAAGAGACAAAAAACAAATTCTTTTTGGTTATTGCCACTTGGTTATTATTTGTATCTTAGATCTTGTTTCTTGGTTATTTCAAACTTTTTTAACCACTCGTGATCCCAAAAGCCCGTGCGGACGAAAAAGCAAAATAAGGATCAAGATGAAAAAAGCGAATACGTTTTTCCACTCCGAAGAAATGTAACCGGCACCCATTCCTTCGAGAATACCGAGCAACACTCCGCCAACCATCGCTCCAGGAATATTCCCGATTCCTCCCAGCACGGCCGCGGAAAAAGCTTTCAATCCCGCGAGATAACCGTCATGAAAATTAATCGTGTTGTAGTACATCCCGAACATGATGCCTCCGGCTCCGGCCAGCGCTGAGCCGATCAGGAAAGCAATGGAGATAATTTGATTCACATTAATTCCCATCAGACAGGCCGCCTCACGGTCATCGGCCAGGGCCCGCATCGCCTTTCCCATTCGCGTGTATTTAATGAAGGTGTGCAGCACGAGCATCAGGATCAGAGAAAAACCCGTAATCATGATTTGAAGATTGGTGATCGTCACATGATGAAAAGAAAGTTTGTGGATTTCGATAAGACTGGGGAAACGTTTATCCGCGGGGCCAAAAAGAATCATCACGGCATTTTGAAGCAGAAACGAAACACCGATGGCCGTAATCAGCGGAGCAAGGCGCGGCGCCTCCCGCAAAGGCCGGTAGGCAAAACGCTCGACGATCACTCCAAGCAGCGCGGTGAGCGTCATCACAAAAAGAAAAATCAGGGGAAGGATAAACAAAAATCCAACGGACCCGACAGGAAGCAATTGAATAAGCGTATACGCCAGAAGTCCAAAGTAGGCGCCCACCATAAAAATTTCACCGTGGGCAAAATTGATCAGCTGCGCAATGCCGTAAACAATCGTGTAGCCCAGGGCAATCAGCGCGTAGATCATTCCAATCGTAAGACCGTTGACGATCTGCTGCAAAAAAACATCAAGAGGCGTCATTGATTACCTGAATGCTCTTCAAAATTCCAAGAGACAAGGTACAAGTTGCCAAACAAATGACTAAAAAGCAAAGAACACGGCCTAAACATTTGTTTCTTGTTTCTTGGACACTTGGTCATTACTTGGTGATTGTATCTTGTTTCTTGGTTATTTCGCTGCAATGTCTTATGCTGCGGGTCCCACGTAGGTAAGCTCGCCGTTTTCAACTTTAAAGACACCAATAAACTGATTCTTGTTATCACCTTTTTCATCAAAGATGATTTCCCCGGTCACTCCCTTAAATACGGGTATTTCGCGCATGGCCTTAAGCACCGCTTCGCGATTATTTTGACCGGCCTTGCGGATCGCTTCAATCACCACGTTCGCGGAATCAAAACCATAAGCCGACCATTGCCCCATGCTTCCATACTTGGCTTCGTAATCCTTGATAAATTGCGCCGCACTCGGAATCTTTCTCATATCCCCTCCAACCATGCTCGCATAAGTGCCTTCCGCAATTTCTTTGGAAGCGAGTTCAATAAAAATGGGCGTCGCAAGTCCGTCCCCTCCCATAAACTTGGAAGTGATGTTCAGCCCACGCGCCTGCCGGATCAAAAGCGAACCTTCCGGATAAATCCCGCCAAAATAAATCAGTTCGGGATCCATCGGCTTAATCTTCGTCAGAAGCGGAGTGAAATCTTTATCTCCTTGCGTGATGCCCTCATGGCCAAGAATCTCGATCGATTGTTTTCGCGCTTCCTTTTCAAACTCATCCGCCAGACCTTTTCCGTAGGTTGTCTTATCATCAATGATAAAAAGACGCTTCACGCCGAGCTTGGAGGCAACATACTTGGCGGCTGCAGGTCCTTGAACATCATCCGTAGCAGCGGCTCGAAAAAACGTCTTGAACCCTTGCTTGGAAAGTTCGGGGTTCGTCGAGGCCGGAGTGATCTGAACCATCCCGCCTTCATTATAGATAGCTGAGGCCGGCTTGGTGCAGCTGGAGTTGAAATGGCCGACTACCGCAATCACATCCGGATCAGACACGTATTTTTTGGCGACGTTCACCGCCTGGGCAGGATTGTGCTGATCATCCAGCTCCAAAAGCTCGAGAGTTTTTCCTGGAAGGACTTCTCCCTTTTGATTGGCCTGGTCCACGGCAAGTTGCGCGCCGCGGCAGGTATCAATCCCGATCTGGGCCTGGTCTCCGGTTAAAGGAGCCGAGCATCCGATTTTAATGACGTTGGACTGGGAAGTATTCTGAGTGCATCCGGTGAATGAAAGCGCGAGGACTGAACCGATCAGGACAAAATGAATCCGTTTCACGAAAGCTCCTTCGTTGGTTGGCTGGCGGGCGTATTTTTTCATGATATGAAATAAAAATCAATAAAACCCTTATTTAGATCGTAAATAAGGTCAACCCTATACATAAGAAAGGTTTCAAAATGACAGATATTGAAGTCCGCGACTCCTTAAATTTTCAACATCAGGAAATCCTGACGCCCTCATCGCTTGCCTTTCTCCTCAAACTTGCCCGGCAATTCGAACCCACGCGGCAGACACTTCTCAAGAACCGCGAGACTCGTCAAGCGGAGCTTGATCAGGGAAAGCTTCCAGATTTTCTTCCGGAAACACAAAAGATCCGTAAGGACAGCTGGAAAGTGGCGCCCATTCCTGATGACCTTCAAGACCGGCGCATTGAAATCACCGGGCCGGTGGACCGAAAAATGATCGTCAATGCCCTCAATTCCGGTGCCTGTGTCTTTATGGCTGACTTTGAAGACTCGAATGCCCCGACCTGGAAAAATAATCTGGAGGGGCAGATTAATTTACGCAATGCCGTTCACCGGAAAATTGATTTTAATTCGCCGGAAGGAAAGCACTACGCCCTGAATCCAAAAATCGCTACTTTGATGGTGCGGCCCCGGGGCTGGCATTTATCGGAGAAACATCTGCTTGTCGACGGACATCCTATCTCCGCTTCGCTTTTTGATTTTGGGCTTTTCTTTTTCCACAATGCCAAAACACTGATCAGTCAAGGTACAGGTCCTTACTTTTATCTCCCGAAAATGGAAAGCCATCTTGAGGCCCGGCTCTGGAATGATGTGTTTAATTTTTCTCAAACTGAACTTGGGATTCCAACGGGAACGATTCGCGCCACGGTCCTGATTGAAACAATTCTTGCGGCCTTTGAGATGGATGAGATCCTTTACGAACTACGCGATCACTCGGCCGGACTCAATTGCGGACGCTGGGATTATATTTTCAGCTTCATCAAAAAATTCCGGAATCATAAAAATTTTGTCCTTCCCGACCGCGCCGAGGTCACGATGGACAATGCGTTTCTCAAAGCTTATGTGGAGCTTTTGATCCAGACCTGCCATCGCCGCGGAATTCACGCGATGGGAGGCATGGCCGCGCAGATCCCCATCAAATCTGATCCGGCCGCCAACAAAGCGGCTATGGAAAAAGTCGGGGCGGACAAACTCCGCGAAGTGAAAGCCGGTCACGACGGAACCTGGGTTGCTCATCCCGGTTTGATTCCGATCGCTAAAGAAATCTTTGACGAGCATATGCCTGCCGCAAATCAGCTGAATGTCCTGCGGGAAGATGTGCGAATCACGGCCAAGGATCTCCTGCGGATGCCGGAAGGTTCGGTCACGGACAAAGGGTTGCGATTGAATGTGAATATCGGCATTCTTTATTTGGAAGCGTGGCTGCGCGGCGTGGGATGCGTTCCCATTTACAATCTGATGGAAGACGCGGCGACCGCTGAAATTTCACGCTCCCAGGTCTGGCAATGGATTCATCACAAATCGGTCACCCGGGAATGGCTTGAAATTACGCCGGAACTTCTGAAGAAATTAATTCAGGAAGAGCTGGAAAAAATCCGGACACTTGTCGGGCCAGAAGTTTTTGACAAGGGCCAGTTCCCCCGCGCTTCCCAGCTTTTTGAAACGATGAGTACGAAAAAAGAATTTCCAGAATTTTTAACCCTCATTGCTTACGATTATCTGGATTAACAATCATTGTCATTGCGAGCGGAGCGCCTGCCTGCCGGTAGGCAGGAAGCAATCTGACGTTTTTTGTCATTCTGAACGAAGTGAAGAATCTCGGAATGAGATCCGTCGCGGAGTTTATCCTGAGATCCTTCACTTCGTTCAGGATGACACTTCGTGTCAGATTGCCGCGTCTCCGCCAAAGCGCGGGACTCGTCCGCCGAAGGACGGATCCGTCCTCTGGCGGGCAATGACAGCCTAAAATTCAAAAGGAGATTTTATGGATCTAAACGAAACCGTAAAGCTTGGACAGGAATGGAAAACTTCGGCGCGCTGGAAAGGCGTGACGCGTACCTATAAACCGGAGGACGTGTTTCGTCTTCGCGGCACCATTCACCGGGAATACTCCATTGCCAAAGCCGGCGCCAAACGTCTCTGGCAGCTCCTGAATGATGAGTCCTATGTTCATGTTCTAAGCGCGGTCACGGGCAATCAAGCCATTCAGCAGGTCAAGGCCGGACTCAAAGCCATTTATGTCAGCGGCTGGCAGGTTGCGGCCGACATGAATAATTCCCTGCGCATGTATCCGGATCAAAGTCTTTATCCGTCCGACAGCGTCCCCTATCTGATCAAGCGGATCAATAATTCCCTGATGCGCACAGATCAGATCCATCATCTCAAGGATGACCACAGCATTCACTGGCTTGCGCCGCTTGTGGCCGATGCCGAAGCCGGATTCGGTGGACCGCTTCACGCGTTTGAAATCATGAAGATGATGATCGAAGAAGGAGCCTCGGGCGTTCACTTTGAAGATCAGCTAGCCTCGGTGAAAAAATGCGGGCATCTTGGAGGAAAAGTTTTGGTTCCGACCCAGGAATTTATCACCAAGTTAATTGCAGCGCGTTTAGCCGCGGATGTCTGCGGCGTCGATACAATGTTGATCGCACGTACGGATGCGGACAGCGCTTCCCTTCTGACCAGCGACGTGGATCCTTATGATCAGCCCTTTATCTATGGAACCCGGACGCATGAAGGATTTTATCAGGTCAAAGCCGGACTGGATCAAGCCATCAGCCGCGGACTTGCGTACGCACCTTACGCGGATCTGCTCTGGTTTGAAACTTCCAAACCCAATCTGCAACAGGCCAAAACTTTCGCGGAAGCCATCCATAAAAAATTCCCAGGAAAACTTCTTGCCTATAACTGCTCGCCGTCCTTTAACTGGAAATCGAATCTGGACGAGAAATCCATCGAAACGTTTCAGGAACAGCTGGGAAAGATGGGATACAAATTCCAGTTCGTGACTTTATCCGGATTTCACGTGCTCAATTACAGTATGTTTATGCTGGCCAAGGATTACAAAACCAAAGGAATGGCCGCCTATTCCGAACTGCAGGAAGAGGAATTTGCCGCAGAAAAGCTGGGCTATGAAGCCGTGAAGCATCAGGAATTTGTGGGAACCGGCTATTTTGATGCCGTGACTCAAATCGCCACGGGCGGGCAATCATCGACGTTTAGTATGAAGGGATCGACGGAGGCGGAGCAGTTTAAGAAGGCTTAAATCCGTCATTACGAGTCCCGCGCTTTGGCGGAGACGTGGCAAACCGGAGCATAACCCGAGATTGCTTCGCTCCGCTCGCAATGACACCAAGGGAAAGGGCTCGTAATAGCGTAGTTTTTTTTTGTCATTGCGAGTCCCGCGCTTGGGCGGAGACGCGGCAATCCCGGTGCACAAACCGAGATTGCTTCGTCGCAAAAATCGCTCCTCGCAATGACAGCCAAAGGACCTCAATGACAGCAAAGGTCCGCAATGACAAGCGTTAGGAGAGCTTCTTAAGCAAGTCCCGGTAATTTTTCGTGACGGGAATTTTAGGGAACTTTTTCACAATCGATTCCGGTGGATTAAACAAAACTCCCCGGTCGGCAGCCTGAAGCATCCCAAGATCATTGTAAGAATCGCCGCTCGCATAAACCTTGAAGTGCAGACTCTGAAGCGCCTTGACCGCCTTGGTCTTACCGTCCTTTTGCCGCAAAATATAATTAGAAATATAACCCGCCTTGTCCGTCTCAAGCCAGTTGCAAAACAAACTCGGCTGGCCGAGCTTGCGCATTAAGGGTCCGGCGAACTCATAATAAGTATCCGAAAGAATCATGACCGAACTTTTTGCCCGAAGCTCATCCAGAAATTTTTTGGCTCCGGCCAAAGGCTGGATTCCAGCAATGACTTTCTGGATATCTTTGAGACGGATCTTTTCTTTGCGCAGGATGTTCAGGCGGTACTTCATCAGCTTGTCATAGTCCGGCATATCGCGGGTCGTCAGACGCAGAGATTCAAGGCGGAAGCGCTTGGAAACCTCAATCCATATTTCCGGAACCAGTACACCTTCAAGATCAAGACAAACAATTTTCATATACAATTCCTAAATAACCAAGAAACAAGTTACAAGAACCAAAGAATAACCAAATCTACAAAAAATAAACTGCAAACGACAAACCGTTTGGACACTTGTTTCTTGTATCTTGGTTATTAATTTGTTACCAAGGTTTCAACTCAAACCATCCGGAACCCTTCACAACGGTCTCCCGATCCTTACCCAGCACCTCGACGAATTGCGCAGCCCACTCCGCAAGAATACTCTCGGCGTGACTATACCACGAATAATTCTTCACATTAAAAATGGAAATTTTAGCCCCCACCCGGTCCGCAAAAAGCCCAAGGATTTCTCCGGAATATCCATCCCTCACCCGGGCCTCAAAAGCCACCGTGCTTCGCGCACTCAGCCCCAGAATACTGGCAGGAATCGCGGTGAGAGGAATTAATCCCGCCACATTCAACGCGGCTTTTGAAGGAACCAGCTCGACAATCGCAAGTTCAAGCACCAGAGACTTCGAAGAAGGAGTATCCACCACTGAAAACCGGTATCTCGCATCTTCCCTGAACGCCTTCTCAAGACGATCATGCGCATACTCGGCAAGTTCTCCGATATCCTGCCTGATCCTTGCTCCCCTTCCGGTTTCCTCCCATAAACTCATTTTAAGGAGGAACTCGGTGTTCACGGGAGAAATGAAAATTTCTTTATAGCTCCTGAAATTGACACCTTTTTTTCTCCAGACTTTTTGAAACGGAAGATCCGAGGCTTGGGAGAGGAGCGCCCCGTTGATGAATCCCGCGTTCGGAGCAGGATCCACTTTGGTTTGACAACCAGAAGTAACTATCGCAAGTGTCATGAGGCAGGAAAAAAATCGAAAACGATGCCGACTGGAAGTGGTTTCATAAGTCATCACAACTCGTTTATTTGTCATTGTGAGCAAAGCGAATCAATCTCGGGTTACACCCAGCGATTGCCGCGTCTCCGCCAGGGTGCGGGACTCGCAATGACCGAAAATGATAGATGAAACTGGTACTAGGCACTCGGCTTCTTTTTCCCTTTGCAGTTCAAGTCCTGCTCACAGGTTTCTTCAAGCGCTTTAAGTTCCGTCATCAAAACCTCACGGGAAAGCTTGAAGTCTCCTTTTTTATCCATCGCCCAGATCAGCTGGTGTTCAAAAAGCGATTGGTTACAGTACACCATAATCCATTCCTTAGCGCTCTCCTTCCGGTAATGCTGGGAAAGAAACCACTTAGCAATGCGCACGGCAAATTCCGGCTCAAAATGGAGGCCGTCATAGATCACCTTGATCTTTGCCTCCTTAAAACGGTCCGTGAGAAAAACAATTTTTGAAAGTTCCGAATAAGGACGCATTAAAAATGTCTTATAAGCCCTGGATTCCTTAATCGGAGGCATCCCAGATTGAAAAGGAGGCGGAGCGGCGTAAAGGCGAACGGCGCCCAAAAGGAAAAATCCAAAAAAAAGAGCAAAGCAGGCACGGTTGCTATCACGCTTCATGAGTCAGAACTCCATTCATTGGGGTGAGGTATTGGAACAGACTTTATGCGTGGAATAATATCGAAACCAATCGTGCCGGTCAAGTCTTCTTAGCTTGAGGAATATAGTGGCCCCGGTGGTCAATTGAGCACGCGTGAGACCCTCATCAACAATATTCTCACACAGACCGTGAATTACGATAAAAATGGGAAACCGACGATAAAAAAATGAAATTGAATTGATCCAACCTTATTGATTACGCAGACCCATCGCTTAATTTAGGTTGAGTGATGGGTCTGTGTTATTGAGGCGGGACTTTAGCAGGCTGAGCTTGTTTCAGGGACTGAATATAAGCAATAAGGTCAATCAGTTCGCGGACGGTCATGGTTTGAGAAAAATCAGGCATGCGCGAAAGCTCTCCCCCCTCGGTCTTGCCCGGCTCGGAATTGCGGGCAATGGTATGCGAGGGAGAAACAATCGAGTTGGCAATCCAGCCCGGGGCATAAGCCGCCTGTTTCGGCCCCAGCATAGGACCGGCTTTGGCGGTGATAGGATCGGGAACCTGCATATCATTGGCTGCCCAGTGGCAGGCACTGCACTTTAAGTGGTTAAAGGCCTTGCGCCCGTCTTCGGCACTCCCTTTGGGGAGAAAAAAACCATCGGCAGGAGCCATTCCTTCATCCCGGCCCGCAAAAAGATAGCCGATCCAGCCCAAGAAAAGAATCAAGATCAATGAAATCGTTCGCCGCATTCCTCTGTCACTCCGTTTTCGTTTAGTCATCGACAAAAAAAATTCACAACTTCAACGGAATATTCAAAATTTTGAGGATTTTTTAAAAAATAGTAAGTGTGTCATTGCGTTGGGTTTGTCATTGTCCGCCAGAGGACGGATCCGTCCTTCGGCGGACGAGTCCCGCGCCTTGGCGGAGACCTGCCTCGCCGGCAGGCGGGCGCGGCAATCCCGGAGCATAGACCCGAGATTGCTTCTCAGCCAGAGGACTGATCCGTCCTTCGGCGGAGCTCCCTACGGTCGCTCGCAATGACAACAATAAATGTGCAACGAACTTTAAAGATGGTAGTCCGCTTTGGCAGTTTCAAGGCTTAACTTGCAAAGCTCAGGCTCCACGCAGCACACATCCCCTGCTGCGGGATAGGAAAGCTCCCAATATTGAAGACAGGCGGAACATTGATACAGCATTTTCCACGCGTCTGGAAAATCCTTGATCTTGATGAGCTGTTTTTCCGCCATCTCAACGGCTGCCTCATTAGAAAGCATTTGAGTGGTTTTGCAGTGGCAGTCAGGGACAGGTCTCATTGAGAAATTTGTACTTACCTAATTTTGTTGAACAGATTTAATCGCTTCATCAAATACCACGGCTTCAATGAGACCTGTCCCTGGCTCCCCGGCATTTTTGGAAGGCACTGATGAAAATGATCACGGTGCAAACGCTTATAATGATGATAAGCGCGATATTCAAGGAAATGATCAAGGGCGTTGCGGTTTTGGGCCAGTAATGATGAGCGATCATCTGATAAGCGGCCGCGAACGTGGTGACTGTCACGAAAATCATGGGAACAAGCGTGACCCAGATATATCTCCCCTTCTTCATCTGAACTAAAATCACGCTTCCGATCGCAAGAGCAATGGCGGCCAAAAGCTGATTGGCGATTCCGAACATCGGCCAGATCGTACTGATGCTCGCGTTCCAGATCAGATACGCCCATCCGAAAACCACAAGAAAGCTGGCCAGGAGATTGCCGGGTATCCAGTCGGGACGCTTAAAAGGCGCGTAAACATTTCCGAGAAGTTCCTGAAGGATAAAACGGGCAATGCGCGTTCCGGCATCAATCGTGGTCAGAATAAAAAGCGCCTCGAACATAATCGCGAAGTGATACCAGTATTTCATAAAGCCGCTCAAAAAAGGAAGCGCACTGAAAATCTGGGCCATTCCCACTGCGAGTGACACGGCACCGCCGGTTCTTCCGACCAAACTTTTCTCTCCCACTTCTTTCGTCAGCCAATCCAGATTGACCGGATGAATCCCAAGTGTTTGAACCAGATGCGAGTAAGTTTCCGGCGAAACATTGATCGCGTAATAATCTCCCGGGTGCATTGACGACGCGGCCACAAGACAAACCACGGCCACCAAGGCTTCAAGCAGCATACAGCCGTATCCGATTGAACGCGCGTGACATTCACTCGAAATCATTTTGGGAGTTGTTCCCGAAGAAACGAGGGCGTGAAATCCGGAAACCGCGCCGCACATGATCGTGATAAAACAAAACGGCCAGACTTTGCCGGGAACAATCGGGCCGCCACCGTGGATAAACGGAGTCAGTGCCGGAAAATGAAGCGTTGGATTGACAAAGATAATGCCTGCAATCAATACAAAAATGGTTCCGAGCTTCATATAAGAGCTGAGGTAATCGCGCGGCGCAAGCAGCAGCCAGACTGGAAGGACCGAAGCGAAAAATCCGTAAACCGCGATCGCAATAATAATTTTCTGGCGGTCTAAAAGAAAAATAGAATTCAGCCAGGGAATTTCCGGAACCCATTTTCCCAAAACCACGGCCAGAAAAAGAAGGATCACTCCCACGACGGTGGCTTGCTTGGTGGCTTTATGGCTCCCCTGATTCCAGGCAAAGACGTAGAGGCCCATCAGCATGGCAATCGGAATACTGGCCGCAATCGTAAACACGCCCCAGGAACTTTCCGCCAGCGCGTTCACAAGCACAAACCCAAGCCCGGCAAGGGCCACGATCACAATGAACACAATCGCAATAGCGCAGGCAATTCCGGCTACGGGACCGATCTCGGCTTTGGCAATTTCTGCCAGGGATTTTCCTTCCCGCCGGGTCGATGCAACAAGGATCACAAAATCCTGCACCGCACCCCCGAGCACCACGCCGATCACAATCCAGAGAAGTCCGGGAAGATAACCAAATTGCGCGGCAAGCACCGGACCAATGAGCGGACCCGCGCCAGAAATCGCGGCAAAGTGATGACCGAAGAGGACCCATTTTGACATCGGATAATAGTTTTGATTATCGCGGTGAGTGTGGGCCGGTGTCACGCGCCCGGCGTCGAGGACAAAGACTTTGGCGGCAAGAAAGGCGCTGTAATAGCGGTAGCCGATGACAAACGCGCAAAGGGTAAAAATAACCAGAGGAAGTGCCGGCATAAAAGCGGCTTAGAGCCCTATTTATTTCTCATGATTTCGATCGACATCAGCGTGGCCTTGCCGATGAGCCAAACCGCGAAAAGAATCAGGATAAAGGACAAGATCAATCGCAGGAACAGGCCCAGCACAAGGAGTAAAGGCACCAGCAGAAATCCAAGCAGCGACAAGACCGAAAACACGAACAGCATTAAAAGTCCAACCAGGAATTCCTTCATAAATCTATTAAACCACACTTCCCTTCGAAAAGGCTAGTTCCATTTATTCGTTTAAGCCGCTTTACGATCCTGGTCTTTTGTGGAAATCGAAATCTTGAGATTCAAGGCACTCAGCAATTTCTTGAGAGTTTCCAGCTCCGGATTTCCTTTTTCTGAAAGCATCCGGTAAATATGCTCGCGGCTAATGTCGGTAAGCCGCGCAATCCTTCCCATTCCGCCCCGAGCCTCCGTCACATCCCGGAGCGCAAGTAAAAAGACATGTTTATCTTCGTCTTCAAAAGCCGCGTTTAAATAGGTTTCAGCAAATTCTGCGTTTTGCAGGCGCTTCATCAAATCTTGTTTGTAGTTTCCATTCTTTTTTTCTTTCATGATCTCGGTCCTTTATACTGCAGCCAGTGCGTTTGAGCCTTATGAATATCTTCGGATTGGCGTGATTTGTCTCCTCCGCATAAAAGAAGAAGAATCTGATTTCCGGCTCTCGAAAAATAAACCCGGTAGCCGGGGCCGTAATAAATCTTCAATTCGTAAACTCCGTGGCCAACCGGCTCGCATTTTCCGAAATTCCCTAAACGCAGACGTCCCAAACGCGCATCAATGACCGCCTGAGCTTTGACATCTCTTAAAGCTTCAAACCATTCGCGGTAGGGCTTCTTTCCACCGGGATCTTCATAATAAACCAGCTGATAAATTTCTTCGCCCACTTCAGCCTCACTAAGTGTAGTTTATAAATCACACATTGTCAAACTCAACTATGATCCTTTCAGGGTGTTAAAACAAAAAAACGCGGCGGAAACGTATGACTACGCGTCCGCCGCGTCTAGGGGAGAAATTATAGAAAAGATGAGCCTGGGTTTCTATAAGTTTTTGAAAAAAACCAGTATGCTAGTTAATACTAGAAAAAGATCGTTGGTTCGGAAGCCCGAGTTCAACAAGGAACCCGTCTTCAAACGTCAAGTGCACCACTTAAGAATCAGAGATTAGAGGTTCATTCGTCTTACCCTTCCCCAAAAGCAAAAGGTACCAGATTAGATAATGTGACCTGGTACCTTTTGTTCGATAAAGACATTTGGTTCTGTACAGATTCTCAATCGAAAATCCCGCACCGTATTGTTGGGAAAGGTTCCGGGAAAGTTTTGGGAGGAGTCCGGACCCGTAAGCCGCTTTAACCGCCCCCGCCTGCTCAACCTCAACAATCCGTTTTTCGATTTGCCAGTAAGATTGAACCAGTGCCCTGCGCGCATTCTCATAAAGCCCGCCAATCTCTTTGACAAGCCTTTGATAACTCGCATTCGCTGCAGCCGGTACCGTTCCTATGCGTGCGGGTGGATTTTTCGTAAGCGTCATAGTAGCTCTCCCTTTGCGGGATTAGATCTAAAAAAATGGTGAAATGCTTTCAATGAGCTTATGCCTTGGGCCTGATTCTACCCTCCCCTGACGGCGTCCGGTGATTCGTTCACATTCCGAAGTCTTTTTTTATTTGTTCAAAACGATCTTTAAATCGTTCAGCAAACAATTCCAAATACGATAAAAATCGAAACTTTAACTTTCAATTTTCATGGTAGCCTTTTGGAGCATTTATCAGCAAAAAAGCTTGGAATCAAGAGTCTCCTAAAACGGTTGAACTGAATTGGTCTACCAAATCAGGTTCTAACCCACGGCCCCGGCGCGTGCCACGTCTTTGATGATTCCTTGCCGGTTGTGATAGCCTTCACGGGTTCCGAAAGAAAAACCTCGATGCCTCGGGCAACCTCAGCAAGGCTATCGGGTGCGGTTTTGATTTGCTTCTTGCGCAGAAAGGCTTTCCACATGGCTTCGTTGTTTGATTTCTCGTCGTAAATTTCTTCGGCGAAAAGCGGAACGTTCGCAGGAAGCGGTGTTTCCCGATTCTTGAAGGTTGCCTTGATTGCGGCGGCCAGCTTTTTTCCCTCAAAGTTCATTTGCCGGGTCATCAGCCAAATGTCATAAAAGTCTTTCATGCGGCTATTAAGGAGGCCCAACTTGATCATGGCTTCAAATTTCTCGGCCACAACACTTTCAAAAGTGTAACCCTCAAGGCGCGGTGCCGGAAAATTCAGAATCGTTGGGTAGTCAATCGTTGAAGCCTTGGGAGTTATCACATCGCCGAAGCCGACATCGATCTGGATTGGGATTTTTGATTTTTCGAGAAAGCCGAAAAAATTGACGCGCACGCCCTCATAATCAGCATCTTCCTTGATTCGTTTACTCTTCACAGTCTTAGCGTCAAAAACAAGTCCGTCAGCCGGTACTTTTATCTTGCAGACATCGCGAATGACGCCTTCGATACTTTCAACTTTGTTATCAATACGGCCTAGAAAATCAATATCCACCGTTGTCCTTCGCGCGGGAACGTCCCACACGGTGAACATCAACGCACCTTTGAGAATGAATTGCCCGGCATAATCGGACTGCGAGAAACGGTAAAGAAACCGTTCCATTCCGTAATACTGGAGGACTTCCGAGTAAGGACGGTTTGTTTCTTTAGCCTTGTTCTGGAGGCGTCCCTTGACGGACGCTTCGATATTTTTAATGTCGGGCTTCAAAGGAGAGACTCCACATAAGGTCTGATGACTTTATCCACGCGGCATATTATGGCGAAGCGCATGATTTCGGTTGGTTTAGTTTTCTTTTCGGTTACAGCAAGTTTCAGGGCTTGGAGGGCCACGTCGAGGCCGATCTTGTTGCGATATTTGAAACAGTCGGCAACGGTCTTTGCAAGGCTGTAGATTTTAACTGGATGTCCGTCTATGGTATGCGTTTCAATCCCATTCTTCCAAACCGTTGGGTCATAGCGAAAGTATTGCACTGGCGGGTAATCAATCTTGGTTGCGCGAACTCCTCGCGGTATCGCCACATAAATGCTGTGCGGCACTTCATCCGTGGCATGGTGGTAACTGAGGGCGGAAATAAGGCATATCACCCCTTTCGGGGCTTGGAGTGCGACGGTAACAAGGTCAGGGTTAGAAAGGCTTGGACCGTTTTTAAGGCGGTAAATTCCCCGGCCAATTTTTTCGACTTCTCCCGACTCAATAAGCGATTTGATCTCAAGGCGGTGGAATCCGGACTTGAGCATGGCTGAGAAGCGCAGGATTCCCTTGTGACGCTTAAATTCCGCTATCAATTCTTCTTTCTTGGTTTTCATGGGTATGTCCAAAGTGTATACAGTTGTAAAGAAGTGTATACGTTTTGGACATGCCTGTCAATGGACGAAGTAAATAGGCTTTACCCTCAGAGCGCGAGTTCCATTTGGGCGGTGGGGCGTTTAAAGGGAGGGCGGGAAAGTTTGGGGAGATCTTCATTCAGACCCAGTTTTTTCAGGTGCACTCCGAAGGTAGACTGGATTTGGTTCCAGTAGGTTCCTTCGCCCTGGAAGCGCTTTCCAAAGTTGGATAGATTAAGTTCGCCACCACGGGCCTCGCGGATCCGGCCTTCGATTTTTTGTGCGGCCATCGGAAATGTTTCGATTTTAGATTTGCGATTTTAGATTTCAGCTCTTTTAATTGACGGAACGAATTTCAAGAAAAGATAAAGGAGGACCGCGGCGGATGCAGAAATCCCTGAACTGATAAAAAATGCATTCGCGGATCCGAAGATTTCCCAAAGGGCTCCAAAAATCAGACTCGCGGGAAGTGCTGCCATGCCCATCACGAAATAATACCAGCCAAAAGCCTGGCCGCGCTCATTTTCTCCAGCATAATCGACAAGAATTGCCCGCTCGGTCCCTTCGGTAAATCCAAAGAAGAGTCCATAGATCATAAAAAGCACCCAAATCTGCCAAGGCTGATTTGCAAATCCAAACCCCAGATAAACAAGCGTGTAAATAATCCAACCTGTCAAAATCATGCGCCGCCGGCCCAACCTATCGGAAAGCATTCCAAGCGGCATGGTCGAGATCGCTTTCACGAGGTTAAGCACCATCCACAATATCGGAAGCAAGGAATTCGGTATTCCAACATGACTGGCACGTAAGAGTAAGAACGCGTCCGTCGAGCAACTTAAAAGGAAAAGAAACAAGATCACGAGATAAATCCGTAATCTGCCGTGAGGAAGCTGAATTTTTAGAGGTCGTTTGGAAAAAACACGGTCAGGGATCACTTCGCGGACCTTCCAGATAATCAACAGGACTGCAAAAATCCCGGGGAAAGCTGCAATCGCAAAAATGGTACGCAAATCTTTGGTCCAAAAGGTCAAGAGCAAGGTCGCCGTAAGCGGCCCTACCACGGCACCAATATGATCCATGGAGCGCTGCAGACCGTAAGCCTTCCCGCGCATCGAAGGGTCCACCGAATCCGCAATCAAGGCATCGCGCGGTGAACTGCGAATCCCCTTTCCCAAACGGTCGAAGGCTCGAACAAAAAAAACCGTCCAGGGATAAACCGCCGTCGACATAAAACATTTGGATAATCCCGAAAGGCTGTAGCCTGCAAACACCAGGCGGCTGCGGTCCCGCATCCGGTCTGACATCATGCCGGAGAAAAGCATTAAAAACGCAGCGGCGGAATCAGCCGATCCTTCAATAAAGCCAAGGAAACCTTGTTTCGCACCGAGATAATGGACAAGAAAAAGAGGAAGAAGCGGATACATCATATCGCTTGAGACATCGGACAGGAGACTGACAAGCCCAAAGATAAAAATATTGGGCGGGAGTTTTTTGCTTTTCATCGGTGTAGTGTATTACAGTCAGAGGGAAGAAGGAAGAGAGAAGAGAGAAGAGGGAAGAGAAAAAAAATAGAAACGGGAATTTTTACTTCCTTCTTCCCTCTTCTCTCTTCCCTCGCTTTTACGCGGATTGACGAACGACCGCCTGATAAGCCGCCTGATTCACGGCATCCAGAATATTCTTGAAGGAAACTTCTCTTCCCGCACCGTGGACGGAACGTTCAGAGTCAATCACAATCCGCCCCAGCGCAAGCGTAAGACTTCCACGCAAGGCCCTGATCTGCTCTTCATCAAGACGGTCCGCGTGCAGTCCCTGAACCTGGATCACTTGATCCGAGCCGAATCCTAGCTCGGACATTTTTTCTCCGAGAAATGTTTCGATACTGGCTTCCGGAAGAAGAAGCGCTTCGGCCTGAACTTGACGAGAAAATGTTTTTCTTAATTCAGAACGTTCGGCAGCACCGGCAAAAACCACGGCTTTGACTTCCGGATTGCGGAAACGAAGCAAGTTCTCAATCGTCCCGATTCCTGATTGCTGGCTGAAGTCCAGGAAGTAATACCCAACGCCAGGCACCGTCCGCGAAATTCCAAGCTTCGCCAGTACTTTTGGATTTTGTCCCCAGGTCTGAAGCATCCGCTCGATCTTGCTTGCGCGCAGGCGCATCTCACGGATAACCGGAGCGGTTTCAAACTCTATTTGCGATCGAACGTCAACCGCTTGAGATAACTCGCTTGTCAGACGAAGTTCAGAGCGGCTATCCGCGTTCCCCTTCGCTACTTCCGTGTGAGTTTTCCCGCCCGCAATCACTGGTTTTAGAATTGTTCGGGATTTCGCTGTCCCAGAAACCCTTTCCGCCTTTTTCCGGCGAGCTCCCGAGGAGGGAGTCTTGCGGATTTTTTTGGGTGGCGGTGCCATATAACTTTGGGCAGGTTGCTCTCCGGAATCAGCCGGAGCCGGACGATTTAAAACTGGTTTCAGATCGAAAGAGACACGCAACGCATCATGGTGATGCGTTGAAAAATGAACGAAAAGTGCATCGAGATATCCCGGGACTACCGCCATCAACTCTTGAACAAGCTTGTTTTGGGAATAACTGGATAATCGAGTCATTGTCTGAAAACGGGCGATATCATTTTTTAGGCGTGAATCAACCACCATCGTATCCCCATTGATCAGAGAATCTCCCAGCCGGTTAAATACTCTCTCAATGTTCCCCTCTTCCGTTAAAATGAATTTTTTGACGGCGCTGACCAAAACGTCATAACGAGTTGGGACTTGATCATGGAGCTGTCTAAGTAATTGATTAGCTTTTTTTCTCGAATTTTGCACGGTGACCATCGAACTGACTTCTTCCGGAACCGGAGCTTTTAATCGAACCGGATCAATAATATGAAAGGGTAGTTCCGCCTTTTCCACTTGCGTAAGCGGAACATGAAGGTGGGCATTATCCGTTAAAATTTCAAATTCTCGTCGGATATTGGCAATCAACTGAGTGACCGCTTCTCCGTCCACTGGACCGGCCGTGGAGGCCCGTTTGAGGCGAGAATGGGTTTCATTGAAATTCCAAAGTCGTCCGCCCAAGCTTGCCCATTCGGTTATTTGATGCATCAACGCATAAGCCGCCACTTCCCGCTCAATCGCGCTCACGCTATTTTCAAAAAACTCTTCCAGGATTTCTATCTTCCCGTGAAAAGTCCGCAGGGTTTTCTGAAAAAAAACAAGCTTAGTTTCATGCGTAATTTTAAGTTCAGTGGCGATATCCAGAATCATCTGCGGCACATTGTATTGATATTGACTCAAGTAAAGCGTCCTCCAGTCACGAAGTCTTTGCGTCAATAGTGCCTGCCGCGGCGCGTCAAGGCCGAGCCGTTCCGTGATTTGAGCAGTAAATTTTTGAATCGTCGTTTCCGGCAGGTTCACAGGACGGCTGAACGCCGGCAGGACGAGCTGATAAACCGCTTTGGGCTGGCGAGTTTGACCTTTGCGCAAATAAGTCGAGGCATATGGATCTTGAAGGCCGGGCGTCAGACTTCCTTCGGCATTCTGCCTTGCCACCCACAAAAAGACGGGGCCGACTCCCCGCGACTTGCTCTGATTCCCTCCCGCTTGGCCTTTCGACATATTTTTTGCTCCGTCGTGGCCGTCGTAGGTCACAAGCCCGCTTTCAGGACCCATCATCAAAATAAAGGCATTTTTATGCGGACCACGGGCCGTATGATTATGCGCAGAACTGCTCGTGTTATCTCCAAAAAAGGTATTAACATCCATAAATCCCCAGGCCTTGGACCAAAGCTTCATGACAAACTGCTCAATGCGAAATGAAGAGCTTTCATGAAAATCGGAAGCGATAAAAATTTTCGTTCCTCCGAAACGCAGAGAAGTCGGATATCTCCCCATCGCTTTTCCAATCACACGTCCGATCACATATCCCAAGCCTGGCACAAAGGTGACATTAAAGAAAAGGCCGATCAATTTCATCACCCACGAGATTTCCCGCAATGCTGGAAAAACCTGCATCAGCGGATCAATGATGGTGGCCGAGGGCGCAATGGAGATTCCAAAGCTCATCGCCACAGCAAAAATTAAAATAGCCGCAAGCGTCCCGATCGGATTTTCCAGCAGATACCAGAGCAGTCCTTTTCCGACTTGATAAAACTGCCGGGCCACCGACCCGTTTTTATTTGTTATTTCCGGAAGATGCTTTTCCTGAGATTCACGGATAAATTCATTGGTTGTTTGTAAAATATCTTGATCCACCAGCGTCCCAAAAGGCCGGACCTCCGTGCCGTAAGCCCGCTGCATTTGAGTGACCAAAAATTCGCTGAGGCGGGTCAGCGTATGATCCTGAGAGATGGAAGTCACGGTCGCAGGTTCCGCTTCTCCCGGTCCGCTCAACGTGCTGAAGGTATGACGTTTAAACGGAGCGTTTTTATAAAAACCCTGCCCTAAGGCACTTTCCGCCATCAAGGTGTCATGCTCTCCGGCGAATCCCCAAACTCTCTGGCCCAAAAAGGGTGTCCCCTGATTCTGATTTAACGCATTCAAAAGGACTTCCATTGGTTCTGAAGTTTTATAAGTTGGAAAGGTCATTCCGGAAATGGAATCGTGAATGCTGATCGTATCCGCGGTAATGATGTACTCCACTTCATTCTTGTCTTTCACCACGACCTTCCGGTCGCCTTGATAAATCACTTTCTGTTTCAAAGATTCCAAAAGATGATTAGCATCCGGAAGCTGGATATTGAGAATCGGAAAACACTTTTCAAGACGCGCCTTGATTTTAACGGCGCTTACAAGACTGATATGGACGGCCGGAATCAAGATGTCCACTTCTTTAGTGCCTGGGAGTAGATCATCCAGGCCTTTTAAATCCTCGAACCGGTTGTACGCGGGTGCGGCGGAAGGTCCCAAAATCTGTTGAAGCTCAAAATTGAAAATTTTAAGATACCGGGTTTGAAATGCACTCTGAGTGATCCTCTGCCCCGAAGTATTGCCAAAATAAAAAAGAGTGATCAAGGCGAAAAACTTTTTCTGAATCCGAGCGCGGTCTTTAGGATCGGAAAGCAGACGTCCCGTTGCTGCCTGGAGCCTTTTAAACGCTTCAAGCACCATGAGCAGACGCAGAAACTCAAAACCGCTTTGACGGTTGAAACTCTGCTCCAAAACCGGTAGCGCATCGTTTTGCTGCCAATCCGCGTCAATCCTGGCCACAACCCCCGAAATTTTCTCAAGATCATGGGCGACTGTGGCCTTGCCGTCTTTTTTGGGCTCCGGAACACTCAGCATCGGATTGCCGGGAATCAAAGCCGTCATTTCATAAAGCTCCCGGTCCGTTAAGGGCCGGCCCAGGGGATGCTGGTCACTCTTTTCATTGGTCGCGTATCCATAAACTCCCAGGGCAGGTTCCGTCGGTTTGCGAAGAGGATTATTTTCAAACTTCATGATCACCACATCGCCTCGTGTCGAATTAAGGCCAATCCGGTAAGGGAGCTGCTGCAAACGTCCGTTGACCTCGAAACGTTCCTTAAACGCCGCTGGTTCGGAAGCTGCGTAAACTTCAGGACCCTGCTGTGAGGTCTCACCCGGATTAATGCCAAAAAACATTCCCTGGCTGTCCGAAATCGCGATCATCGTCCCCGGCTCAAGGGAATAAACAGGCCGCACCCCAAAAGTCCCTTTCATTCTTTTTTTCGCCATCAAACTTGCCTGCTCAAAATCCTGGTCGCAAAAAGCATTGACCATGGTTTCTAAAAACAACTTTCGCTTAGCTGGATCGAAAAAAACCGGCTGAACAAACAAGTCCGCTTTTTTCAGGATCTCACGCTCAAATAAATCCGCTAAGGTTCGACGATCTGCGGGAGACATGGACGACAGATAAAAACCGGAAGGGGCTTGTCCGCCGGAAGAGGCAAATCTCCGGAAAGCCGGCAAAAACGCTTCTCTTTCCCACACGCTCAACTGTTCGGGAGAAGGATAAATCGAACGGCTAAAATTGTACCAACCCCGGCGCTCTTTAAATCTCGCCCATTTGTCCTTGAACCATCCCTTAATTGATTCCGGGGAAGACGCGGGCAGCTCTGTCATGGTTTCTGCAAACGCAAACCGCGCGGAAAACTTCAGACTCCCCTGGGTCAAAAAATATTCCATAAATCCCGCAACTATCGGAGTATCCGAGCTCGCGGGATGCTTCATATGAAAAACATTAAAGAGAAGCGTTCTTACGAGCCCTGTTCCCAGCCACCGGCCCGAAACCTTAAACACATTGCCGTCGCCGTTATGCGGAACATAAAGGGCCCGGTTGCGCCTTAGCACTTCATACTTGCCCTGGTTCACGCCCACATAATTAATTTCTTCAGTGGGAGACCATTGATGAAGCTGAGCGTTTTCTTGACTCATGGTTCCCGCGCTTAAAAAGCGTCCGTGTCCGGTGACTTCAAAAATAACCCTTCCTCCTCCGGCCGTGACCATGGAGACTTCCCCGCTCGCCTGGTCTCCCCGGTCGCGAACTTTGTCCACAATCCGGAAGTAATTGTCAAAAAGCCGCTCGGGCACTTCAATGTCAGGAGCAACTTCACTCAGGATTTTTCTTAATCGCTTACGGCGAAACTCAATGGTGTCTCCCAAACGTCCGTCGTGAATTCCTTTTTGATGACGCGATTGATTCTCCGCCCCTTCCATAAAGATTTCGAAATCTGTTTTGTCATAGCCGTAATCAAAATGAATGCGCAGGGCCTCTCCGTCCGGACGAAGAATCGTGATCACCGAGGAGACTCCGCAGGCAAGCTCGCCCGATTCTCGTTTTTTGTTTAAATAATCAGAGTAAAACCCTTCGGCGACCGATAAGATCCCGCCTCCGATAAAACTAAAAAGGAGCCAGGAAAGAAGGAAAGGATCCGAAGTAATGCCGCTGACTAAGGGAGTAAGCCAATCCAAAACTTCTCCGCGGTGTAAGTAGAGCGCTGCAACTGCCATCAGATGGACCGGAAAGGCCACTTTCAGTGCAAAGGTTTCGCGCAGAGTCCCTTGAATCGACGGCACATTAACCCGGGGATACCGAAGCAAGGGAAACAGGACCATTCCCCCTAGAAAATCCCATCCGAGATTTCCGGTTAAATTTTTAATCGTTAAGGCTTCTTTAGCGCCAAATACTCGGGCAAAAAAAGCATGCACCCATTCATGGGCAAAAATCTTAAAAAGAAAGTTTCCAAGTGTAAAGGCCCAAAAAAACAGGACCCCTGAAATAAAGGTGACTGGAAAAATGTGGAACAGCGAAAGTGTCGTCCAGCCTAGTCCCCACAAAAAAGCAACGACATAGGCTTTATCCAGATAATCTTCACCGACCGCAGCTCCCGACAAAGTCTCCCCCGAAGCACGCCGGTCTAAGGAAACACCAGTCGCTTTTTCTAATTCAGCATCCATGGGCTTCCACAAATCGTCTAACTGGAGATTTAAATCGGCGGTCGTCCTCGTACCGCGCTTGAGAGCTGAAGTCACGGATGGACTTCGCACTTCGGAACGTTTTTGGAATGAATCACTGCTTCGTCCCATCAACAACGGGATTCGTGACGGCAAATCGGAGGATAGAATCCTCACAACTTCATTAGAGACCAGATCGGAATCAACTTGATCGCCTTCCAACCAGTCATGACCAAAATCAATCAGGGGGAAAATTTCTTTGCCGCTTTTCCCCCCTCTTGAGCGGTTCGGTATTTTTTTGTTACTGCCCGCTGTAAGCCGCAAAAAAATTCCTTGCGACATCTTTCTCCAATAATATTGCATTCCGGATTCTGAAGATTGAAGAACGCCCCCTTCTAACTCATGATAAACCGCATCTGCCTCTTTTCTGGAACCAGGAGGAAGCTTGTCCGCCGCAATCTTAAGGCGATGAAACAATACGTCTGGATTTCCTGATTTAAAAATACCTCTTACCGTCTCAAGCCAGATAAATGGATAAGAAAATTTTGGATTGGGTGTCATCAGCCATGGCGTCATTTGATACTGCAAATCCTTCATCGGCGCTTGGCGCGACAGATCCAGGGAAACAAGAATTTTCTCTACAAGCAAAGGACGTCCTAGAACGGCTTGCCGGTAGAGAGCTTCTTGCTTTTTAACATCTGGGATGGAAGTCATGCGGGGACTCACCACAACATAAGAATAGCCCTGTTCCCGGAGAAATTTTTCAATCCCGGGCGTATGAAAACCACCGGTGATAACCGCACTTTGTTTAAGGCCCGTCGTCTTCATGTGTCCAATAGCATTTTGAATCAGAATACGATCACGGTCCAAAGCTAAAAGGTAGAATTTTTCTATCCGCAACAGATCCTGATCCATGGACTCCAGAGACAAAGGAAGTTCGTAGGTGAAGTGATAACGCTTCAGCAGAGGCGTCAAGAAATCACGCAGGGCTTTCATGTCCCATTTCAAACGACGGGAATAAAACCATTCCACTTCCTGAGTCGTTAGGGAAAAATCAAAAAATTTTCTGTAAATTTCCACCACTTCCAAAAAATCATTCAGCCGTTTTTCCTCCGGAGTCTTTAAAAGCATCCTCTTAATTTTTTTTTCAAGTCCGTAGGCTTCCGTAAAAAAATCCCCGGAAATTTTCTTGGAAAGCCGGAGATATTCCTGGTATTGAAGCCTGCCTTGCCGGGTTTTTTCAGTTTCAGGAAACTTTTTAAGATCCGCATCCGGATTTTTCAAATCAATCTCTTTTCCAAGTGCCGAAAGGCGTTCCATGGTTTTCATCTGCGAATCCGAATCAATAGCAATTCCCAGAAATCCAGCTTGTCGAAGCAATTCGTCAAAGTAAAGATTCCAGTCCTTTTCTTGGGGTTCTAAAAACCCTGTCTTGCGGTAAAACTCCATGACTTCCGGCGACATGGCAAAACGGGCCATTTCTTTAAGGGCCTTCCCAAGCGGTTCCAGAATTGCCTGATTTTTTTTCTGGATTTCAATTCCTTCCAAATAAACCTTCCGGTGATTTTCATAGACCTGGCGGTTTTCAATACCATAAAGGGATAATACCGGTGTGGTAACGATGGCGGCGTATTCCGCCCCAGTGAGCCTTCCTTTTGTGAGGAAATAATCCGCCGTTTCCTGGCGGATCTTCAGATCAGGGAAAAAGGAATAAGGCGTCATATCGATCACACCTTCAGCCCCTTCAACATAAATCTGGTGAAGCCTCTTCTCCCGGGAAAGAAAATTTAGCATTTGTGCGATATTCCTCTGCGCCTCTTCATGAACATGAGCGTCCTGGATCAGGATAATTTTTTCTTCCCGGGATCCTGTGAATGATTTTTTTATTTCTCCGAAGGACGGCGGGATAAAAAAAGAGCTCGGCGCTTGCGTCACTTCCGGAAAAATATTTTCCACCGGATGCATTCGAATCGATCCCGGGAAGACTTGTCCGGTCTCCGCCCAGCCGAAGGCCTGAATGGAGAATGTCAAAAGCAGGACGAAGGACAGGAATTTTAGTGAGGGACGGGGCTTGGAGATATCATAGGTCAACCGATGGAGAGAAAACTTTGGAAAAGATAAGCGGGTACTGGTTTTAAATTCTTTTTTAATGCGTTTATTATCCGGACATGAAAAAGCACCCTGTTTTAGGCTTGAACCAATGCTCCCAAAATGCGTCAGTAATTCTACCCTTCGGTTTCTCATAAGATAAACCTATTACTACAATTAACATGCCAACCTGTTTTTTTTTATTTTTCGCCCGTTTTGGCGATAATATGACTATTTTAATATTAATTAATCGTTATTATAAAAAATATCTACAAATTTGTTTCTTTCTACCTACGAAATGCGGACCTAAGAGGCTGAAGAAAAAAAATGGGGAGAATCTAATTAATCTCGACACTCAACAATTGCGGATAGGAGAGAGGCTCTTCGTCTGATTTTTGAAACTTAAGTTGCTTGGCAATACGGCCAATTCTAGACGGAGAACCTTCGATCTCAAGGAACCATCCCAGTTTGGAAAGATGATCGAGAACGATGGAGCACGAAGAGTAGCTATATTGCTCACGGGTTTTGGAATAATGGAAAAAAGTTTTGTAGCCCAGCGCTTCAAGAATCCCCTTGGCGCTCACACCTTCCACGTCCGTTTCAATCTCGACGCGCTTCTTGTAGGATCCTTTCACCTTCAGGCGCGGGCCTTTAAACGTCAGAATCGTGGACTTTCCGTACTGGCGAAGACGGAGCACAGATTTTTTTCTCCGCAGCTCCCCTTTCCGGTCGAGAAGCTCATTACTCTCAAATCCGGAAGCGATTTTCCGGGCTCCCAGTTTTTTGAGGGCCGCACGAATTACTTTTGGATTTTTGATCCGGTATTTTTGTTCGATTTCGTAGGAGCCAGGGACAGGTCTCATTGAAGCCGTCGTATTGAATCATATTCGTTGATTACTTTTAACAAAATTTGACAAATACGCATGAGTCGATGAGCGCTGTCCCTATATTGTACGAAAATTCGTGCTCTCGAAAATTTTGTCTGCGGAGTCGGGAAGGAATGCCTGAAATAATTTTCCGTTCGGCATCGGATACCGACGCGCAAATTCATAATAGCAGGCCGGAATGACAGCCTTACGGTCTGAGAACTGAACCTCCACCGGATGCGCGAGCGTGGACGACTGCTCGAGATAAACATCTTTAGATCCTTTGATCTCCCCTCCGGCTGCATTCAAAGAAAATCCAGCACCTTTAACGAACCCGTTGAGATCAGGAAAATCCTTGAAACTGGTGAGCGCATTGTAAGACACCGTAAAATGATTGACACGAAATCCGAAGGCTGCCACCCAAGCCGCGTATTCGCTCTCTTTGAGAAGATCCTGGTAGACCTGCCAGCTCACGGGCTTCCACGCGAATCCTGAAATCAGGAAGTCTTCGGTTTGCGTCAGCTTGTCTGGAACCTGGTCGATCATATCTTTCACGGTTTTTTGAAGAGTTGGAGAAAATTCCTCCACGAGAAGTTCGCTGATAAAGACTTTGGGTTGATTTGAATCAGAATGTTCGTAGTGGCGAGCGAAGAGTTTTTTCTCTTTGAAGAAATATCCTTTACCACTGGCGTCCTTGTAGCCGAATTTTAAAAAGGGCTCCGCCAAAACGTCGATTCCAACCTTGGAAAGGTTCAGGGTTCGGAAGGCCAAATGATCATTGACCACTTTCTCTCCGCGTTTTTCAAGCGCGCGGTGAATAGCTCCGGCCTGCTGATTCATCGACGAGTAGTCCATCCAGAGTTTTTGCAGCAGTTGATCCAGTGTCAGCATAAAATCAGGGACGGTTCTCAGTAACTCTATGATTCATATGAGGATAGGACAGAACCGTCCCTTTTTTGATTTTTAAACCAAAAAGGGACGAGCCTTTCATAACTTATTGGCCTTAAACAAGTTATTAAGAACCGTCCCTGATCTTACAAAATACCAAAAGTTAGGAATAAAACTTTCCATTTTTTTGTGCGAGAATCCGAAGGTAGGCGCTGGGTTCAAAACGATCAGCATTGACTTCTTTTGCGAAACGTTCAAGGTCGCGAAGGATATTCCCCGAGCCAACACAATCCGCATAAGCAAGCAATCCCGCGCGGAAAGGAGGAAACCCAGTTCCCATCACCATCCCGATATCCACGGTTGCGGCACTATCGATCACCTTTTCTTCGAGGCAGCGCGCGGCTTCATTGATCATAATGTAGATCATCCGCTTCAGGGCATCTTCGTCGGAAACCCGCGAACCTCCGACAGTTTTGATCTCAGGATTCAACGTTTTCTTTTTCCCTTGGTAAAGATAAAATCCTTTGCCTGATTTTTTTCCGAGAAGTCCCTTTTGTTTCACGTCTTCCAGAATTTTCGCCACTTTCATCCGCGCTCCGAACGCATCTTCAAGCACATGCGCCACTTTATAGCCGACATCAATTCCGACCTGATCCACAAGCTCAATCGGACCCATCGGCATCCCAAACTTTTCCGCAATCGCATCGAGCCGCTCCGGAGACATTCCCTCCTGCATCAAATAAGCGGCTTCATTTAGATAAGGAAGCAAAAGACGATTCACTAAAAATCCTGCTTTATCCGCCGTCACGATCACGGTTTTCCCTAATCGACGGGAAAATTGAACGGTACGTTCCACGATTTCGTCCGAAGTCTTGGCCGCACGAATCACTTCCACAAGAGGCATCCGGTTTACAGGATTAAAAAAATGGAGACCCACCACACGTTCCGGAAACTTACAGACTTCCGCCATTTTAGTCACGGAAAGCGACGACGTGTTGGACGCGAGAATGACGTCTTGAGAGGCAGCCTCACTGAGTTCGCGGAAAACTTTCTGTTTGATGCCAAGATCTTCAACCACCGCTTCGATGATGATATTGCAGCGCTTGAGACCCGCACTCGTCAGCCCCGCAGAAATAAGGCCCATCTTTAATTCCATTTCATGTTTTTTGATTTTCCGGCGTTTCAAAGCATCTTTGTAGATCTTACTCGCTTCTTTGAGCGCACCAGAAATCGCCTTTTCGTTGAGATCTTTGACACGAACCGGAATGCTGCGATTACTCACAAGCTGGGCAATCCCTCCGCCCATCACGCCCGCCCCGATCACGCCGCATTTTTCCACACTATCGGAGGCAATGTCCGCCTCCGTCCAGCGCAGTTTCTTGTACTTCTCGCTTAAAAAGAAAAGCCGGATCAGATTCTTGGAAATTTCCGTGGTTCCCAGATGCGAAAAATGTTCACTCTCAAGCCGGAAGGCTTCTTTGGATTTCATCCCGTAAGTTTTGCGGATCAGTTCAATAATCTCAAGTGGTGCGGGATAAACGCCCTTGGTTTTTTTTAGAACATCCTTACGCGCCTGCGTGAACACAAAATTACGGCCCAACGGAGTGTCTTCCAGAATCTTCGTCATCAAATCTTTCTTACGTTTCTTTTCCGGCCCGCGCGATAGAATTCCCTGGATAAATCGGATTGCGTCCGTGACAAGCGTCTTCTCAAAAAATAAACGGTCAACCATTCCATTTTTTAGTGCAGACTCTGCTGAAACGACTTGCCCGGCAAGAATCAAAGGAAGCGCTTTAAGAAGTCCCACCAAGCGCGGCAAGCGGATGCTTCCTCCAAATCCGGGAAGAATTCCAAGGTTCACTTCCGGAAGCCCGATCTTCACCTTGTCGGAAAATGCAGCCACGCGGTAGCGGCAGGAAAGAGCCAGCTCGTAGCCTCCGCCAAGACAGGCCCCGTTAATCACAGCTACGGTCGGGATTTTCAGGTCTTCAATCAACTGAAAAACTTCTTTTCCCGCTTCGGCTGCGCGGAAGGCTTCGTCCTTCGTGGAAATTTTATTGATTTCGTTGATGTCCGCGCCGGCGATGAAGATCCGGTTCTTGGCGCTGGTGAAAAGCAGGGCTTTCAGATCATTTCGTTTGTGGATTTCAACGAGGGCTTCTTTGAGCGTTCGCAGATTCTCGGAGGTGAGGATATTGACTTCACTACCGGGATGGTCAAAAACCAGCTGCCCGATTCCGTCTTCAATTTTTAATTGCCAGGCTGTGCTCATCAGGGTTTCCATATTTAAACTTCTTACTACAATTTGTCATTCCCGAAATCTTTTTCGCCAGAGAGCACCGCGGATGCGTCCTTCGACGGATATCGGGAATCCAGGCTGTTTTTTAGATCACCAACTGAATCATTCGGGGATGACATCTTCGATGTCACCTTTCTAGGATTACCGCTCCGCCCTGCCCGCCGCCGATGCAAAGCGAGACAAGACCGCGGTGCAGATTGCGCCGTTTCATTTCTTTCAGACAAGTCAGGATCAGCCGCGAACCGCTCACACCTACGGGATGCCCAAGCGCAATGCCGCCACCGTTCACATTCAAAAGCGCAGGATCAATCTCGCCCACAATCTGGCGCGACGGAAAATTTTGTTCCGCAAATTTTTTAGAGCCGAGCGCTTCTACGCACGCAAGCACTTGAACCGCAAAAGCTTCATTCATTTCAAAAAGCTGGATATCCTTGAGCCCCAGCCCGGATTTCCTCAGAACACTTTCGATCGCATACGCGGGACCAAGCCCCATTTCGCTGGGTTCAAGACCCACATAATCGTACGCACGGATGGTTCCAAGAATTTCATAACCGAGAGACTTAGCCTTACCCTCCTCCATTAATAGAAGCGCACAGGCCCCGTCTGTAAGCTGGGAGGAATTTCCAGCGGTCACAGATCCGCTGAACCGATCAAAAGCCGGTTTAAGTTTAGCCAGCATTTCCATACTCTGGCCTTCACGAACGCCATTGTCATCCTGAACAAATTTTTCGTAATCGGGAGGAATAAAAACCGTCATCATTTCTTCGCGCAAACGCTCACGCGCCGCCGCCACGCGTTTGTGGCTTTCCAACGCAAAGGCATCTTGCTTTTCGCGGGGAATGGCAAATTTTTTGGCAATCACTTCCGCGGTCTGTCCCATATTCAGACCGCAAACTGGATCGGTCAGAGCACACTGAAGAGCAGACACCGGGGCAAAATGCTTGGGGCGAAATTGAAGCATGATCTGGAGGCGCTGGCCCAAAGTTTTGGCGCGCTGAAGTTTGAGAAATAAGGCCGTGGCTTGCGCATTATAAACCAGCGGCGCATTCGACATGGACTCAGCACCGCCCGCGATCACGATTTCATCCTGGCCAATGCTGATTTTTTCAATGGCACTAGTTACGGACTCAAAGCCGGAGGCGCAATTACGATTCACGGTGTAGGCCCGCTTATCCTTGGGAATTCCGGCATAAAGACTGATCACGCGCGCAACATTGGCCGCGTCAATGGGCTGGCCCACGCATCCGATGATGACTTCATCAATTTTTTTGGGATCAATCTCGGTACGCTGAAGGAGCTCCGTCACACAAAGAGCACCCAGCTTTTGGGCGGGCATTTTTTCAAAAAGTGTCCACGCCTTGATAAAAGGGGTGCGGATACCATTCACGACTGCGATTTTTTTCATGGTTAATCAGTTTTCGACAGAAAGGCCTGAAAGCTTTGATGCTATTTTGAGTTCTCCATCCACTTCGGTCCGGAGCTCATCCGCGCCACCATCATACTCACCACATTGCTTCCCACCGCATTGACCATCGTTGCCGGCGGATCCACTAAAGTCCCGATCATCGAGATAATTGGAAGCGCCTCGGGAGGAAACCCGTAAAGCGTCACGATCAAAAGTTCTCCCAGAAATCCCCCGCCCGGAATCCCGGTCATGACCATCCCACTCAGGAGAGCAACGCCCAGTGCAGTAACATAAGTTCCAATCCCCGAGAAATGCATGCCGTACAAACTGAAAAGCACGGAGATTTTTAAAATCGCGGAGATGCAGGTACCGTCCATATGAATCGTGGCACCAATAGGAATCACCACACGGCTGATCTCATGCGGGATACCGATCTCATCTGCGGCTTTGATGTTTGAGGGAATGGTCGCAAGACTGCTTCCCGTTCCAAGCGCGGTAAGTGTGGGCAATGAAATATTCGACCAGAATTTTTTCATCCCGATCGCCCCTCCCGCGAAAAAAGAATACGCACTGTTGCTCGCGAAAAAATAGAGGATCGCGACCGGATAATAAATCAGGATGGCATGCAGATAAGATCCCATCAGCTGAGGACCGAAAACTCCGGAAAGATACGCAAAATACGCGGCAAGGCCAATCGGAGCATAAAGCATAATCAAAGAGATCAACTTCGTCATCACCTCACTGGCCGAGGCGAGAAATTCCGAAAAGGCGCGGCCGCGAGATCCCGTTAGAGAAGAAGCGAGACCCGTGAGAAGCGCAAAGATAATCAGGGCCAGCATATTTTTCTTGCTGAGGAGTTCCACAAAGTCCGCAGTCGTGAGCGCGCTTACAATTTTGGATCCTGTGTCCTGGCCTGCTGAAACTGCGGGGACAGCAAGTCCCGTGAGATGACTGGCTGCGGGAGGAAATGCCTTAATGACTGCAAGCATTAATGAAGAGCTAATGAGCCCGGTCAGAGTAAAAAAGAAAAGCATCCAGCCGAGAATCCGGCCCAGCTTTCCCAGATCGGAAATGGAAGCTACCGAAGAAGCAATTGAGAAAAAAACAAGCGGCACGACAGAAGTGAATAGAAGGTTAAGAAAAATATCGCCGAGCGGTTTTAAAATCACGGCGCGTTCTTTAAGAAAAAGTCCGGCTACGGCGCCGAAAATAATCGATCCCATCAGGAAAAGAGAGAAGGAATAACTTTTAAGCGCTGAGTGCGTACCGGTTTGGGCTGCTTTCACGCGAATATGATAGCGGTCAATCCCAACTTTATCTAGATTAAAAATAACCTGCTAGTCTCAACGCTTCTGTGCTTACTCCTTTTACTGCCCACTGTCTCCCGGCTTAAGGAGCTGACGCCTTTTGAGATTCTGAATGATTTGGTCAAGACTGTGAAGGAATCGGGAACGATCTTGTTTTTGAAACGGTGGAGGGCCGCCTCCCATTACGGTGCCTGTGTCACGGAGGGAAGACATAAGATCCCGCACTGCCAGAAGCTGGCCAATATTATCTTCGGTGAAAATTTCCCCGGAAGGACTCAGCGCCTGAGCGCCCGCCTTGACACCGCGATAAGCCAATGGAATATCGGCGGTAATCACAATATCATCCTTGGAAACATGCTCCGCAATCCAGTCATCCACCGCATCCAGCTGACGGCTTTCCACCACCACCTGCTTCGTTCCTTCCGAATCTGGAATTCGCATCGGTGAATTCGAAACAAACGTCACGTTCAAGAAATGCCGCTTCGCGACTCGAATCACTTCCTGTTTCACCGGACACGCATCTGCGTCGACATAAATTTCAAGCAAGTCGCAGCCTTCCCAGACTTCTTAAATCTCGAAATCCTGTTTCTTTTTTCCAAAGGAAATACGCAGCCAAACCCGTTCGTGAATAAAGTAGATGAAAAGTTTGACGCTGGTATCAATGAGCCCGACCGTCAGCCCGAACTTGGCTTCACCCGTCAAACCCCAGACAATGAATGCAGTAATAAAAGTAGCCAGAAAACGCCAGCTTAATGCTTTGGCAAAACTTCGTGCTCGGGTTTCCATAGGACACGGATTATAACATAACGCGGATTAATCGATGTGGATAGCCTGTCAACCCCCTGGAGCGATCGACTTTTGAAATGCTTAGGTCACCCAAACAGCATATTATTTTATGGTATGATTCCGTTCATGGAACACTGCCCGAAATGCCACGATCCTTCAGCGACTCCGCAAAAATCGTCGTCGCCGCGAATACCGGTTTCAGGAAAGGCTTCTTACACCTGCCCGATGCATCTGGAAATTATTTGGAACAAACCCGGAGACTGCCCTAAATGCGGAATGTCGCTTGAGCCGAAGACGGTCACCGCCGGAGAAGATCACGCGGACGCGGCAGAACTGAAAGCCATGCAGTTTCGTTTCGCGATCAGTGCCCTGCTCACCCTTCCAATCCTTGCGCTGACATTTTCAGAAATGATTCCCGGTCTCGAGCAAGGTTTCCAAATATCCGGAAAACTTTCTGCTTGGATTCAGTTTGGATTCGCTACCCCGACCGTGCTCTGGGGCGGATGGATTTTTTTTAAGCGCGCCTGGGATTCCGTGCGCCGCCGCAGTTTAAATATGTTCACCCTGATTGCGCTCGGCACGGGCGTCGCTTACGGATACAGTGTGCTTGGGGTTTTATTTCCGGAAACATTTCCCAAAAGCTTTCAGGATCATCACGGCCAAGCTTCTCTTTATTTCGAAGCCGCTTCTGTCATTACCGTGCTTGTCCTGCTCGGTCAAGCGCTGGAACTTCGAGCCCGCTCAAAAACAAGCGCTGCAATCAGGGCCCTGCTTCATTTATCTCCCAAAACTGCGCGGCGAATTCTCGCAGATCAAACTGAAGAAGACATTCCCCTGGAGCAAGTCGTAAAAGGGAATCTTCTGCGCATCCGCCCCGGAGAAAAAATTCCCGTGGACGGACGCGTGGAAGAAGGTTCCAGCAGTGCGGATGAGTCCATGATCACAGGCGAATCCATCCCCGTGGAAAAACAAAAAGGTGATCCTGTGATCGGCGGAACCTTGAACGCAACCGGGAGTTTAATCGTGCGTGCCGAGCGCGTAGGGAACGAAACCTTGCTTTCCGGAATTGTCCGGATGGTGAGCGAAGCCCAGAGAAGCCGCGCCCCGATCCAGCGCCTGGCCGATACGGTCGCCTCTTATTTTGTTCCCGCTGTCATTGCTGCTGCTTTGCTCACCTTCGCAATCTGGAATGTTTACGGACCATCGCCGCGACTTACCTATGCACTTTTGAATGCCGTCTCAGTCCTAATTATTGCTTGCCCGTGCGCACTCGGACTTGCAACTCCGATGTCGATTATGGTGGGTGTCGGGCGCGGAGCTCAGAACGGAGTGCTCATCAAGAATGCGGGAGCGCTTGAAATGATGGAAAAAGTCAACACTCTGGTACTGGATAAAACCGGAACGCTCACCGAAGGAAAACCAAAACTCACGAACGTTTACGCGCTTGAAAAAGGAAAAGAGGATGAATGCCTTCTCCTCGCCGCGAGTCTTGAGAAAGCGAGCGAGCATCCTCTTGCACAAGCCATTCTCGCAGGTGTGGAAGCCTCAAAACTAAAAGCAGTGAAACATTTCAAAGCCATTCCCGGCCAGGGCGTCACAGGAAATATCGACGGACGATTTGTGATCCTTGGAAATAAAAAAATATTCGAAACTTTTCAGGTTGCATCTGCGGAACTTCTGGCAAAGGCAGAAACCTTTCAGCAAAATGGCGAGACCGTCATCTTTCTGGCGGCTGATAAATCTCCACTGGGTCTTGTGAGTGTGGCAGACACCATCAAAACTTCTACGCTTGAAGCGGTCCGTCTTCTTCATCAGGAAGGACTGCAACTCATCATGCTCACCGGAGATCAGCGCTTGAGCGCGGAGGCCGTAGCAAAAAAACTAGGCATTGATGAAGTCAGAGCCGAGGTGCTTCCCCAAGAGAAACGTAGCGTAATCCTGGAGCTTCAAGCTCAAGGCCGGAAAGTCGCCATGGCCGGCGATGGAATCAATGACGCGCCTGCTCTTGCCCAAGCTGAAGTAGGAATCGCGATGGGAAATGGAACCGATGTCGCGATGGAAAGCGCGGGAATCACTCTGATCAAGGGAGATTTGCGCGGAATTCTAAAAGCAAGACGCCTGAGCCGCGAGGTGATGAAAAATATCCGGCAAAATTTATTTTTTGCTTTCGCCTATAATATCCTCGGAATCCCCATCGCGGCCGGAATCCTGTATCCAATTTTTGGAATCCTGCTTAGCCCCGTGATTGCCAGCGCCGCCATGAGTCTCAGTTCTGTTTCCGTGATCTCCAACGCCCTGCGTCTCCGAAAAATCCATCTTGAATAGACGGTAATCTCACGTAGCAGAAAGCAGTTGATGGGATTATAATTCGAACTTCCGAGTGAATAAAACTCAATCAGGAGGGCCTTGTGAAAAAAATCATGGCAGTATTTTTAGTCCTCACGGCAATAGGATTGCCGGGACAAGCCTGGGCGAATGACCATCCTTGCCCGGATGGACAAGCCTGGGACAACAGCGTTAAGCACTGCACGACTCCCCTCGTGGTAACTGGGAAAAAGACTGATACCGACGACGTCTTCTTCCCGGGGACCTATGTGACCGGAACAGAAACCAAGGCAAGCTCCCCGGTCGCTATTCCCGAAGAATCATCCGCGGATAAAAGTTCAGAATCCACCGAGGAACCAGTAGCAACAAAAACCGCGCCTCTGGATCTCTCGAAGCCGGAACAGTCATGATTACGGCACCAGAAAGCAGATAAGCCGCTTATGGAAACACTTCCGCCGGGAAAACGACCTTTTCACGAAGCTCTAAAAATACCAGATGTCCGTTTTTTTATTGGGTCGGTGGGTTTTTTTTCGCTTGCAAGCCGCGCGCTCAATGTCGTGATTGGTTTTCAGGTCTACAAAATCACGCACAACCCTATGATGATCGGCTGGCTGGGATTGGTAGAAGCCATTCCTGCGATTTCACTCGTTTTATTCGGCGGTTACGTCGCCGATCATTACAACCGCCGAAAAATTCTTTTGATCACTCGCGCTGCCTCGTGTGTTTGCGGCATTGCCTTGGCCTGTCTCTCCTGGCAAACTCATCAAAGCTCACTCCTCGGACTTTATGCCGTGGTTTTCCTCGCTGGAGTTGCCCGTGGATTTGCGGATCCTGCCAGCACTGCGTTTGAAGCCCAGGTGATCCCGAAACCTTTGACCGTCAGCGGTGCCTCGTGGATCAGCAGTACCTGGATCAGCTGTTCAGTCCTGGGCCCGGCCCTCATCGGTTTTATTTTTGATGCGTGGGGAGCGGCGAATTCCTATATTTTTATCAGCGCCTGTTTTGTACTTGCCTGGATCTGCACCGCTTTGATCACCCCCAAACCCCAAACCCATCCCCAAAAAAAAGAGCCCCTGATGAAAAGCATTGTCGCGGGATGGAAATTTGTTTTCAAAAACCAGCCGCTTCTGGCCGCTTTGAGTCTCGACTTATTTGCCGTCCTTTTTGGAGGCGCCATCGCGCTCCTGCCCATTTACGCAGAAGATATTCTTCACGTCGGCGCTAAAGGCCTGGGACTGCTGAACGCAGCACCCTCGCTCGGTGCTCTGATCATCTCCCTCACTGCCACGCGTCATCCTCCGATTGCCAAGGCCGGCCGCAATCTGCTTCTAACTGTGTTTGGATTTGGAATCAGCTTTCTCCTGTTTGCCTTTTCAAAAAATTTCTGGCTCTCAATAACGGCTTTATTTTTTAGCGGAGTTTTTGACGGAGTCAGCATGATTATCCGCCGCTCGATGGTCCGGCTTCTCTCACCCGATGACTTACGCGGAAGAATTGCGGCGGCGAGCTGGATCTTTATCTGCGCTTCCAATGAACTCGGCACCTTTGAAAGCGGGATGGTGGCGGCCTGGATCGGGACAGTTCCCTGCGTCGCCGCAGGCGGAGTCGTAACGCTCGGTATTGTGGCTTTGACGACTTTACTTGCGCCTGAATTACGTCGCTTGCGGTTTAATCGGGAAACGCTTGAGCGGGAATAAAAAAGAGACAGAGATTGCTTCGCGGAGTTTATCCTGAGATTCTTCGCTTCGCTCAGAATGACAAGCGAATGACTCGCAATGACAGGTTTACAACCGGATAGGTTGCCTGTGCCCTCTTTTCTAGGCGCTTACAAGCTAATCAAAACCCGCGAGGAGCTCCTGATTGGTGGGATGCTTTTCAAGCTGGGCAATCAAAGCCGTAACCGCCTCCACCTTGCCGCACTCCGCAAGAGCACGCCGCAAGACACTTACCTGTTGGTATTCTTTAGGTTCAAAAAGAAGGGCTTCTTTACGCGTCCCGCTTTTTGAAATATCAATGGCCGGAAAAATGCGGCGGCTTGAAATTTCTCGAGACAAATAAATTTCCATATTACCCGTTCCTTTAAATTCTTCAAAGATCACATCATCCATCCGGCTGCCCGTCTCAACGAGAATAGTGGCAAGGATTGAAAGTGATCCGCCGTTTTCAATCTTACGTGCTGACCCGAAAATACGGCGCGGCACTTCAAGCGCACGTGCATCGACGCCGCCAGACATCGTTCTTCCGCTGGAGCGGTCCGCATTATGAACCCGGGAAAGACGCGTCAGGGAATCAATTACCACCATCACATTGGCTCCGGCTGAAACTTCGCGAAAGGCCTGGCGCATCAAATCATTGGCGGTCTGAATATGATGCTCATAAGTTTGATCGGACGAGGACGCGCGCACTTCCGCGGTCACACTGCGCTTGAAATCGGTTACTTCCTCCGGTCTTTCATCAATGAGCAAACAGTAGAGTTTCATTTCCGGGTGACTCTTAGCCACGGCCTGACAAATATGTTTGAGGAATGTGGTCTTGCCCGAACCCGGAGGCGCCACAATCAGTCCTCTCTGTCCCATCCCGATCGGACAAATCAGATCCATGGCGCGCATCGTAAGTTCACTGGAACCATCCTCAAGGCGAATACGCGGGGAAGGATCAATCACAGTCCCTTCATAAAAACGGGATTCCGTTTCATCGATATTCCGTGAACCCGCGTGATGAGAGGATCCGTGAGGAGGGCGTGAAGATCCTCTGCCGTACGGAGGTCTTTGAGAATTGGGACGGTTCGAGTAGCCCGAACGCCGAGGATCAGGACGATGATTGGAGTGACGGTGATTATCGCGGCTGTCAAAATTTCTCATAAATAATTGGTCGTTTACTTTCTGGGTTTTTGAAGCAACATGCGGATTTGCTCTGTACTTAAAGCACACCATGTTCCCGGCTCAAGGTCTCCCAGCTTCAAACTACCGGAGGCCACACGAATCAAGCGCAGAGTCGGGAATCCCACAGCCGCCGTCATGCGTCTCACCTGACGGTTCTTGCCTTCGATTAATTTCAGTTCCATCCAGCTTGTCGGAATAGACTTACGAAACCGGATCGGCGGATTTCGCTCCGAATAATTCACGCTGGAAAGGCGGCTGACCTGACACGGTCTTGTTTTCCAGTCCTGAATGGCCACGCCTTTTCTGAGTTCGATAAGCGCGGCTTCTTCGATTTCCCCCTCCACCTGGACATGATAAGTTCTCTCATGGCCATGACGCGGATGAAGAAGCAGATCGCTCCACTGGCCTTCATCACTCAAAAGCAAAAGCCCTTCACTGTCCATATCCAGCCGGCCGATGGGATAAACATTTTTTGGAAATTTAAATTCGTCCAGCGTCCGCTGTCCCGCCACTTGAGGATTAAACTGGGAGAGCACTCCGTACGGTTTGTTAAAAGCCAAAATCATAAATCAAATTACCAAGATACAAGAAACAAGTGTCCAAACAAATGATCAAAAGGCAAAGAACAAACTCCAAACGTTTGTTTCTTGTCTCTTGAACACTTGGTCATTCTTTGTTTCTTGTATCTTGTTTCTTGGTCATTTAATCTTTGCGGCTGTCGATCAAAATCAAATGGTAACCAAACTGCGTTTTGACCGGGCCGTGCGTCTTCCCTACTTCCTGGGAGAAAACAATGTCGTCAAACTCTTTGACCATTTGACCGCGGAAGAATTCGCCTAAGTCCCCGCCCTTTTGCCCGGACGGACAAAGCGAATGCTTCTTGGCAAGTTCCGAAAAATCAGAACCGGTTTCGATCTGCTGCTTCAAATTAATACAGGCTTTCTCATCCTTCACGAGGATATGACGCGCTTTTGCCTTTGCCATGACGATCCTTTCTTGTTTTTTAAATCTTGGAGGGAGAACAGGAATGCATTGGGGGCATTCTACCACTCCGAGCAGGTTTATTCAGGGAAAATTTTTCCCCGAAGCTGTTTTTTTTCGCCCCGATACGCCTTGCCTTGGAGCATCTTATCTTTGGCACGTTTGGACCGCTTGCGTTTTTGACGCCTGATTTTCGAAATCCTCTTTGCCTCATCGCTCTCGCGGCCGCGCAGCTGGGCATCAAACTTTTGAACCAGCATCTGCCTCGCATAATACCGATTCATAACCTGGGAACGGTCTTTTTGGCATTTGACCATAAGCCCGGTGGGCCGATGTTTTAAGACCACACACGTTGAAACTTTGTTCACGTTTTGTCCGCCCGGGCCTCCCGAGCGCACAAAACTTTCTTCCAGATCAGATTCCCGGACGCCTAAGCGTTCCATGGCTTTTTCAAGCGCACTTTGTTTTTGAGGAGAGAGCGGAAATGAAACCACTGAAATGTCTTCCTTCTTTCAATTAAAACGTAAGAATCACTGCCTCAATCGGCATGTGACTATAAATAAAAAACTGAACCACAACGAGCATTAATCCATATCCGACGAGGCGAAGGGTTGCGGCTGAATTCCATCTTCCCTGTTTGAAGAACAGATCCACTTCATAACCGATAGCCAGGAATGTTGCAAAAAAAAGGAACCCGCCCAAAATACGAAGACACGAATATGCCACGTTTACCTTAAAATGCATAATGGATCCCACCGAATCATGCGCAACCCAAGAGAGAACGAGCAAGGCGCTAAAAAAAATCACACCGCCAAAATCACGGGAGGGAGATCCCGTTGTGTGGGATTTGTCATGCCCATGTTTAAATTGCCGGTAAGCAAAAATGTGGCAGATTGCCCGGATAAAAATGAAACCAAGCCCTCCGGTGATCAAAAAGGACAACCCCACAAATAAAACGGATTGGGAGTTCAGCATCAAATGAGCTTGAAGATATGAAAAACCACGCCAGGTGAGAATTTGCTCGTGAATTAAAATACCCAGTCCGGCAAAAGGAGCGCTTGCATGCATCCGCCACATCCCTCGGGCAATCAGGAAAAAACAAATGCTGTTCATGAGCCCGTAGTAACCCCACATCTCTTCAATCCATACTTTCCGGACCAAAGGAAAGGGCACCGAAAACAGCACCGCCAGAAGAATCGCAACCCCCATCGCCGCAACCGCAAGGGAACTGATGATCACCCGGACTTTGATTTCCAAAGCTGTTGAACGCTTTTGACCCATCACGGTTTGCCCCACAACCCGTGAAGAATTTCGCCAATCCGCTTAGACTGAACCTGAAGAGAGCAGTAGCCGTGAGGATTTTTCTCAAGATATTTCTGGTGATATTCTTCCGCAGAATAAAATTCAGAGGCAGGACGAATCTCCGTCACAATCGGATGTTTAAAAATACCCGCTGCGTCCAAAGCGCTCTTGGCCTTTTCAGCCAGCGCTGCCTGCTCCGAAGAGTACGTGAAAATAGCAGAGCGGTATTGGGTACCCATGTCCGGCCCCTGGCGATCCAACGTCGTAGGGTCATGATGGCGGAAGAAAAACTCGAGCAGATCCTCGTAACGAATCTTCCGTGGATTAAACGTCACTTCCAGGGCCTCGGCATGGCCCGTAGTTCCCCGACAAACCTGTTCATAGCTTGGATTTTTTACCGTCCCACCCGTGTAACCGACTCGTGTCCCCACAATGCCTCCCAATTGGGAAAAATATTTTTCCATCCCCCAGAAACATCCACCCGCAAAGGTTGCTTTTTGATAAGATTCGTTCATCGCTTTTATCTCACCCGATTGCATCAACATCAAAGTTGTCAGTAAAAAAAATAAACTAACCGTTCTTATTTTCATCATTTCACATTAAGTCAGTCACTAACAACTCAGAACAGAACCTTTTTTACAAGCCTCAGCGAAGAAAACTCGCCACCTTTTGTCGTCATTGCGAACCGCGGTGAAGCAATCCCTCATTCGCACTCATTGATAGAGGGGGAAGCAATCTCGGGTTATTCACTGGGAGATTGGGGCGTCTCCGCCAATGCGCGGGACCCGCAATGACGGTCAATATTTGAGAAACTCACGTTAATAGTTAAATAATTCTTTGAGAGTAACGGGCTGATCTGGCTTTAACACTTTAAGCGCCGCTAAGATTTTGTGGCGGGCATTCAATGTCAGGCGCCTTCCTTTTCTCCCTTTACTCACCATTTTATGAGTGAGCTGTTCTGTAGAAGCCCCCACCAAGTCATGATTGGAAAGCGCAAAGCGCGTCATCCATTCATCAAGCGGCTGCACACCGAATTCTTTTTTCTTAATCATAGGTTTAGTGATGTCCGACATGGTAATATTTTCCTTGAATTATTCGGGTACGGATCAAGTGCTTTATCAGCTATTTCCGAGCAGGGAGTTCTCCGTCCAAAGCAGCTTGAAGTAATTCCTTCGCATCATCCTTAAAGTCGGATTTCAAAAGCCATTTGAGATAGCCCGCGTCCCGTTTTGCAATTTCATCAAGAGGAAGCTGCCGGCGGTATTTGCCAAACGCGGGATACACCTTGCCGTTCCACCAGCAAAACCGTTTCTCTGAATCACAAAAATCCGTGTGGTTCACATACTCAAATTTTTCCAGCACCGAAAGCTCATCACTTCCCTCTCCGTATTTCACGATCTGCTTTTTCAGGATCTCATAAACCGCTTCACTGTCCGCCAAAGCTGAATGCGCACCGATAAGTTCCTTCTGACAGTAGAATTGATAAGCAGCGGCTAAATCTCTTTTTTCATTCAGATGATAAACTTTTTGTGCGTCGTAAATCCTCCGCTCTTTCCATTCAAAATGAATCCCGGCCTCCGCAAACTCTCGTTCGAGCAAAGGGAGATCAAAACGCTCAATATTAAATCCGGCCAGATCCGCATCACCAATAAAATCAAGGATGCCCCGCGTCACCTCTTTAAAGTAAGGTGCGTCTTTCACATCTTGATCTGAAATTCCCGTTAATTTCGTCACCACCTCAGGAATCAGCATCCCGGGATTAATCCTTCTATGGAAGGTCTCTTTCTCGCCGTTGGGGTGGTATTTAATCAGTGCTAATTCAATAATTTTATCTTTTTCCACCCAAACGCCTGTGGTTTCAATATCCAGCGCTACCAAATCATTTTTTATTTTCATAGAGTTCCAATCTTAATTGTCATTAGAAGCGGTTTTTTAAGCCCTTTTCGGTCATTGCGAGTCCCTCGCCCTGGCGGAGATACGGCAATCCCTGCGCGTAACCCGAGATTGCTTCGCTTTGCTCGCAATGACAAATAATAGAGTTGTGACGCCTTATGAAACCACTTCTAGTCTGGTCATCCTGGACAAAGGGAATGATCTCAGAATAGATCCTCCGCTGCCCTTAGGATGAGGGATTCTTTTTTTTCATTTAGCGGCCAATCACTGATCCGTGAATCGAAAATGACATCCCGCGCCAGGATCGGCCGTTTTAAAATAAGTCCTTCGAGCGACCGGCAGCGGCTCAGCGCGACATAAACCTGGCCGTGCGTAAACGCGCCTCGCCCTAGATCCACTGCCACACGGTCAAAGGTCAGGCCCTGGCTTTTATGAATCGTAATTGCCCAAGCCAGTTTCATCGGGAACTGCTCAAAACTGCCAACCACTTCTTCACGGATCGTTTCTGTCTCCTCATCAAAACTATATTTTATTTTTTCCCAGGTCACGGGCTCCACATCGTATTTCTGATCTCCAATCTTCACCTGGATGGCCTGTTCATCCAAAGAGACAACTTCCCCGGTGCTCCCGTTCACCCACCTTTTTTCCGGATCATTCTTGATCATCAGTACGTGCGCACCCACTTTAAGACGCAGGGAAGTTTCCGTGGGATAAGACGCCGCGTCAAAAGCACCCGTCAAGGTGGCTTCATAAAAATGCTCGGATCCCCGAAGACGAGAAAGCCGAGACTCATTCATCGTCTGAGCGGCCGCATTGGTCGGCGTCAATGTCACGCAGTCCTCGATCTCCGAGGCCGGCAGCACCCGCTCGTTTAAGGCGGCAAGATCCTCCAGCTCGAAAGTCTTATCCCGAATTTTATTCAAAAGATCCATAAAAATGGGATCCTTCTGACGGTAGACTTTATCAAAATGGAGATGAGAAAACGAGGCCTCCTTAAATATATGGGCGCTGAAAAAATACGGTGTTTCATAAAACTCCCCGTAGTGCGGAGCCAAGAGCTTGTCAATAATCGGAGGGAGCTGGAATAAATCTCCAATCAGTACAATTTGAACGCCGCCGAAGGGCAGATTCATCTTTCCCTTGTTGAGGCGCAGGCTGTAATCCACCGCGTCCATCAAATCCGCACGCATCATCGAGACTTCATCAATAATCAGCGTCTCAAGCTCGGAAAAGATACGGCGGCTGCCCGGAACTTTCTTAATTTGATCCTTCTGGATGAATTGATGCGGAAGCCGGAAAAAAGAATGCACGGTCTGGCCCGAAACATTAATGGCGGCAATGCCCGTGGGTGCGACAACCGCAATTTTTTTCTTGGTGTTCAGGCGGAAATATTTAAGGAATGTGGATTTCCCAGTTCCCGCCCGTCCCGTAACATAAACATGATTCCCCTTTTCTTCAATCTCCTGAAAGTAGCGGAGAAATTCATGGCTCAGGTCAAACGGATTCGGGAGTTCAAGGGCAGTGTCCTTGGGCAACCCGTCATGAAAATGTTTTTTGTGCCTTCTCGGCATCTCAAGAGATATTTCTTCCGCTTCAGTCGGGTCCGGTAAATAGGTTGGAGTCATATTGCGCGGTAGTATAAGGGCATTTTGTCATTTATGAAAGTAAAGAAGCTCTTAGTTAAACGCCTTTTTAAAAAACTGCGAGCGGGTCAGAGCGAAAGCGCGAAACCAGATCAGGGTCTTCAAAAAAGAAATAGGAAGCCTTGGGAAAGACGCGGCGAAGCAGCGTTGTTTTCCCAGAACGCCGCGGCCCCGTCAAAATCAGGGCCGGAAAAGCCTTAGCGGCTTTTCTGATCTCGAATTCAACAAACGTGCTGAGAATGACCTGTGAGGATTTCAAACCATTACTTTAAAAAACTCAAACCTTAAATCCCATCAAACTCGCGCCTCATCCCTGTTTTTTCAGGGCTTCAAGGTGTTCCCAGCGCTGATAGAAAGTCATGAGTTTTTGAGCGAGGGCATCGGCTTGGGACTGAGTTTGGGACATTTCAGTGGAGTTTTTTTGATAAAAGGAGGGATCGGACATCACGCTGTAAAGTTTGACCTGCTCTGCCTCAAGTTTTTCAATCTCACCGGGGATTTTTGTTAGTTCGCGCTGGTCCTGAGGCGAAAACTTTTCCGTTTTTGCCGCGGAAGAAGGTTTGGGAGGTTCCGGCTTTTTTTTGATCACTGTTGTCTCCGGGAGCTTCATCATCTCACTTTTTCCCCGACGCTGCATGAGCCAATCATCATATCCGCCGGCATATTCATAGACCGCGCCGTCCCCCTCCAGAACAATCGTGGACGTCACCACATTATTGAGAAACGAACGATCATGACTGACCAAAAGCAGTGTCCCTGAATAATCAATAAGCAGTTCTTCCAGAAGTTCCAGTGTTTCGACATCCAGATCATTGGTCGGTTCATCCATTACGAGTAAATTCGAAGGCTTGGCAAAAAGCCGCGCGAGAAAAAGGCGGTTACGTTCTCCGCCGGACAAAACCTTGACCGGAGTACGGGCGCGTTCCGGAGCAAAAAGAAAATCCTGGAGATAACCGATGACATTGCGCGGCTTTCCCTGAACCAGGACCGTGTCTCCACCGTCACAGATATTTTCAATCACGGATTTGTTTTCATCCAGTTGTTCGCGCAGCTGATCGTAATACGCAATCTGGAGATTGGTGCCAAGACGCACGGTTCCTTTTTGCGGCTGGATTTCTCCCAGAAGAATCCGGAGCAATGTGGTTTTTCCGCTTCCATTGGGCCCAATGACGCCGATCTTGTCCCCGCGCATAATCTCACCGGTGAAATTCCGGATCAGCCGTTTCTCTCCGTACGCGTGACTGAGATGCTCGGCCTTGCTCACAAGCTGGCCTGAACGGTCAGCCTCCTGGACTTGCATCTTCACTTTACCCATCAACTGGCGCTGTTCTTTCTTTTGAATTCTCAGTTTTTCAAGCGCCACCACGCGACCCTGATTGCGCGTACGCCGTGCCTTGATGCCCTGGCGGATCCAGACTTCTTCCTGCGCCAGTTTTTTATCAAAGAGCGCGCGCGCCACAGCCTCGGCATCTAAAGCCGCCTGCTTGCGTTCCAGAAAGGTCGGATAATCGCAGGTCCAGCTGAAAAGTTTGCCGCGGTCGAGTTCCGTGATTCTCGTAGCCAGATGCGTCATGAACGTGCGGTCATGCGTCACAAAAAAAATCGTGCCCGGATATTCCTTTAAAAAACCTTCCAGCCAGTCAATGGAATCAATATCCAGATGATTGGTCGGTTCATCCAGAAGCAGGATTTCAGGTTTCAGAACCAGTGCCTTGGCTAAAAGCGCACGTTTCTTTTGACCTCCGGACAATTCTTCGAAATTGCTTTCCGGATCAAGCTTCATGTGAGCAATCACATCCTCAACCTGACTGTTGGTCTCCCACGCATTGTGATGATCCATTTCCTCATGTAAAGCTCCCAGTTGCCGCATGAGCTGATCGGAGTATTCGGTTTGAAGGCGGTGATTGACGTGATGATAATCGCTCAAAAGTTTGACGCGGTCTCCAAGACCCGAGAGCACCACATCAAAGACCGTGCCGGTGATGTCCGCCGGAACTTCCTGCGCCAGATGCGTGACGCGGATTCCCCGTTGATACACCACTTCGCCAGAATCAACTTTGAGCTGGCCGGACATCACTCTCATTAATGTAGTCTTGCCAACGCCATTACGGCCCAGCAGGGCTACGCGCTCTCCCTGCTCCAGCTGGAGATTCATCTGATCAAAAAGAAGCGGTCCGCCCATCGCAAGTGAAATATCCTGCAAACTGATAAGTGCCATTTGGTTTCCTTAAAATAGAATGATTTAGAACGCTTCATCAAACCTGGAAGATTCGAGGGACGCGGACCTGCCCGCCAATGCTTTAGTGGCGGGCCGGATTATGAACGATCTTGGGTCAAGAGTCAAAAAAAGAAAAATCAATCCACGAAGATGCACTGCCCTGAAAAATCGATTCGCATGCCCGTGCGCACTTTGAAAGCTTTGCGTAGCTCAACCTTGCCGTCCACCTGGACAAGTGATTCGGAGACCGCATATTTGGCCGAGCCGCCGCTTTCGCAAAGACCGGTGATTTTCAAAAGCTTAAAGAGTTCAATGAATTCAGTCGTGAGTGTGAAACGAATCTCGTTCATAATTTGATCCTATTCGCCAACTTCGGCAGAAAAGTAAATGACCTCATCGCCTTTAAACCAGACCTCGATTTGAATCGGCCTGCAGCACACTTCGCAGTCCTGGACAAACTTCTGTTTCGAACCGCCACTCTTGTCAAGCCGGGTGCTAAGATCCACTCCGCAATGCGGGCACGGGAATGGATAATCTTCTTCAATCATACTCCGTCTTTCCCTTTATTCTTTTGCCGGGCTGATCATGGAAAGATACTGGAGGTCAAGCGGCTCCGACAAAAGTTCAGGCGCTTTTTTTTGCATGTCCCGAAGATGATGCGTTTCAAAATGCTGAGCGAGAGCCTGCGAGCTTTTCCAGATTTCATAAAAGAAAAAAAGTCCCGGTTTCTCATTGGACTCATGAAGATCATAGCGTACACAGCCCGGTTCCAAACGCGTAGGATTGATTAAACCTAAAAGGGCTTGCCTCAGCTCTGATTCTTTCCCAGGCTTAGCTTGAAGGCGCGCAAGAACAGTAAGAAGGCTGCTTTTATTCATCATCATTCAACTCTCGATCAACAGGATTAACAATCGATATCAGTGAGTTCGGAAGCGAAAGAGTAGCAGGAGCACCGGATTTTGTAAAGCGCGGACAGAGCAAATTTGATCCGTGTTTAATCAGGAGTGACAATCAGAAAATAATTTGTTAGACTTTGGGCTCTTAAAATCAATTGATTGATAGGTTGTTGTCCGCAAAATTCGTCGGGGCGTAGCGCAGCCTGGCTAGCGCACCTGCTTGGGGTGCAGGGGGTCGAAGGTTCAAATCCTTTCGCCCCGATGAATTTTGCATACTGGTTATCGTCCGCCATTAATTCGTTGGCGGACAGGTCGCCAAAGCTTTAGTAACGGACGCCCCGACCATAAAAATTGCCAAGATCATCGGATCTTGGCAATTTTTATTTTAATCACTTGTCTGCGAGTAAAACCTCGTGAATTCTATTCGCAATCAATTCATGTGCTTTGGCATTGGGATGCCCATCGCCGGCAACTCTGAGATCTTCGCGCTGAAGACCCAGAAATTCCGGTAAAAGATCCGTCACCTTGAATCCCGAATCCCTTCCCCACTCGCTCACCTGTTTATGAATTGAGGCAGCACGGTAGGAAGCATCAATCGTCTCATTAAAGTCCGGCGGAATAAAAACATAAAAAGGAATCTTACGGCTTTGGCAAAAAGCAGCCATCTGATCCATCGCCTTGCGGCATTCTTCCCGCTTGTGTCTGTTAAATTCAAACTGGGCCAGATAATCCGCGCTATGCCGATATTGATAGACCGGCAAAGGGTCCCCGGGAAGCAGGTTTTGATTCACAGCCTCCTTAAGGTCTTCCCAAAGCCAGGAAGGGACAAACCGGTAAATTTCATGCGGATCGGAAGGCACTGTGTGCTGAGGCTCAGCATCATTCGTGGAAAAAACAAGAATCACTTTGTCCGGCAAAATCTTGTCGTGAATTTCACGGAGTAAAGAAAACTCCTGCACCGTGTTGTACCCCGGAATTCCGGCATTAATGACTTCTATGAGCGCTCCCGTTCCCGTTTTTTTTGAAAGCAAATAGGGGAATGTTTTTTTATAGCTCTCGGCCCATCCAAAAGTATTGGAATCACCCAGAATCAGAAGACGCTCTGAACCCTGCTGTTTCCTGCCAATTTCAGGGCCACGGAATCCGTGTGAATTTGTTGTAAACGACCACGGAGTTTCCTTTCGGCCACGGACGTGATCCCGATTCAAGAAAGGTCGGAGAGAATAGACAAATCCCTGCCCCGGCTGAAGCATGTAAATATCACCGTCCGTGGTGGGTTTGGAACAAGCCCTCTTGTACAGATTTACTTTGAAAGCGCGGTAAAGGGCTTCGGCCGGAAGCCCTGCGAGTCCCAAAGAAATGAAAATAATTGCAAAGTTTTTAAAAAAAATTCGCATGAAATTTATTTTTATTTCCCCGGTGTTATTTTTCTTCTGTCTTAAATTAAAACAAACACAGCCCTGATTGTTTTGGTATTGTCACCTCGAATGAGATACACGTCAAAGAGAATCATGTTCGGGTGTCTCTCCGCAACTTGTCTTCTTCAAAATCGATATTGAGTCAAAAGCCCATACCCATTACAATGACCTACCAAATGTCTTATCTCACCAATTAAAAGGAGTGTTTTTATGCGAACTTTACAGAGGCTGCTGCTCGGAATCCTTTTTTTAATGATAACCTTGGGCATTCATCCTGTTTTCTCCTACGCCGGAGAAGAGCCGGGCAAAGATAATGGAGCAAAGCTTTCAGAAGACAAGGACGCCTCGCCTAAGCTGTCTGACATGGAATATGATGAGAACCTGGACAAATACGCCGCCGCAGATGACGAAATCACGGACGGAGATGACGACATGGACGACGAAGATCAAGACGATCAGGAAGAGTATAATCCTTCGGATGAATATGATCCTGACCTTCAAGCGCCCGATGAAGCATTGGATACCACCTCGACAAACACGAATGTTGCTGCTGAAAGCGGATCTACAGAAAAAAAGTCTAACTAACAAAGCTCGTGTCAAAACAAAATAGGGCACAGGTCCGTAATCAACGGCCTGTGTCCTGTTTTATTTTAAACTTATCGCCTGTTCTTTCCGGATGGCCATGAATAAAAAATTCGTTCGTCTGTCCGCCGTCTTTGCCGTCGTTTATTTTTTTTCCCTCAACGGACTAGCCGGTCTGCCAAACCTTTCGATCAACTTTATTCTAAAAGACCGAATGCACTTAAGCGCCGCTGGATTAGCCTATTTTCAAGCCCTCACTCTTTTAGCGTGGGTCGTCAAACCCTTCTGGGGTTTCATCTCCGACTCGTTTCCTATCGGAGGATTCAAAAGAAAACCCTATCTTCTGATCACCTCCGGGTTAGCGCTGTTTAGCTGGATCGGACTTGCCATGATTCACACCTTGACCTTTCCGATTTTGCTGGGAATCGTTTCCATCGCTTATCTGGGTTATGCGTTTCAAGATGTCGTTATCGACGGTCTCATGATCGATGTGGGTAAATCGTCAAATCTGACCGGACAATTTCAATCCATCCAGTGGTGCTCAGTCTATGCCGCCATGATCATCACCGCCGTTGGAGGCGGTTATGTTTCGGACCTGGCACGCAAGGGGCTGCTTTCCTACAACCGAATTTTCCTTATCACCGCCCTGTTCCCGCTTATCACAATCATCGTCTCGACTCTTTGGGTTCAAGAAGAAAAGCAACCCGCCATCCCTCAGCGGACTTTTAAAGTTAAAAACCTTTTGCTCAATAAAGAAATCTGGATCATCTCACTTTTCCTTTTCTTCTGGAACTTTTCTCCTTCATTTGGTTCCCCTTTTTTTTATTACTCGGTGGATACACTAAAATTCAGTGGCTCTTTTTTTGGAATTCTTCAAGCCGTGACAAGCGTCGGCTCGCTTTTGGGAGGCCTTCTTTTTGGAAAATTCATTCTTCGGATTCCAATCCGAAAGTTTCTGATCGGGGCAGTCTTTGCAGGCATCGGGGCTATTCTTTTCAACGGTATTTATTTCCTGCCGAATCTTCTCCAGCACCCGCATGCCTTAAAGGCATTAGCCCTTCTTTCGAATTTTGTTTTTGGCGTCCTCAATACCGTTATCTTCCTTGCACTCCTCAATCTTTCCGCCAAGGTTTGCCCCCAAGATGCCGGGGCCACGACTTTTGCCTTCCTCATGTCGTTTTATAATTTAGGCTTGATGGGTTCAAGCGCGCTCGGCGGTCTCCTTTTTCCCCTTGTGGGCCTGAAAATGCTTATTCTGATGTCAGCGTTTTTCTCTCTTTTGGTCCTCCCCCTGATGCCCTACCTTCCTATTAATGAGGAGCTGACGGGATTTGAGAAAGCCCTCCAGGGCGTCCTGAGAAAACTGCGGCCTCGCTAATTTATCCCGACAACTGAGGCCTCATCCCGAGTGAGCGGAGAGAATCGAGGAATCTGATTAATGAGAGATCCTTCTTCGCCAAAAAGGGTTGCACGTGTCCCGCACGCCTGCAATATGAGTCGGCCAGGGCTTCTCTACGGCAGAGCAGAGCTCTCAGAATGATCATTTTCTTAACCCCTTAAATAAGTCCCCTTTTTCTCACAGCATAGGATATACTGTCGCATGACAAAAACCCTATCAGTCGGCGATTTGCTTTATCATTCCGTTCACGGCCTCTGTTGCATCAAGGAAATTATCAAAGAAAAAGAAGCCGGTAAAGAGAAGCTTCGTTACGCTCTTGTACCGAAACTCTTCAGCCAGATGAAGCTTCGTTTCGTCATTGGCGCTGATGATGTTTATGCCTCGGGTTTTCACACTCCCGTCTCCCTGAAGGAGGCCAATGCCATCCTTGAATACCTCACCCGGTCGCAGGTCACCGCAACGCCTTTAAAAGCCGAACCCACCACCCTCAATGTCTTTGCTGAAAAAAATCAGACTTGGGCCTTAGCTCAGTCCCTCCTCTCCTGTTCTCGTGATGAGATGCAGGCTAAAGAGCAGAAAAAGCGTCAGACCTTGCACCGTTCCGCGAAAGGACTGGTTAGGGAGCTTGCCTTTGTATTTGAGATTACCGCTCAGGAAGCTGCAGAGAAGATAAGAAAGAGTCTTGAACGCACTTTAAAGGTCAATTCCCTCGTTCTTTCAGCCTTAGAAAGCGCCCACGAATCCTAGTCGTTAGGAACGTTTTTCACTGACGATTGTATCCTCGAAGGCTTGATTCAATGTCTTCAGTTATATACTTTGGCCTCATCATGGAAGCTCACCTTTAAATAAAACTAAAAAGGTTGTTGACATCCGGAGAGATTGTTTATATACTCCTCGCAGTTTTAAAAATGCATGTGAACGACCAAGCTCTTATAAGTGAAGTTGGATAACCGCAAGCATAAAGCGCTTGCGGTTTTTTTTGTATGGCTGTCGATTCACGAGAAAGGATAAACTGATTATGGGACAAGGTACAGTTAAGTGGTTCAATAACGAAAAGGGATTTGGATTCATCGCTCCCGATAACGGCGGTAAGGATGTGTTTGTTCATCATTCCGCAATTACGGGCGAAGGATATAAATCCTTAAACGAAGGTGACATTGTCAACTTCGATACCGTTCAAGGACCTAAAGGCGATCAAGCAGCTAACGTTGTAAAAGCACGTTAATTGTTTTTGCTGAAAAGACCCCTGTCCTCACGGACAGGGGTTTTTTTTATGTCCAAAAATCAAACCCGTTTCAAAAATGTCATGCTATGATCCGTTTCATGACCTTTTTTTTATCCGACATCAGAATCTGGTATCTTATCTTTCTCGCCTATGTTTGGGCTTGGAGAAGCCATCGGGCAATGGCCACCATTAAAAATGCCCCCTTTATCCATCCCCTCCTACGGTCCCTGCCTGCCCCTCAGTCCCTTGTCTCAGTCATCATCCCGGCTAAAAACGAAGCACGCAATATTAGAGAATGCCTGACATCCCTTCTTGCCCAGGATTATCAAAATTATGAAATCATCGTCGCCAATGACAGCTCCACAGACACCACCGAAGAAATTCTGAAGTCCTTTGGCGCCAGAATTCGCTACGTCAACGTCTCTCCCACACCCAGCGGCTGGACTGGCAAGAATTTTGCAATTCATTCCGCCATGAATCTGACCCAAGGGGATTGGTATCTTTTTACGGACGCGGATACGCGGCACCAATCCAGCTCAATCTCTTCGGCGGTTTCCCACGCCGAGTCCAGGAAGCTATCCTTCCTGACTCTTCTGCCCAAATGCCTGACCGGAGGTTTTTTAGAAAATGTGCTGCAGCCTTGCATCATGGGATTTATGGGGCTTTGGTTTCCGATGGATCAAATCAATTCTCCGGATTCCGGGCTGTCTTTTGCCAACGGCCAGTATATTTTAATGCGCGCTGAGCTCCACCAGCGCATCGGCGGCCACGAAAATGTCTTTGATCAATACTTGGAAGATTTCGCACTCATGAAGCGGGCGAAGGAACTGGGAGAGCGCGTGGAATGCGCGCTAGGAACATCCATTTTCGGAACACGCATGTATCATGCGTTTTCCTATATTTGGAGGGGGTGGCGGAGAATTTACCTGCACGCGTACGAAAAGAATATTGCGATGTTGCTTAGGCGTATGGCGGATCTTTTTTTTACCGTGGTCCTGCCCTTTTTTGCGCTTCCTTTTTTTATTCCTGCCACGTTGGAGAATCCCGCCTCGCAAGCCTTTTTCTGGATATCGGCTGCGGCAGTTCTTGGATTTATTCTCATCGTCGCATGGACAAGCTACGGAATTGTTCGTGCCAAACAAATCTATTTTATTTTCTTTCCGGCCGCTTCACTTATCTTAATGCTAATCCTCGGAAATGCTGTCCTGGTCGCCGCATCCCGGCAAAAGACGAAATGGAGATGACACCGAATGGAGCCAGGTTCAACCGAATCCGGCCCTATTCTGTGATTAGATTCCTCCGTAATAATTCTTCAAGGCGTGATCAATATCCTCGGGTGCAGCAATCCCTGTATGGATTTTGGTATCGGGAATCATCTTTTGAAGCTCGGACTCGCACAAAATATCCCGTGGATTTGAAATCGCAATCAGCATCGACTTGTTCTTCTTAATCACAGGCATCATGCGGTGGTCATAAGCAAATTTTTTGGGAACCAATCCCAGAACATCCTCCCCCACCTGTACTTTTTTAAAATCAATGAACGCCATATTCGCCTGAATCGCCAGAGCCCGGTACATATCCTTGGGCAAAACAAAACCCTCCGCAATACAAATCTCACCTAGAATCTGACCTGTTTTTTTCTGAATCTCCAGAGATACTTGCAGCTGCTCCCAGTTCATCCACCCGTGCCGTACAAGGATTTCCCCCAAATTAAGAATTTGAACGGGTGATTTTTGCATTTCGTAATCCGTGGATGTGAAATTTTTCGCCCTCTTTTCCATTTCACGCTGCATCGCTAAACCTTTCTCCAGATTTTCCCATGTGATCCATCCATTCTGGATCAAGATCTCGCCCAAACGCCAACGGAGACTCTGTTTTTTATCACTCATAACATCACCTCATCCTTTCTTAAATCTTGTTGAAGCAGACTACTGCTTTGAATCCCGTTATCACCAGGACTCAGGCCTTTTTCAGAATTCGTCCTCGTGACTGTCCTTGAAACAAATTGAGGCTTGCTTTCCTTCCACCAGGAGCGTGCCTGCCGAATGCCAAAAATTTCCGCGCCGTCATAGCCCGTCATTTTCGAAAAAGACTCCAACGCCTGTTTCGTAATATCCAGATAAGGATCCATTTCCGCAGCCTCCAGCAAAATATCAGGAAGGTCAGAATCCACCCGGTTTCCCAAAAGCTGCGCGGCCCGGGCACGAATCTTCCAGCTCGGCGATTCCCTCATTTTTCGGATCAAAACGTCAGTAGGAACCGCGTCATCGATGAGCCCTTTTCCGGTTTGATCCGCATAATTCACACTCGTGCCGTCCATACGGGTTGTTAAACGAAAAGCTTTTTCAATACGAAGCAATTCCGTTTTCGCCATTTGGGCAAGTTCTTCGGGAGCTTCGCGCTCTGAACGCAGCGCCAGCTCGTCATAAGCCTTCCGGTAACCGCGCAAGCTTTGCTCGGATAATTTCAGAATAGTTTTCTTTTCATCAATCAGGGCCGACTTCTTGGCAAGCAGGGCATATTTATCATCGAACCGTCCCCTGGATTTTTCAATGTAGAGAGCGGTTTCTCCCATTTTTTTTGTAAAATCCTGAATCGCGGGATCTAAAGTTTTTTCGATCATCCCTTTCGCCTGCTTTTGCGCCACCTCCATAAGAGACTTGCTCACTTGGACACTTGAGAATCTGTCTGCAATGCTTTTATCGATCACATCACTCATCATCATCGTACTTCGTGTCACCATAAAAATTGAAGCGACACTCAAGATCACGCTCCAGATCATTAAAATATTCCAGAATAAAATTTTTGATTTCAGCTGCGAGTAAATCATTCCTACCGCTTCGGAAACTGAAGCCGTATTTTCGTTTTCGGAGGATGGAGATGACGAAACTCTTTCTCGATCGGAAAGCGATTCCTCTGGCTCTGGAACCGTGTAACTCTTCGACACAGCCGCTGGGGCATAAACCGGCTCATCCGAGGCAGCGGCGGGACCTTCCGCTAAAGCATTTTCAAAAAAAAGCTCAGCGCACTTCGGGCATTTAATCACGCCTTTAGCGATTTTTGTCCTGCAGTTGGGACACTCCGTAATCATAGTAAATGACTTCCTTATTAGTTCAGGTTACCCTTTAAAAAGATACCACAGAAACTTAGTAATAACAAACTCCCTAGATCTATCACTAAAAATCCATAGCATGAATAGTCAGCGGACTATATCTGTATCTTCTATAGAAGGCGGTTCAGAAACTACCCGCTGTAAACCTCCACTCA
>SICL01000089.1 GCA_009691445.1 Candidatus Taenariivivens baikalensis | reverse complement strand
CTCAGTTACCCTCAGATCCACCCTCTCCACAAACCAAGAAACACAACCGAAAAGAAGGCAATGACTACGAATATGCTTTCAATCTCTTAAACCCAGAGGGGACAATTCAAAAGCTACTAAAAGGGGACATCTTGACGAGCTACGAACATAGGGGAATCGAGGTTGATGCTCTAACTTCAGCTATCTCAAAGAGGCAGGCGAGTGCAAGCGCTATTCTTCTTCGCGGCGCTCGCGGATGTGGTGGCGGACGTCAATGCCGCGGTTGAGGTAAATCACGTCTTCGGCAATGTTGGTGGCAAGATCGGCAATGCGTTCCAGGTTGTGGGAAATCATAATAATGCTGACTCCGGTACGGACATGCTGGGGACGCTCTCCGAGAAGGGTCTGAACTTCATCCATAATTTTATGGTTGTAGTCATCGATCGTATCATCCGACTCGAGAATTTTGCGCGCCATTTCCGAATCATTTTCCATAAAAGCTTTGAGCGATTCGCGCACCATCGCGCTTACGGCCTCAGTCATTTTAGGAAAATACTCGTAAGGCTTGAGCGGAGGATTCTGGTTCATGATCAAAGAAGCTTCGGCAATATTGACGGCCTGATCTCCCATGCGCTCCAGATCATTGGTGATTTTCAGAACCATCGTGATCAAACGCAGGTCCACGGCCGCGGGCTGGTAAAGGGCAATCAGTTCATGTCCAAGCTCGTCAATTTCAATCTCCTGAAGATTGATTTCCTGATCGGATTTAATCACCCGCTGAGCTTTTTCTGCGTCTCTTTCAAATAAAGCAGCCGTCGACTGGCCAATGGCATTTTCCACCACGAGGCCCATCCGAAAAAGTTTTTCTTTTAATTTTTTGAGTTCTTCATCGAGATGACGCTTCATATTTCCAAATCCAGCAAAGGGCATAGGGCAGAGAGCCTAGAGAAAAATCCCAGATTTAATTCCGTGGGTTTACTCTATGCTCCATGCTCTATGCTATTTTTTCTGTGCCAAGGCTTCTTTGATTTTCCCTACAAGCGTTTCGATCGTGAAGGGTTTTTTTAAAACCGCGTAGACATTACCCAGTTCCGTGATCCGATCAGGAAGCTTATCATTGACGCTGGCAATAATCACAGGGACGCCCGTTATTTTTTTCTCAGTCCGCAGTTTCACAAAAAATTCTTCTCCGTCCATTTCCGGCATAATCATATCTAAAACAATCAGGTCCGGCTTTTCCTTCATCACGAGCTCCAGCCCCTGAATGCCATTATGGGCATGACAGATGATCATGGATTCTCCCTGGAGATAAAGGCTGTAGAGCGTATGAAGATCTTCGTCATCGTCAACAATAAGTACTTTGGGTTGGGTCATGAAATCTTTATCCTTATCGTCATTCTGAACTGAGAGTAACCAGCCGCCAGTTACCTGTTACCAGAAGACAGGATCTTTCTGGTTTCTCAGGTTACCAGTTACTGGTTACTGATTTCTTAACGGGAATTCTACTTTAAAAGAGGCTCCTTTGCCAAGCCCTTCGCTTTCGGCCCAAATCCGGCCGTGATGGAGCGCGGCAATATCGCGTGAAATCGTAAGCCCCACACCGATTCCCGGAGATGCCGCCGTTTTCTGAACAAACCGCTCAAAAATTTTTTCAATCATCGCGCTTTCAATTCCTGGCCCCGTATCCGTCACCAACACCAAAATGGATTTCTCGGCGATCTGACTTTGAACCGTAATGGATCCCGCTTCCGTAAATTTGTTCGCATTACTGATCAAATTCACAAACAGCCGGTACAGCATATCATGATCCCCCGTCATGGAAAGCGTCTCTTTGGAAAAATGACGCACAAGTTTCAACTTTTTCTGCGCACAAATAGGTTCCATATCCTGACACACTTGCTCCAGCACTTCCGTTAAATCCAGATTCACCGCGGTAAGCTGCGACATTCCGGATTCCAGCTTGGACAAATCCATAATGCTCGTAATTGTCCGCATCAGACGGTCCACGTTTTTTTTAAGAATGTCGATCACCGGAGCATATTTGGCAGCTTCGTGATTTCTATCAAGCTCTTTTTCAAACCAGGTCACCGCCATTTCAAATTTAGCGGTCGGCGTCTTCAGCTCATGGGCAACGTCGCGGACAAGCGATTCTTTCATGATTTCTATCCGCCTGAGTTCCGTCACATCGCGCATCACGGCCTGGATCCATTTCACGTTATTGTCATGATCCAGCACCGGAGACATATTCGTCAGATAAAAAATTTCGGATTGATTGCCGTGATGAATATGTTTAAGCGGAATATTCGTGAATTCCTGCTTTTGATCTTTGACCTGATTCATGAAATCCATAAATTTCTGCCGAGAATCTTCAGCATGCATTTCAAGAATCAGGGAAAGCCCGCGAGCAAGGATCTCCACCCGCGGCCAGCCTGACATATCTTTATTCAGAAGGACCAGCTGACCTTCAGGCGTCAGTGTGAAAATAATATCACTCGCGTTTTCTACAAACACACGGTACTTTGCTTCAGATTCCTCAAGGGCCTCGGTACGCGCACGTAAACTATCCATGCTTTTGCCGAGACGTGCGACCATTTCATTGAACGCTTCCGCAAGATCCTGAATCTCGTCAAAAGACTGAATATTTGCGCGCGCTGAAAGATCCCCAGCAAGAATCTCCTGAGTGGTTTTTTGAAGTCCCAAAAGCGGGCGGATCGAAAGCCAGGTCACGGATGCCGCGAGAATCGCCAGCACAAGCGAAAGAAGAAGAGAGAGTAAAAATCGCTCTTCAAAAATATTTTTAAGTTGCGCCTCAAACCCCTGCTGATTGAAAAGCACCATAACACGCCCGATCTGCCGGTCATGGGCCTGGATCGGGACTGCAACACCGTAAATATCCTGTCCCACGCGTTTGACTCCGATAAATTTACTTTCCACGACATTATCCGGCAAAGTAAGATTGGTGGGTTTTTCCCCTCCCACAATGACGCCCTTCGCATCTTCGACACGCACTTCAATCACATCCGGGCGTTTGGCCATCCATTCAATATTCGCCAAAAGCACCTGCTGATTGTCGAGAATCAAAGGGACTTTAACGGTTTCCGCAAACACTTCCGCCACCGCCTTTAAGCGGCCTTCCGTGCGGTCCAAAACCAGGGTACTCACCGTACGAAAAGTTGTGCGAAAAAGCACAAAAAGCATCAAGACAGCGAAGATTAAAACAGGAAAGGCAAGCTTGAAGCGGATGGAAATTCGAAAGTTTTTTTTCTTATCTTTGGCTAATTGCGGAGGTGTCATCGTCTTATCTTTTTCTTTACTCATTTAAGTTAACATCTATAATTGTCGACCAACTAGTCATGAAAATGAGGATGAATTTATGTCCATAAGAGCTGGGATTTTCACGACCACCCTTGAACAGGTCGTTGAGCAAGGGGTTCAAAATACCCGCCATTTTAAATTAACATTCAATCCTGCTGATCATTTTGATTTTGAAGCCGGCCAGTTCATCAATATTTTGTTTGACCATGAAGGAAAAGTCCTCAAAAGACCCTATTCCATTGCCTCTCCACCCATCTGGAAAGGCTATCTTGACCTTAGCATACGTCTTGTGGAGGGCGGAATAGGAACTCATCTTCTTTGGAATTATAAAGTGGGTGATCAATTAAAAATACAGGGTCCTTTAGGTAGGTTCGTCCCAAAAACTCCTCTTCCAAAGACCATCGCTTTTGTCTCTACAGGAACGGGCATCGCCCCTTTCCGGGCCATGATTCATGATCTTTTGGAGAAAAAAGCTTCCTGCCAGATCTGGAATATTTTCGGAAACCGTTACGAGGGCGGAGATGTCCTCTATCAAGAAGAATTTGAAGAGCTGGCCAAAAAATATCCGCAGTTTAAAAATGCATTCATCGTCTCGCGGCCCAAAACTTGGAAAGGCGCGGTTGGCTACGTTCAGACCCTACTCAGTAAATGCCTCACGGGGCCTGCCGACACCCACATCTATATTTGCGGACTCACACCGATGATCGAGGAAGTTCGAAAAACTGCTCTGGAAATGGGATTTACAAAAGAACAGATCTTCTTCGAAAAATACGATTAATTCGTAGAAGCAGATTAACGCAGATTCAATACGCAGACATGCGCAGATCCGCGTTAATCCGTGTCCGGTTTTTTAAGATCAGCGTTTGATCCGCGTTATTAAGCGGCGTAGGCCACGACCCGGTAGCGCAATTCGGAGCGTTCAAGCTCAGCAAGAAGCTCATCAGAAGGATCCAAGACATCGTTCTTTTCAGAAAATCCAAGCGGCTGTCCGCCCATCGCAAGCAGTTGGGCAAATACAAAGATTCCCTTTTTTAATCGAACCGCTTTCACCAACAAACCCTCATCACGCCTGAAATTCTCTCCGGGTAAAAGAAACAGAATCTTCGCACTGTCTCGAAACTCCGATCTTTTTGCCACAGTTCCATAAAATGATTCGGGTGTCGTGTAACTATTAGGAAGTTTGAGAATCGCATTGAGCGCACGATCATTCGGAATCTGTCCATGTTCATCAAAAATAACCAGCCGAAGTTTATTTTGATTCCTATAAAGCTCTGAGAAAAGTTCGTCTTTTTGTCTTTGCTTCAAAGCCGCCAGCATATCCGCCTTCATCAAAAATGTTCCTTTAGAATGAAAAGAAGGAGCTATCAGCGACTTTAAAGCCGGTGCTCCTGGAACCAGTTCACCGGTTAACCCGCTGACCGGATGAAGCGTTTCCCTCGCTTCGGAGCGTTGAGCTTCTCCGCCTGTATTTTCCGCATCCACGTCTTTATGAACCGCATGATTTGAAAAGAGATATCGAGTCTCTTCTTCGCTTATTGGAAATTCCATTTGATATTGCTCAGCTTGATCTTCATGGTAATCCACGCCAAAGAGACTTTGCCCCTGAGCATCATAAAAATCGTCGATCAACAAATAATTGTATCTAAAATAATTCGCCAAGACCGGGCTGAAATCCCGCAGATCATTTTCAATATATCGATTCATCTCATAAAGACGTTCAAATAATCGGGCAGGCATATCATCCCCATGCGCCAGATCGCCGAGATCAAAGATTTGAATGGCTCCCGTCTTTTCGTTATATCCAAAATTATAAAGCGTTCCTCCCACATCTGAATCAACAACGCCGCGCCGAAAAATTCCAACAACGCTTTTTTTGTAGTCTTCAAGAATATTTTTGGCCTGCTCAATTTGATTGTCGCGAGTGAGCGCCTTGATTTTATCAATAAGCCGCGTCAGTTTGGGCTGGATAATGGCCAATCGGACACGCTTGTTATCCTTGTCCTCCAGATGATAAACGAACTCTTTCTGCCCTTGTTGGCTGACATCAATCACCATCGTAGGGACGGCATAATCTTTTAACCTCTGTTTCGCAAGTTGATACCCCATACCAATCCAGATACCTCGCACCACTCCTTCCGAATCCGGACGAAGCGGGATTTTCACAATGTACTCAAAATCATCTCCCTGGTAGGCAATCAGGGATCGACCTTGACCTCCGAAGCTGAGCCGATTGACCGATACTCTCGGGACCTGTTCCATTTTTGGAGGGCGCTTCTTTAGAAGCTCCGTGATAGCCTGATCCAAAAATTCTCCCGCAATTTGATCCACATACTCAATGCCGTTCGTCGTTAAAATACTTCTGATCACTTTCATATTATGCGTCATCCTAAGCTCATCGACGACCGTTGAACTTAATTGTAAAAAAAGTTGAGCTTTGAACCTTTGAAACAGATCTTTTTTGCTGACTCCTGTCCGGTTCTTACCTTTAAAGGAAGCTTCGAGTTTCTTGGGCCGTGCCTTCGGTTTCTCCGTCCGCACTTCGGAGCGGGCTTTTGAACCCGAATTTTCCTGCAACTCAGAGCGACGAAACAGGATTTGTTTTTGCCAGCGGTCCAGAGTATTGTCCACAATAACCCGGGCTTTTTCATATAACTCCTGCCGGGCTTGTTGTTGGCCCGCATTCATTTGTGCCCACGTATTTGGATCTTGAA
>SICL01000088.1 GCA_009691445.1 Candidatus Taenariivivens baikalensis | reverse complement strand
GTCTTGATTTATTTCCTTGATACCAGATCCGGAAGGTTTCAAAGTCTTCAAACTTTGGAGCATTCCGAATCGCTTCGGAATTCTCGGCATACTCATACGCACCGGCATTGAATCGGAAGGCCTGCTGCTTCTCAGTTGCAATCTTCCCGGCGTGTACAAGCACCTGCACTGTATAACTGGCTCCTAAAACCTCTGCCTTATTTTCTTTCGATATCAGTCTTGATTTATTTCCCTGATACCAGATCCGGAAGGTCTCAAAGTCTTCAAACTTTGGAGCATTCCGAATCGCTTCGGAATTCTCAGCATACTCATACGCACCGGCATTTCTTTGGAAATCCTGCTGCTTCTCATCTGCAATCTTCCCAGCGCGTACAAGCACCAGCACTGTGTAGCTGGCTCCTAAAGCCTCTGTCTTATTTTTTTTCGATAGCAGTCTTAATTTATTTCCCTGATACCAGATCCGGAAGGTCTCAAAGTCTTCAAACTTTGGAGCGCGCTGGATCAATTCTGAACTTTCACCGTATTCATACGCACTAGAATTTCTTTGGAAATCCTGCTGCTTCTCAGCTGCAATCTTCCCGCCGTGCACAAGCACCAGCACTGTGTAGCTGGCTCCTAAAACTTCATGCTCATCTTCCTTGGAGACAAGCCTTGATTTATTTTTCTGATACCAGATCCGGAATGTTTCAAAATCTTGAAAGACGGGCGCCTCATCAAAAAGACCTTTGTGAGTCAGATAATAGTTCTCAGCAGGTGGATCAAAAGAAGATCCTCTAACCTCCGAACGAATGAGTTCGCCGAAAACCGGTTCATGGGTTAACCGACTGACTGGTTTACGGTTTTTTATGATTCTTGAAAAAATCTCGAGGGATTGGGGAGAGCCGCCCGCCAGTTTGGCGCCGAGATCCCGAAGACGGCTGACGTTTGCAATTTGGGCAGCATGGTCAAAAACATTTCTCCAGCGCCGAACCGGGTTGAACCCCATCTTTTGTAAAATTTTGGGGGGGGCTAAAATGGATGCTGACGGCTGCGTAGCGAGATCAAAAATGGTTTTCTTCGTCTGAAGCATTGACTCGCGGTACAGGGATTTCTGGAGCGTGTTTTCCCCGTTCATTCTAGGAACAATCGTGACAAAGCTGGTCTCGCTTTTCTTCCAGGATTCTTCAAGGCCTTGGGTGTGGAATCCTCCGGTGATCACCACGGCTTTTTGGATTTTGTTTTTGTTCATTGAACTCGTGATTTTCTGCTCAAAGGCGGCCTCACGCTGGATGGCGATGTCGTAGAAGCGGAGAGCTTGGTGGAACGAGATTGCTTCGTCGGCTTGAGGCCTCTTCGCAATGACAGGGTTTTCGATTTTTTTTGCGACGTCATTGCGATGAGTCCCGACTTGGCGGGACGACGAAGCAATCTCAGGATGACCAAACTCCCTTAACCGCACAGCCATTCTCTCCGGACTGAGTTCATTGCGACGCGCAGAAACCCTCTCCCATTCCTTCCGGCTAAGCTCAAGGTGAAGAAGTCTTTCCAGCAGGGCTTTGTCGCGATAAAGTGCGAGCAGATTTTTTTCTTCCGGAGACCGGGCAAGGCGCTCAAGGATCTGTGTCAAAAGAAGTTCAATTTCCTCAAACATTTTTTCCGCATTCAGTTCTTCCCAGAGAATCCGGATTCCTGCGGCGCGGCTGAATTCGGGATAATCGTGGAAGTGAAATCCTTTGGGATTGGCTTCTTTTGCGAATGTTTCAAGAAACTGCCGAAGGGGCTGACCTGAAACGGCTTTGTGGAGGGCACCGCCCTTGAAATCAAGTTTCTCCAAATAAGAAACAGCAGAAGGTACCTGGTCAGATAATGTAACCTGGTACCTTTTGAGCCAAGTCATCAGCTTTACTTTCTCTTTCTCCGCCTGCTCTGGATTGATTTTCTTTTCCATTTCCTGGACAGCCAGCAGGCGGGTCAATTGAGGCCATTCGATCTGGGAGTCCATATCTTTAAGATCTAGATTCAGGACCTTTTTCGCTCTTTTCGTCAGCGTCTGGACATAGGGAAGAAACTCGCGGCGGCCGGCCTCGAAATGTTTCCATTCCTGAAGCGCTTCCCGGAGTTCGGGAGAGAAAATCTGAGACGCGGCCTTGTCCATTTCAAGGCCAGTTTTACCAAGCCAGGTATCCGATTCATTTTCTTTCTGAAAAACTTTTTTCAGTGCCTGGTAGCCCTGGCGGTAAAGAGGAATTTCCTCGATCCCCTGAGCGCGGGTTTTTCGGTTCTCCAGAAGGACCATTTCCGCGCCGGTAAATTCCCCCTGCTTGGCGAGTTCATCCGCCAATTTTAAATTAAGTTTGGGATCGGAAAAAAGCTCCAGGTATTTGGGTTCCAGTTTTCCGGCCGCGCCTTCCAGAAAGTAATCTCGAATCCCATAAGTCCGCTGAAGGTATTCCAGGATTTTTTTGATCTGGATCTGAGCTTCGTAATTCGCGTGCGCGTCCTGGATGTGGATGATCGTACTGCGGGGTTCGAACTGAGTATTGCGTTCGGAAAAATAGACCCCTTTAACTGTTCCAAGTTCGGAAGGAAGCGTGACCTCAAGGTTTGAACGAATCTCCGATTGCGGAAGGATTTTGAGGCTCTCCGGAGACATTCCAAGACAGAGCTGTTCGGCGGTGAAAAAAGCAGCCGTAATGAACGCGATTATTCTGAGGATTTGTGTGTTTTTTCGCATCTTTGTATAGACTTTAAAAACTTATTATAAAGTCTGATGCGAAATTCTACCCTATACAGAGTGAATAGCAATGGAATGATTAAAAATGATTAATTTAAAAATAAAAATAGCAACCATCGCTAATCATTAACGATCACTGATGACTACTTTGAAAGTCTAAATTTTCGTCATTGCGGGCAAAGCGAAGCAATCTTGGGTTATGCTCCGGGATTGCCGCGCCCGCCTGCCGGCGAGGCAGGTCTCCGCCAGAGCGCGGGACTCGCAATGACAAAACCCTGCGGAGCTCACAGCTCTGACGTCTTTGTATAGAAAGTCATAGACAGACGATTAAAAAAGATCGGGAGAGGACTTGGGAGGGGTAAGGTTGAAGTGTTCGTACGCACGCCGGGTGGCGACGCGACCGGCGGCGGTACGTTTAAGAAAACCCTTTTGAATCAAATAAGGTTCGTAAACTTCTTCAAGGGTTTCCGGCTCCTCGCTAATTCCAACCGCAAGGCTGGAAATTCCGACGGGCCCGCCATCGCACTCTTTCATAATATATTCAAGAATACGCTGATCCATAATATCCAGACCTTCGGGATCTACGCGAAGCATTTGTAGTGCCTGATCCGCAACTTCACGCGTAATTTTCCCCTGAGCCTTCACCTGGGCGTAATCCCTGACGCGGCGCAGAAGACGATTCGCAATACGCGGCGTTCCGCGCGAGCGCCGCGCAATTTCTGCTTCACCGTGAGAATCAATATCAATTTTTAGAATGCGGCTCGAGCGGCGGATAATCGTAGCAAGCTCTTCGGTCTCGTAAAAATTTAAATGCTCCACAATACCGAACCGTGAACGAAGCGGTGCCGTGAGAAGTCCGCTGCGCGTTGTCGCCCCAATCAAAGTGAACTTAGGGACATTGATTTTAACCGAGCGTGCGTTGGGTCCTTTATCGATCATAATATCAATACAGAAATCTTCCATCGCCGGATAAAGAAATTCTTCGACGATGTGAGAAACGCGGTGGATTTCATCAATGAAAAGGACATCCCCTTCTTCGAGATTGGTCAGGACACCGGCGAGATCTCCGGGGCGCTCCAGGACAGGACCCGAAGTGGTTTTGACATTGGCCCCCATTTCCCGGGCAATGATATTGGCGAGTGTTGTTTTCCCAAGCCCCGGAGGACCGAAGAGCAGAACGTGATCAAGCGGCTCTTTACGCTGGCGGGCAGCCTGGATAAAGATCTGAAGATTATCCTTCACTTTGGATTGACCGATAAAGTCAGGAAGAATCGAAGGCCGCAGGGTTTCATCCCAAACATGATCCTCCGGCTGACTTTGCTGGGCAATCAATCTCTCTTCAGACACAATACCTCAGAATCTTAAATTTAAAAAGAAACTGCTTGGCTGTTCAATTTTAGATTTTAGATTTAAAATTTAAGATACTGGTTGAAAAGGACGGAAGCGGCTGACCACTTGAGGAACATTAGAAGTCGCCTTACCTGCTTCGCGCGTGAGCAAATCCTCAATGAATTGATTCATCGTCTCGCGGTCTTCCGAACTCAGCTCAATAAATCCAGCTCCAATATAGTAGATACTGTTTCTGGGAGCAAAACGTACTCGTTGAACGCGGCCTAGGGTTTCAAGCACACGTCCCAAAGGAGGAATCAAGATGGTTAGTTTCAAGAGAGATCCCTCCGCGAGAGGTTGATCTGTCCAGAAACGAACTCCCCCCGCGCTTAAATCTTTGATGTTGGAAACAAAGGGACCTTCTTCTGTTTTTAGTATGGTGTATTTTAAAAGGTAACTTACCTGCAGACGCTGATGGTGGCGGGAATTAAACACTTTATATTTGGGAGTACTCATGGGAGTCTCACCTCCTGATAGGGACAGTTCTCATCTTTACTCGTCATTACGAGCGAAGCGAAGCAATCTAAAAAACAAGATCGCCACGTCGGCCTTTGGCCTCCTCGCGATGACACTAAGAGAGTAACGTCGGGATTATACTGGGCTTCAAACATATTTTAAAGACTTTCTAATCAGCTCGGGGACGGACCCCTGACTCGCACTGCCTTCTAACTCTTTCCACGCCTTTTGAAGAGCATCTTTAGCATCCTGTTTTTTATAACCCAGCTCTTGAAGCGCCTGAATACTATCCTCCAGGATTTGATCTTGCGCACTGGCCGGTCCTGAAGGCATCATCGGGGATGCGTCCTTAACATCCAAACTGACGACTTTTTCTCGAAGCTCTACGATCACACGCTCCGCCGTCTTCTTGCCAATCCCAGGAATATTCGTCAGGGTCAAGATCGATCCCTGAATAATGGCCTGCCTAAGTTCAGGCAAAGTCATTCCGGAGAGCATTGTGATTCCCATTTTGGGACCAATCCCTGAAATAGAAATCAGGAGCCTAAAAAATTCACGTTCTTCCGGGGTGAAAAATCCGTAAAGCTGCTGGGCGTCTTCCCTGACAATAAAATGCGTAAGCAGGCGGACGGCTTCACCTAGCGCAGGAAGTTTTGAAAATGTGGAGATAGGAATCCGAACTTCGTAGCCCACGCCGTGGACATCCAGCACGGCCCGCATGGGTGATTTTTCGATTAATTTTCCTTGAACAAATTCGTACATAATTTTAGAAACCCTGTCATTGCGAGCAAAGCGAAGCAATCTCGGGTTATGCTCCGGGATTGCCGCGTCGGCCTGCGGGTCTCCTCGCAATGACGACGTAGCTTGTTATCAGAATAGGTCCTTATTAAGTTACGACCGTTACCCTTTGTTTTTGAAGCAATGCTTTTAAATCTTCCGAAGTCCATCCACCCGTGGAATTTTTTCTTTGGGGAGTCAGCATCCCACGGTGAGTGTGAAGATAGCAAATGGCAATGGCCAAGGCGTCCGCGCTATCGGAAGGCGGCATTGTCTTAAGTCCAAGAAGCCGCTGTACCATATGCTGAATCTGGTCTTTAGTCGCGCGGCCATTTCCGGAAACAGCTTGCTTGACGCGGGCCGGCGCATATTCAAACAGAGGAAGTTTGGCCTGGGCGGCAGCAAGCATCGCGCAAGCCCGTGCCTCGCCAATCTTAACCATTGCCTTAAGATCACGTCCAAAGAAAACAGTTTCAAGAACTACGACGGAGGGCCGGTATTCGGAAATAATTTGAAGTAATCTTTCGTGGATCAGATGAAGACGTTCTTCAATTTTTTGTTTCGGACGCGCGGTCACCACCTCGGTGTGAACTAAATAGTAATGACTTCCCTGGGCTTCAATCAGACCCACTCCGGTGCGAAGCGTGCCTGGATCAACGCCAAGGATTCTCATAAAATTCCTAAATGACCAAGAAACAAGATGCAATTACCAAGTAATAACCAAATATTCAAGATACAAGAA
>SICL01000025.1 GCA_009691445.1 Candidatus Taenariivivens baikalensis | reverse complement strand
TATTGCCAGGCCTCGGCAAGGCGCCCCTCTTCGGATAAGTACCTCAAAATATCATCGCGCCAGGTTTTCATGGTCCGGCCAAATTGCGAAGGCGGGAGCGAGCGGGCCAGCTCCTGGCCGGCAACCCGGACAAAGGTCTCATAAAAACTGTTTTGAAGATTTTTCCGGTAGGAGAATTTCCCGAGCATCAGGTTTTCATAGGTTTCTTTTCCTTCCAGACTGCGGATGTGCGGAGTGATGACAAGATACGAGTAACCTTTGGCTTTCATTTGCCGCTTCAGACCTTCTTCATGGAAACCTCCGAGAACCGTGAGAAACGATTCGAGCTTTTCTTTTTGGATCCGTTTCTCCAGATTTTCAAAAAGGGCCCGGTCGCGGTCAATCGCCAGGGCATAAAAATCCAGCATCGGCTTCCAGATTGTTTCGCGGGAAAACCAGGGGGAAAAATCCTGACGTCGGGACAAAAGCGAGTCGTAAGATTTTCTCGACATCTCCAGCTTTGCGAGATCTTCCAGTTGATAAAGTTTTTCGTAATCTTCTTCAAGCGCTTTCTCAGCCGGATTTTTGGCAAGCCGGGCCCTGACTTCTGCCAGGTAAGACTCGATTTCATCCATCAGAGAGGTTCCGGAGACGAGACGTACTTGATCCGCATTTTCCGCCAGGTCTTTGAGCGCAGGATTGAAATCCACCGCGCATCCTCCCTGAACGGACAGCTTTTCAAGAGAAGAGAGATAATCTGCGGCATCCATCGCCCCGGTGCCATATTGCTGGCGAATCACACCGTACTGTCCGGCATGCGCAGGATTGAGACGAATTTTGCAGCGGGCTTCAAAATCCTGAGTCGTTTTTTGAATTTCCTGGGCAAGCTTGGCCGGTTCAAGGCCGGACTCCTGCGCCGCAAACTTCAGCAGTTTTGGAAGCTCAAAATAAGCGGAAGGATTCCGAGGAGAAATTTTTAAACCGGCGAGATAGTTCAGGAGCGCGTAAAACTTTGAAGGGTCGTGCCGGAAATCCCGGCATTGCTCATAAAAGGCATTCAACTCTTTGGAATAAAGGGAAAGCCGTTTTCCGTCCATTGTTTTCCGGGAAACTTCCACTTCGTTCAGCGCCGCCTGACGAACTTTCCAGGCCCGGAGCCAGGCAAAATAATTTTTTTCATACAGCTCCCAGGTTTCCAGCCCTGAAGTTTTTCCGCGGGCTGCATTTAAAAAATCGGCCGTACCGGGTCCGGTCAATTCTCCGCGCTTTAGATAGTCTGAGAGGACTGAATTCAAAATGGTTTTGTCAGGGAAAGACCGGAGAAGCACTGAGTCAAAATCTCCCGTTGCTCCCTCTACTCCTGAAGCACGGACGCCGTACTTTTTTGCAACTTCCTCCATGATTTTTTGGATGGATAATTGCGCGCTGGTCACGGCATGAGCATCGCGAACTAAAATGACGGTGGGTTTTAAGACGCCTTGATGCGTCTCTTCGATATGACCAAGTTCTTTGGGAAAAAGGGCCGGTTCCTTCAGTAACATTTTTAGATCAGAAGATGACGGAGCCAATCCGGAAGAAACGCTCCCTCCTCTTAACGGAGACGCAAAGGAGAGACTTTCGAAAACGCTAAAGAGAATAGACAAGAAAAGGGCGATCGTTTTTAGACAGAGAGATTTTTTCGCGCTTTTAAAAGTAGGACCGCCCATGGTCACTTTTCTGTTAAAGGTGATTTATTTGGTACTGCCTAAAAGATAGCTGATGATAATTACTGCTACAAATTTGGGAGGGCCATGAATGATAGTTAATGCTATCTAAAGATAGCTAATGCTACTTTATTTCGTGAGAGACAGGAAATTACTGAGGAAGACCTAACGAAGAGATTGCCGCCAGCGCTTGAAATTCTGATAAATACCGGAGGTCATAGCTAAGAAAATCACCGGATTTTTGTTGGATTCGCCCATTTTGATCCGGGTTATAGAAAAGAGGCTTTCTTTGAGGTGTTTCAGTTTTTTAGGAGAAGTGGTAAAGGCCAGAAGATATCCGGCATCCTGGACGGCCTTCATGACCAGTTCGTTAAAATCTCCAAAAGGGTAGGAAAAATAATCCATCGGCCTTCCAAACATGGTTTCGAGATCTTTTTTGGATTGCATCACCTCATCTTTGAGCGGGTCAGGGCTCACTTCCGTTAAAAAGGGGTGCGTCTTGGTATGTCCCGCCAAGGTCACTAGCGGGCTTTTCATAATGACCTTGATCATTTCCTCGGACATACTGCCGTTCGACTGGTGTTTGACGCTTTCACTGATCAAAAAAATGGTGGAAGGATAGCCGTAAGACTCAAGCACAGGGAAAAATTCCGTAAAGTAACTTTGATTGCCATCATCAAACGTCAGCACCACTTCTCTTCCTCGCGGGGCTTTTTTCTTGAGATGGATCTGTTCATACTCTTCCATGGAAATCACGTGATACCTAAACCATCTCAGATATTTCATCTGGGTCTTGAAACTTTGCAGAGTAATCGTGTTATTGGATTTAGAGGATTCCTCTTCGCTTCCGGCGAAGTGATACATCAGGATCGAAATATCGCCGGGGAGAGGCAACATCAAAAAAATTGCGCTGGCAAGGATCAAAAGCGCTAAGGACGTCGTCATTATTTTTTTAATCATAGATATTTTTATTGTACCTCAACTCTCTTAATAACAGCAACGGTAACAATAGCGCTGCGTACCCTGCTACAGTTACGAACATTGTCACTATTTTCTACGCGGTTCACCGGGAGTATAAGCAATGAGAGAGACCTTGATACTTCCGATCAACGGCGCTCGCGCTTCCAATTGAAGCGGGATCCGTCGCTCGTCCAGACTAATCCATGCGCGCACACTTCCCTCACCTTTAAGCGTACTGACAAAATCCAGCTTCGGCAGAATTTGTATCGCTTCAAAGGTTCCGACGCCAGAAAAAATCATTTTCCTTGTCCCTTGGGTTTTAATTTGGATCTTCCAGTTTTTTTGTTCCGTACTGACAGGAATGGAAACGACCTCGTGGGGCTTAACGGCCAAGGTGCGGAAAAAATATCCCAGAGAAAGCCGGTCTTGGCTGTCTTTGAATATTGGAAAGATTTTATGAATCTTCCGCCGCGCATAAAAATAATCCACCACATTTTTAGGATGATCAAAATTCATCTCGAAGGCGGTTTGAGACGGATTTTTAGAGGATTGCACCTGGTAACGGAGAGAATAAAGTTTTTCGACGTCAATGTAAGTATGGTGTTCGCCGCGCACTTTATAAATCAGATCCACCACCGTCGTGGAAGCGATTTTGACCACAATGTGGTACGCTTTTCGTCCGCGGATCTCGACAACTTCCTTGATCCAGCCTTCCGCCCTGCCAATAGGAATCCCTAAATAGCGGATAGAATAAACTAATTTTTCTCCCACAAAAAATTCCTGCTTCGGCTGATCAACGGTCGGGTAGCTTCGCTCTGGAATTTTTGCCGCATACCCGGGAACCGGAAAAAGCATCAGAACTAGAAAAACCGTCATCGCGAGTCCTGCCAGAGGCGGGACGTGGCGATCTTGGAGATTGCTTCGCTTCGCTCGCAATGACAGGTAAACGTTTTTGGGTTTAATTTTCATCGGGCCGTTTCTAACGTTTGAAACCATTTTTTTTGATCCAGCATTTGCACTGCCTCTTCTACAGACAAGGCCTGCAAGCAGTCGCGATGGATACAAGCGCTGTTGTAACGAAAGCGCTGATAACAGGGCCGGCACTCGAGCCCTTCCTTGAAAATCGAAACCGCGCGCGGATTTTCAGGGAAAGGTCCATAAACACCGGGATCCACCGGGCCATAAAAGGCCACGACCGGAATCTGAAACGCATGCGCCATATGGACCAAACCTCCGTCATTTCCGATGAAGCATTGTGCTTTTCCCAAAATGGCTGCGGAGACATTGATCGAGCATGCGCCGGCCAGATTAACCGCCTTGATTTCCAGTTTTTTGCAAAGTTGTTCCGCAAGAGTTTTTTCTCCGGCGCTCCCCAAGATCAAAACTTGAGAGACGCCTATTCGTAATTTCACTTGATTGAATAAGGAAGCAAAATGATCGGCGGGCCAGCGTTTGAAATGCGCGTCCCTGCCCCAGGACTCTCCACCGCCGGGAGAGATCACAGCATAATCGTCTTTCAAAGATAATCCGTACTGCGTTAAAAATGTTTCCGCTTCAATGCGATCCTGATCCGTGACATAAAATTCCAGGAATCGGTCTTCGACTCTCACACCCGCTTTTTCGGCGGCTTCGCAAAAAAAATGGACCACGGACTTTCCGGTAAACCCTTCCGCAGTAGAAGTCTTATGCGTCAAAAAAAGGCCGGAACGTTTGTACTGAAACCCGGAGCGCACTGGAATCCTCAAAAAGAACTTTGCCCAGAATCCGTATTCGGGACGCTGGGAATAATCAAGCAGCAGATCATAATGACGGCTTTGAAGAATACGCGTCAAAGAAAAAATTTCGGCCAGATTTTTCCAGAGGCTTCGCTGATGAAAGCGATCTTTATCAATGGGAAAAAGATCATCCACATGCGGATTGGAACGAATCACTTTTTCGGTGCGTGAACCCAAAATCATATCAACGCGTTCGATGCCGGGAAGCAGGCGAAGCGCCCTTAAAACCGGCGTCACAAAAAGCAGATCTCCGATTCCGTAAGGGGCGACCACAAGCGCGCGCCGGATGGTTTTCATAATACCCTCAGAAGGAGACAGGTTGCGGCAACCTGTCTCCTTTTCTTAGTTCACGAACCGCTTGAAGAACATCCTCAACCGAAATGATCTGGAGACAAAGAAAATCAATTTGACAATCGTGAGCGAGGCAAACCTCACAGCCCGCATCTTTCCAAAGCACTCTGGAATTTTCCGAAAGGGGCCGCCAGCGCTCAGGGGAAAGCCCAGCCTGCTTGCGCCCAAAAATAGAAATGACGGGCGTGCCCACTGCGGAAGCAATATGCACGGGCCCGGAGTCATTGGAAATCATGAGGGCGGATCGTTTCAAAAGCTGACCCAGCATTCCAAGCGACAGCCGTCCCGTCAAATCATGGAAGCGCACGGAGGTTCGTTCCCGAATTTGCTGCACAAGAGAACGGTCTTGTTTAGATCCAACCACGAGCAGTTCCGGCTGGTAGGTTTCAAAAAGTTTTTCCATGACTTGCGCAAAGGAACCCGCAGGCCAACGCTTCGAAGGACAACTCGCCGAGGGGCTGACAATAAAAATTGGACGATGAACATCCACTTCATGATGAAAAAGAAGCTGATCTAAAGATTTGCTGTCCCGTTCCTGTAAAGGAAACCAGGTTTTTAAAACCAGAGGGAGCGAAATACCAAGCGGCTCGAGCAAATCAAAATTGTAAGCGGCTTCGTGCTTTTGCCCTTCTTTTTTGTGATCGGAAAAAGCATGCGTTAACGTCCATGCGGATTTTCTCATCCATCCAATCCGGACCGGAATGCGGGCCAGCCAGCCAGTCCAGTGCATCCGGTGTGTACTATGAAGATGAATGACAATGTCGAAGTTTTTCCGGGCAAGTCTCAAGGCAAAAATAAAATTCTCCCACCACCTTTTTTCCGTTCCTTTTTTATCATACAAAATCACTTCATCAAGAAAAGGATTTCCCTCCACAAGTTGGCGATTCTCTACAAAAGTCAGACAGGCGATCCAGGCTTTGGGAAATTTTTGCCGCAGCGCTTCAAACACCGGCGTGGAAAGGACGAGATCCCCGATACGGTCGGTGCGCGTGACCAAAATGCGTTTAGGAGGAGGATTGAAGGGCATGACTCAAGAGCTCCTGACAGGCTTGAAAAATAGTTTCGGGTGCGAGATCATCCAGACAAACGCGGCGGTCCAAGCGGCAATGAGCCTGTTCACATGGCACGCAGGGCGCCGTGTGCTGAGCGACCCTGAATCGCGGACCTTTTCTTCCACTTAAGGCCGGATCGGTAGGACCAAAGATCGCCACCGTCGGCCGGTTCATTTCGAATCCAAGATGCACGACCGAACTGTCATTGGCGACAAGCAGTGCCGCACGATTCACTAAGGCTGAAAGTTCCCGGAGGCTGGTCTCCCCGGCCAGATTAATCACGCGCTGTGGATGAATCTGAGCTAAAGAACCCATCATGGATTTTTCTCGTTCACCGCCGACCAGCAGGATTTCACCGGAAAAAGATTCGAGTAGCTGGGTCACCAAGGCTTTAAATCCGGAAAATGTCCAGGTCTTGAGTTCACTTGCGGCAAAGGGAGCAATGACGATCCAGGAAGCATCCGCACGAATCCCTCGTTTTTGAATCTTAGCAAGAACACTCGCCTCTTCTTCAGGAGTAAAAAAATCAAAACGCTGACGAATTTCCGTCGAAAGCTTCATGGCTTTTAGAATGACCAAATGTTTTTCGTGGAGCGGCAAAACTTTTCCGCCGCGAAAAATTGGGCTTTTTTGTTTTGCTGAAACTAAATAAGGAATTGCTGTATGACGGAGATCCACCACAAGATCATATTTCTTCCGGCGAAGCTGAATAATAAACTTCAGCTTTTCAGACAAACGCGCGTGTTTGTCATAAACCACAAGTTCATCAATCATCCGACTGCCTTTGAGAATGCTGACAGTCCGAGGGCCGCAAACCACGGTCAAACGCGCTTCCGGAAACTGGGATTTTAGGGCGGCCATCACGGGTGTGGTCACAATCACATCGCCGATATTACTAAGCGTAATCACAAGAATCTGATTTGATTTCATAGTACGTACGGAACGGCGGAAGACACCCAATGTTGTTTTTCAATGGCCCGAATCACTTCTTCCGGTTGGATATGAGAAAGCCATCCTTCTTTGGGAAAATCTTTTTCCTCCCCATACCAGGGAACCTGAAATCCTTCGGGAACAAAACGAAGAATAAGAATCTTGCCGGTTCCGCGCGGCCCGGTCCCATCAGGATCTGTGGGTCCAAAAAGTGCGGCCACGGAAGTGCCCACTCCAGAGGCAATATGCATAGGACCCGAATCCCCAGAAACGACGAAGAGTGAATTTTTAAAAATCGCTCCCAGTTCTCCAAGAGTCGTACATCCCGCCAAAATCATCACCTGTGCTTGACGAATCTCCCGCTTTAAGGTTTCAGCCAGCGGAACATCCTGCGCCCCTCCGGTAACTATCACAGGAAGTCCCCACCTTTGATGAATCAGATCCGCGAGCTTCGCAAAATGGGTAACCGGCCAGCGTTTGGGTTCCCAATTAGCCCCAAGATGAAAACAAACATAGGAAGATCCTGGTAAGGATTTTGTTTTTCTTTTAGCACTTTCGGCATCTTGAGGGGAAAAATAAAAATGATACGGTTTCGTCTCATGAGCCAAACCTTCCGCTTCTTCCACCACGCACAGGAAATAATCAACCTGATGCATTTTACGTTGCGGCTCCTTGATCGCACGCGTCAAAAAAACTCTACGGTTTCCAGCAAAACCTATTCTTACGGGAATGCCGGCAAGCCAAACGAGCGCCGCACGGGTTCTGGAATCATGAAAAAGATAAACCCTATCGAAACGTTCATTGCGAATCCGCCAAGCAAAGGCCCATCGCCCGAAAAAAGACCGGTGCTCTTTTTTTTCATCAAATACCAGGACACGCTTCACCGCTGGATGAGCTTCTAGAATTTCTTTGCAACGGTTAGGCGACATACAAACGATTTCCGCTTCGGGATATTGACGGTGGATCGTTTCTATTGCGGGGATCTGAAAAAGAATATCCCCCAACCAATTTTTTGTGACGATTAGAATTTTCATGGTGTGTTAGGGACGGGTCTCATTAACTGAAGATGCTTTGCTGATTTTCATTGAGGATTTTCTTCGCCAGAAGGAAGGACGAATCCGTCCGTGTTTTTGGCGGAAACGGTTCTATGCCCAGAAACAAAAGTGCTTGAGACCTGTCCCTCAGCGGTATGAAGCTGGCGTTTAACCGCTTCGAACACTTCGCTCACAGAAATTTTTCGAAGGCATGCCAATTCTTCAGGGTTTTTACAGCTCCCCGAATAGCAGGGCTGACAGGGCAGGGCTTTTTGAAGTACCATCGATCCTGCACCAGGCGGCATGTGACGCCGAGAATCCGTGGGACCAAAGAGCGCCACAATTTTAACCTTCATAGCGCTGGCAATATGAAGCGGCGCCGTGTCCCCGGTGACAAGAACATCCATCTGTTTCACGCCTGAGATCAAATCCTGAAGGGAGGTTTTTCCCACCCAATTAATCACTCCCGGATTGTGTTCAGAAAAAAATGAATCTACGAGGGGCTTTTCTTCCGTGCTCCCAAAAAGAAATACCTGAGCGTTCAAAGACTGCGTCAGTTTTTGCGCAAGCATTTTGAAAGACTCAAGCGGCCAACGTTTTGTGGGCCACGCGGGACTGGACCCAACAAAAAGCCCTATTTTCTTTACACCTGATTTAAGCTGTACGGCTTCCACCCACCCGGCAACACGTTTTTCGACGGCTTGATCCGGCCAAAGCTCAAGATGTTCGCTAAAATCCCGGACTCCCAACTTGGCGAGAAGCTTAAATTGCTGTTTGACCGGCGCATCTGGAATCTCATGAGAACGATCAGGTGCATTCAAAAGGAATCCAAAACTTCCACGAAAAAAACCGTACCGTTTAACCACCCCTCCAAAAAATGCCAGCGCATGCGTCCACTTGGAGTTTTGGATATCCACCGAGATATCGTAGGCCTCTTGCCGTAATTTTTTGGCCGTCTTTAAAAAATAATCGGGGTGAGAAAGTTTATAGCGGTCCACCGGAACAATTTCATCCAGATAAGGACAGGCCTCAACAACCGAGGTGTGTCTCTTATCCACCAAAAGGGAAATAGAGGCGCTGGGAAAACGCTCTCGGATCATGCGAAAACTTGGAGTCGCAAGAATCAAGTCTCCCATAGCTCCCAGTTTTATAATCAGGATTTTTTTCTCCTGCCGCAGTTCCTGGTATATCGCCAGAGTTTCATCCAGCATTCCCTCCATAGAAAAATGAGCCCGTACTTTGGTGGAAAGCTTCGCGCCAAATTCACCGGCCAGATCCCGGTGCTCATAAAACCGGGCCATGGCAGCGGCTAGCTCTTCCGTATCCCCGGGTGTCACCAGTAACCCATTTTCTTCATGATCAATAATATCCAACACACCTCCCAGACGCGTTGCAATGACAGGAACACCCATCGCTCCAGCTTCAACAATCACGCGGCCAAAAGCCTCCGGCACTAGCGTGTTCAGGACCAAAAGATTCGATTGCTGCATCAGCTCCGGAATATCCCGGCGCGTTCCAAGCAGCTTCACGCAGGATTCAAGCCCAAGTTGGGTAATGGTTTTTTGAATTAAAGAAGTATATTTTATCTTCCCCTTACCTTCAGATCCCACAACCAACACTTCAATATTCGGACAACGGCATCGCAATTGGTGAATTGCTTTCAGGAATTCCACCTGACCTTTGATCGGTGATAACCGCCCCACGTTCAAAATTCGAAATGGTTTTTTTTCCACGCTATCATATTTCGGGCCTGTCTGCCGGTCAGGCGGAGATGACAAACCGCTAAATTGACTCAGATCCACACCCCGGTGAATCAAGCGGATCTTGTCCGGCAATACTCCAAAATCTTCAATCATATGTCGACCGATTACCCGTGAGATCACAATCACGCGCCTTCCCCATCCCATCACCCTGCTCAAAAAATGCGTCGAATAATAACCATGACACGTCGTCATAAAAGGAACACCGGCTTGCTTGGCCGCAAAATAACCCAACCAGGCAGGGACACGGCTTCGGGCGTGGACAATATCCACTCCTTCCTGCTGAATAATTTGAACGAGCTTGGAAATCAAGCGGAGTGATGCTAAAGATTTTTGATGAACAGGAAGCGTGTAATGGGTCACTCCGGCCTTCTGAAGTTCCTTAACAAGTTCACCGCCGGAAGAAACCACAATCGTCTCTTCGCCTCGTCGTTTCATGCCGCGAACAAGATCCACCACGCCGCGTTCCACACCGCCCACTTCCAGGGAAGGAAGCATCTGCAGTACTTTCATAGCATTTCCTGAAGTCTTTTTCGAAGCATTTCAATTTCAGATTCTACAAAATGAGAATCGACGGACCCACAAAGCTGTTTGATCGCCTCTTCCAGATGTTCCGGTTCACTGACCGTCACCACCGAGCGGTCTTTTAAAAGCTGCTGAAACCGTTGATGTTTTTTGGGAAGACTGGTTGTCCTAAACGTCAAGACAATCACTTTTTTTCCCGTACTAATGGCCTCGGAAATCATCGAGATGCTGTCTTCGGTCACGACAAGAATTTCGGCAAGCGCCATCATCCCGCCCACCACTTCAGACCTCGCATCTTCCTTCGCGGCTACGAACATCTGGCAGGAAGGATCCTGAAGCACGCGGTCGCGGAAATAGTCGACCACCGTATCCGGCGTTCGCCGCGAAGTTGTAATCAGATAATCGCCATTTTTTTTAGACACGCGCTGAAGCTCTGCAAATAAATACTCAAGGGAAGAAATTGCCATTGTAAAATTTCGCGTATCCCCGCCCAAAAAAACACTGATCTTGATTCGGGAGGGATCCCTCAGTGTTGATTTTAATTTTTCAGCATCTTGCCCTAGCTTGGCCGCATCCATCGTATTAGGAGCCAACAAAGGACGAAGCGAATGGCGGGGCACCACACCTTGATCATGCGCCGGAATGACCGCCAAATCATAACGGAACCAATTGAAGGGAAAACTCGGTTTCATGAGCACGACGCTTTTGGCTCCAAAGTCCCGGACTAAACAAAGGTTTACCGGCACAAGACCGGATCCCGCAGAAATCACAAAATCTGCGCTGGCCATGGCAATTTTTTCATAACTGCTGGGCTCAAGAAATGTTTTTAGAAAACGCAGTCTCCCTTGGGCAAATGGGATATAAACAAGTGAGACCAGAGAAAAAAGTTTTTTGTGCCACGGCGATCGGAAACGAACCTGAATCGTTTCCACCAAATATTCCATACCCGGGCGGTCATACTGCATCTGGACCGACCGAAAATGACTCGCGATCGCTTCCGACTGTTTCTCATGCCCAGGTTTTCCATCTGATAAAATCAGAAGCCGCTTCGTCCACGTGTATTTCCAGCGCTTCCCGAACCAAAGCCATTGTTCCGGATATTTCCGGATCACATCTTCCAAAAGCCGAACGTAGCGGGTCACGGGGACCGTAAGATCCTGATCTTCCGGAGACCCGCAATCTATGGGCTCTTCCGTATGGAAATCATAAAAATGTCCTTTGCGCCGGATAAAAAAACAGGGAACCAAAAGGGATCCTGTGCGCCGTGCCATCTCAAAAGCGCCAACAGGAATGGTTGCCTTTCGCCCCAAGAAAGGAAGAATCAGTCCTTCGTGTTTTCCAGCGCTCCGGTCTCCCAAAAGACCAATCACGCCTTTGTTTTGAAGGACTTTCAGCAGACCGCGAATTCCCATCCCTTGAGAAATCGAGACTGTTTTACCCCGTGACTGCCGGAGCTGGTTCAAATACTGATCCATCCGGGGGTGTTTTTGCTTTTGCGCTAAAACATGAATCGGCTGACCCAGATTTCCAGAAACAAGCTGCATCAATTCCCAATTGCCAAGATGGGCTGTTAAAAATATAAGCCCGCGCTTCCGCTCCGGAGCCGGCTCACACCGCTCCCAGTGATGCACCTGAACATACCGATTAACCTCCGCTTCATCAAAAACAGAGCTGCGGAGAACTTCCACGAACATCTGGCCAAAATGCTCAAAAAGACGGTGAAGAATATTCCAACGCTCTTTTTCCGAAAGACTTAGGTCCAAGGCTGCTTTTAAATCCGCATAGGCTTCATTCCGGCGGCGGGAAAAAAAATAAAACGCAATCCTCCCGCCAAAGCGCCCTACCGCCAGAGCCGCCCTTAAAGGAAATGCGTTAAAAATTCCGGCTAGAAGGCGAAGGCCCCAGGCGCCGGCCCAATCAACGGCCTCGATCATTTACGATTCACCCCCACAAGACGGAATAGTTTTTCGTTTAGCACTTCTTCGCCGGACTTGATACGCAGTCGTGTTGCAAGAATTAAGGGATTCAATACCTGCGTCATCAGGGAAGCGCAGCGATAAAAATCCTTTTCAGTGGTAATTATTTCTTCAAGGCCCTTAACCTGGCTTGCCTTTTTTATTTCTTCCAGTTCTTTTTTTGTGAACTCATGGTGATCTGTGAATTCAAAATTCAGGACCGGTTTAACTTGAATGCTCGATAGCAGCTTCTGAAAAGAAATGGGCGTTCCCACTCCCGAAAAAGTCGTAACCTTATGATTCTGAAGTTTGGTCAGCATCACACGGTCACGGTTTTTAGCCCTGTAGAAGAAAAGAGGTTCAAGATAACTTTCCACCAGAAAGGCCTTGGGTGCCACTTCTGAAATTTTTTCCCTGAGCTTTTTAAGCTCCGCCGGCAAAACCAGATTGCAATGCGAGATCATGACCACCGAGGCCCGCTTCAGGGCAGTGACCGGTTCGCGCAAAATGCCCTGGGGAATAACTTTACCGTTCCCAAACGGATTCAAGGCATTGACAAGCGCGATTTCAAGATCCCGTTCCAAAGGCCAATGCTGAAACCCGTCATCTAAGATCGCGAGATCCACCGGTTGCTGCTTAGCCATCGCCTTAGCTACTTCCGTGCGGTTTTTTCCAACTCCGAGCACTACGCCCGGAAGATGATGTTTAAACTGAGCTACTTCGTCGTGACTATAACCACGCGTCAGCACAAGCGGCGTCTTATGAAAATCTGAGAATTTCCGGGCCAGATATTCTACGAAAGGAGTTTTTCCCGTTCCTCCCCAGGTAATGTTGCCCACGCTGATCACGGGAAAAGGAAGTTTAGTGCGCTGCAGAACCTGGGTGTCATAAAGCCGTCGGTGCTGCCGGGTCAATTCCTCGTACACATTGGAAGCGATCCCAAGGACTGGTTTTAAAAGCTGCGAGGCGACACCATGTTCATAACCTTCAGCAAGACGACGAAAATAACTTCTCAGAGCGCATGACATAAGACATCCTTTCTAAGGGTGATAACGATAAAAAATTAAAAATCCAGTCCACATGACGCCGACTCGATCCCTGGGCCACACTCACAACTCGAAACGCATTTTCACCGAGACGGCGCCGTTGATCCGGATTTTCTAAAAGAGTTTCTAGACTGCATTTCAGGTCTTGCTCATGATTTACCAGGACAGCGCCCTGGCTTGCATCGAGCCCCTGATAAATCGATTTAAAATTAAACACATTCGGACCATGCAAAATGGCACAGCGCAAAGCTGCCGGTTCAATCGGGTTTTGTCCCCCGTGCGGCACAAGACTTCCGCCAACATAGACCACCTCGGCCAATCCATACACTTGCTTAAGACTCCCCAACTCATTCAAAATCAAAATGTCCCAGGAAAAAGACAGATCATTGCGAGTCAGAGGCGAAGCAATCTCTTGTTTGCCGTTAGAGACAGCTTCGTCACTTCGCTCCTCGCAATGACTTCGAGAAAGATTGACTCTTAATCCCCGTAACTCTGCCTGTTTTTTTAATTCCTGGGCTCGCTCAATGTGCCGGGGCGCAATGATGCATTTAAGATCCGGATACTTTTGTTTCAATGCTTGAAAAACACGGAAGATAATTTCCTCTTCTCCCGGATGCGTACTTCCTGCCACCCAGATCCTTTCCCGGTTTGTGATCGCCCATGATTTTCGGTATCCCTCCAAAATATTTTCCGAAACAGGTTCCAGCGATACATTATCAAACTTCATATTACCCATCACTTGCATTTTCGAAGGCGCAACTCCCACCTCTTGAAAACGATCCGAGTCTTCCTGGCTTTGCGCCAGCACAAAATCAAGCCTCTGAAAGAGAGGTTTGAAAAACCATTGGAACTGCCGATATCGACGCGTTGACTTTTCCGAGAGCCTGGCATTCAAAATTCCGACTGGAAGTCCAGCCGCCTGGGCCTGGATTAAGGCCTGAGGCCAAAGCTCGGTTTCCATCAAAAGCAAAACCATCGGATGAAACGTTTTTAGAAATCGGCGAACAGAAAATCGAAAATCAAACGGCATATAAACCACGTGAAGCCGTTCTTGTGCGTACGTTTGAGCGATACTCTGCCCCGTGGGAGTCACCGTGGTCAAAACAATATCCAGATCCGGCGAGACGGCTAAAGTCCGTTCCAAAAAAATCTGTGCGGCCATGACCTCCCCCACGCTGACCGCATGCACCCAAATCACTTTCCGCCCTTGCAAGGCTTTGAATTTCTTCGGGTGGTAAGATCCGAGCCTTTCGCGCAGAACGCGTCCCGGATCTTCCGCCCGTTTGGTTCTCAATAAAAAATGCGGGAGATAGATCAGACAAAAAATTGCATAGGCCAGAGGATACGTCGTCAGGAACCAAAAACTGGGCGGCTTATGCATCACGAGACTCCATTTGCTGACCCTGTGACGGTTTTTGTCACTCTGAGCGAAGAGTCTGGCAGAAAGAATCCATCCGAAAAAGATCCTCCACCGAGCTTATCCTCGAGGCACCTGGATTCTTCGCTTCGCTCAGAATGACACGCGTCGAAGGACTCAGGATGACACTCCGTGTCAGGCCCGGGGATGCGACGCATCGTAGACTTCACGAAGGCGTTTGGTCGTAACGTGGGTATAAATCTGTGTCGTGGATAAATTTTCATGTCCTAAAATTTCCTGAATGCTGCGGAGATCGGCTCCCCGGTCTAGCATATGCGTGGCGAAAGAATGGCGAAGCATGTGCGGCGAAATTCTTTTTCCGGACGAGATTCTCCTTCCGTATTTTAAAATCATTCGCCGCACGCTGCGATCCGTGAGACGTCCCCCAAAGCGGTTGCGAAAAAGCGATTTAATCGAAGCGCCGGTTTCATGCCTCTCTTTTGAGGGCTTCACTTTCGAATACTCTTCAATGGCATTCAGTGCCGCCTGTCCCAGCGGAATCGATCGTTCTTTTTTCCCTTTTCCGCGAATGGTCACCATCCCGCTAAAAAAATCAATGTCCTCACGGTTGAGTCCTACCAGCTCACTGACACGCAATCCTGAGCTATAAATCGTTTCCAAAATGGCTTTATCCCGTTTTTCTTCCCAGGTATTACGGGAAGGCGCTTCCAGCAAATGCGTCACTTCCGTCAAATCTAAAAATTTTGGCAGCTGTTTTTCACGTTTCGGCGTTGCAATATCCATCGCGGGATTCGCGGACACCACATTTTCCCGGACCAGATACTTGAAGAAAGAACGGATGCAGGCTAATTTCCGGGAAATTGAATTGCGTGAATATTTTTTTTCATGCAGCCGGGCTAAAAAACCCCGGAGATCCAGGTAAGTCACTTCGGAAAGCTGCTTAGCATCCATCACTTGACGAAACTCGCGAAGATCCACTTCGTAATTTTTGGTGGTATGAGGAGAGGCGTTTTTTTCCGTTTCAAGGAAGGACAGGAATTTTCGAGTCCACTCAACGCTCAAAGATCGTCCCCGCCAACAGCTTCATTGTCAGAGGCTTTACTCTCACCGTTGACCGCAACGTTTTCAGAATCTTTCTTGATCAATTTATTCGTGATGTGACTGCATTTTGGATAATTGGAACACCCATAAAAAGTCCGACGTTTCTTGGACATTCGTTTCACCAAATCTCCGCCGCAATCAGGCTCCGGGCACTTCACGCCGGTCGGCATGGATTTGGTGTTACGGCATTCCGGAAAACCGGAGCAGGCCATGAATTCACCAAACCGTCCCCATTTGATCACCATGTTTTTCTCGCATTTCTCACATTTATATTCTGTGGGCCTGTCTGCAGGGCGCACGGTTTTGATCAGCTCACGGGCCACCGTGACTGTCTCCATAAACGGGCCATAAAAATCTTTGATGACCTTCACCCAGTCGGCCTCACCGTCTTCGATTTTATCGAGCTCTGCTTCCATGCCTGCGGTAAACTGGACATCCAAAATTTTTGGGAAATGTTCCACCAAAAGATCAACCACCATCTCGCCAAGTTCTGAAGGTTCGAGAGCGCCACCCCGGCGATTAACATACGTGCGGTAAAGCAAGGTATAAATCGTAGGCGCATACGTACTGGGACGCCCAATCCCCTCTTCTTCCAAAATTTTCACAAGGCTCGCATCGTTATAACGTCCGGGAGGTTTGGTGAAGTGTTGTTCATCCAAAAGCTCATGCAGTTTAAGAATTTCACCCTCCGTCAATGCGGGCAATTCAATGGCTTGAGGCTCTTCATCCTCTTCCTCTTTACCCTCTTTCTTTTTAGAATCCGCGACAGGAATATCTTCGTAAAGAACTCCAAATCCGGGAAAGATGTTTTTCCGACCCGAAGCCTTGAAGAAATATTTATCCCCTGCAACGATAGAAATTGAGATCGTTTCATCCAAAGCATTGGCCATTTGAGATGCCAGCGCTTTTTTCCAGATCAACTCATAAAGTTTAAATTCATCGTCGTCCAAAAAGGATTTGATTGCGGACGGTTCTCTCTGCACTCCGGTGGGGCGAATCGCCTCATGAGCTTCCTGCGCACCTTTCTTGGATTTATAGATTGGCGGCTTTTCCGGCAGATAAGAATCGCCGAATTGCTTACGGATATAGTCCACCATTTCTTTTTGTGCCGAGGCGGCCAGATGGACAGAATCCGTTCTCATGTAGGTGATTAAACCCACACTGCCTTCAGCTCCAAGCTCAACTCCTTCGTAAAGCTTTTGAGCCACACGCATGGTTTTAGCTGCCGGAAACCCGAGGCGGTTATACGCCTCCTGCTGAATTTTACTGGTGGTAAAGGGCGCTTGAGGGCGGCGAATGCGTTCACGACGGTCAATCTTGTCCACCTTAAACGGAAGGTCTTTGATTGCCGCCTTAAACTTGTGTGTTTCTTCCGCATTTTTGAGATCGATTTTTTCGCCTGCAACACGGTCAAACTTAGCCAGAAATATTTTGTTTTGCTGTTCCTGTTTTTGAGAAGACAGCTTCGCTTTAAGCGACCAGTATTCCAGCGGAACAAAACTGCGGATCTCACGCTCCCGGTCCACAATGAGTCGCAGGGCAACTGACTGCACGCGGCCGGCGCTTAGGCCCCGCGCCACTTTTCGCCAAAGAAGAGGACTGAGTTCATAGCCCACCATCCGGTCCAGAATGCGCCTTGCTTGCTGGGCATTCACAAGATTAATCGCAATTTCCCGGGGATGACGAAAAGCTTCCTGAATCGCATCCTTTGTGATTTCATTGAAAACAACACGCTGAATAGAAATCGTGTCAGCATATTCTTCCCGAAAAATATGGGCCAAATGCCAGCTAATCGCTTCCCCTTCGCGATCAGGATCAGGGGCTAGATAAATACTTTCCATGTCTTTGGCAATCTTCTTAAGATTTTTCACCCTTGCACGGGCTTTCATCATCACGATGTAATGCGGAGCAAAATCATGCTCAACATCAATCCCCATCTTGCTCTTAGGAAGATCCCGGACATGGCCGAAGGAAGCCTCGACCAGATAATCATCTCCCAGAAATTTATTGATGGTCTTGGCTTTTGCGGGAGATTCCACAATCACAAGTTTGGTGGGTCCTGCCTTTTTCTTCCTGGATTTTTTGACAGGCACCGGCTGGGCATCAGGCGCCCCCCCACCTACAAATTGAACGACTTCCACCTGATCTCCCTCCTGGATAATAGTATGAGAAAGCTTCTCTTTGGACACCACTAACTGATTATGCTCGACGACCACGACTTTGGAGTTGAGCCTGATCTGTGCCAAAAGCAACTCCAAGCTGAGCCCGCCTTCAAATGAGTGATCAAGACCATTAAGTTTTATTTTTACCATAGCTGCCATATTAATGAAGGAGTTTCCCTTTTTTGGCGTAAATTTTAATCGATCTTAGCTTGCTTGTAAATAGTGGGGATTATCGGGCGTTTTTTATTTAATTTAAACCTTTTCATAGTAACAGGTTAGGCTATATCTTCCCAAGGGTCACTTTCTCCCTTAGCGCGAGATTTTTTATTTTTGTCTGCCTCGGGACGTATCGGCAGCTTGTAAAGAGATTCCAAGTGCATAATTTGAGAATCCCGAATCGCTTCTTTTTCAATTCGTTTGATCATTCGCTTAAGCACCCCGACTCTCATACCAAATTTTTCGATGCAAAGGCTTGTAAGCAAACGGGTTGAAAGACTCGCATGAATCTCAAGATCCTGAAGCCTGTTTTCTGCGGCATCAGAGGATTTTGCTAATTCATCCAATTGATGGATCAATTTCTCAAACTCATTATTGAGCTCAAGGGATCCATGCAAATTGAGCGTGTCGCTTATCTTTTTGATTATTTTTTTGTTTATCTTCTTTTTTTTCACTGAATCATATCCTTTTACATAAGGATTTATCGTTCGAACTTCCCCTAAAAGGGTATCATTCTTTAAGACCGCGGGCAAATCCATCTTCAGTATCGGACGCCTGGAGAAAATACAAACCCCCTTTCTTCATCGACAAGAAAGGGGGATAGGAATGTAAGAATTTCAAGTCCTAGGAATCCTCATCCTGAGCGAAGTCTCCGCCGAAGGACGTATCCGTCCAATGCTGTTTGGCGGAGAAGGATCTCTTTACGCAGCCACAATCCGCGTTTTAGCCCAACGATCACCAAGTCGTTCATCGCGGGAAAGGACAGAAATAATTTCGATAATATAGCCGATCAGCAGCACAACCGGGATCACAAGCAAAATATTTCTCAGCACTGCCTGCTTCAAGGTCACTTGAGCCCCATCAAGACTTATAAGCTTAAGGCCTGTTAGAGCTCGCCCAGGAGCATAGATCGCATCACGGAAAACGAGCCAGCCAATATTAAAAGTGACCATAATGACGCCGCGAATAATCTCTGATGTATTAACCAGCAAAAGCCCGGCAATCACCCCCAGAACAATGGGAATAAAAAGAAGATCAAAAAGATCTGCCAAAATACGTTTACCCTTTGGGGCAAACAACGGATTAAGCCCCCCGCTAATATTATCCATGGTGTAACTCCTTTCTTCGATTGACATTAGAATTTTGATTAAAAAACTGTTAGGATAATTATGCCCGCTTTTGCTTGCAATTGCAAGTTAAGCGAGTTTAAAGGTTCCGTCAGATTGTTTGATGACTTTTTTCTTAATTTCCAAAAGCGTTAATTGAATCATCGCTTTCCAGGATTCCATGCCGGAGATTTCGATCCATTCATCCGAGGTGATGGATTTGGTTTTTAAAAGTTCAAGAAGTTTTTGATCATCCTCATTAATTATGTCATCATGAGGAGCAACGCTCCGAAGGGTCTCGCTCTTGGATTCTTCACCGAGTTCATCCTGAGATCTTTCGTTTCGCTCAGGATGACAGGGCGAAAGCGGTGTCTGAACGGAGTTCATCAATATAGAAGCTGCGATCACCTCCATCACATCCTCCGGGCTTTCAACTAAGTAGGCTCCTTCTTTAAGAAGACGATGGGTTCCCCGGGACGTTAGCTGATTGACAGGACCGGGAATCGCAAACACATCACGCCCCTCCTCAATGGCTTCGTGAGCAGTGATCAAGGCTCCGCTTCGGTGATGCGCTTCCACCACCAAAACGCCGTGAGAAAGTCCGGCAATGATACGGTTACGTTGTGGAAAATGATGCGCCAGTGGCTGGGTGCCTAAAGGATATTCACTGATAACCGCGCCGCATCCGGCTATCTTTTCATAAAGAGATTCACTTCCAGGGGGATAAATCAGATCCGGTCCGCACCCCAAAATACCAATCGTCCGTCCGTGAGAAATTTCAAGCGCTGCCTCATGAGCGGCGTGGTCAATCCCCTTCGCCAATCCCGAAACAATCGTTAGTCCTTTTTGAGTTAAATCTCTCACAAACCGCCGAGTCTGCTCAATCCCATAAAAACTGGGATGACGAGTACCTACCACGGCGATGGCGTGGCGGTCTTCAGGAAAAATTTCTCCCCGCACATAAAGCACAAGCGGCGGGTGATAAATTTTCCGAAGTAATTCTGGATAGCCGGAATCCAGAACCGTGAAAAAACGGATTCCGAGGCGCTCACATTCTTCCATTTCCTTCTGAACATCAAATCGGAAATGAATCGCTTTGAGCTTTTCGGCGCTGTCCCAAAGATTTTCGTGAAGCACGCGTTCCCGGATTTCCAGGGCGGACATTCCTTGATCCAGAAACTCGAGGATGCCACGGCGGGTTTTTAAGGTAAGCTGGTTAAGGCAGAGTAGACTTGAAAGATTTGTATTCATGATGTTCTGACGGTCTCCTTTTTTTGAAGGTTCTCCGTCCGCCAGAGCATTGTTAAAAGCAATCTAGAATTTAAATTTTAGATTTAAAATTCTTTTATTACGATCGGTAAAACAGCGTCCACAGATAATTCTGATTCAGATATTGAATCCCCTGAACCAGCACGTATCCGATGACCACGCCTAAAACAAACCTTACTACTCCTGATTTCATCAATTCATTTTCCTCCTGCTTCACGAATGACTTTCCGGATCAGCGGAAGCGGCACATCATCACGCACCAACACATCACCAATATGCGTGGGGAGCACCCAACGCAGTTTTCCTGCTGACTTTTTTTTGTCCCGCTGCATCGCCTGAAGGACCGAAGCCATCTTCAGCGAAAGCCCTGAAAGAGAGACGGGTAAATCAAATTTTTGAAGTAATGCAACCACTCGTTTTTCTTCAACCTCTGAAAACATTTTAAGAGCCACGGCTAAGCGGGATGCGCAGACTATCCCAATGGCCACGGCTTCTCCGTGCAAAAGTTTTTTGTATCCTGTCGCTTGCTCAAAACCGTGGCCAAAGGTATGGCCAAAATTCAGGATCATGCGTTCGCCCCGGGCTTCAAACTCATCACTCGCCACCACTTGCGCTTTAATTTTCACAGATTCAAGGACAAGATGTTCCAGAGCTCTCTCATCGCGGTGCAAAATTTTATCCGCTTCGTCTTCCAGAAAACGGAAAAGCTCGCCCGAACGAATCACCCCGTATTTGACCACTTCCGCAAGCGACGACCGAAATTCCCGGTCCGGAAGTGTTTGAAACAAAGCCACATCACTGACAACAAATTTCGGAGGATAAAAAGCTCCTACCAGATTCTTTCCTTCCGGAAGATTAATACCCGTCTTCCCTCCAACCGAGCTGTCCACTTGCGCAAGGAAAGTGGTGCCAATATTCACAAACCGGACCCCTCGCAAATAAGTGGCAGCTGCAAATCCAGAAAGATCACCGACAACACCTCCGCCGAGCGCCAAAATCGTATCCCGACGTTCAAAACCATGCTTGAGAAGGACACGATACAAACCGAAAAGCTCCTTGGAACTCTTAGCCGTTTCCCCGTCGGGTATTTCATGCACAAAGACGGCATATCCTTTTTGTTTCAAGGATTGCTGCACCGGTTTAAGAAAGTGCTTCGCGATTTTTTTTTGTGTAACAATCAGCACCTTGCCGCCCAACGAAAGATCCTGAAACAGGGATCCCAGTTTAGACAGGAGCTGTGATCCCACATAAACCGGATACTGACTCGTTGAGGTTTTAACTAAAATGGTTTTCATAATTTTTCCTGAATACCCTTCGCAACCTCTTCCGCTGATTTTCCGTTGGTATTCACTTTAAAATCTCCAGCGGATTCGTACAGGGCCTTTCTTTCATTAAAGATTTTCTCAAGTACCGCCTTTGGATCTTCGCCTTTTAAAAGCGGTCGATGCGTTTTATTTTCAATCCTTTCCCACAAACAATTCAAAGATGTCTCTAAATAAACCACCTTACCCTCTTGTTTCATATAACGCACATTATCAGCAACTAATACAACTCCACCACCTGTACTAATAATCATATCTGGAAAGGAGCTGCCCGAAGCTTGCAGAAGGGCCTGTTCTTTTTGACGGAAGCCCGCTTCTCCTTCTTTTTCAAAAAGCTCAGCGATTGAACAGTTGTATTTACGCACAGTCTCTTCATCAAGATCAAAATGTTTTCTATTTAAAATGCTCGCTAAGGCTTTACCCGTAACTGTTTTTCCAGAACCAGGCATTCCGATCAAATAAATATTATTCATGAATCTGCTTGAGATAACCGTCGTAATTACGTTTGATCTCAGTGATGGAATCGCCGCCGAATTTTTCTAAAAATGCGTCCGCGATCACATAAGCTACCAACGCTTCACCGATCACACTTCCGGCCGGAACCGCGCAAATGTCCGAGCGCTCAAAATCAGCCTTCTCCGGCTGCTTCGTCAACATATTAACCGAAGCCAGAGGCTGCCCCAAGGTCGATATGGGTTTCATCGTCGCACTCACAAGAATATCAGAACCGTTGGATACTCCCCCTTCGATGCCGCCTGCACGGTTCGTCGAGTGGGAATATCCTTTTCCCTTGTCATGCAAAATTTCATCGTGAGATTCAGAGCCGAACCGCGAACCCACCTCCGTACCAAGCCCAATACCCACGGCCTTAACAGACTGCATGCCCATTAAAATCTGCGCCAAACGTCCGTCGAGTTTACGCTCAAAATGAACATACGATCCCAGACCAATCGGAACTCCTGTCACGCGCACTTCATATTGACCGCCCAAAGTATCCTTGCGGCGGCGTGCTTCATCAATCACTTCTTTCATTTTGATTTCGGTTTTGGGACAAATACAATTCATTTCCGATTTCTTAACTCGGCGGTTGATTTCCGCCACGGTTAGATTTTCTTCTTCGCCAATATGCGCTTTTCCGACTCGAGTCACATGGCTTGTAAGTTCAATCCCGAAGGTTTTCAAAAGTACACGGCAAACCGATCCCACCGCAACACGCATCGCCGTCTCGCGCGCACTTGCCCGTTCCAGCACCGGACGAATTCCCTGGTGATATTTCAAAGAGCCAACAAGATCCGCGTGACCGGGTCGGGGACGGAAAAGTTCCGGCATTTGCTCGATCTTAAAATCTTTGTTCATTAAAAGCAGTCCAATGGGAGCGCCTGTGGTCAGGCATTTAATCACGCCTCCCATGACTTCCACGGTATCCGTTTCGATTTTCTGACGTCCCCCGCGGCCATAGCCCTGCTGGCGGCGCGCAAGCTGAGCGTTCACAAAATCCAGTTCCATGTTCAGTCCGCTCGGTATCCCTTCAAGAATCGCGGCCAGATATTTCCCGTGAGATTCTCCAGTCGTGATGTAACTCAACATAAAAACTCCTGTTTAGGGACGGTTCTCATCCACGGATGTTGCTTGGGCAATAATGATTGAAGATTTTCAATTCTGCAGATTACAGCCACGGCCGCATTTGAGAACCGTCCCTGATTGCTAATACCCATAAAAATAATTCGCCAAGAAATAATCCCCATAAATAAATGCCAAAGCTCCGGCAGCAGCGATAAATGGCCCGAAAGGCATAGTTTCTTCTTTTTTAATCAACTTTGTATACAGAGCAAACGGGACCGAAAGCATCGGAGCCATGAAAAAAACAAACAGCACTTTTCCAATTCCGAGAAATGCTCCCAGCATGGCAAGAAGTTTAATGTCTCCCCCACCCATCGTTTCTTTTTTAAAGATAAAATTTCCAGCAAGCCCCAACAATAGAAGGATCCCGCCGCCGGCTAAAAGCCCAACACAGGACCTCATCAGTCCCTGAGCCCAAAATGTTTGCTGCAGCAAGGACGGGAAAACCGCGCTAAATCCCAAACCCACCAGCATGCCCGGCAATGTCAACTTATCCGGGATATATCCTGTTTCCAGATCCGTAAATGTCACACTGACAAGAATAGAAAAAAGGACAATGCCCGCCCCAAAAAGGGGACTTGGCCCGCAGAGCTTCCATAAATAAAGCCAAAGGAAACCCGTCAAAAACTCCACCAAAAAATAGCGGAACGAGAACCGCTTACCGCACGAACGGCACTTGGCACGCAGCACCAGATAGCTCACCATCGGAAAATTGTCATACCAGGCGATTTGCTTGCCGCACTGCGTACATTTTGACCGACCCTGAACCACGGACTCCTCACGCGGAATCCGATGAATACACACGTTTAAAAAGCTTCCGATGCAAATCCCTAATATGAAAATAAAAAAATCAACCATTGCGCCCTCGATCAGGCACGGTTCTCAGAAACAATTTTTTAAATCTCAATAAGAATGGGAAGATCTCAACTCGCTCTGTCCTCGTGTCATTAGTCAATGAGAACCGTCCCTAAGGCTTTACGCATTTCGCTGATCGGCGCTTTTTTACCGGTCCAGGTTTCAAATGCCTTTGCGCCTTGAAAAATAAGCATCCCGGCGCCATTCAACGTTCGATGGCCCCTGGCTTTGGCTATCCGGAGCAACTCCGTTTGCGCCGGCTTATAAATGAGATCCACCACAAGCAAGCGATGCTTCCCTTGAGCACGGGGAATTTCGTTTTTCTTAATCAGAGAATGATCCCCGGATTTGAGCCCAATTGAGGTTGTCTGGACTAAAAGATCCACAAGCTCAAGCGACGAGCGGAAATCAAAACCGGCCAATGCAGAGAATTGTAACTTCACTTTGGAAAACACGGATCCGAAATGCCGGACGATCGTTTGAGCCCGAAGCAGATTTCGGTTTACCACCGTAACGGATTCAGCCCCTTGCGAACATAAGGCGTAAAGCACTGCCCGCGCACTGCCCCCTGCTCCAAGGACTAAGGCTCGCTTTCCCTTGATAGAAAACTTTGCTTCCTCTTTCAAAGAACGAAGAAAACCGCAGGCGTCTGTATTTTCGCCCATCCATTTGCGGCCGCGGCGAAAAACTGTGTTCACCGCCCCAATGACGCTAGCTTCCGCGCTCACCTTATCCAAAAAGGGGATCACATTTTCCTTATGCGGCACAGTGACATTGAAGCCGTCCAAGATCAGCGACGGAAGATGCTTCATGATTTTCCTGAAATTCCGAAGATCCATTTCAAATGGAAGATAAAAGGCAGAAATTCCAAACTTCCTGAAAGCGGCTTCCTGCATCCGCGGGGAAAGAGTGTGCCGGAGGGGATCCCCAAAAATGCCATACAACTGAAACGGCGGTTTTCTCTCAACTCCACTTAACTTCACGAACACTCCTCGCTTTGAGCCTTATCTAAAATTTTAAATCGTAAATCTAAAATTAAAAAACACTGGGCCGTTCAATTTTAAATTTAAAATTTCAGATCTGCCTTTATAACGATGATTGGACAGAAGGGCCGCTCATGAAACGCGCCGCAATTTTATTCAAGGCAAAAAGATAAGCCTTCACACTGGCTTCGATAATATCCGTACTCGTGCCGCGGCCCGTGACTTCATTCGATCCGACCTGAAGCTTCACAATAACTTCCCCTTGAGCATCGATCCCACTAGTGATGGATTGAATGCCGTAATGAGCCAGCCGTCCTCCAGACTTCACAATCTTTTCCACTGCTTTGTAGCAAGCATCCACGGGACCTGTGCCGTCCGATTCCGCTTCAAAACGCTGATTCTCGTGCGACAAACGGATCAAGGCATGCGGCTGCTTCGACGTTTCGCAATGCACTTTCATTGATTCTAGTTTCCACGCCATCGGAAATTTAGCCATATCATTTTCCAAAATAGATTCGATGTCTTCATCAAAGACATATTTTTTCTTGTCCGCAAGATCTTTGAATCGTTTGAAGGCACGATCCAAATCCGCAGACGAAAGCGAAAACCCGAGCTTTTTAACCCGCTCCAAAAACGCGTGCCGTCCGGAAAGTTTTCCCAAAAGCAATTGATTACCAACCCAACCGATTCGTTTTGGATCCATGATTTCGTAGGTTTGGCGCTTTTTTAAAACGCCGTCCTGATGAATTCCGGATTCATGTGAAAACGCATTACGTCCCACAATCGCCTTGTTCGGCTGAACCACCATACCGGTCAACGAAGAAACCAAACGTGACGATTTCATAATTTCCTTGAGCCTAATTCCCGTGCGGCAGCCCACAAAATCCTTGCGCGTATCAATCGCCATCACAATTTCTTCAAGGGATGCATTTCCAGCGCGCTCGCCAATCCCATTAATCGTACACTCCACCTGATTGGCTCCGGCTAAAACTGCCGCCAAAGAATTCGCAACTGCCATCCCAAGATCATTGTGGCAGTGAACAGATAAAATAATTTTTTTCCCGAGCGCTGGATTTTTTTTGATTAAAAAGTGAATCAGCTCCGAAAATTCCCGCGGCACTGCGTAGCCCACCGTATCCGGAATATTCACAGACGTGGCACCCGCCTCCATCGCGGCGCGGACAACTTCCGCCAAAAATTTAGGTTCGGTGCGCGAGGCGTCCTCGGGCGAAAATTCAATCTGCTCAAAATCCTTTCTTGCGGAACAGATGTTTTTGCTCACCATTCCCAAAATCTCGCGCTTGTCTTTTTTGAGTTTGTACTGCCGATGAATCTGGGACGTGGCCAGAAATACGTGAAGGCGTTTTTTACGCGCTTTTTCAAGCGCCTGGCGGCAAGCATCAATATCAGTCGGCAGCATCCGCGAAAGACCGCAAATGACCGGCCCTCGGATTTCACGGGCAATCATGTCGACAGCCCGCATCTCACCGGGTGATGACGCAGGAAATCCGGCTTCAATGACATCCACGTGCAATCGCTCAAGCTGTCGTGCAATATCCAGCTTTTCTTCAGGCGTCAGCGAAGCGCCCGGCGACTGTTCGCCGTCACGCAACGTGGTATCAAAAATGTAGATGGGCCGTCGATCATTTGGCATGATTTTTAACGGGCAGCAACTTTGGCTTTTTTCTTGCCCTTGGGCGCTGGCTTCGCTCCTTTTCCTTTTTTTAAATTAGCTTTGGGATTTGCGGCAAGCGATTGCCCCCCCTGAATCCACTGCATCATCCCGCGAAGTTCCGTCCCGACTTTTTCAATCGGATGGCTATCACAGGCCTGGCGCATTTTGTTATAGTTCGGTCTTCCCTTACGATTTTCTTCCATCCATTCTTTAGCAAAAGCTCCGCTCTGAACTTCTTTGAGAATTTGCTTCATCGCGGTCCGAGATTCCTTACCAATGATGCGTTTACCCCGGCTATAATCACCGTATTCGGCCGTATCTGAAACCCGGCGGTGCATACCACTGATACCCTCCGCAAAAATAGCATCCACAATCAGCTTCACTTCATGCTGACATTCGAAATACGCCATCTCCGGCTGAAATCCAGCCTCAATCAGTGTTTCATAACCGGCCCGGATCAGCTCGCTTAATCCACCACACAGAACCGCTTGTTCTCCGAATAAATCAGTTTCAGTTTCCTCTTTAAAATTAGTTTGGATGACTCCAGCCCTTGTGCCGCCGATCGCCTTGGCGTGCGCTAACGCAAGTTGAAGAGCCTTACCTGTCGCATCTTGATAAATTGCCACAAGACACGGAACACCACCACCCTGGAGGAACTGCGTTCTGACCAGCGCTCCCGGACCTTTGGGAGCAACCATGAACACGTCAATATCTTTGGGCGGTTTGATGTATCCAAAATGGATATTAAATCCGTGTGAAAAAAGCAGTGCCTTACCCGGCTTTAGATAAGGAGCGATATCCTTCTGATAAATCTCAGCCTGCAAATGATCCTGCGTCAGGATTTGAATAATATCTGCTTTCTGCGCCGCCTCTTCTGCTGAAACAGGCTTAAAACCGTCCTGAATCGCAAGGTCATAATTTTTTCCTCCGGGACGCTGAGCCACGACAACTTCCACACCGGAATCCCGCAGGTTAAGCGCCTGCCCGCGGCCTTGAATGCCGTAGCCGACAATCGCCACTTTTTTCCCTTTAAGCACATTCAAATCTGCATCTTTGTCATAAAACATTTTAGCCATTTTGATCTCCTTAAAAATTGTGCCTGGCGGTTATGCCAGGCACCTGTGAAAAACCTGATTTTTTAACGAATATTCGAAATTATTTCGAAATCTCTTTCGTTTTTGATTTGGTTTTCTTGGGCGCTGCCGCTTGAGTGGCTGCTGCTGCCGACCGCTTCGGTTCGACAATTTCAGCGGCGGGAACACTGAGCACTGAATTCCGGCTTATCGCCACAGTCCCCGTTCGCACGACTTCAAGTAGTTTAAACGGTTGAAGCAGCTCTAACATGGCGTCCACTTTACTTTCCCCGCCTGTCACTTCAATTGTCAGCGTATCCTGACTCACATCAACGATCTTTGCGCGAAAAGTATTTACAATCTGCATTATGTCATTGCGTGTCGCGGCATTCGCCTGCACTTTCACTAGCACCAACTCGCGTTCCATCATATCTTCGGGCTTCAGATCTTCCACGCAAATCACATCGATCAGTTTGGCGAGCTGTTTCATGATTTGCTCCAGCACACGGTCATTGCCGTGAGCCACAATCGTCATCCTGGAAATTTGAGGATCATGGGTCTCTCCCACAGCCAGACTGTCAATATTAAATCCGCGGGCAGAAAAAAGACCAGCCACGCGCGCCAGAACTCCAAATGAATTTTCCACCAACACTGCCACTGTATGCTTCATATAATCCCCTCTTGATTAAGATCAAAACTCCAAACAAAATCCAAATTCCAATCTTCAAACACTTGGAATTGGGTGCTTAGGATTTGAAGTTTTTATTATGCCATATCAATAATTTGATCAAGCGCATTACCCGCCGGAACCATCGGATAAACATTTTCTTTCTTGGCCACACGGCAATGAAGAAGCGCGGGTCCTGCGTGCGCTAAAACAGCTTTGATACCGGGAATAACCTCGTCTTTACGCTCAACCCGCTTGGCAAAGAGTCCGCTCGCTTCAGCAATCTTCAAAAAATCAGGGTTAGAGGGGCCCAAGACAGAAGCAGAATAGCGTTCGCGGTAAAAAAGCTCCTGCCACTGACGCACCATGCCGTGGTGCCCATTATCCAACAAAATAATCTTGACGGGAATCTTGTAAAAAGAAGCCGTCACCAACTCACACATCGTCATTTGAAAAGATCCGTCGCCGTCAAAGCACACCACGGTTTCATTCGGACGTCCCAACTGCGCACCGATTGCGGATGGAAATCCGTAGCCCATCGTTCCAAGGCCCCCGGAATTGATCATGCTCCGCGGCGATTCAAATTGATACCACTGAGCAGTCCACATCTGATGCTGACCGACGCCCGTGGTTACCACAGCCTTGTGATTCGTCAGTTTAGCCACCTGATCGATGACGTATTCCTGCAAAATCTCCTCCGTACTCTGATCATATTTGAGCGGATGCTTTTTTTTCCAGACCTCAATCTGAGCCAACCATTCTTTCATCTGCGGACGTTTGTCCTTGAGAAGCTTGCTGAATTCTTTCAGCACCGGTTTCACATCCCCCACGATCGACACGTCCACTTTAATCGTCTTGGAAATGGAAGCGGGATCAATATCCACATGAACAATCTTGGCATGCGGTGCAAATTTGTCGATCTTTCCAGTCACACGGTCATCAAAGCGCGCACCCACCGCAATAAGCACATCCGAATTCTGAACCGAATAATTGGCGTAATGCGTTCCGTGCATCCCAAGCATCCGAAGCGAGGAAGGGTGTGTTTCTGGAAACACGCCGAGTCCAAGCACCGTAGTCGTAACAGGAATGCCTGTCTTATTCACAAGCTCCAGAAGTTCCTTGCCTGCCCCTGATCCCACAGCACCGCCACCCACATAAAGCACGGGCCTTTTAGCCTGCATGATCAAGTCGGCGGCCTTCTTCACCTGCTCCATATTGATGGGAGGATTCGGATGATAACCCCGAATGGCCACGGTCTTGGGATATTCAAATTCAGTGACCTGGCGACTCACATCCACTGGAAAATCCACAAGCACCGGCCCCGGCCTTCCGGAATTCGCAATGTAAAAAGCCTCTTTCATAATTCGAGGAAGATCCTTCACATCTTTGACAAGATAATTATGTTTGGTCACCGGCCGTGTTATTCCCACCACATCGGCTTCCTGAAATGCATCGCTTCCAATCGCGTGCGTTGCCACTTGTCCCGTGATACAAACCATCGGCACAGAGTCCATATATGCCGTGGCAAGACCTGTGACAGTATTGGTTGCTCCCGGCCCCGAGGTCACTAAGACCACACCTGTTCTTCCAGTAGCACGGGCATATCCATCCGCCATATGCGTCGCTCCCTGCTCATGACGGACTAAAATAAATTTGATCTTTGAATCATAAACTGCATCAAAGGTCGGTAAAATAGCCCCGCCAGGAAGACCGAAAACATACTCCACGCCTTCCAATTCCAAACACCGGATCATTGCTTGTGCGCCTGTCAATTTCATGAGATCACCTTTTTAATGAATAAGTTCAGCTAACAAATCATGTCATCCTGAGCAAACCGAAGAATCTCTCTTAGATTCTTCGTCGTTCCACTCCCCAGAATGACAATGACTGTCAAGTTATTAGGCCTCAATCTTGATATTATCTTCGATCGCTAATTTTACCTTTTCTTTCCATCCTTTTTTACTGGTTTGCACCACGTCCTGCCAAATATCACTCTTTTCATTCAACCAGTCGTACATTTTTTTCTGGAAATCATTGGAACCCAAATTTTCTTCAGGGATCACTTCTTCAAGGCTAATCATGTAACCTTTTTTCTGCAACTCAACAGCCCTTTGCTCAATCTCGTTTTTTATGGACGGATCCAATCCTTTCAGAGCCACATAAAAAGGAATCTGCTTACGCGGCGATTTTTGGAATGTCATCATTTTTTCATAAGGGCCATTCCACGCCCCGTTCAAGAGCGCCACCGCCGAAAACTTCTCTGGATAATTCACCCCAAGATACGCGGCGTACTGAGCCCTTTCCCCTCTTCCGATCAAAAAAATCTTGTGCGTGGCAATATGATACTGATGCGCCAACCCTGATGCAAGGCCGAGAACCCACTGATCATAGGCCGTCACCACATTACCAGAACGGAGCCCAAAAGAAGGAGCCATCACAATCACACCGCTCCGCTCCGCCATCGAGGCCCACGCCTTCACATGAGCTTCAGGTTTTTCATCCTCGCCCGAAAAAGAGATAATCAGCGGATAGGTTCTTGCGGGATTATATTCCTGAGGGACAAACACAAAGACTGATTTGTTCGGACCTTCTTTAAGTTCAAAGACTCCTGTTTTTGGCACAATAGTATTCACTTCAGCCAAACCCCAACGCGTCATCATCAGCATCAAACAGAAAAAAATTCCGGAAGGTTTCTGAAAAAAAAGAAAAAACGACCTCACGATTTTAACTCCCGAGGAAACTTATTAATGAAACCTTTCGCTTCGCCCTAAAAAATAGGGCCTCGCTTAGGTCGAATGGATCAAAAAAATCCCTACCCCAATCACGTAACTATCTGAAAAGAAAAGGCTTATACATTATATGAATCCGCTCAAAGATGTCAACGGAACATCTCGATAAAAATTTAAAATTTACGATTTTAGGTTTTAGATTGGAGATTCATGAACTAGCCATCGCGAGAAGTCCCGCAGGACAACGCGGCAATCTCAAGCCCACAACCCCGGGATTGCTTGGCTGCGACTCTCAATGACAGCCGAGGGGGAGATTGCTTCGTTTTGTTCGTAATGATACGACTACGTGGTTCAGTGAAAACTTACTCGGAGGGAAACCTGATTACCGCGCTACTTTCAGGGACGATTCCAGCTTTTGGGTAAGCCGCTTTGCCCGTTCAGTAATTTCTGCCCAGTTATTTTGACGGACCAAATGACGGTCGTAGAGGGTTTTGTCAAAAAAAACACCGATGCAGTATTTCAGGTATTCAAACGCGTTGACCGGATCAATGCTGCCTTCCGCAACAAACTTCACAAACGGAAGATTATCACGCATGGCACGCAGATAGTCCGTCCCGCCAATAAACGCCGCGGGGAAAAATTTCACGCAATCCGCACCGTAATGATGTGCCGTCGAGGCCTCGGTGGGAGTGGACACGCCCTGAATCACGAATGTATCATTGTGCCTCGCGACATTAATGACGTCACGATCCGTATAATTACTAGAAATAAAAGAAGCCCCGGCATTAATGGCCTTTTGAGCCGCTTCACCATCTGAAACTGTCCCGGCGCCAATCAGTAGAGAATCTTTTTTGGAATAACTTTCGATGAGTTTAAAAGCCTGGGGCGTATTAAGAGAAATTTCAAAAACCCTGAAACCGCCGTCAATGGCGGCCTTGATCATAGATTCGGCATCGGACGGCGAACTGGAGCGGACACATGCAACAAATTTATAATCGTCAAACCACTTTATAGTGGGCTGCTGCATGAAATTAAAATCTCCTTTTTAGGTGACCGTTGGGAGGATTATTGCGGATACAGAGCGCAGTGTCAATGGGCGTTTTGCTTTTTAGGCCCTTAATTCAGATTGGCTGTCTCATACAAACGCTTTTAAAAATCAAAGAAAGAGGAGAGGATTCGCTCCACACCGCCAAGAATCTTGATCGCATCGGCTGTGACACGATACTTTAAATGAAGAAGCCTGGGCAATCTCTCTTCATCCAGCTCTTCCACTCCGGCTTCCACATATTTCACACCGTCTCCTCAGAGTTCTCCGGCAAACGCTTGCTGCAGGACTTCCTTGCTTGGCAGATAGAGCTGGTATTCTCGGGCGTGAATGTTCGCTTTTTTCGGCAATGTGATTTCGACCAGAGCCTGATGCTTTTTCTTGCACAGGATAATCCCGATCGTGGGGTTTTCAGACTCTGTTTTCACGGAGCGGTCGAAATAATTGACATCCATCTGCATTTGGCCGAGATCTTGATGAGTGAGCTTGCCAATCTTGAGATCGGCCAGCACATAACAACGCAGCAAACGATTATAAAAAACGAGATCAACAAAAAAGCGCTCTTCGTCAAAAGTAAAACGTTTTTGCCGGGCCTCAAACAGGAATCCTTTTCCCAGTCCCAGCAGAAACTTTTCGATCTGGTTGATGATGGCCGTTTCAAGATCAGACTCGGAATAACGGGATTGTTCATCCAGACCAAGGAATTCCAAAACCAGGGGCTCCTTGAGCAAGTCTTTGGGCTGACTAACGATCTGGCCAACTTTCGCCAGCTTGTGGACTCCCGCCTTGTCTCGGCTCAGGGCCAAGCGCTCGTAGAGGCTGCTATCGAACTGGCGCTTGAGCTCATCTAACGTCCAATTTTGGTTAGCGGCCTCTATTTCATAACTCCGATCACGTAGGC
>SICL01000087.1 GCA_009691445.1 Candidatus Taenariivivens baikalensis | reverse complement strand
ACCTCCTGCATCAGCCAATAAAATTCAGCCATCTTCCTTTCGCCCAAAACTTGATAAGTCGTTTTATCCTTTCCCTCATCCCAATAAATCACGGTACTCCCCTCACGCCCATCCAAACCCTGATATTCAAAACTTAGATACAGTCTTCCCTCGCGCTTTTCAATCTTCCTCAGTTTGATCCAGGAAAGTTTTTCAACAGCACCGATGCTTAGCTGCTTGTTCAACTGAACTCCATCCGGGAGAAGCGTTGTTTGCTGTAAATGTCCCCGGCCTAAAGACACCAACCAATCGCTAACATCCAGATCCAAAGTTTTAGCGTCACCGGTTCGAAGCACCTCCTGCATCCAGGCGAGCAATTCGAGATGCCGCTGTTTTTTTTCTGCAGGCGTAAGTTTTATTCCGGTCTTTGTGCGCAACTCCGCCCGAGCTTCAGCCGAGTGGGAAGTTGAAAGGTCTAAAGGTTTTAAAGGTTCAGAAACCTTTTCGCTTTTTTCGCCAAAAAGCATCGAACGAATCCGTCCTTCGGCGGATAATTTTTCAACCTCTGCACCGTTCGCATTCCGCATTTCAGCACGTCGTACTTTCTTGCCTGTCCCCTGATCAGCGTCTGGCATCTTTTCTGTTTGAGAAACATGGTCATTCGCATTCCATCGAACATGAAGCCGTCCTTCCTTCAAACTCAGGGTCGCCAAAATACCGGAGTTTTCATTCATAATATTTCCGACAACACCCTCGGCCGTGGCATGAAAGAGCACTTGCTTCTCCTTCCAAGATCCAAAAGGATTTTCACCGAGGGGCATCGGAGGTGTTACAAGGGCATCCGTAGGCAAAACTTCATCTCCAGTAATCGTGTACTGAGTTCCATCCGGAACCGCATACCATTCACCGCTGAGATATCGAAGAAAGTGATCACGCGCAAGCACTGGAGCACTGAGATTGAAATATTTTCCCATCCGTTTGTAAGATCCGGGAGACAAGTATTCCATTAAAGAACTCTTGTTGCCGCCTTTCGCGAACCGCCGTCTCTTCACAGACTTGGTGGAAAGCTCCGCATATAAACCCAGCAGCCCCCAACGTTCGAATTCTTTTTGGATCTCCACTCCAGTAATCTTGGCAACATCCCACCCCTTGACCCAAAGGTGATTAAAGAAAAATTGAATCACATTCGCCATTCGTTGCGCACGTCCACCGGTAACCACCCCTAATCTAAGATGCGAATAGATTCGATCAAAATCCGGTTTCTTTTGATAATCCCGGATCAGCGTAAGCTCGACATGGCAGCGCAGCTGAATTTGTGCGGCCAGCACGGGATTAATATTTCTCGAATTCAGTACGCCGTCGATTCTTAAAGGAAATGGCTGGGCGATTTCCATCCTCTTCACGAGTTCACTCAGTAAAGCAACGTCTTCATGGCTGATCGGCAGATGATTATCGATCAATGTTTGAAGGCGCGTGAGTTCCGTGCCGAAAGTCGTCTGGATAAATTTTCTAAATGGCGCTTTATCGCCTGTCGTTGATGCCGTAATGGCGCGGATCGATTCGGAAGCCTGCCGAAAATCCGCTTCTTGATCCGTAGATAATCTCTGCCAAAGAAGCTGAATCGTTCCGATCTGAACCCTCCCACCAGAATAGAGATGTCCATTCCACGACTTGGCCACAGAAGGCATGTTTTCATAAGCCCCTTTAATACGTCTTCGGACGCGGTGAGATTCCGAGATATCGCGCATCACTTTCGGTTCTGCCTGAATATAGAGAGCCTGCACATCAGAAGCCGCTTTCACAAAACCTTTAACCGCTTCAACGACTGCGACGGGAGATAAATCAGCATCATGTTGCATGCTCGGTTGTATCTTTTCAATCACGATGCAAGTCCTTTGCTGCTCATCAAGCACTTTGCGAAGAATGACGAATCCAAGTTCGCTGCCGGACTTATGAATAAAGTAAACAGAGGTTCCGTTTGGTTTCGATGTAAGCAAATGTAAATCATTTTCCGAGAGAGCGTGATCCCCATCGACCCATGAAGGCCATCCCCCTTCGTGACGGAACAAGGCAAGTCCGTTGTCAGACTCGATGCGAGCAGGCCACTCGGGGTGAATGGCCAGAGCAGGCGCGGTACGCACCCTCTCCTCCGCCACCAAACCCTTGTTCTCTAAATCTGCTTGCGGTCGGCCGGACCGGTGGAAAAAAGATCCGTAGTCACGCTTAAAATTTTCGAACATCTCTTTTTGAACGCGCGTGACTTCCTGTCGGTTTTTTTCGCAGATGGAGGTCGGAGCCTTTATTCTTGGCGTTTCAAAAGAGATACGCCCTTGACTTCCTGTATAAATATCTTTTTCTGGCCTCATTTCCCAGATCGGCAAGGAAATAATTCCCGGAGGAAGAAGCTCCTCATTCATACTAATGCGCCACCGATAACGGCCGTGAACCCGTATAGCGCTGTTGACCGGATAACTGTGCGGAGTAGTTCGATAATCGAACCCTGTAAACATCCCGATCATCTGAGCCCCGAATTGTTCTCGAAAAAAAGCTTTGATGATTTCCCCGGTATAACCGCTGCTCATCGTGTCATCAAAAATCAGGACACGGGCACTGCGCGGAATGTCTAATAACCCTTGAGCTTTGAGAAATTCGATGGTCTCACTATCTTCTCCGTCAGCCGGCGAAAGCTGCCCTTTCACCAAACGTTCCCAGCGGGTTAGTTCATACATCGTGTCCCGCGCATTGGCCACACTGATCGGAAAATTAACAATCCGTGTCGGTAGTTTTTCCTGCTCAATAAAAAACCGCAGAAGCGCGTCGAACGGCCGTGCTCCCATGTCCGGCAAAACCAGTACATCCGGCCGCTCGCGGACGAGGTAATCCAAGAGCGGCTCCATAAAGAAATAGAGATTCTTTTCGTTAAAAATGAGCTTGTAATTCCCACGTCCCCTGAAGGCCTCAAGGGTTCGATCGATTTTTTCGAAGTTCAATTTTCCATCGAGATGTGCCTGCGCCCAAAGATCCCGGTCCGGTCCGATCATTCCGTAAAAAATCTTAAGCAATTCAAGGCGCAAGGCGGGTTCCATTAGCTGATCCAGCGAACGGGAAAGAAAATCGGCCACGGCCTCGAGATAGGCCATCTTCTCTTCATCTCCCGAGACCTGGACATAATTCAAAACTTCAGGAGCAAGATAAATCGAACTCCTTTGCGGACCGTCATTTGACAATCGTGAAAGCAGCATCGCATCGATAAATAAATCAGCGATCAAAGGAACGCCCAACTTAGGCTCGACGGAAGAAGCGGGCTGAAAAAGATGCGTCAAAAATGATTGGAATTCCGTTTCCAGCTTAAACCAAGCGGCACCGTAGAATCCGAGCAGTGTTAACCCTTTCACGGGCAGCTTTTTTACGGCTCCAACTTCGTGATAAACGGCCATCTGGTCATCCACAAAAAGCTGGATGCCGCTGGAAGGAGGCGCTGCTTCTTTTTCCTTTTTGATACTGCGAAATTTAAAACCGCCTCGCTGCCCGTAAATGGTCTCAATCCGTGAGTGTTCAAAACCGAGCGAATGAAGCAGCTCATTGGTGTGCTCTTCAATAATCCCTTTGCGACTCGTTAAGCCTCGAACCCGCAAATGTTTATTCTTTATCAGCATGCGTTTTAGCACCGGAATCAACTGAGGATGCATCGGCTGGAGCAATCCGCGTTTTAAAAGCATTCTTTCATAGGATGCCTTCATCGCGTTCAACTGCCAGTTCCAGTCTCCGAAATAAGTTAAAGTCTCCCGAAACCATTGGTCACTTCCTCGGTAGACCGTCGAATGGAAAAGGGTGTTATCAAAATCTAGATAAATCACATCAAACAACTCTGCATACCGGTCCATCACCCAGAGCACTTCATCCCAATCATGGATGCCTTCCCCGGATTTAGCAGCTAAATAAGCGTCCACTTTGGAGCGCCTCTCGCTTTCTTGAGCGACTAGAATTTCCGCGGCTTCATCGATTGCGATCCTTCCTTCATCAAAAGCCTCGGGATAAGCCTTGTAGATTCCCAAAATATCCCCTTGAGTCTGTGCTGGCATCTGCGCTGTCGCTGAATATTTCCGCAGGTTGTCTTCCATGCTCTCTCCGCGACCTTTTCCCTCCCGAATAAAATTTTTTGATTGTGTCCTAAGAGTTTTCCGCTGAACTAAGTCTTGTTGATTTATATCGAAGTCAGGAATCGTTGAAACAGTTGTGGCAGTTTCAGCGCCGTGCTCAGAGAGTCGTTGCGCGGGTGTCTGCTTTGGATGAACCGCAGGCAAAACTTGAAAAACAGCGCCCTGCTCGATCATTTTTTTAATCGCATCAATCTTGAAGATGCGGTTTTTTGGCTTTCTTTTTTCAAGAAATCTGAACTCAACATTCCCGCCTTTCTTCCTGACGCACAATCCCGCTCCAAAAGCAGGATGCTGAACAAGATCTCCTGCTTGGAAATCGACCCGGTCAGCGGTCACAGGAATCCATTCGGTATTTCTCGACAGCTCATCCATCCGCAGCTCGGAGCGGGATCTCAATAAAATTCCCTCCATTTTTCGATCAAGAAGAGTGGTACTCAATTGAGGATTTTCTGTGGCGATTTTCGCAATGGTTCGAAGTTCAGCGCGGGCGAGTTTGTCTCCCATCGGAGTGCGGCCTAAAACAAAAGGAATGCTGGCGGGTCTGGAGGCACGGGCTAGGTTCAGAGGGGCTTCGAAAGCATGAAAACCGACTGACATCAGACGCTTATAATCCTCCTGATGTTTTTTATCGATCTTTGTGATCTTGGGAGAGACGATCACATACGAATAGCCGTTTCGTTTCAGGATTTCTTTGATGCCGTTCTTATGAAAACCACCAAAAACCAGAACAGCTGTCAGCTTTCCGCTATCAGCTTTCAGCAAAAGATCGTTTCCGTCTCTCTTCGTTTTATCTGATGACTGATAGCTGAAGGCTGAAAGCTGCCTCTCAATCGCTTTCTCCCTCTCCAGCGAGATTTCATAAAACCGAATCGCGTCCTGAATATTTTCTTCCCATTTCCTGGAGACGGCGATGGATTGGCGGGATTCTTTGGCAATAAACTGCGCCATTTCCCGCGTGTTGATTTTTTTAATCTGTTCTTTGACGGTTTCGAATTCAGCGGGAGTGATCGCCATCTCGTTCAGTTTCTTGAAATATTTGAGCCCGCTCGAATATTCGAAGATCTTTTTGTTGCGTTCGGTTTGGAGGAACTGTTTCGAAATATCGTTTTCTAGATGACTAAGTTCTTCAAGCAGCGTTTTGGGATTGATTTGGTCCGGAAGAGATGGCTCTTGAAATTTCCGGGATTGGAGAAGAAGAGAAAGTGTGGGATATTTTTGTCCACGGTCCACAGTCAACAGTCCACGGTTCAATTCTTTCTTTGTCTGTGGACTATGGACTGTCGACTGCGGACTCATTCGTTTCAAATATTCCCCCAAACCCACCTTGTGTTCCTCAAACCGCTCTTTCAGTTTGAGCCATTCCTTGAAATCCTTAGGAAAATATTGATTCGCGAGTTTTTCAATCTCGGTCGAAAGGACGGTTAATTCTTTTTCTGTTTCTGCTTTGTTGAGGGCTGACCTTTGATACTGCCGGATATTTTCGAGATGAAGCGCGAGGGAGTCGGCGCCAATGAGCTGGAAATCCAATCCTTGAGATTGCTTCGCTTCGCTCGCAATGACGTCATTGCGAGGAGCCGAAGGCGACGCGGCAATCTGCTTCCTATTAATATGCGCATACTCCGCCCCGCCGATCCGCAGGTGATCCATCAAAAAGTAAGCGACTTTTTCTTTGACGGCCGGATCTTTGATGAATCCAAAATAATCATCGCTCGGCACCGGGCCTTCGTAGCCTTCTTCAAAGACGGTTTTGACTCCGTAATTTTTAACGCAACGTTGAATGATCCTGGCAATGTTCTCCTGGGCTTCGAGAGAGTCGTGGGCGTCTTGGATGTAGATGATCGTTTTACGTATTTCGTCGTTCGTATTTCGTGAAGAAAATACCTCGTCGATCGTGCCGAGGTCGGGGGGAATGGAAATGCTTTGAGATTGCTTCGCTTCGCTCGCAATGACGTCATTGCGAGGGCGCTTTATGCCCGAAGCAATCTCGTCTTTTTTATGGACTGTAAGACTATTCGCCTGCAGCGGCTGAGGGATCGCGAGAGTCAGTATTATTAATGTGGATAAAATTCGTAAACCCAAGGGGTGTCGCATGATAAGAGAAAGTGTACTCAGTGGAATGACGGAAGGCCAAATCTGAGAATAGCGGCGATCGAACTTGCTATAAATTAATCGAAATTTTTAGACGTGTCAGAGCTTGGTTTTTTTAACCCGAAATAGATGTGCTTCTTGGCAATGAGTTCGCTGAGCATGTTCTCATCGCCGATGGGAAATGTGTACTCCTTAAGCTCATCCGGATCAACCCAACGGAAATCCTGGCAATCAATCTTCTGAGCAGTGCCTGAA
>SICL01000086.1 GCA_009691445.1 Candidatus Taenariivivens baikalensis | reverse complement strand
GAAAAGAAGGTTTACGATGAGGCCACTAAAAAGCGGATTTTTATGCGAATGCTGGCGCATCACATTGCGCGCCTGACTATCCATGCTCCGCATAAAAACAGCGGCATCACTCCCTTCTCAGTCTCTCGGCCGGACAAAGGAAACAGTGAGGATGATCGCCAATGGCAGGAAAAGATTTCTATTTATCAATCCACACTTTCCGGATTTGAATCAGGCTTAAGGCAGCGAGTTTTAGAGATTTATCCGGAACTGGAAACGCTTGAAGCCAGTGACCGCGACCAGTTCATCCAATATTTCTTATTGGGCGGCCTTAGGTATTTGGACGGTACTTATCGAGTGCGTTTTGGAGGTGTTCCCGGCAGGAATTATGTGGGGCATTTCCTGAATGCCTCAAGCTGGAAAAATCCTGTTCAGGTCCTTTCTTTCATGATCCAAAATTTTAAACAATTTGAAGATCCCTACCGGGCTTATCATTATTTTCACAAAGATCCGGTTTTTGAAAGTCTCGTCGGAGCGGATAATAATAAAAGAAGGAACGTCTATCTCAACAAATTGATTTCGGAATTGTTGGAATACGTCAACTGGAATACCAAAAACATTTCATTGGATGAAATGCTGGAACTTACGCGTACCGCGCTCATCTATCAGCGTCTGAATCCAAACCACGTTGAAAGCATTAGTTCCGAGAGCGGAGACGTTCATTATCCGCAGCAATTAATGGCCATTCTCTATCGAAAAATAGAAACCGCAGCCCAGATGAAGGCCGTGCACGAAAATCTTGCTGATCTGGTGTCCCGCGATATTGATAACTCGGCGGCACTGGAACTATGGATTAACCAGGTGAAAAATAAAGAGGAGTTGCTCGCCGCCCTCGAGTGGATGATGGCCTCCCAGCGGTGGCATAAGCAGGCAGTGGCAAAACTGGACATTTTTATGAAAACCCTGGTTGAGCGGTTTGGAGAAGATCCGGAAGCGACAATCCGCTATCTGGATGGACTTATTTTCAAGAGCGGGCTTGAGCCAAAATGGAAGATGAACAAATATGACCGGTTCAATTCCAAAGATTGGGCGGAATCCGGAAAATTCTTGTATCCGGAATTTTTTTCGGAAGCTTATGTCGTCCTCATCTCAAAAATTTCAAACCTGGATGAACAAAAGGCGCTGATCCACCGCTATTATCAGAAATACGAGCACAAATCCATGATGCTTTTTGAGCCCTCGGAATGGATTACTATTTATGAAGAAGGGCCATTGATTGAATTCATACAAAGCGTTTTGAATCAATCCCAAATGTCCGCTAAAGACCAGCTCCTTTATTTTGCTGAGAATGGTTATATTCCCACCGATGAAATGATCCGCCAGATTCAATCTCCCGAGGATCAGCGCGAAATTTTTGACCGGATTGTGGCCAATGAGCAGGTGTTTTTGGCTAGCGGCATGTTGCAGGAACGTTTCAATGACATGGTCTCAGCCCTGGTCTGGAATTGGTTTTTTGACCACGACCCCACTCATGAGAATCGTCCGATCGCCTCCCTGCGAGATTTGACAGCCAAGCTGCGGCCTTCCGGCTATAACACTCATTTTAACAGGGCTCTCCGGGACCTTTATGATTTTAATTCTCTGAGCGAAGAGGACTGGCAAATCCTTTTTCGACTAACTCCCGCTTTTCTGGAACGTGATCTCGATGTCCCAAGTAATTCCTATTGGGATACGAATCCGGGGATTAAATCAAATAACGAACTCAATGTGTGGGCAAACCTTTTATTGGAAAAATGGCTGGATCAGCACGGTAAATCATTGGATGATCCGTCATGGCCTCTTGAAGAAAAACTGGAACTCATCTTTAAGCTTTATCCTGTTAAATCCCAGCATCGAAATCAAATCCTGCTGCCTTTAATCGGGGATCCGCTTCGTGATTCCGCACAAAAATTCGAATTCATTTTTACCGAGCTTGCCGACGGGGACATCAAAGAAATTCTTGCCAAACGGATTATTCTTGCTAGAAAAGAGGCGAACCCTCCAAAAACTCCCGCAGAAGCTCAGGCTTTGATCGCTGAGTGGCTGCCGGCAGATTCGGACCTTGGCGAGGAACTCCTCAATGACATGTTGCAAGAAATTCAAGTCACGGTGGATGAACTTTACGAGCATAGGCAGGAGAATGGTCTGGATCATATGGCCCAGGATCGGGGAAAGAGCATCGCTCATTTTGTGGCAGAACATTTGACGGATCAGATTGAAAATTTAACTCCCGATTCCAAAGTTGAGATCTTCGAATGGCTCACGGGAATTCGCAAAGAAAAGCCGAGCGGCATCCATTTTCTGGAAAGTCGTTTTAATATGGATCTCACGGATTTGGCAAAAATTCTGGAACTGGGTTCTTCCAGTTCCCGTTACATGTTTATTGCCAACCTTTTTATCGGGCCCAAGGGAATTTTGAATTCCAAGACGTCCCGAGAAAAACTTCTAAAAAGTATTTTCCTGGCAGGGACGGGCGAAACGCCGGATGACAAAAACACACTTTTTGCTGTGTTCGAGGCCATTTTTGAATGCAGTCCGGAATTGAAGCAGCTTGATCTTATGGCGGGGGTTTTTAGCCATTTTCTGGATACTAAACCGGGGGATCCTGCCGGTAAAAATCTTTTGATCAAGAAAATGCTCGTCAGCTTCGGCGTAGTCGGCGTTAAATTCGGGCAGATCCTCTCCAGGCAGAAATTTATTACCGATGCGGAACTCAAAGCGCTTTTGGAAGACTTATCCGACAAGGTGGATGCGCTGGATAAGAGGTACCTCCTGGAAGCCATGCTTCATGATCACAGCCTTGAAGACCTGCGTGAACAGATCGAATGGATCGGGCGGTTGCTCGGAAGCGCTTCGATCAAGCAGGGATATTTGATCCGCAAAAAAGACGGTACTTATAAGGCTGGAAAATACATTCGGCCCATGGCTCGTTATGAAGCCAAAGAAAATATGGAGATTTTAAGGAAGGTCCTTCAGCGGCTGCGCGGCAGAATCCCGGAATTGGACCAGGTTTCGGATACGCTCATTGATGAATTGGAGAAAACCGTGGAGCGGGAATTGAATATGCCGGCGGAAGTAGAGAACCAGATTAAAATCGGAGAATTTTTAAACGGCACCTCCTCGGAAGGCTGGTCGGTTTCTGTCCCTGAAGTGGATCGGGGCTTGATGGGTGAACAATTCTTCGCAGATGAATATATAGAAGGGGAACATCCTAAAGAAAAATTTCTCAACGGCCTTTTGGCATCAGGGGATCTTCGTGGCGTAGCCAAGGTGGTTTATCGTTCTCTATTTCGGATGATCCTGATTCTGGGACGTTACCACGCCGATCTGCATGCGGGTAATCTCAAAGTGGACCTTCTACGGCATATCTCTGCGTTTCTGGACTTTGGAAATACCGGCAGCCTCAGTGAAAAAAATGCAGAGTCCTTTATCCTTCTCCTGGGTCACGCAAGCTTTGGATCTTCAGGTCCGGCTTTGGATATTCTAAAAAATATTACGGCTAAATCGGGGTGGAATGCTTCTGTTGAACAGGAAGTTAGTACAGTATTCACAGACCCGAACAAGACCGCAGACCAAAAACTGAGGGCCGCACGGACAATTTTTGATCGCCATAAAATCACCTTTGAAGGAGAGTTTGAAGTCCTTTTTAAGGTCTTGGATACGATTGGATATCTTTCAGATAATCTCACTCGTCAAGATAAACAAGAGATTATTGAACAAGTGATTCAGGAAAGACAGGCCGCCTCTTTTAGCCGGTTATTTTCAAAGACAACTTTCGAACTTGCAAAAATGAAAGTCAAATCCCTGTTTGAGCGTGCTGAAATTCGAAAGGTAGCGGGTACCGTTCTGGATACAAAAACTACAGGGGCCGGGTTACGGGGCGGCCCCAATAGCCCCAATAGTTTGCGCTCGGAACTTCGCAGCCCCGACCAGGGCGCGGCTTTGAGTCCCAAAGCTTTGACAGCGGCCTTGGATACGATTTTTAAAAATGCTCCCAAAAATATCAAAGGCCAACTTCTGAACCTCGTTCATTCAAGGGCCGCGTATTTTAAGTCCGAACAGCAGGTTCAGGCTTTGGAAAAAAGGATGAAAAAATTCTCCGCCCAGATTTATTCTCAGCTCGATGCGAAACTTTTTTCTACGAAGGATGAGGTTTACCAAAACGAGTTATTCCTCATGATCGTGCACGGGACTCTTAAAGACTGGGTCTGGCGCAACGGACAGGACGGAAGAAGCAAGATTGATTTATCCGACAATTTCAAAAAGGCCTTAGACTTGGTTATTTCTAATCCACCCCGCTCCGAGATGCGGTTATCTCCAGGAGTTGACCGTATTCGGCAAATGCTTCGCCGGGATAATTTGCAGATGGTGGAATGGCGTAAACAATATCCCGAAGAATATGACTTTCATCAGCAAAAAACGACTGCATTGATTCGACGAATGATGACGGAGTCTCCTCAGGGAAGTTTACTGATACTGGGTTTAGGGCCCGGCATAGGAGAATCCCAGATCCTTGAGGAACTTGCAAAAAAGTTTGAATCCATTACCGTCGTCGATTTGGATACAGAAACAGTCAATGAGACCCTTTCAAAGCTCCCAGCCGGATTACGGGAAAAATTTGAAGTGCGTCAGGAAGATCTTAGCGGTGTGCTTGAAGAAGTAACGGCCGGATTTCAACGAGTCATTGGCCAGGCCGCGACTCCTACAGCCGCGACTATTCAATTGACCCAGGTTTTAAAAAATATCACAACCATTCACCGGCTGCAGGGACTTCAAAACCAGTATGCAGGCGCTCTTTCTTCATTAATTGGCACACAATTAGGCAGCTATATATATATCTACATGGATGAACTTCTGGTGGAGCACTATGGACCTCCGACATTTGCGAATAAGGTCCCACAAAATATCAATCTGGAATTCATGGCTGCCTTGAGTCGATTAAGTCCTAAACTTATCCAGAAACATTATGAAGAGATCCGGGATGCCGTGTCTCAACAAGGAAGAATCTATCTTGCCGACACGACGGCTCAGATTGATTTGGTCCGGGATGACAAAGGACGAATCAAACAAACCTCACAACCTAAACTGATGGTGAATCCTGCACAATTAATACAACTGAATGGCTTATTTTCGCAAGTAACCCCCGTACAAAAATGGACATGGCAGCGCCAGCCCCCTGGTCTTCAGCTAGGAGAAAAGGGATCCGAGTTTCAAGTGGAGGCGCATATTTTTGCACCCCGGTCTGAGGTAAGAGGTCAGTCACCGGCCATTGAACTGACGGATGAAGACAGGCAAATAATTCAAAAACGAAGCAAAAGAATCGAATATGTTTTGTCGGAAGGGAACCTGGAGCCTGAGCTTGCGACTCTGATTCGAAAATCTGATTTGGTCCAGAGAGCGCTTAATCCTACGGGCGATTCGGAAGAAATTGCCCGAGAGAGCGAAGTGATAGTCACTCTGCGGAAAATTTTACAGTCGCCGTCCGCGAAAGTTTTCGGTTATGATCTTTTTTCCCGGCCTCTTATTCAAGGAGAGGAGTTCTCGAACGTCGATGAGCCTAAGCGATTGATCGAGACCATTTCCAATCATCCGCAAGCTTTGGAATTCTTGAATGACCCGATTTTTTTGCAAACCCTTGAAGGCATTGTTGATTCTGAAAATAAACGCAGGGAGCAAATAGCTGTTCTTAGCTCTATTTTTTGGAATTACGAAAAGATTCCGAGTGCGTTGGAAATAATGAAACATCCGAAAATGACAGCAGACAATCGAATTCGATATTTGAGCCTGCTAAGCTCGTATACAGGACGGCAATTTTTAGTTTCAGATACTATGAAAAAAATGCTGGATTATTTCGGTCTGGAAGCAATGCCCGATCTTTTGGGTGCAAGCTATTCTTACCATCTTGGGTTCTTTCGCGGGGAATCCGGGTTTATCGAGTTTTTGCTTGAGAGCGGAACAGTGGATCCTAAATCGGCTACGGGAAGAACGCGAGCGCTTCTGGAAAAGTGGAAAAATCGCCCCGCCGGTATTTATTTGCTTCAAGCTATATTGGTTCATCCCTGGGGTTTTGCGCAGCAAGCCGTTATGCCGATCGACGAGAAAGAGGAAGACGCTTTTCCCCATTGGATTGACGAAATGGAAAAATTGGATAGAAAAGGAGCCTCGGATAGAGAAATTCACGATTTTCTCGAACCGGGATTTTTAGACCGTGGATTTAACTCGCGCTTTTGGAAGTCCGATGCCGGTCATCTTTTGTCTTTGCACCCGGACCATTTAGAGCAGCTGATTCGTTTGCATCATCAATCCAAAAAAATGAACAAAGAACAGGAATTTAATCCTTCTGAATTCATCGTGCAGGCAATGGAAGGGAAGCATGGGACTAAATGGAAAAATGCCTTTGAGAATTTGGAAATATTAACTCGAAATCTTAGCCGGCCGGAATTGCTCGCGCGTCTTGAACGCACGCAAGAACCCATCGCAGTTTTTCAAACCGCTTACCGGCTTTATCAGTTTGGGTTTCAGGATCCGGCAGCCTTAATGACGCGGGTTTTGCAGGCGCTGTCTTATGATCCCAGCC
>SICL01000085.1 GCA_009691445.1 Candidatus Taenariivivens baikalensis | reverse complement strand
GCGTATTTAATGAGGTCGCTGGTCTTGTGCAGATTGAGTTTCTTCAAGATGGCGTTCTTGTAATTCTCTACGGTTCTTCGGCTGAGAAACATCACTTCCGCGATTTCCCGGGCGGTCTTGCCCTCCACCACCAGCCTCAGGATATCGGATTCACGCTCGGTTAATAAATCCGCAGGCCCCTGTTTCTTTGCCGGCCCCTTGATGGTCTCGGATAAATATTCGGAAAGTGCTTCTCCCAGATAAACCTTGCCCGCCCGGACTCGCGCAAGTGCTGGAATCAACTCCTCGGCGACATCGTCCTTATTGAGATAAGCGCTAGCTCCCTGCCTCATTGCTTTCAGGACATAAGCTCCCAGCTTGTGCATCGAGATCATCATGATCTTGGTCTGCGGAGAAATATTCTTTACCCGCTCAATAATGTCGAGGCCGCCGAGACCGGGCATGGAAATATCGAGCAGTAAAATGTCGGGTTTCAATTTCCGGACACATTCAAGGGCCTCATTTCCATTCGAGGCTTCCGCCACAATTTCATATTCTGAATGAGAGGCAAGAACATTCTTGATGCCCTCGCGGATAATGCTGTGATCGTCGGTCACGACTATTTTGATTGTCATTTCATTCCCATCCATGAGCCCAGAGCATAGAGCAAAGGGCAGAGAGTAAATTCAAAGTATCGGAATTTAGCCATTTTCTTTTCTCTATGCTCCATGCTCTCTGCTCTATGCTTTATACCGGCAGCCTCACCATGATTCTAGTTCCAGCGCAATGAGCGGAATCAATCCTCATGGTTCCGTCCAAAAGCTCCACTCTTTCTTTGAGTCCCAAAAGACCGAGCCGCAATTTATCTTCACTTCTGCGGCGGACCGGATGTCCCAGGACTTCTTCATAATTAAAACCCTGCCCGTCATCCGTATAAATAAGCTCCACGCCGGCGCTTTTCTTCTCTAACTTCAAAGCCACATGCCGCGCTTGAGCGTGCTTGGCCATATTGGTCAGGAGTTCCTGGCTGATCCGGTAAAAAAGAAGGCTGTATTCCGCCGAAAGCCCTGGAAAGTCCTGCGGTTTCTCGTAATCATACGTCACTCCAGTCATATGCTTCGATTCAAGAAGCAGTGCTTCAAGACTGTCGATCAAACCGACTTCGTCGAGATCCGGCGGCCGGAGAAGAAACGCGATATTATGGCTTTTTTCGATCAAAGATGCCGTGATTTTTTTGCATTGTTCGACTTTGGCTTGCAGGTCATTGCCGGGGCTGGGCCCTGGATTTTTCATTTGCTGGCTGATAAGGCCCAAGTGGATTTTAATCGCGCTTAAATTCTGTCCCATCTCATCATGCACGGCCGTTGAAAGTTTCTTCCTTTCATTTTCTTCAATATTCACCATCCGGTTCAAAAGTTCCTGGCGATATGCCCGCTCCTGGACCCTGTTCGAATAGGCGAAAAAAACGAGAAGCGTCCCGACCACAAACGCGCCGATCAGGCAAATGCTTAAGAAGAAAATCGCGTGATCTTTATCCGCCTTTGCCAGCGAAATCTGCTCGCGGATGGCTTCGAGGTTTGAGCGGCCCATCGGATTATCCAGAAACCGGTCCACCTCAAACGCGCGTTTCTCAAGGACCATCATCAGGTTGTCACCTGCCTGCCGGTAGACAGGGGTGGCGGCGCCGATTCCCGAGGACGCTTCCTTATCCGCAGCGCTCATATTTTTTTTCCCCATAGAAACAAGCTGGCTTAGGGAAGCATCCATCTGCGCTCCCCATGCGATTTGCTCCGAGGAACGCGCACTTTGACGGTAAACTTCAAGCTGTTCCCAGAATTTTTTTTCCGCCTGGGTGATTTTATTGACATAATCCGCCATCGGAAGCGCGGCTTGGTACCGGGAGGCCCGCCAAAAACTGTAGCTTCGAATTTCCATAATATAATTCGCGTTTTTGACACGCATTTCAAGAACCGACTGGGCCAGCTTTAAATGATAGGTGCCCAAGTCTTCGATCCGGCGATTAAGCCCGTGGATCTGCGTGATGCCGACAAGACCGATTAATAAGGTAAGCAAAACGAGAAACGCGAAAGCCAGGAGCAGTTTTTTCTCTTTAAATGCAATATTCACGAAAAACTTCCCTGACACAAAGGGGACAGGTCTTAAGTCCCGACCTGTCCCCTTTGTGTCTGATTATTTGCCCGAGGAGAGAAAGAAATGTCCGAAGGCTTTCATTGCGGATTCGCCCGGGCCGGCTTCCTCATCATTATTGTTGTCCTCAGAGTCATAACCCTCCCGGGCCGCTAATTTTTCATTCACCCTTCCAGCAAGGGTTTTATCTGCGGTCAGGGCGGCAAAGATCCTGTAATATTTCGCAGCCTTATTAAAATCTTTCAGATATTTATCATATAATGTCGCCAGACGATAATGGGCCACAGCATCATTGGGCTCGTTCTCAAGGATTTTTTCATACGTCTTGACCGCTTCATCATAAAGTCCATTCTTAGTATAAATGGCCGCCAGATCATTTAAAAGTTTCTTCTCTCCGGTCTCACGCCCGTTTTCAAGCTGCTCCACTTTTTGACGTAGGCTTTGAATTTCTTCTTGATGCTCCCCGGTATCGCTATCGCCGCTGGCACTGGCTCCTGATAAACCTGAACTGACCAACCGGGAACCGACGTCTGGATCTTTTTTTGGAGTTTCTGTCATTCGAAGGCCGACTGCCGGCTGCTGGCTACCGGTCGCCGGTGACTGCCCCGCCAGATCTCCCATCACGTGTTCATAATTGGCAAGCTCTTCTTGGACACTCACCGACGTGCCCACTGCTTTTTTCAATTCCTGCATCAATTGTGCATTTTGCTCTTTCAACCGCCCGGTCTCATCTTCTTTTGATTCATCGGAATGAGCCCCCGCCGAGAAAGCATCCGGATGAATTGATTGACTGGCTAAGAGCAGAAGTCGTTGCAAACGTTCAATTTCTTTTTTCAAGATCCGAATTTCCTTCCCGTTGCGCTCCTTGATTTCATCCGCGCCATCTTTTGAGATCGCTTCCCGCACCTGGTAATTTTCAAGAATGATTTCTTTATCCCGGATCTGCGCCTGGATCTGCCACATTTCTTCGTGCGATTTTCGAAGGTTATCACGAAGCAGGGAATTCTCTTCATCCCTCACCGATAGCTGAACTTTGGTGGTCTCAAGAAAATCCTGATATTCTTTTTCCACGGACCGAAGCTGGCTCGCCAAATCAACTCGCGCTTGGCGCTGCTCATCATTCGCGGCGCGGAGCGCTTCCATTTCCTGGGGAAGACCGCTGAGGTCTCTTAGTTCCTGAAGCTTCGCATCCTTGCTTTGAATCTCCTCGTGAAGAGCCCTGGCATTTTTTGTCAACTTCCCGCTTTCTTTTTTCAAATGTTCGCCTTTTTTCGCCATCAGGCCCTGGAGCAGCATGATTTTTTCAAGATACCCTTTGATCTCCTGCTCAAGGGCGCTGATCTCTCCCTCTTTGACCTCCAGGCGTTGGGATAGCTTTTCATTTTTCGCTTTGAATGAAATGACATCCGCCTGATTTTTTGCAGATTCTTCCAAAGAATTTCCCTGCATTTTCTGCAGCTGGCTCTTTAAGACGGCAAGCTCCTCTTTCGCGGTCTGAAATTCAATATTTTTCCGGGTAAAAGCGGCTACCTGCTCCGTGGCTGTCTGGAGACTCAGTTTTAAGGCGGTCACCTGTTTGATCTGAATTTTCCAATCCTCCAGTTCTTCCAGGCTTTTTTGATATTGCGAATTTTTTTGCGTTAATGCGGTCACTTGATCCTTGGCCTTTGCAAGCTCCGGCTTCAGAGATTCCCTATTCTTCAGCTCGGCTTTTAATTGGTCCATCTCTTCCATCTTCTTTTGGTATTCGAGATTCTCCTGCTCAAGCGCGGCCACCCATTCCTCAGACTGTTCAAGCTCTCTCTCCAGGGAATCCTTATCTTTCACCTGAGCTTTTAATCGCTCAAGTTCTTTTAGACTGTTTTCATATTCAAGATTCTGCCGGGTTAATGCGGTCATTTGTTCCTTAGACTTTGCAAGCTCCAGTTTCAGAAATTCCATAGCCTTCAGCTGAACCTTGAAAGACTCAAGTTCTTTTAGACTGTTTTGATATTCAAGATTCTGCCGGGTTAATGCGGTCATTTGTTCCTTAGACTTTGCAAGCTCCAGTTTCAGAAATTCCATAGCCTTCAGCTGAACCTTGAAAGACTCAAGCGCTTCCGTCTTTTTTTGATATTCCGAATTTTCCTGCTCAAGCGTGGCCACCCACTCCTCAGACTTCTCAAGTTCAGCCTTAAGGAAATCCCGGTCTTTCACTTGCGCTTTTAATGGCTCCAGTTCTTTGATACTCTTTTGATATTCAAGATTCTGCTGGCTCAAAATGACCGCTTGTTTTTTTGACTCGGCAAGCTCCTGTTTCAGGACCTCTGCCTCCTTGAATAAAACGCTCAAACGCTCCAGGGTTTTTTTCCTCTGCTGATTATTTTCCTGTAATTCATTAATCGTCTTCTCATAATTGGCGGCTTCTGCCGACGAGATTGCCTGAACTTTTTCAAGCTGGCTCTTTAATGCCTCCAGCTGCTCCGCCATCTTTTCGTTTTCTCTATTTTTTTGATTCAAAAACGACACTTCTTCTTTTGACTTCAGGAATTCAGCCTTTAAAGAATCCAGGCCCATTAACTGCGTCTTTGAATTCCCCAGTTCTTGCATTTTTTTCTGATAGATAAGGTTTTGATGACTTAAGGCTTCCACCTGGTCTTCGGACTTTGCCAGTTCCAGTTTGAGGGCATCCTTATCTTTGAGTTCCGCCTTTAAACTATCCAACTCTTCCATTTTTTTGCGGGATTCTTGATTCTTCTTCTCCAGGGTGGCCCACTCAATTTTAGACTGCTCGAACGCTTGCTTTAAAGCCTCCTTATCCCCAAGCTCCGCCTTTATACTTTCCAGCTCCTCTATTTTTTTCTGAGATTCCAGCTTTTGCCGGTTCAAGGTATCTACCTGGATCCTGGACTGCAGGTATTCCCGCTTGAGCGCGTTCATCTCGTTGAGCTGAACCTTCATACGCTCCAGCTCTTCGGTTTTAAGCTTATTTTTTTGCTGTTGGTCACCAAGGATTTTTTCATGATTTAAAATTTCTTCCCGGGAGGATTCCTGGGCGAGATTAAGCTGATTTTTTAACGCGTCAAGCTGTTCCATCTCTTTTTGGTATTCAAGGTTTTTCTGACCAAGCGCGGTGACCTGCCCTTTTTCATTTTGCAGCTCCCGCTTCATGACAGCGATGTTTTTCAACTCCTCGTTCAGCTGCTCCAGGCTCTTTCTTCTTTTCTGATTATTCTCCTGAAGCTCCATAATATTTTTTTCATAGTTCGAAGTTTCCGTGGCAAAGGCGGCCTGGGTGTTCTTAAGCTGGTTCTTTAAGGCATCAAACTCTTCCCTATTCTTTTGATACTCCAGATTCTGCTGCGCAAGTGAGGCCGCCCGGGCCCTCGACTGTTCAAGCTCCTGACTCAAAGCCTCGTAACCCTTCAGCTGTGTCTGGACGCCTCCTAGCTCTTCGATTTTTTTCTGGTGCTCGGCTTTTTGTTGATTTAATGCGGCAATCATGTCCCTGGATTGCTGGAGCTTTTGTTTCAAATCCCGGAGTCCTGTTTCAGACTGACTCATCACCTCCGCCTCGAGATCTTTTTTCAGGGATTGAGTGATTTCCTGCTGATGCACGGCCATTTGTTTCTGCTTTTTTAATTCGCTGGCCAGATTTTCAGCCTCAGCCTTTAACCGGGTCACTTCTTCATTCCGGCCTGTCCAATCCAACCACCCCGCACTTCCTTGTGCCTGGATTTTTTCTGCGGGCTTTGATGTCTGAAGCTTGACGAGGATTTGATCGAGCTTCTTTTTAAGGGTCTGGATTTCCCGATCCCTCTGATCAATGTCACTGATGAATTGGAGCATTTTATCCTGGGCAATTTTCTGCTTTTCTTCCAGTTTTTGATTTTCCTGAAGGCTTTGGCGAAGCTGATCTTGGAGGGTAGCTGGATCTTGCTTTGCCCTGTCTGTCGGATCTGCAAAACCTGTTTGGGCGCAGCACATTATCAAATAAAGGAGAATAGGCACTTGGGTCATCCTGAATCCTTCACCTGTCACCCTGAGCGAAGCGAAGGGTCTCAGGATAAACTTCGGGAAGGATCTCTCGCCATGAGATTCTTCGCTTCGCTCAGAATGACACGGAAGAGGGTTCACAATGACTGCTTTATTTAGTTTCATGACGTTTGAGATCTCTCCCGCAATTTGGTAAGACGAGTTTCAATCTCCTGGGAAAAATCATTGCGTTTCTCTTTGACGGCCCGAATATAACTTTTTTGCAGGGTGCTGGTTCCGCCCCCGCCCGGGTTCCTGGCATCACTTCTTTGGAAATCCGCCTGAGAAAATTCGTTTCCTTCCACGATATGAGGCGTCAAAAAAATCACGAGTTCGGTTTTAGTGATGCTATTATTGGTCGTCCTGAAAAATGCTCCCAAAATAGGGATATCCCCGAGGAACGGAAATTTATCCACGGCCTTTGACACTTCGTCCTTCATCAGCCCCCCAATCAGGACCGTGTGTCCGTCCTTCACCGTCACCTGCGTTGTTGCGTTGGTGGTTGAGACAATCGGTATCGCATTTCCATTGGAAGTATCCAGTGTCCGGCCTACGGAGCTGACCTCCGGATGGAT
>SICL01000084.1 GCA_009691445.1 Candidatus Taenariivivens baikalensis | reverse complement strand
ACAAAAACAATTCTTACCCTCACTCACCGGGGAAATACAGCGGAAGCTTCGGTTCCCACAACATTGTGTGAAGCTCTGGATCAAGGGAAAATTCTTCCCGGGCAGCGCGTGCTTCTCTCCAGCGCCGGAGCAGGTTGTTCGTTGGCCGTTACTTTGCTGCGTTGGCAGACTTCTTAATTTGCGGATTTTAAGGAAGACTGGCAGTTTTCTATTTCCCGCATAATGGCGTGAGCCACTTTCTGAAGATTGTCAGGAGTCATGACTTGAGGAATGACTCCAGGATGACGGCGGGTTCCGGGATAAGATCCTTCCCATAACGCCGTAATCATCCGGTAAAGATCTTCGCGGTCGGATTTCCAGGAAAAAATTCCCTCGCGTATTTTCCCGGGAAGATCTTTCACGTTGTCGGCATACAAAATTCCCCGGTAAAAGTTATAAAAAACCTCGCCCAAAACCACCAGCGGCTTTTCAAAGAAAATCGCTTCCAGGCCCACGGTATTAGAAATCGTGACAACGCAGGAAGAATTTTTGATCAGCTCATTGTTGGGAAATTCGGTCCGAATCAGCCGGACATTAAAAATTTTTCGGATCCTCTGGTAGTCCGACAGAGGACGCCTTCCAACAGCGATCGGATGTTCTTTGACGTAAAGCTTGTATCCTATGGGCAGGCTTTTAGCGATGTTTTCAATCAAGGTAATTTGATCCAGATAGTAAGGCGCCAAAACCAGCGTGGTTCTTTCCGGCTGAGCTTGCAGTGGAAAATAGACATACTGATCTTGCGCGGAAGGTTCTTCGAATAATTTTAGCAGGCGTCCCCAGGTGTGCCGCCACACGCGTTTAATTTTTCGGGATGCAATTTCACTCCAGGGGAAATAAGTGAAATCAAGAGGATCCTTCAGGCGTTCGCAGGTAAATGAAATGAACTTGGATAAAGCGTCCAGATTGAGAGCGGGTGCCTTGGCTTTATACTGAAGGTAGGAAAGGGGTTTGTAGTGATCCGTATAATTCTGGAGCCATTCGGCCGCGATCTTTCTTTGAGGATCAGGAAGAGGCGAAGGTGAGTCTTGATATGCCGATTCAATTTTCTTTCTTTGATCCAGGCAATCGTCATAAATGGAAATACGATCATCTAGTTTCAGGGTACCGATGGACCAGACGGGGATATTCCGTTTCTTGCCTATCTTGTAAATCAAATAGCTGAGCATGCAGCAGACATCATCCATGATGATTAGATCAGGCTGAGCTTGATCAAGCGACTCTTCCACAAACCGGATGCAGAGCTCTAAAATCCGGAGGGCTTTCTGGTAAGGAAGTTTGGATACCAGGCGATCGCAGGCAATGTACGAGGTAAGGTTGGGGAATCCTAGATCTGGCTCTTTTTGCTTTAGGAAAGCAAGGTCGGCCGGAGCACCGATTTTATGCTGCTTTAAGAAATCAGAATAGATGAATAAATCCTTCCAGGGAAAGGGTTTCTCCTGCAGATGAGCAAGACCAATACGTCCCGAAATAATGCCGCTGAATTCAAAAAGGGGTTTGGTTTCTTTTAGAAGAGCAGAGATTTCCCGGAAAAAGCGTTCATAGATGGAAAAAAAATAGAGAATCTTGAATCGGGATGATCCCGTGAGTATTTGGGCCATAGTCATGGATAGAATCAAGGGTTAATTAGCATAGAAGCACTGTCAGTGTCAATCCTCATGATGGAATTGGGTCCTACTACTTCATACAATTGTCATGACTGTCTGGCGTGGTGGAATTGCAGATTTCTTGACACAGGGTGGGGGCTCTTTATAATCCATTGCGTAAACATGGCCCTTTTCATTTTATCAAGGATCGTGAATCGTATTCATTTATGAGTAAAAAAAATCTCTTACTGTTTATTGACCTTGGTATCTTTGTCGCAGCCTACGCCCTTTCCTACCTTATTTGCATAGAATCAAAAGACCTGCATTATTACTTCGGAGTTTTTTTCCGTTCTCTTATGGTGGCGGCTGGGATCAAACTCATTGTTTTTTATGTGATGGGGATGTATCAGCCGATATGGCGTTACGCCAGTATCCATGCCTTTTGGCTGGTGATCAAAGCCACCGTGCTAGGATCTTGTTTAACCATCGCCGGTTATTTCTTCCTCCGAATCTTTGTCCCGCGTTCTATCCTGATTGTGGATGGTATGGTGACCATCATCACGGTAGGGTTGTTGCGATTTTTTATCCGTGTCAGCCGGGATGAAGGATGGACCTTACTGCTTCCTTCCCGGTGGAACAAAAATAAAGGGCATGAACATAAACAGAAGATTTTGATTTATGGGGCGGGAGATGCCGGTGACATGATGCTGCGGGAGTTCCGTTCCAATACCCAACTGCACAATTACCACGTGGCTGGATTTATTGACGATTTTAAACCCAAGGGTTCCCGGATTCATAATGTCCCGATTCTTGGTACCTTGCAAAATCTTCAGAAGATAGTGATCGATAACCAAGCGGATGAAATTATTATTGCCATTGCCAATTTAGAGAGTCAAAAAATGCGCCAAGTCGTTTCCCAATGCAGGAGCTTGAATGTGCGTTACAAGGTGATTCCTCGCTTAGGGGATATTGTCAATGACCGTATCCAAAGTACTCAGCTTCGGGATCTGGATATCAGCGATCTTCTCAAACGTCCTCCCAAAAATCTGGATCAGGAATTGATCCGAAGTTTAATTGAAGGGAAGAGGGTTTTGATTACGGGTGCCGGCGGTTCCATTGGTTCGGAATTGTGCTATCAAGTGGCCCGGTGCAAACCCCGGGAAATGATCATTATTGAAAAAAATGAACATAATCTTTATCAGGTGTCGACGAAGCTTGCAGACCAGTATCCGGGAGTGCCGCTTTCCAGCCATCTTTTGAGTGTGACAAATCATTTACGGATGGAGCGCATTTTTGAAGAAAAAAAACCGCAGATTATTTTTCACGCGGCTGCTTACAAGCATGTGCCCTTATGTGAAGAAAATATTTGCGAAGCGGTGGTGAATAATGTTCAAGGCGTGATGACGGTAGCGAATATCGCAGAGAAATTCGGGTGCGAGAAATTCATTTTTATTTCTACCGATAAGGCGGTGAAACCTTCCAGTGTGATGGGCGCTACCAAGCGGTGCGGAGAAATGTATGTGCAGGCCAAGCCCTCAACGCCGGAAAGCCATTTCATTACGGTTCGATTTGGAAATGTTCTGGAAAGCTCAGGCAGTGTCGTGCCTCGGTTTAAAGAACAGATCCGTGCGGGAGGCCCGGTCACGGTCACCGATCCGCAAGTGACCCGCTACTTAATGCTGCTGGAAGAAGCCGTGCAGTTGATTTTGCAGGCGGCGGGTATGGGCTGCGGCGGGGAAGTCTTTGTGCTGGATATGGGCGAGCCGATCCGAATCGTGGACATGGCCCGGGATCTGATTTCGCTTATGGGTTTTCGTCCCGACAAAGATATTGCGATCGAGTTTTCTTCGCTTCGTCCCGGGGAGAAACTCCATGAAGAGCTTTTTGAAGCTGAAGAAGGCATTCATCGCATTCATCCGAGTATCATGTGCGGACGTCCGAATCTTCCGGACTCGCCAGTATTTTTACAGGAACTTGAAAGATTGGTTTGGAATGCGTACCAGGAAGACACGGCGGCAACCATGGCCATTATGACAAGGTTATTTCCCACTTTAAAATTGTATGCCGCTGCGAAGACGCCCCTCTCGTATGAAGAGCCGTCTTTGGATCAGAAGTCCTTTGAAGGTCAGTCCTGAAGCGAATGAAGCCGGAGGAAACTATCCCGATGCTTCCTCTTTACCGTTTTTTGTCCTTCATTGTTTTCTGTTTGTTTATTTTCTTTCTTCCTTTCTCGAAAGCCACTGCGGAAGTTTCGATCGCTTTATTTTTCGCTTTTTGGCTGCTTTCAAGCGTTCATGCTTTCTTCCTTGATCCACCAGGGCTGCGGCGTTCTCTTTTAAATTATTTCAAGCTCCCGCCTTTTTGGATGCACGGCGGAATCCTTTTTTTTCTTATGGCGTTGATGGCTTCAGCGATTGCCGGTTTTGCTTCCGGTTCCGGTATTTCATTCGGTCTGGTGATGCACGGACTGCTTAAATATTCCAAATGGCTGGTCGTGTTTTATGCTTCGGCGGAACTTTTCCGACATCCCAAATGGCTGAATCCAGCGATGAAGGTCATGGCCGCAGGTTTAGGGCTTATGATTTTTGATGCGCTGCTTCAAGCCGTCTTTGATTTTGATCTCTTTCACGGCTACTCCAATTCAAAATCTTTTCCTATCCCACGGCTGCGGGCTTGTTTTGGAACTGAGAATGCTTTTGCCTCTTACTTAGTCCTCGTGATGCCGCCTGTTTTTTGCGCCGTCTTTTATTGGATTAAAAATCTAACCCTAAAAAAGAACCGGTCTCTGGCCTGGACAGGCATGGTTTTATGTCTGGTTTTTTCCTTGTTTGTTTTTGTTCAGACGAGAACCCGTTCCGCCTGGTTGGGAATTTTCATCGGTCTTTTGTTGTCGTCGACGGTTATCCGGAAGCGCTATTTGGGATGGGTCCTGATTTTTCTCGCCGTCATTTACGGCACTCCTACAGCACTGAATGGAATCAATGAAAACCTTGCTAAACGAAACCCTCAGCTCTACAACGTCTATCGCGATGAGGAAATTTTTCAATATACGAAGGTAGACATTCAAGAAAGAATGACCCTGTGGAAACAAGCCTGGATGATTTCTAAAGAGCATCTGTGGATTGGCGCGGGGCCCAATACTTATAACGAGATGGTTTCCCGCTATCCCATTCCCGGGCATAAGGTGACGCCTTATGCGCACAATTCCTACCTGCAAACTTTAGCGGAGCTAGGGATTGTTGGAACCTTGCCGCTCATGTGGATTTTGATCGGGATGATCTTTGTTTGCTGGAAAACGCTCAGGATTTCCACGGAAAAAGATTTTTCAAGCGCAGTCCTTTTGGGTTTATTTGTGGGGTTGACAGGATTTCTCATTAAAGCTGCGTTTGACACGGAGTTTCATTCTTTCAATCGTATCAACTTGTTTTGGTGTCTCGCGGGGATGGCGATGGGTATTGTTCTTTCTCGGCGTGAGTCCCGGGATTCATGGATGCCGGCTTCAGCGGATGGGAAATTCAAAATTGTCCATGCGGCTAATTATCAATCGGTACAGCATTTGATCCTGCCTCATATGATCCATCAAAAGGCACAGGGGCATGAGGTGGTCGGCTTGACTTCCTGTCAGGCGCCGTATGATCAACTTGCCGGGATTCTCGTTGAGAAAATCAAATTCGAAGCGCAGGCATTTCAGCCCTTCAAGGAGTTCGCCGGTTTTTTACGTCTGATGAAAGCCTTTTACCGTGAAGCGCCGGATGTGGTGCATACCCATAATGTAAAGTTCGGAATCTTTGGACGGTTGGCTGCGCGAGCGATGGGTGTTCCTTATGTTGTTCACACGGCTCATGGAATCTACAGAACCTTTGAGAAACAGGATTTTAAAAATCGCCTGATTGATCTGCTTGAGAAATTATGCAATCTCTGTTGCGACGCTGTTTTTTTTGTGAGTCCCTTTGATCATGAAGCGTATCTAAAATCGGGAGTTGTGCGATCGGAACAAGCTTTCCTCATTGGCAATGGAATTGATCTTGATCGCTTTGATCCTTTTTTGATGACGGGTGACTCCAAACAAGCGAAGAGGAAAGAGTTGGGCATTGGACCGCGCACAAAAATTGTGGGGATGGTCAGCCGCCTGGTGCGGGATAAAGGATTCGCGGAATTTTTTGAAGCCGCTCAGAAATTGGCCCGGCAAGAAGAGGACGTCCTTTTTATGGTGGTGTCATCCCGTTATCAGCGCTGCGATAGTGTTTTCGAATCCATTGCGGAACAATATGGCGTGAAAGATAAAACAATTTTTCTTTATGACCGGGAGGATATGCCCGCTCTTTACAGTGTGATGGACATCCTGGCGCATCCATCCTGGAGGGAAGGACTGCCCCGGGTGGTAATGGAAGCGGCTTCAATGGGAGTTTTTTGTGTGGTGACAGATATTCCGGGAAATCGTAATGTCATTCGGGATGAAACTTATGGAAAGCTTGTGCCTGTCCGGAATCCGGAAGAGCTTTTCCGTGCGTTGAGCTGGGCCCTTCAGCACCCGCAGGAATGTCAGGACATGGCTGGGAAGGCCCAGAATTATGCCAGGAAAAATTTTGAGGGTCATGCTATGATACACAGACTTGATGAAGGGTATCGGCAGGCCATTCCTGGGTATTCTCTACTCCCCAATCCAGCAGGACCCCAGCTAGTAGTCGCCGGATCATAAAATGATTCTCCGCAGTTTAGAGTATTTGTTGATTTTATTTTTGACGGTTTTATGTCTTCCTCTGATGGTTTTGGTCGCTGCTGCGGTCAAGCTCGATTCACCGGGTCCTGCTTTTTTTGTTCAGAGGCGCGTGGGAAAAAACGGAAGTATTTTTAACATCATTAAATTTAGGAGTATGCGGATTCATTCTGGCACAGAGCCCATTCAAGAGAGCGATGCGCGAATCAGCCGCTTAGGGTGTTTTCTGCGCAAAACCAGTCTAGATGAAATCCCGCAATTTCTTAATATTCTAAAGGGCGAGATGCGAATGATTGGCCCCCGTGCCGCTCTTCCCGAACAGGTCCGGGATTATTCCGCATTTCAGCGTAAACGCTTGAGCGTCAAACCCGGTTTAACAGGAATGGCTGCAGTGTGTGGAGGCCACCAGCTTACCTGGCCGCAGAGAATCCGCTGGGACGTGTGGTATGTCCGTCATCAATCGTTTTGGCTGGATTTATGGATTGCGTGGAAAACAGTTTTGCTTTTGATCACCGGCCGG
>SICL01000024.1 GCA_009691445.1 Candidatus Taenariivivens baikalensis | reverse complement strand
GCGTGGATTTTCGTCATTGTCCGCAATGACAAAAGACGCTTCAATGACAGCGAGCGAAGGGTGTTCGGCTAAAACTGAGCGGCTAATTTGGCGGCGATCACGTGCCGGAAATATTCGTACGCATTATTACGCGCCCGGCTATCTTCAAAAATATAAATCAGATGCGCGGTCATCCAATCCCAGAATAAGGGCCTGGATAAATCTGTGGTTAGAGTATAAATGATATCACGGCGTTTAGGAGGAGCAGAATCATATTTAAAATAGTCTGAATTTTTGTACACGAAACCGAAATCCCCTTCAACTTTTTCCAGAATAGGAAAGTGAAGTCCAGCCCTTGCTCCATTCATGCTTTTGATATAGTTTCGCCCTCTTGTATCGGCAAATTCATAATCATAGCCAAAGGTACCATAAAGGGTTCGTGCGTCGTTCATATAAACGGTGTTCAAAATTGATGCCGAATGGGTATGGCCATCCTGATTCGTCAGTACCGCGCTGGATCCATCGCTGTGGAAATTGGTGTAGGTCCAACGATAAGTTAGATTAGTACGAAACCACTTGTTCAAATTGCTGATCAAACTCGCGGAAAACGCATTCGCTGAAGAATAGAGACTGCGTTTGAGATAAGTGGCGGATCCTCCTTCGCGCAAATTCAAAAAGGTCGGCTTGCCGAATAACGAAAAGGCACATAACCCCGACAAGCCTCCCCCTGGAGTAAAATTATTGAGATTATTAAAATCATTGTAAATATTTTGGGCATAAAATAAATCCGGCGTCACAAACCATCGGCCTTTATGGTAAGCCTGATACGTTCCTGTAAACAGTGTCGCATAGCGTCCGGAGTTTTGATCCGCCGAAACCCGGTAAGCCTCATCCGTTGGTTTATAAATCGCATTGGTATCAAATTCATAGGCTTGAGAAACACCTAAGGACCAAGGCTTAGGAGGTTTTCCCCCGCCCAGCGTCATGAACATCCCCTGCTGCGCCTTAAACCGGTAACTCGCTTCATCATGCTCAATGACCCAGCGAAATTCCTTGCGCGCCTCTTCCATTTTCTTTAAAGAAAAATAAACCTGCGCCAGATAGTAGTGCATCGCCACGTTGTCCGGAAATTTTCGAGTTCCCTCTTTCAAAGCTTCTGTGGCGGCCTTGTTCTGGTTCAAACGCATCAGCGTGATACCCCGAAAGCGGTGAATCAAGGGATCCTCAGGATACTCAAGCACCAACTGATCCAAACTTTCTAAGGCCTTTTTGAAATCTCCCTTGGCAAAGGTTTGCGCAGCCTCGGATTTCATAAAATCCTGCGTGGACATCCGGTGCCCCGTCTCGGAAGCTCCCGCCTGAGTCATCTGCTGAATGGTCTCAAGGCGCTTGCGGGCATAATCTCCGAAACGTCCCTTGGGATCGTCTTGCTGCTGAATCATTTCAAATTGCTCTTGGGCCTTTTCAAAATTGACCTGCTTCACATAAATATCCCCGAGCATTTGCCGCGCGATCAAGTCATCTTTTTTAATCTGGATCGCTTCTTCGAGTTTTAAAATGGCCTTCTCCCATTGATTCAGGGCATTGTAAAGTGAGGCGAGATAACGTTTGATGATTCCGCTTTGGGGATATTGCTGTTCCATTTTTTCAAACTCGTGTAAAGAGTCTTGATATTTTTTCTCGACAAAGAATTTGGCAGCCTGAGTTTTAGAAATTTCTTCAAGGCTGATCGGCTCTTCAGCGGCGCGCAGAAAGGAGGGCTGAAGCACTAACAAGGTGGCCAGCACCGCCCCAAAAACCAAACGGCTGCGATGCCTTTCCTGCGTCTTGGAAACGAAAAGTGTCATAGGTTTGATTAATGAAGTGGATCGGTGATCTGGCGCTGCAGGTTTTTTTGATTTTCATTGATTTTTTCCTGCTGAATTTCAGCCAGAGACTGAGCCGCTTCATGGGCTTGATCTTCGTGCGTTAAACCCAAAGCGGCATCGGCTTTATCATCCCGGGCCTGCGGCGTCTGCGAAGCACAGGCAGAAACGGAAAGAGCCACTAGAAAAAAAAGCATCCATTGTTTTTTCACTTGTTCGTCTCCTTAATGATTACTTTTCAGAAGGGGACAGGTCGGGCTTCAGACCTGTCCCCTTCTGAAAAGTTTTCTTTATCAACCTTTAGGTTGTGGCATAATGAGATAATGCAATTCGCCGGACGATCAAAATATTTTCCGTTGTTAATTTTTACTCTTTTCCTGGGATACAATACACTTCCTATCCAGGCTTCCGCCCCGGCACCAATCCCTCAAAGTAGATCGGCTGAAACGGTTTCTTCTGCAATAGAAATTGGATGGGGAAAAGTCGAGATCACCCCTCCCATTGGCACTCCCTTGGCAGGATACGGGAAACGCAAAGGCCGGCCTTCCCTGGATATTCATGACCCTCTCTATGCCCGAGCTCTTGCCGTCACTCGAGGCCGCGAACGTTTGGTCTTTGTTTCCACGGATCTAGTCTTGATCGACCAGAAGCTGCGGTCTTCCGCCTTGAAGAAAATCAGAAAGAAAATCTCCTTCAAAGATTCAGAGTTGATTCTCACAGCCACTCACACTCACTCCGGAGCAGGCGCCATTGGCGGGCGATTTTGGGAAAGATTCATTATGGGGGGATTCCGGAAAAAGGTTTTTGAACATGTGAGTTCTGGTATTGCCAAAGCCGTGCTGGATGCGATCCAGAAAAAAATCCCGGCGTCCCTGGAAATGGCTGAAGTTGATGTTTCAGATCTGATTGAAAACCGGATGGACGAAAACACTCACATTCCCCGCCGTCTGAAGGTCCTGCGGTTTGTTAAAAGGGAAGACACGGAGAGTGTTATTGCGAGGGAGCAAAACGACCGAAGCAATCTAAGAGCTGAGATTGCTTCGCCTCCGGCTCGCAATGACAAGAGCGTTCTCGCTCATTTAATCTTTCTGGCCGCTCATCCAACAATTCTTCCTGCCTCCAATCTTAATTTTTCGGCCGATTTCCCCGGAGAACTCAACCAATTCCTTGAGACCGATTATCCAGAATCCATTTCCCTTATGATCAACGGCGCGGCCGCGGACCTCCGGCCCAAGACTCCGTATTATTATCCCACACGCTTTCAAACCATGAAGGCGTACGGTTTCTCTCTGGCTGAAAAAATCAAAGCCCTGAATTATCACCCGGCTCCCGTGGAAGGCCCATGGAAATCTGAAATCATGAAAGTGAACCTCCCCAATACAAAGATCCGCCTGGGACGATTCACAGTTCCTTTTCTTCTCGGAAACAGGATCTTTCCTTCGAGGACTTATTTCCACGCCGCTCGAATGGGCCAGCTCCTCTTTTTAACTTTTCCCGGAGAACTAAGTTCGGAAGTTGGTGCTTCTTTAGAATCGCTCGCTAAGTCCCGGCGCTTCATTCCTTTCATCGTGGGATACGCCCACGATTACATTGCTTATGTCGTTCCAAGACGATTTTATTCGGACCGCACTCAATATGAAGCGCGAGTGAGTTTCTACGGACCCAAGATGGATTGGCTGATCCAAAATCCTCTGAACCGGCTCATGTTTAGTCTTCTGACTCCGGAAGAAAAATCGATTTTAAATCCTCCGGGTGTCCGCAGCGGCAACAGAAAACTTCCCGTCTTAACGCTTGCGGGTGATCCGTATCACGCAGGATTTGAAGAAGGCCGCTTGCTTCGTGATGAAATCCACGAGGGCGTTGATTCGATCTTTGATTATCTGCGCAGTGAATTTCCAGTTCCGCTCTTAAACCGCCTTCTGATTAATTACGCTTTAGACCGTGCCTGGCGCCAGTTGGAACCTTATGTGAATTATCTGGAATATCTTCAAATGCAAGGTCTAGCCGACGGAGCCGGAATTTCTCTGAAGACGATTCAGAGAGTCCACGCGCTTCCCGAAGTATTCCCCACTTTTTGCGCTAACAGCGCTTTTTGGGGCAAGGCCACTTCCTCGGGGAAAATGATGGCGATCCGAAATCTTGATTGGAACCGGAAAATTGGCGTTCATCATCATGCCACCGTTAAATTCATTCAGATCCCGGGAAAACAGCGTTACGCCAATATCGGTTATCAAGGCTTCATCGGTGTGCTTTCAGGGATGAATGAGAAAGGGATTACCGTAGGGCAAATCGGCGCTGCTTCGATCGATGAAACCATGAAAGGCGTTCCGATGCCCTTCCTACTGAAGAGAGTGCTGGAGGAATCCGAAAACCTGGCGGATATCCATCAACTCCTGGAAAATACCAACCGCACACGCGGCTACAATTATATTTTTACCGATGCGGCCCATCAAGACGCCCTGGCCGTGGAAAGCACTTGGAAGCATCTGGCTTTCTTCAAAGAAAATGACCCTTTGGAAAAACAAGCAAAGTATTCAGTCCCGATAAAATCCTGCGTGCTTCGTGCAGATACCGCTTTAGATTCGAACATCCGCGATCTGCAGTGGGCCTCGAAAGGCAATCCAAAAAAACCGGGGCTGGAACCGCCGACAGGAAGCGCCTATGAAATCCGCTACCGTAAACACGCCAAGCTCATTCAGGAAAATTACGGTGCCATCACGCCGGAGATTGCTAAAAAAATCGCCGCAGAAATCGCGCCTCGTTCCAATATTCAAAGCGTGATTTATGCCTTCCCGGAATTCTGGGTTGCGAATGCGGAGGATAGCACTCGTGCGGTTGATAGTGAGTACACGCACTTTGACCTTGAGGATACGTCGTTCGTGAAGCGTGAAGCGTGAAACGAAAAACAGAAAACGCTTCACGTTTCACGAAAGACGTTTCACGTTAATTTTTTTTTGAATGCCCAATACGACTGGGTCTGCAGAACCGGGAAAACCACCACACCGCCGTAATGTCCAAACGGAAGAATTTTAAGCTCCGGTTTTCCCAGCGCACGCCATAAATTCATCGAATTCATTTTACCAACAACCCGATCAAACCACGCCGCATACATCTGAATTTTTTCCCGGGGAACATACGGAGCAAACTTGACCGGATCCGTGCGGATCACCTTCCGCAGATTTTCTAAAATAACATCGTCTTTCCAACCGTACTTTTCCCGTATCCGTTTCACCAGTTTTACAATTTGCTTTTCAGGACAGTGCATAATCACGTCCGCAAGCGGGCCGCCTGGCATTGCAAGAACATGATACCGAATGCGCGGCTCCACGGCCGCAAGCACGGTGTGAAGAATCGCTCCATAACTAACGCCGAATGCACCGATACGTTCGCGGTCGACCTCCGGCTGAACCTCCAGCCAATCCAGGGCCTGACGAATGCGGATCACACAAGTGCGCAGATAATCTTCAATTTGTTCCATCTCCTTCGCATCATCCCATTCCAGCTTTTTACGATGCACAATCGCGGCCACATAACCACGGCCTGTGTAATACGCTGCAAAACGGTCCACCACCATATTGCCTCCTAAAATCGGAGAGATTAAAATCGCGGGCCGTTTTTGGCCGGGCTTCCAGGAAAGAGGGACATAGTATTCGATTTGGAGTGTTTTAAGATTTTCCGATTGAAGTTCTTTGGGAAGATTCAAAGGGATTTCAACCCGCCTCATTCGATAACTGCTATCACGCTTCTCTAAAAGAATTTTGGGTTCAAATGCAGACGCTGCGGGATAATCGTAGTAGTGCTGGTATTCGGTTGGGAGAGCTGCTGAGGAAGTGGGAGACGAAAAGGGTTTGTAAGCGACGCAGCTAGTAAGCAGTAAGCAGGAGGCAGTAAGCAGGAAACTGCCGACTGCCGACTGCCGACTGCCTACTGAGCGTTCAAGAGATCCAAATCGGATTGGTAAAAATCCATAATTTGCCTTTGCGGTAAACTTCCACACGATAGGTCCCCTTGGCCTGGATCTTATGCATCATGTCCCGGGATTGAATGCGCTGAACAATCTGACCGTCCCGAATCAACCGAATCTCAGCCTCTCCCGGCACCTTGACCTGGAAATCCATTCCCTCTTTAAAGCTTACCTCACTTCCGGCCGCTTGCACATTCGACCCATCCTGAACGGTGAAAGAAAAATCCCGAGCAGATCCAAATACCTCAAAGGCCATAAACGTCCGGCCCTTGCCCACAGCATCCAGAACAGATTTTTCTTTGAGTTCATCCGCCAAAGCGTAAAGAGTTACCGCTTGAAATTGCATCAAAAAATTTCCATCTGAAAAACTTTTCCAAGACTTCGAGATCTGCGCATCCACCGCGGCTACTCCGATAACTTTACGCTCTTTCAGTAAACGATCCCAGATGGTTAGTTCCGTGTAGGGCGTCTTTAAAAGCGATTTCAAAAAGAAATTCGAGGAAGAAAACATCTTCTGAAACGCCTTGGACATCCCAGCGTTTTGTTGAGAGGCATACTTAAAATTATAAATTTCAAGTCCGTCAAAATTTTTAACATCCCAATGGGTCCAGGGACGTTCAATACTGGCAGGATGTGCGATGAGAGCGTATCCGCCTTGTTCATGAATCCCGTCAATCGTGGACTGGGAGGGCTTCCCTTTTTCTGGAGTCGAAGGAATGCCCAGAGCTGTCAGATGACCATCCGAAGTGGTCACCTCCACACCAAAGAAAAGTTTGGGATCACTTTCGTTTATTTTCATTTTTTCATAAGCGGCAGCCGCGCTATGGTTGTTACGATCCGTCACGATGACAAAGTCCAGGCCCGCCTGTTTAGCCGTGCGAATAATGGTGGGCAGTGAGGCCTTGGAATCTGGGGAGAAGCTGCTGTGAACATGATAGACACCGCGGTAGGGTTTTGATGCGATGGGTTGGGAAACAGGATGAGGTTTAAGAGAAACACAACCCGAAGTAACGAAGCAAAAAAGTAAAGCACCAAATACCAACTTCCAACTTCTCCGACAAACAACGTTGGACGGAGGTGCTTGGAATTTGGAATTTATTTTTAAGTTTTTTAGATCCATCACATTCCCGCCCATCGCTACGCAAAGTAGTGCATTTTTAAGATGAGTGCCATCATATCAAAAACACTGCTCGCATTCCCGCCTTTTTCTACCACTGCTGGATTTCCAATTTTGTGAATCTCCACAACCTCATCACCGAACACGGCATCAAAATGAATGATAACGGGAAACGCAACCTCTCTTTTTTTTAATTCCCGGTAGGTCTCGATGCCGCTCAGCACCGGCATTTTCACATCCAGGATCAGTACATCCGGAGCCCGTTTTTGAATCATGGCTAGGCCTTCGGCGCCATTGGGCGCAAGTTCAAAATCTACAGCCGGAGCGGTTCGTTCTTTTAAAAAATCGACGAGAGACGCCGAAACTTCCGGCTCATCATCAATCATCAGCACGCGGATTTTTTCGGGAAAAGAAAGCAGGCGCATGAGTTTTTTCTGAAAATCCAGAAATTCGAGCGGTTCGGTAAAAACCGCGTCATAAAGAGCAAGATTCGCCGGCGCATGATCCGTCTGAATGGCAAAAATCCTAAAATCCGGAGAGATCTGACGCTGGGTCTTAAGTTTCTGGATCAGATTCGGAGACAAGAGCGCGTCGTTGATGAAAACTATGTCCTGGGCGTGCTTGGAAAAATAGGGGCTGGCTTCAGAGGCGCTGAAGAACTGCGTTATTCCAGAACGCGTATCGCTGAAAAATTCCCCCAAAAATCCTGGCCAAGGGCTTTCTTCTTTTTCAAGCAGGAGGATATTTCGCTCAGGCATGGGGAGAATATTATTCTATTCGTCCTTAACCTTCAAACGTTATCTTGTCATTGCTGAAAATAGGATGCCTCTTGCTCAAGACGTAATGTGCGGATTGGGGAAATTATGCAGAATGGAGAACAGATTCGGAGCGGGAAAGATTGTCGAGAAACGCCTGGGTGCTGATCGAAGGAACTCCAGCGGCCGCGCCCATTGAAAGAAATTGATGAGGCGTCAGAGCACGGACCACGACCTCTTCTTTCAATAAATCAGCCTCGAGTTTGATGGCTGATTCAGAGGCCGGATTCAAAATCAGTGCGGTTGGAATTTTGTCACTAAAATCTGCTTGTCCGGCAAGCATAAGATTAAGCTGTTTCTTAGCTTCAGAAATCGTCCAGGCCGCGCCCAAAAGATAAGGACTATTGTTTCCTTTCAAACGTTGATTAAAACCCATGACCGCATCGTACGCGGCTTGATTCGAAACAAGAATCACCGCAGGAGCAAGCGCCGCAACCACTGACAAACCCGTCCAATCTTTAGGATCCTGAAGAAGTTCTGCACCCGAAAAAATAAATGTTTCCTTAGCGAGAGAAACGCCGGCGAATTTTGCCATCTCAAGCTGAGTTTTTGGGCCGAGGCGAGGCAGAACAAAAGATTGTCCATAGTCCATGGTCGATAGTCCACGGTTAACAGCCTGTTCATTTTGTCTAGGGTCTATGGACGGTGGACTATGGACTAATTGATTCAACTCCCCAATCAACTCCCCTTCCCGCGCTGCAAATTCCGGAGTCCAAGCTCCGGATTGTAAGGTCCGTGTGACTTCCGCCAGCTCCTGAGCTAATCGGTCAGCGGGTGATCGGGTTGACGGGTTAACGGGTCTGGATTTACCTGATGACTCGGTTACCCGCACACCCGCGAACCCGTCTCGCACTTCGGAACGCTTCTTTTTGACCTTGATCAAAGCGGGAATATCCTGAGAGATGGCTAGAGGCGTTGCGCTCCGGACTTCAGAACGCTTGAGAGGATAGGGATAGATCAGCTGAAGAGCTTTTCCAAAAACTTTTGCGTCTAACTGGGCATCGGTAAGCGGACTCCTGAAAGCAACGAAGGGCGCCGACGCTGTTATAATCTTAGCCGAAAATCCAAGTAGTTTTTCTACTGGATCATCAGCGTCAAGGTTTGATCTTTCTATGTTCGAAGCATACTGCGCAATCAACTGACGCACAGTTTTATCTCCTGGTGTATAGCTTGTAATGGTGAAAATACCTTCCGTCTTTGGATCATACCAGGAAGTCGAAGTGGTGATTGTGGTGTCAGGCAACAAAGCCCGGAGTTCGGAGCGGAATGAAGTGTCCACAGTCAATAGTCCATGGTCCACGGTTTCTAAACTCGGGTTACGGGTTACTGATTTCCGGTTCTTTTCTATGGACTGTGGTCTATGGACTATAGACAGCTTTGCCAGATCCAGCAAAAGATTCCGCCGCATTTCAGACCGGGCCGTCGCAACCGTACGGGCGCTATAGGCGGGAGTAGGTAAAATCAGCTCTATTATAAGAAGGAGAGCGATTGACTTATTGATTAATTTTAATATTTTATTTGACATATAATAATTCAAAAGATACCATCTTTTCATGGAAAATCAATTATTCAATCTATTTACCGCGCATCGCCGTGAATTCATTGCTCGGGCAATGATCGATATTGTCAAACTTTGCACCGGCGCCTTTTTTGTATCCGATTTTTTTGCGAGATATCCATCTGGCATCAGGATTGTTATCTCTGGTATGATGGTTATCGTGTTTGTCGTTGCCTGGATTCTTTTTCCCCCTAAAGGAGCAAAATAGTTATGCTAACTGTGTGGACATCTTTCACTATTTTTTCCGTCATCGTCCTAGCTCTTTTTGCCTACGATCAGTGGCTCATCAAAAAGCACCGCACGAAAAATCCCCCGCCTAAATAAATACAATATTGTCCGCCAAAAAGAAGGACGGATTCGCCACGCTCTCTGGCGGAAAATCCGAATCTCGAAGCACGAAACAATATCGAACCCCAAATTTGAATATCTAAAATGGATCCATTTAGCTATTTGAAATTATTTAATTTGATACCGTTTCGGTATTCGAAATTCGATATTGAATTACGCGGCACTCGAAACCGCGCCCATCGCCTCTAATTTCAGGACAAAATCACTCACACTGGAAACCGAGGTCTGGGACTGCCGGATCATCGACTGAAACAACCGATCGGTAACAATCTGAATATCTCTTTGGCTGAGCCGCCGGGCTCCGAGGAGTTCCTGCCTGAGCGTCCCGTAATCTAATACCAGGGCGCCTTTGCCAAGCTTATTTCCAGTTCGAAGTTCATAATCCACGAGACCTTCGTTCAAAAACTCCATTGCTTCGAAACCGTTTTGAGCGATGCGCAGCTCGTCCCAGCCGGCCAATTTAAGCTGGACATTCAAATCCGCAACAAGTTCTTTTTGCTTGGCATTTTGAACCACCACCACGCCCGGAAGGCCGCCCGTAATGGACGGAATCAAAAGAAGTCCTCCGCGATCAAACGCAAACTCGGCCGAGAAAATGAGCCCTTGCTGAATTTTTAGATTTGTCGCTTTGACAATGCCCGCACGAATTTTCATTTGATTAGCGGGTAAAGGTATTTGAATCCCGGCGAACAAATCAGCCGCGACCGAAGTGATCCGGTTTACCCGTACTTCCGAGCGGCCGGTCCTATCGTCCACTTGAGGTGCGCCGACTTTCTCAGCCGCGCCCAAAGGAAGCGTTTCTCCGCCAACAACGGCTTGATGAACCTGGTGATCTCCCGCCGGTGAATCAGCTGTCGATCGGTGCCCCGGCAATGCTAAATCATGCAATATTGGAGATTCGGTCACCCCCGCAAGGTGAGGACCAGGGCTGAATAATCCCGTATCACGCACTTCGGAGCGGCGCTGTTTATTCAGAAATCTGTTCGCATCAACACTGCCCGGGAACCGATGCGTCTTTCCATCACGAGACACAATTTCAACTCGACCGGTCGAGGTTGCGTTCACTTCTCTGGCACCGGCTCTTTGCGCATGCGCTGCTAAATCACCTCGGGTGACATCATGATGCTGGGAACCAAGAGGTTCATAACCATCCTGTCTTCTGTTGCGCAGTTCCGAGCGGTCGGTAATAATATCCACTTGAGATTTTTCACCCGCCGTGTGAATTTGTCCAAAGCGAGCAAGCGTAAGAGCTCCAAATTGAATCGGCGCTCCCGCAAAAACTACTTTGGGAGAATCAGCCAGCTGCTGCGCGTCATTCAGAATTTGAAAATAAATCACAGGAAATCCTGAAGAGTCGATCTTCGTCACCTTCAAAGAATATTTCTTTCCATCGGAGGCCGTGCCCAAGGAAACCGTTGCTCCTTCAGCAACGGCTTGCTGAACCGGGTGATTTTTCGCCGGAGAAACAACTGCCGATAGGTGCGCCTGCAACACTGAATCATACAATGTTGAAGGTTCGGTCACCCCCCCAAGGTGAGGACCAGAGCTGATCAGACCCTCACGCACTTCCGAACGGAAATCTCTTAAGCTAAGGTTGAATAAACGAATCATTTCACTTTTTGCGCGGCTGTCGACTGCCATGGAATTAATCATTACACCTAAATCGATCGGTGTTGTAACGTCCGCCTTGAACAGCTGACGAACTTGCTCCGCCAGTTCGTTTAAAGAGGTGCGCGCCTGCGCATAGATATCCATCTGATCTTGCGCAAGCGCGCGAAGGGCGTGACTAATAACCGTGTTGTCCAGGTAAGAAGCCGCGTGAAAGGCAAGATCTCCTGCTCTGAGACCCGCACTTTCAAGAACAGAAGGGAGTTGAGACCATAGATCCTGAGCTGCTTGACCCTCGAGCCAAGATTTTTCAAACATCAACTGCGCTCTCACTTCCGAACGAATTTCCTGATAATGAGAAAAAGTAAAGGCGGCGGCTGCGGGCGACTTGCCGGATTTCCATTGATTCACTGGTAGAACGCCAATCGCCGCGTCAGGATTACCGTCAACCCAAAAAGCAGAGTTTGCCGGTAAAGTAACTGTCTGCGTCCCCAGCTCCAGTTGAATAGAATTGGATGCCCCTGATTCAGTCACAAGCCGCACTGGGCGGTCTGCCGCAAACGTCAAAACGACACTCGTGTTTTTGCCTCTCGCGTTCACCTTTTTAACCTTAAAACTCAGAGTTTGATCAACAACAACCTGATCTCCGACCGCAAGAAATTCCGGAACGCTCTTCTCTGTCCGCACTTCGGAGCGGGGATAACGGGCACGGGCAATTTCATCCGCAATCGTGTCAATCTCGGTTTTGACTTGTTTGAGCCAGGCATTGACTTGATCTTTTTCAGAAAGTTTTCCGCGGCCTAAAATGTAAAACTTAATAATGGGTTCGGTCCCCGAAGGACGCGCGACAATCTTGGCGCCGTCTTCAAGGACAAGGGCAATAAAATCTTCTTTGGGAAGTTTTTCAGCAGAGGCATTACCGACCGGCGCATGTGCAAAAGAATATACTTGAATCCCATTCGCCAGAGTGAAGTAACCACTTGCAGAATTGGAATCGAACAAAAGGTTCCCTTTCGCATCACGAGCTTCCTGATTTTCATAATTCAGTACTGAGACAACTTTCTTACCGGAAATGACCTGGGGCGTGTTCGTTAAAAAATGCCCCAGGAGCGTTGCGCCTTCCGGTCGCTTTCCTGTAGCTTTATCTTTCTTACCGATTAATTCGAAAACCTGTGATTCGGAAAGTTCAATGCCTCGAGCCGCGTAAGGCTTTTGACCTTGATTGGCCATCTCTTCACTAAAATATCCGTACTTTTCATAAATTTCATTCAAGCGGGCTTCGAGCGTGATTCCTTCTTTTCGAAGACGGCCGAAGATTTCAATGAACCACATCAGTCCAGAAATCGCATCTTTATCGTGCGCGCCTTGTCCGGTTAGAGCGCCATAAGATTCTTCTCCACCCTTGATAAAAACATCCAAATGTTGAAGACCCAGCTCCATCTGTTTTTCTTTACTCAGCTTGATCCACTGACGCTCGGTAAGACCAGCGGCTTTCTGAATTAAATGGGCGTGCTTTTGAATTTGATCGCCGATGTATTTGAAACCGGTTAAAGTTTCGATGACATTCAAGCCATTCTTCTTGGCGACTTGCTTAGCGAGATCTCCTGACACCACCGTGCTCGCCATCCAGACTTTATTCCACGCGGGTGAAATGGATTTTGCTAAACGCGACATTGCAGAACCTGATTCTTGAACCTCTCCGGATGTTTCGAGCGCATTCACTTCTCGAATCATGTAGTCCATCAGAACCGCTAACTGTTGATTTCCGTTGAGGACAAGATAGTCCTCCAGCTTCGCCGATTTCAGAGAAGGATTTTTCTTGGCAGCCACGGCAGGACGGTCGGCATCTGGATCCGCCCACTCAGCGAGATCCGCGTTGTTTTCAATGGCTGCTTGCAAAGCGGGCAAACGGGCATCCCCCGTTTCCGGGTTCGGTGTTTTATGCCCGGTAAATTTCGGATTTGGCGATGATTCAACCCAAATAATATTTTCACCGGGCACACCGCGAATTTTTAAAATCTTTTCCAGGATATGACGCGTCACGCCCCAAAGCGGAGAAATCACAATCTTTGCGGTTTTAAGATCAATGAATTTAGAATTGAAAAGTTTATCCACAACGTGAATGGCTTCTGGTAATTCAGCATCGATGAATTTTTCATCAGCTTGATAAGGATCCTGCACCGTTGTTCCATCCGCTCTGGTTAATCCGTCACCGCCAATCCAAACGGCATCGCCTTTCCGGATCGCCCGCTCAAAAACCTCATCCAACTTCTCAAGGATATTGAGTCCTTGATACTGAAGGCCCGCCAGTTCATTCATATCAAACAAAGAAATCCCCTCTCCTAAATAGGCGGAAAAATCACCGGCACCTTGAGCGCCGTGAATCTGATAAGGCTTATTTCCATTATGTTCAGGGGGATTATGACTTGCGGTATTCATCGCGCCGGAAACAACCCGATACCCCTGATGATCAACTGCATCGACATCCAGGACATGCGTCGACCATGAAACTTGCGGCGTTGAAACAGGAAGCCGATACACATAGGCCCGTGTTCCAAAAGCAATATTGAGCATCGCGTTCAGTTTAATTTGCCAGCCGAGTTGCTCGACTTCAATTTGATATTGAGTTACGTTTTGTTCAGGCTTATTTTTCGGTTCGAAATTGCCCTCGCGAGAATCACCGCCAATCACGATCGCTTTCTTTTCTTTCGCGGAATCAAATTCGCTGTCCGATCTTTGAATCAATTCTGTATACCTAACTGATTGAATCATTTTGGCGTGGGCTATTTGAAGTTTACCCATCGTAAATAAATTGATTCGATTCGTTCCCCAACCGCGAACGCCTCGCATGCCAGCGGTTCCAATCGCCACATCTGTAAACCACGCGTCCTTAATCGCGTCCCACTTCGCTTGTTTCTGATCTTCCGATGCCTCAGCCGCTTCTTCTAGTTGTTGATTGATATCTGAATGCGCAAGCTTATAAGCTTCTCCCTGCCAACTTTTAATATTATTCAGTGCCGCTTCAGAAAGACGCCCCTCTTGCTTAGCTTGGTCTGCCAATTCAACTTGAAGTCCACTTTGCCGCAATTCCGAGCGTCGTGCAGTTACCGGTTGACCGGTTAACCGGTTCACCGGCGCACTTGCCCTTGCCCATTCACGGCGCGAAAGATCAAGCGTGGGAATACCCAGATGATCCAGCGGGCCAAGCCGTGCGGGACCGAGTTTGGCGAGATCCGCTTCAAGTTGTGAGAGAATGGGTTTAGACACACCCGTCGATTCAGGACGGTTGGCAAATGCCGGGGAAGGAAGCATCAAAGCAATCGAAAGAAATAAGGCGGCGGTTTTGTAAATACGGTTCATTCGTTGATTAAGATTCATTTTTATCTATCTCCTCATTTTGAAGTAACCAAGATACAAGAAACAAGTATCCAAATTAATAATCAAGACACAAGTTTCCAAACAAATGGCTAAAAAACAAGAACAAGCTCCTAACGTTTGTTTCTTGGACACTTGGTCATTTTTTGTCTCTCGCATCTTGTTTCTTGAACATTTAGAGCATTTGCTTTTTAGCAATTGCCGAAAAAATTAGAATAAGTTCAGATACCTCTTGCACCAAATCATCTCTCAAAACTTCAAGAGCTGGATTTTTGACATCGAGCAGCTTTAACCAAAAACGGCTTTCTTTCGCTTCCCGGCGGCATGTTTTAATTTTGAGAAAAAAATCTTTTTTGCCCAAGGCATCATTCGCTTCAATGTAGTTGGCACCCACAGAGCCTGAAGAACGAATAAGCTGCTTGGCATCCTCAATATTTTGAATATTCTTCTCAATCTGTCTCACCAACTCCCGAGTAAGCTTAGCGAACTCAAGCGTCCTGGCTTCCAAATCAAACTCTCTACTCGACGGAGCCTCTTTTAAAAGAATTCCCTCTTCAGCTGATGGATTCTCTTGCAAATATTGATTTATCATTTATTGCTTGCTTCTTGTATCTTGCGTCTTGGACACTTTGTCTTTTTTTGTTTCTTGTTTCTTGGATACTTGGTCATTATTTGTCTCTTGTATCTTGGACACTTGGTTATTCCGATCGCCGTCTCCGGTCCATTTTTCTTTAAGGATCCTAAAATACTTTTCCTGCAATTTCCCCGGCTCTTCCGGCTGAAAGCGCGGGGTCACGTTCACCACGGTATAACCCTGCTTGTGCAATTCCTGAATTAAATGTTCCGAATGAAACCCTCCGGTAATGACTACGCCCGTTGTGTCCGGCATGGACTCCATACGCGCTGTGATTTTTTCCGTCAGGGCCTTTTCGCGACGGATCGCGGATTCGTAAAAGGATGCTGCGATGGGAATAAAGGGTTGGATATCCTGACTGACGATGCCCGGCACCGTCAAAAGCTTCAAAGCCTGAAACTCCTCCGGAGTCATTTTGAGTTCAAAGAGTTTCCGTAAATTTTCCACATAACGGATGGATTCAAGCAATGCTTTTTGTTCTGGAGTTTTTGTCAGTGTCTGGGCAACAACGGCCTCCAGCTGATTCAGTTCCGAAAAGAAGAGACAAAAATCCATCGACTGCATTTTGGCCAGCGCCGTTTGATACGCTTTAAGGTTTTTGAATTTGGAATTTGGAGTTTGGCGCTTGTCCGCCAAAGGACGGATCCGTCCGACGAATTGTGGCGGAGGATTTCCCAATAGCATTTCGAACAGCGCGTTCAAATACTCAAGTTCCGCTTCTGGGTTTCTCTTTTTCATCAGGGCTGTCACAGGCTCGAGCTCAAGCTTGCTGACGTGACGAGAAAGGGTGCGAAGCAGTTCCTGCTTCTCCGGCTCGACCTTATCCATGTCAAAAACTTTTGAATTGCCGGTGAGTTCAAGGATTTGGGAGAGATGGGGGTAAGCTGTCGTGGTGCCAGGCACGGTACCTGGCACCGTTAGATCCCTTAAATAAACCGGCATGGAGATTTTCTGATCGAGAAAGGCTTTCCGGTTCTCTTCAAAACGAAGAAGCTCTGGAGAAAATATTTTTTTGACCTGCCCATCCAACTGCGCTTCGATTTCGCTCAGATTCTCCAACTGCTTTGTCTGCGTCTCGTGGATCTTTAAGAAGGCCTTCATGTTTTCTTCATATAATTGCTTGTCTTCGATCCCCCACAGCTGGATGTCGTGTTCGCCGACAATATCCAGATATTCCTCCGCAGAAATTTTTCCGGATTTCAGATACGTTTCGGCGATCTTGCGGCGTCCTTCCGGATCTCCGTAAGCACGCAGATAAGAAAGGCTGACGTCATCCCATCCGCCTTCGACCAGGATCTGGCGCACAGATTTTTGGGCGATCACCGCCTCGAGGATTTTAATCATCGCTTTCTGCCCTTCATAATCCACGTGGGCTTCCTGAATCAGGATCAAGGTTTTTCCGTTGGAACCATTAAGCGTCTGCTGGATTTTTCCAATCTCAGGAGAAAGGGAGAGAGCAAATGCTTGGGAAAGATGGGTGGACAATACAAGAACGATTAACCCGACTGTCATCGCGAGCCCCGTAAGGGCGTGGTGATCTCTGAGATTGCTTCGCTTCGCTCGCAATGACAAAATTTTGTTGGGGGCTTTAATTTTCAATCGAGATATCACGCGAAGTTTTCCTTTCGAATCGATAAAAACTGCTCAAAAGGTAGCATAGGGATCAGTGGAAGTAAAGCAACGGTTAAGGCATTTTTATCTGACGGAACGTGTTATTTAGCCATTAGTTAAGAATATTATCTGATGCTCGTTTTTGCTAGATTGGCAAGGGACGGTTCTCAGGCACGGACTTGGCAAGGAATACCCGAATTGAATGTTTTCAATCGAAAGTTGCTTTGACAACACAAGTTGATGAGAACCGTCCCTACCGATAAAGCAGGGACGCGATAAGGACTACCAGCTTGCGGGGAGCAAAGCGGTAACCGAGCGCGAGGATCTGATTTAAAAATCCGTGGACTGCCGTGATTCGATGAGTGAAGGCAAAAGTATCCAGACCAAACCGGACTAAATCTTCTGTTTTCGCCTGAAGAAAACGATAGCGTTTATCCATCCCTGCTTTATCGTGAAAATTGGAGGCCGTATTCCCCGGGCAAAGGCAGAAAAATTTCACACCGTGGTTTTTATATTCTGCCCACAGGGCTTCAGTAAAACTCAGGACAAAGGCTTTGGTCGCCGCGTACAAGGCCAGCCGGGGAAGCGGCTGAAAACTCGCGGTTGAAGCTACATTAATCACGCCGCCAGAAAAAAGGGTACCGGTTGCAGCAACCTGTCCCCTTTTTTCTGGTGCACGCTCAAACATGCCGGGAAGAAAAAGATGGGTAAGCGCTGTAAGTGAACTCACATTCACTTGAATCATATCTTGATTGGATGCAAAAGAGGACTTCTCGAAAAGTCCCAGAGAACCAAATCCCGCATTATTGATAAGCAAATCCACCGAAAGCCCGGCTCCGCGGATTTCATCAAAGAGTTTCTGCGGGCCCTGGGTTTCCGAAAGATCCGCGGCAAAGACATTCGCCTGGATTTTAAAATCATGACGAAGTGCGGCCGCCAGGGTTTCCAGCTTGTCTTTGGAGCGCGCGGTCAGGATCACGTGAGAACCACGGCTTGCCAGCTCACGGGCAAAGCATTCTCCGATACCGCTTGATGAACCGGTGATGAGGGTGGTAATACCTTGATAATGAAATAACATCTACTTCCCCTAAACGATAACGATTTAAAATTTGAAACTCGAATATCGAAATCCGAAACAAATCCAAAATTCAAATATCTCAAACAAACCGTTTTGAAATTTGGTATTTCGATATTGTTTCGAAATTCGGATTTCGGATTTCGGATTTAATTTAGATGGGAAGCCGTCCATCCAACGATCTCGAAAGCGTTGCTTGATCGGTGTACTCAATATGACTACCGACCGGAATACCGCGGGCAATGCGCGTCACTTTGAGGCCGAGGGGTTTGAGGACACGGCTTAAATAAAGCGCCGTGGTTTCGCCTTCCGTATTCGGATTCGTCGCCAAAATGACTTCGCGGACTTTTTGCTCTTTCACACGCCGCAGAAGACCCGCAATCTGGATTTCATCCGGCCCGATTCCTTCCAACGCAGAGAGCGATCCAAGCAGGACATGATAAACCCCGGCAAAGACTCCTGTTTTTTCAACCGAGATCACGTCCTTAGGATCTTCGACGACACACACGAGGCCCTTGTCGCGTCCCGCATCCGTACAAATATGGCAGAGTTCGCTGTCGGAAAAATTATGACAGGTTTTGCAAAAAGAAACGTTCTCTTTGACGGCGAGAAGGATTTGGGAAAGATTCGCAACTTCTTCGCGGTTGGTTTTAAGTAAATGAAAGACGATCCGCTCTGCTGATTTTTTCCCGATGCCCGGAAGTTTAGTGAGGGCATCAACCAGTTTGGACATCCATTCAGCGTAGCCTCTCATAAACCACACGTCGTACGTGAGTCGTCGTACGTGAAGCGAAGGGCCATGAGAAAAGAGATGAATGTTTTTTTACGTTTCACGTTTTACGGATCTTTTCTGATGATTTTTGCGCCTTCAAAAATACCCATCGCTTCGGTGATGATTTCCGGGAGCTTGCCATCTTCCGGAGAAGCGGAAGATCTTTCAAGCGCCGGCATAGGAAATTCTTTTTGTTCTAATTGAGTGATGACAAAACTGAGTGAAATCTTTCTGGCTAGCGCCACTTCAAACCCTTCTTCCACGAGTTTTCTTGCCTGGTCTTTTTCCAGCATTTCCTTATGAAATTGAAATTCGGGGGGGAATCCAAGCGTAATCCGCACGCCGCTCACATCCACGGGCTGCGACTCTGAGAGAAATATTCCATGCGACATACGTTTTTGCTTTACGTATTCAATCACGCGCGGCCAGACGGTTTCAATTTCCTGCAAAGTAAAAGCCGCTCCTGCCGAAGGCGCGTCCACCACCGCGGCCGGAGATACTGCTTGAAAGGATTGGGGTTTGGATCCGGAAGAAATCGGAGGATACGCCAAGGGTTTCGGAGATTCGGCAGCCGGCTGCCGGAATGCCGGAGCCGAAGAAGACGGCGTATAATTTCCCGGGCTTTTCGGAAGAGACGCAGCCACGCCCCCTTCAGCAATCAGCTTCTCTACCTGCTTCAGTTGATCCACGTGAAGAAGTTTTAGAAGCGCGGTCTCAAGTAAAAGTTTTGGGGATCCCAAATTGCGGCGCATCTGATTTTGAAGATGGGTCAAAATATTCAAACCAAGAAACAATTCACCGCGGCTGAACTGATTCTTGCGGTCCTTCAACAATTTCATTCCGTCCTCACTCATATCAATGAATTCTTCCGGCGACTCCGTGCACTGAAACAGCAAAAGGTGGCGGAAGACTTCAAAAATCCCTTTTGAAAACTGCATGAGGTCCACCCCATCATCATAAACGCTCCGGACGAGTGCAAACACGACCTTAACATCCTTACTGCGGATAGCATCCAGCGCTTGGAAATACGCTGTCTCAGGGGCGAGACCCAAAATCTGAAGCACATCGACTTCTTCGATTTTCCCCTCTGAAAAACTCACCAGCTGGTCCAAAAGCCCTTCAGCATCTCGAAGCGCGCCGTCGCTGGCTTTGGCGATAAGAAAAAGCGCCTTGGTGTCTACTTTGATTTTTTCTTTTTTTGCAATCTCATCAAGCTTTTTGACCATCTCACCGGTCGGGATGCGTTTAAAATTGTAACGCTGGCAGCGGGAAAGAATGGTCAGCGGAACTTTGTGGGATTCCGTCGTAGCAAAAATAAATTTAACGTGCGGTGGCGGTTCTTCCAAAGTCTTTAAAAGCGCGTTAAAGGCTTCGGTCGTAAGCATGTGGACTTCATCGATGATATAAATTTTATAGCGGCCTGAAACAGGTTTGAATTTGACCGTTTCGCGAAGGCTACGAACTTCGTCAATGCCGCGGTTGGAAGCGCCGTCAATTTCAAGCACGTCCATCGAATTTCCCTGCGTGATTTCTTTGCAGGAAACACATTGATCGCAGGGCTCGCCGGTCGGGCCTTTTTCGCAGTTCAGAGCCTTGGAGAGAATGCGGGCCGTGGAAGTTTTCCCCACTCCGCGCGGTCCGGAAAAAAGAAAGTTCTGCGGGATCCTTCCCTGCTCAATTGAGTTTTTGAGGGTCCGGACAATGGGCTCCTGACCCACGACTTCATCAAATCCCTGCGGACGAAATTTGCGGGCATACACCAAATAGGGGGAGGCGTTTTCTTTTTCTTTCATAGGCTGGGTATTGTAACATGGCTAAAAGTGCCAAGCGCTTTAAAATCTTTTTCTAATGCGCCTGGCACTTATGTAAGGAAGAACGGAGAGGGTAGGATTTGAACCCACGAGACCCTTACGGGCCTAACGGTTTTCGAGACCGCCGCATTCGACCACTCTGCCACCTCTCCCCAACCTGATTTCGGCCGGTGAGCTGCTTAAATGCTCTTCCGCCTTTATAACTTTTGATTTACATTTCCCTCTTATAAGCTTCCTGTTTACTTGAAAATTCGTCCTGCTGGATAACTCTTTACGGGCAAATACGCTTTTAAGGATTTTGTCTTGCCACCATGATGCTCGCTCAGTCTCTTTTTTAAATCTTCCTTATGACCCGGTGTAATCGCGGCCACTCTTTTCGCTTTGAAGGATATAAAGATGCCACATGCGATGGGATTCTAAGGGTTTGGGGAAGGAAGGTCAACGATGGAAACAACGCGGATAAACGCGAATTAATACACAGATAAACGCAGAATTTTAAATCTGCATATTTCCGCGTATTAATCCGCGTCGATCAGCTTCGATTTACGAACATCCCATGCTGTTGCCGCAATTGAGACATCGGTAGCAGGCGCCGTTACGCACCGTCACATGTCCGCAACCTGAACAGAAGGGCGCGTCTCCCATCATATGGGAAAGATGTTCATCGAGCGCGTCCACATGCCCGGGTGCTTTAGGAGCAATCCGGTTTGCAGGCTCACGTATTTCTTTGGATGGCACTTCAATCACGGAGCGTCCGTTTGCAGAGCGGGCAGGAGCATCAACCTCTTCACGTAACGCATCCGCCAAGGCATTATTTCCGTTCTTTTTATTGCATTCCAGTTCCGAAGGGGCCGGCGGGACCTGAATAAAATCTGTCCGGCCAAGATATTCCATCCCCAACACGCGAAAGATATAATCCACAATCGAAGTCGCGTACTTGACGTTCGGATGATCCACGGTTCCTTGTGGTTCAAAACGTGTGAAGGTGAAAACGTTCACAAATTCTTCCAGAGGAACGCCGTACTGAAGACCCAGCGACACCGCGATCGCGAAACAGTTCATGATGGAACGGAACGCCGCGCCTTCCTTGTGAACATCCACAAAGATTTCTCCAAGCTTGCCGTCATCGTACTCGCCGGTCCGGAAATAAACTTTTTGCCCGCCTACACGTGCTTCAACGGTAATCCCCATCCGCTTTTTAGAAAGCCGTTTGCGACGAAGTACCGGGTGTTGAGGCTGAGGAGCTGGAACTGTTTCTGTTTTTTTTGCTTCCTCGCCGTCCTCTTTTTTATCCTCAGAGGAGGCATTGAGCGGCTGAGAGGCCTTGCAACCATCACGGTAAAGCGCAGCGGCCTTAAGACCCAGACGCCAGGACTCGACATAAATACCCTTGATTTCTTCAACCGTAATTTCATTGGGAAGATTCACGGTCTTGGAAATGGCTCCTGAAATAAACGGCTGCGCAGCGGCCATCATACGGATATGGGCCAGAGGCGCGATAAAACGTTTACCTGTTTTACCGCACTTATTGGCGCAATCAAACACCGGGAGATGCTCCGATTTTAAATTCGGTGCGCCTTCAATCGTCATAGCACCTGCAATCACGATATTGGCTTCCTCAATCTCAGCCTTGGAAAATCCAAGACGCTCTAGCAGATTAAAGTCCGGCTTCTTATAATCCGCTTCCTTGAACCCAAGTCTCTGGAGGGTCTTGTCGCCAAGCGTCCAGGAAGAAAAAGCTTGTTTAAGTTCAAAAGCATTCGCCAAAATCGACTGGACTTTAGAAAGATCTTCATCTGTTAATCCTTTTTCGCGAAGCGATTTGGGATTAATCCACGGCGAACCTTCAAGACGTCCCGTTCCCTGAACGTATTCAATCATGTCCTGGATTTCAAGTTCCGAGTATCCAAGATTCTCAAGCGCCTGAGGAACGGATTGGTTAATAATCTTGAAATAACCGCCTCCGGCAAGCTTCTTGAACTTCACCAGCGCAAAATCAGGTTCAATGCCGGTGGTATCACAATCCATTAAAAGCCCGATGGTTCCTGTCGGAGCAATCACCGTCGACTGGGAGTTGCGATAGCCGTATTGTTTTCCAACTTCAAACGCTTCATCCCAATCCTGACAGGCTGCTTCATAAAGATCTTCCGGACAGTTCTCCTTATCAATCTTATAAGCCGCATCACGGTGCTTGCCTACCACACGAAGCATTGACTCGCGGTTCTTGGCATAACCGGCAAAGGGCCTTTTGCTTGCCGCAATTTCGGATGAAACCTTGTAGGCGTAACCGGTCATAATTGCCGTCAACGATCCACAAATAGCAGAGGCAGCCGGGCTGTCATACGGAATACCCTTAACCATCAAAAGTGTTCCGAGATTGGCATATCCAAGACCCAGCGGACGATAGTCATGACTGTTTTTAGCAATCTGCTCGGTGGGATAAGACGCAAAATCCACGAGAATATCCATCGCCGTGATAAACACACGCACCGTGTGACGGTAACCTTCAATATCAAAGGAACCATCCGGACGCAGGTATTTAATGAGATTGATCGACGCCAGATTACAGGCCGTGTCATCCAGAAACATATATTCGGAACAAGGATTGGAGGCGTTGATCCTGTCCGTACCGGAACAAGTATGCCAATCATTAATAGTCGTATCAAACTGCACGCCGGGATCCGCGCATCCCCAAGCGGCTGTGGCTATCTGATCCATCAAATCACGGGCCTTGAAGGTTTCGCAAACCTCTCCGGTTGTGCGCATCTTTGTCTGCCAGGGGCCGTCATCAATGTAGGCCTGCATAAACTCATCCGAGATACGCACCGAGTTATTTGAATTTTGCCCTGAAACTGTGCGATAGGCTTCTCCGTTAAAATCAGACGGAAGACCTGCTTTAATGAGAATCTTTACCTTTGCCTCTTCCCGAACTTTCCAATTAATGAATTCTAAAATTTCGGGATGATCCATATCCAGGCAAACCATCTTAGCTGCACGGCGCGTGGTGCCCCCGGATTTTGTTGCCCCGGCGCCGCGATCCAGCACCTCAAGGAAAGACATCAGACCGGATGACGTGCCTCCGCCGGAGAGTTTTTCCTGACGGCCGCGGACTTTGGAAAAATTGGTGCCGGTTCCTGAACCGTATTTAAAGAGACGCGCCTCTGACTTCACAAGATCAAAGATCGACATCAGGTCATCGTTTACCGACTGAATAAAACACGCAGAGCATTGCGGATGAGAGTAGGCATCGGTCGCTTGATGAACTGTATCGGTTTCCGGATCCCAGTACCAGTTGCCGCCGCTTCCTTCAATCCCGTAAGACTGGGCAAGACCACAATTGAACCACACCGGTGAATTAAAAACGCACTTTTGAGTTATCAATAAATGCAGTAGTTCATCTTCAAAGGACTGTGCATCTTCTTTCGTTTGGAAATATCCGCCAAAATTTTCTCCGGCCAAACGAATCGCGTGAGCAATACGGAACACCACTTGTTTTGCGCTGACTTCATGACCGGTGACGGGAACGCCGGCCTTGCGGAAATATTTAGAAACAATAATATCGGTAGCAAGCTGACTCCAATCTTTGGGCACTTCCACATTCTCCATCTTGAAAACTACCGAACCGTCCGGATTGGTAATCACAGAATCACGATGGGTGTATTTGATCTCATCTAAAGGGTGAATACCCACGGTCGTGAAGTACCTTTCTATAGAAAGGCCGCTTCCCGGATGCAACGTTTCTCTTTGAGATGATTTCCCCGATTTGATGGTTTTGGTGTTCATAAGATCTCTCCGTACATTTAGTTGGTCTTTTTAAAACTTTTATTAGTCTTATTAAAATATAAACAAGATATTGAGTTCGTTTGTCTAGCACCCACTACATATAGTGTCTGTAGGGGATATTTCGTCATAACCTGATTTTGCTTGAGTGAAAAATTCCTAATAGAATTCGAACTGTTTCTAGGTCTTTATCAAATCGCCGGCTACTTTTGAAAGATCCAATTTGGGACTCTGAATCTTCATTCCGAGAAAAACCAATCTTAGCTTTGTCCAGTTTATCGAAGCGGAGAAAAAAAAAGACAGCTTCTTGCTTTACGCTTGAAACTATCCCTGTTTTCGGCCTTTTCCTAAAAACCAGCTCATTCCGCACATCCCCATGTTGCCCTGGATGCTTGTCCTCGTGGCGACTTACCGTATTTCAAATCGCCTCGACTCAAAACTGCAACCTTACCGGTACAGTGGGGCGCATTTTAGCAGAGTTTTTTTTGCTGTCCAAAGGAAATATTTTATTTTTTTAAAATTTTTTGTTTGACTTTTATTTTTAAGATTTCTTTATTTCCCGATACAGAATTTTGAAAAAATGACGTCCAAAAGATCCTCGGAATAAACTTCTCCAATCAATTCACGTAGTTCATGAATCGCCGACTTCAGATCTTCAATCACCATCTCGAGGGATTCGCGCTGATGAAATAAAGCAGCAGACCGCTTCAGCGCTTCCAGAGCGCGTTCAAGCGCAACTTTGTGGCGCAGCCGCGTAATCTGCTCGCCCTCTTCTCCTGAAATTCCCTGGGCAAGCTGGGCAGCGATTTGTTTTTCAAGCAGTTCCAATCCTTCCCGTTCTTTCGTTGAAATTTTCACGATATGATTTTTTTGTTTGTCATCCTGAACGGAGTGAAGGGGCTCAGAATGAACCCCGTGAAGAGTCTCCGCCTTTAGATCCTTCGCTTCACTCGGGATGACAGCCGGAAAACCCAGCTTATTATTGCCACCAAGAAGTTTTTTGAGTTCATGCTCATTCGCTCTCAATCCCAGATCTGTTTTATTCATGATGGGTATCACGATTTTATTTTTCGGAATCAAATTAAATACGTAGCTATCTTTTTCGTCCAGCGGCTGAGAACCATCGACCAGAAAAAGAAATAAACTCGCTTGCTCCATGATTTGCAGCGTGCGTTCCATCCCCATTGCCTCCACAGGATTTTCGGCCTGCGAAGCAAGACCCGCCGTATCAAATAGCCGCAGATACCATCCCTGAATTTCAATCGCCTCCTCAAGAATATCGCGCGTCGTTCCTGGAAATTCCGAGACAAGCGCGCGGTCCCGCGCCAGCAGTGCATTGAATAAGGACGACTTTCCGACATTGGGCTTTCCGATCAAGACAAGTGAGGCACCCTCGCGAATCAAGGACCCGCGGCTGAATCCGGCAATGAGTTTTTCGATTTCCTTTTGGACTTGGCTAAATTTAGCCGTGAATTTTTCATCTGAAAAAATTTCAAGATCATCATCCGGAAAATCCAGGAATGCTTCCATATGCGCATACATCATCATCAGTTCATCTTTGATCACTTTGAATTTTCGGGAAAGCGAACCCGTCAGCTGACGAATCGCCGTTTGAGCCGAGCGGTCACTTTTGGCTTTGATCAAATCCAGCACCGCTTCGGCCTGAGCGAGATCCATCTTGCCATTTAAGAACGCGCGCTTGGTAAATTCGCCGGGTTCAGCGGGACGAGCCCCCTGAGCCAAGAAACGGCTCAAGATCTTTTTGGTAATCACAAGTCCTCCATGCGAACTAATTTCAACCAGATTTTCTCCGGTATAGGAATTGGGATGGCGAAAAACAGTCACGAGGACTTGATCCAGCACCTCACCGTGTTCTTCTAGGATATTGCCAAGGTGTACGGTGTGAGAAGGAAAATCAGCAAAGGCCTGTCTTCCGAGAGGCTGAAAAATCTTCTCGGCAATCTCAAACGCTTGAGGACCGCTCAAGCGAATGATAGAGATTCCACCTTCTCCAATGGGAGTGGCAATGGCTGCGATAGTGTCTTCATTCATAATATAGAGTTGTCGGTAAGCCGGGAACCCGTTAGCCAGTGGGCCTGGAAACCAGTACACCGGCTACCCGGAACACGGGTTCACTGGCACACTAGCTTACTGGTTACTGGATCACTGATTCCTGACCAACCGTTTGATTTCTCCGATTAAATAAAATGATCCTGTTGCGACAATCAGATCTTTGGGATGAGCAAGCGTCCGGGCCAGGCGTAAAGCTTCAGCCGTATTACTTGCCGGAAAAATCGTCTTGAAATGCGGCTTGGCAAGATGCATCAAATCCCCAATTTCCCGGGACCGTGGATTTTGAGAGGCTGTCAAAATGGCCATAGAAAAACAAGCGCTCAGCGTCTTAAGCATTGCCCCGTAGTTTTTATCCCGGGACGTTCCAAAAATCAAAACCTTTCTGCGGCTGGATTCCCGCTTCATTAAATGATCCGCCAAAACTGAGACGGAGGTCGGATTGTGTGCGGCATCGATCACGATTTCGGGATTGCGGTTGATCGTTTCATATCTTCCCGGCCAATTTGAAGATTGCAGCCCTTGCCTGATAACGTCATTGTCCGACACATTTCGCCGGACGGATCCATCGGCGGACGAGTCCCACGCCTTGGCGGAGACGCATGAGTTAGTCATGGCGAGGATCCCTCCACTATTCTTTGGCGGGCGACGCGGCAATATGACCGTTTTTGTCACTGCGAGTCCCGCGCTTGGACGAAGACTCGGCAATCTCTGGCCACAACCCGAGATTGCTTCGCTGCGGCTCGCAATGACCGTTTCACTTAACTCCCCCAGTAAAATTTCAGCGGCTTTGCTGGCAAGCGCCGCATTCCTTTTTTGATGATCACCCGGGAGACCTGGTTCCAAGGAAATACCAGATGAAGCACGGTGAATCTTTGCCCCAACTTTCCGGATTTGTTTTCGAATCATGCGCAAGGCCTCCGAAGGCTGACGACCTACCACCACATCCGATCCGGCGTGAATCACACCCGCCTTTTCCCGGGCAATGGCGGCGATCGTATTTCCCAGAACCGCCTCATGATCCAGACTGATAGGCGTGAGAATGACAAGCGGCGCTTTAAGAATGTTCGTCGCATCCAGCCGGCCGCCCATTCCCACCTCGAAAATTCCCACCTGGATTTTTTTTTGGGCAAAAACAAGAATCGCAAGCAGTGTTAAAATCTCAAAATAGGAAAAGGAAGAAACGTCATTGCGAGGAGTAAAACGACGAAGCAATCTAGGGCTTGAGATTGCTTCGCTCCCTGCGGTCGCTCGCAATGACAAACCTCTTAACTTTTCCCGAATTTCTTTTACACCCTGAACCCAGTCCTCTTTGGAAATATCCTGACCCTGGAGACGAATCCGTTCGGTCGGTTCTAAAATATGAGGAGAATTGTAAAACCCAACCCGAATGCCTGCTGCCTTTAAAATTGATTCGAGGTAAAATCCCGTTGATCCCTTGCCCTTAGTTCCCGCAATCAGGATCGGGAAAAAAGATTTTTCCGGATGATCAAACATCTCAATCAGGTTATGCATGCGATCAAGATTGTAGAGATGGCTATCGGGGCAGTAGGTCAGCTTCTCGAGATTAATGAAGCCCTCGAGATAGCGAAGGGAAGATTGATAGTTCATACTCTAGCCTACGGTCCATAGTCCATAGTTATGAAAGTTTTTTCTGTGAACTATGGTCTGTCGACTATGGACTATTTTTTAATGTTTAAAGTGTCTCTCGCCGGTCAAAATCATCGCGATGCCGTACTGATCACAGGCAGCAATAACTTCAGGATCTTTGATGGAGCCGCCGGGCTGAATAATCGAACGAATCCCGTGCTTGTGAGCTGTTTCAATCGAGTCCGGCATCGGGAAAAAGGCGTCGCTCGCAAGTAAGGCGCCCTTCGTTTTATCTCCGGCCTTGCGGCACGCGATTTCAACCGAATCCACACGCGACATTTGTCCCGCGCCAATTCCCACCGTTTGCCGTCCTTGAGTAAGAACAATCGCGTTCGACTTCACGACCTTCACACACTTAAAGGCAAACAGGAGTTCTTCGATTTCCGCCAGCTTCAGTTTTTTCCGGGTGACGACCTTCAGATTCTTTTTTAAATCCGTGGCACGAACGTCGAGCGAAGGATCTTTATCCTGAACCAGCACGCCGCTTTTCATGAAGCGAAGATCATAAGGAAGATACTCACTTATTTTTCCCGTAGCGATAATTCGCAGATTCTTTCTTACCTGAAGCATCTCAAGGGCTTGCTTGGTATAAGAAGGCGCCACGAACACTTCAAAGAAGGGAAGATTTTTCAGCGCGATCCCGGCGATCTTTTCATCGCAAGGCTGATTGATTCCAAGAATACCGCCGAACGCAGAAAGAGAATCGCTCGCGATGGCAAGTTCCACGGCCTTGGCAAGCGACTTATCTTCGGCAATTCCACAGGGATTATTATGTTTAATCACACACGCGGCCGGACCGGAGAATTCCTTCACCACATCCATCGCAGCTTCAATATCCATAAAATTATTATAGGAAAGCTCTTTGCCGTGAAGCTGTTCAAACCTCCAAACCGACTGCGGAGGTTTGGGGAGATAAAGTGCCGCACGTTGATGCGGATTCTCACCGTACCGAAGATCCCTGTCTTTGATGACTTCGATCTTTAATTCAGTCGGAAGTGTCTCAGACGTTTTTACAGAGGGGGTCTCACCGGACGTCTTTGAGAAAAATTCAAAAATAGCACGGTCATAACTTGAAGTCCGCTCAAAGACTTTAAATGCAAAACGCTTCCGGGTCTCTCCGGAAACAGCGCCGCGATGCTTTTTCATTTCTTCCGCCACTTCGAGATAATCCGCCGAATCACAAATCACCGTCACGGCGTCAAAATTCTTGGCGGCAGAGCGCAGCATGGACGGCCCGCCGATATCAATATTTTCAATCGCGGTCTCAAACTTCACGTCGGGATTTTGCGTCACTTTTTCAAAAGGATATAAATTCACCACAACCATATCAATCGGTTCAATCCCGTGTTTGCGGGCTTCCTTCACGTGAGCGGGCTTGTCACGCCGGAAAAGAAGGCCTCCGTGGATTTTAGGATGCAGGGTCTTCACTCGCCCCTCCAGCATTTCTGGGAATCCTGTCACCTGATCAATCGCGGTCACAGGAATCCCCGCCTGCTTGAGGGCTTCGAAGGTTCCTCCCGTGGAAATGATTTCTACTTTCCATTCGTGAAGGCTGCGGGCGAAAGGAACGAGATTCGTTTTATCCGAGACACTGATCAGGGCGCGTTTAATTTTGACGGGTTTCATCATTAACTCTCAGAGGGAAGAAGAGGGACAAAAGAATCGATTTGTCTTTCCTTATTCTTCCGTATTCTTCCTTATTCTTCCCTGTTCTTTCCTAACGATCTGCTTAAATGTTTTTTGCAGTTTTAAAGTCACAGGACCCGGAATTTTTTCTCCGATGGTTCTGCCGTCCAGCTGAGCTGCCGGCAGAATTTCCCAAGAAGTATTAGTGAGGAAGGCCTCGTCCGCATTATAGATATCATGACGTGTGAGCAGCGTTTCCACTACTTCCAAGCGGTTTCGGAAGGCGCATTCTATCACAACCCCTCGGGTCACACCATTCAAGATTCCGTCCTTCGGCGGTGTCAAAAGCCGTCCGCGCTTCACCATAAAAAAGTTTCCCGTTCTTACCTCCGTGACATATCCATTGCGATCAAGAAAAACCCATTCGTACGCGTCCTCAGGCTTCACTTCCAGACTTGCCAGAAATGCATTGTGATACGCAGAGGTTTTCACTTGAGAGGACTGGGCGTTGGTGTGAGTGCGGCGGACCGGCGAAGTTTTTAAGCAGACACCCGCCTCATAAAGACACTTGGGATGTTGGCGCTCACCCACCAACACAAAAAGCTGATCCTGCCAGAGGCTGAGACGAAGAAATAAATCCTGCGCTCGATGAGGGGCAGGTCTCATCGGCTTAGACATAAAAGCTACCGATGTTTGAACATTATCAAGCACACGCGCTCCATCTCTTACGCTTACCTGAGTCCTGTCCCTATAAGCCCACAAAGCCAAATGAAGCTCTTTTTGAAGCTCCTGCGTTTTGACAGGATAAGGGTACTGGATACTCTGAATCGATTCCTGAAACCGATTCAGATGTTCAGCTTCACGGAAAATATGATCGCCATAAGTACGCAGACTTTCAAAGACTCCGAGACCTTCTCCGGATTGGAGGAAGGCTGCAGCTATTTCGCCTGTCACTCTTCGGCCTTTTTGATAAACAAAAAATCTAGACATCAGGGACGGTTCCTCCTAACTGAATATCTGTGAAATAGTTACGATAGAACCGTCCCCTGATTCTTGACGTTCAACAAACAAATTTTCTGCGATTTTCTCAAAAAGGGACGAGTCTGTTGTAACTGTTTATGCAATAACGGGTTGGGAAGAACCGTCCCTGTAACTAACGCAAGCGCTTCTACGAGAGCCTCTCCCTTATGAAGAGTTTCTTCATATTCTTTGGCGGGATCCGAATCGTGGACAATGCCCGCGCCAACCTGAAGCCATCCTTTCTTCTTCTGAAGCACAAGCGTTCGAATCACAATATTTAAATCCAGATCACCTTTGAAATCCATATAACCAATCGAACCCGTGTAAAGCCCGCGCGCGCTTTTCTCAAGCTCATCAATGATTTCCATACAGCGAATCTTCGGACACCCCGTGATCGTCCCTCCAGGAAACATCGCCTTGATCAAATCCAGGCCGTCTTTTCTTTTTTGCAGCCGCCCCGTAATCTTGGAGACAATATGCATGACATGCGAATAACGTTCCGTGACCATCATTTCTTCCACTCGGACGGACTTATAATCACAAACGCGTCCTAGATCATTGCGTTCCAGATCCACGAGCATAATATGTTCCGCTCGTTCTTTTTCATTTCCCAAAAGATCACGTTTTACTGCGTTTCCACGAGATTTTTTTCTCGGCGCCGCCCGGGTTCCGGCAAGGGGCCGCGTTTCGCAAAGCCGCCCGCGCTTTTGAATCAAACGCTCAGGAGAACTTGAGACAATCGCCGTATCCCGAATCTTCAGAAAACAGGAAAAGGGTGAGGGATTAATCGTCCGGAGTTTCCCGTAGAGCTCCAGGAGATCTCCAGAATAATCGAAGAAAAATCTCTGGGATAAATTCGCTTGGTAAATGTCTCCCGCGGCAATATATTTTTTAGCTTTGCGAACCATGGTTTCAAATTGCTGCTGAGAAATCTCGGGATGGAGGTGTAAGACCCCCTCACCCTGCCCTCTTCCCTGAGAGGGGAGGGAATCTTGATCTTTCCCCTTCTCCCTTACGCCAGAGGATGAATCCGTCCGTTTTTTGGCGAACTGGGAGAGGGTTGGGGTGAGGGGAAATTCAACATTCCCCACTATCCAATAATGTTTTCGCTTGTGATCATACACGATCAAATCGCGGTAAAATGCGAAGTAAACTAAGGGAATCGCCCCTCCTTTCGACTGCCCCCTTTTACGTAACCTGATTTTTTCAAATAATGTCACCGCTTCATAAGAAAAATATCCCACCATCCCGCCGGTGAAGAAGGGCACTTTGAAAGTAGGCAGTAAGCAGTAGGCGGTAAGCAACTTACGAATGATCTTGAAAAGATCCGAGGCAGGATAAACACCCCGCTTCTCCCCGCTGAGATAAATTTTATTCTTCTCCAGTCGCAGTTCTAGAAATGGATTCGCACCCATATAGGAATAGCACTGATCCGGGGCCTGATAAGCCGGGCTGTCGAGAAAAAAAGAAACCGGCGAACAGCGAGAAAGCCGTTTATAAACTTCGAAGGGTTCGAGGGGAGAGTGGTAAGAACGAATCAGCTGCATAAATTCCAAGCTCCAAACAAATTACAATTTCCAAACTCCAAAAGTTCGTTTTATGTTTGGAATTTTAAATTTGGGATTTATTTGTCCGCCAGAGGACGGATCCGTCCGGCGAATTGTGGCGGCGAATTTGATGCTTGGAATTTGGAGTTTGTCTTATGACTTCTTGTCGACATCTTTAAGGTATTTCAGGAAATCATTCTGCGTGCTCAGGACAAGACGGGCGCCCTGAAGCGCAGAAGGATATTTCTCAAGCGTGCTCATAAAAGCGTAAAAATCCGGATCCTTGGAATAAACCTCGCCATAAATGCGTGTGGCATCGGCATCCGCCTGGCCTTTGAGTTTTTGAGCTTTATGGTACGCCTCGGAAGTAATCCGCTTCAGTTCTTTCTCGCGTTTTCCTTCGATCTCGGCGCGGATTCCCTGTCCTTCAGAGCGAAGCTCTTCGGCCGCGCGTTTACGCTCAGAAATCATCCGGTCAAAAACCTTCAGCTGGACCGAAGGAATATAATTAATGCGCTTGATGCGCAGATCAATAAGCTCAATGCCATATTCTTTGACCACGCCCTGGGCTTCCTCCAGAATCTTGCGCGTGATTTCATTACGTCCCACAATAATTTTATCGTATTCCGTATCGTTAGAAATATCTTCGGCGTCTTTCTCCACCTCCCGAATCCGGTTGGTGTTACGCACGAGTTCTGTAAGATTGTACTGAGTCACAAAATTCCGCGTGATCCCGTCCATCACATCATCAAGACGCGACTGGGCATTGCGTTCATTATGCATCGTCTGAAAAAACTTCAGCGGATCCTGAATGCGCCAGCGGCCGGTCACATCCACCCAGATAAATTTTTTGTCCCGTGTCGGAACTTCGGAAGGATAGCCGTCCCATTCCAGAATTCTTTTTTCGAATGTAGTGACAAGCTGCATAAAAGGCGTCTTCCAGTGAAGGCCGGGTTCGATCACAGGGCCGCCAAGAGGTTCTCCAAACTGAGTGACCACGGCCTGCTGAGCTTGATCCACAATATAGGCGCTATTTAAAACCAGAATCCCCGTTGCCGCAAAAAAAATAATGAGGAGCGCTAGCAGACCCTGCTTCATAATTCCCCTTCCTTTTTATCCTGCCCCGGAGGATTCAGATTAAGAAGCGGCAAAATACCCTGCTGACTTTGGTCGAGCAAGAGTTTGTCTTTTAAATTGGGAAATACTTTTTCAGCCATTTCAAGGTAGAGACGGCGGCGCGTGACCTGCGGAAATTTTTGATACGCCTCCCAGGTCAAAGCGAAACGTTCCGCGTCTCCTTTGGCCTGATTGATACGCTCAAGCGCATAACCTTCGGCATTGCGGATTGTCTGCTCGGCTTCTCCCTTGGCTTTGGGAATAATGCGGTTGTATTCGGCCCAAGCCTGGTTCACAAGCTTCTCTTTCTCCTGACGCGCTTCATTAACTTCATTAAAGGAGGGTTTAACTTCATTGGGCGGCGTGACTTCTTGAAGAATCACATTGCCGATGGAAATTCCGGAATCATAACTGTCGAGAATCTGCTGAAGCTTAGCTTTGGTTTCCCGCTGAATATCTTCGCGGCCGCTGGTGAGGACTTCACTGATCGTATGATCGCCCACCACAAGGCGCATCACGGCTTCCGAAATATTGCGCAAAGTTTCGCGCGCGTCCCGGATATTAAAAGTATATTTCACTGGATCATGAATCTTGTACTGGACAATCCATTCCACGGCCGCCGAATTAAGGTCACCCGTCAGCATGAGCGATTCCTGAAGAAAAGGATCCGAGCGTCCGTTCATGACGGATTCATCACGGCCTTCGTATGCAGTTCTTATGCCTGCTGAAACAGTGCGAAATCCAAATTCTTCCTTAAAAATATGAGTCACTTTGATCAATGAGACACTTTCGATTCCAAACGGAAGCTTCATGTGCAGACCCGGAGGAGTGGTACGGACATACTGCCCAAATCGCTGAACAACACCGGCTTCATCCTGATCCACTTGATAGAAGAAACTCTCAACGCCCGTAAGTAACAGCCCGAGGACGATAAGAATCAGCCAATGACGGGGTTGAAACTTGGGAAAAGACTGACTGTGCTTGCCGCCGCGTGGTGGAAGATTAAATTCCATTTATTTCTCGTGTTGGTTGAAAACAAGCCCGCTTGCGAGCTTGGGATAAAAATAAGTCGATTTCTGCGGCATCAGTTCTCTGTGAGCCCCCATATCCCGGAGCAGTTCCACTTTCGGTGCGCGAAGAAAAAAAGAGGCTGCAACTTGCTTAGACTTCACCTGCTTCAAAGCCTCTGCGGTGGAATGAGTATATCGGATCGTGGATTCCCACTGAGACTCCGGAATGCCCCAGAGCGATCCTAAAATTAAATGGCTGACGAGCGCAACATCGAGATCATACCACAGATCCGCTTTTCCTTCGGGCATTTTTCTTCGCGCTTCGGCAGGATCCTGAAAAGTTAGAAGATAAGAGGTTCCATTTTCAAACTGCAGTCCCATCTGAACTTGTTTCGCGCTTTGCGCTAAGCGTTTTTGAATCTGATCAAACTCAAGCGCTTCGACCTGAAATATCGGCTTGAGAGCTTCCGCCAGCTTCGCGGGATTATAACCGTCAAAAGGAAGAATCATCCGGTGCGTGGGCAAAATCAGCATCCCCGGATCATAAAAATGCACAAGTGCCATCAGCGTAAAATCAGAATCCAGTTCTTCCTCGGGTTTAGCCTTGCGAAGTGCTCGCTGCTCCTGGGCATATTCCAGAGAAGTTTGATAACGGTGATGTCCGTCAGCAATGTAAACCTTCTGCGCACTGATGCCGCGGTGAATACCTTCGATCACTTGAGGATCCTCAACGACCCACACTGCATGCTTCACACCTTGATCATCCGTAGTATCAAAAAGAGGCGCTTTCTGCAGAATCGTGTGAATCGCTTCGTTCTGACCGTGATCATATTCATAAAGGCCGAACACAGGAGAAAAATTGGTGCGCGTAGCTTCTAGAAGACGGCGGCGATCGGCGCGCGGCTTGGAAAGGGTTTTCTCGTGAGGAATCACAATCTGCTTTTCAAATGCTTCTATCTTAAAACGGCCGAGCAGCGCGGAACGTTCTTTGGTTTCTCCGGTCAAGGGGTGCTTAAAGGTCTGCCGGTAATAATAGAAGCAGGGACTGGATTCCTGGGTCAAAATCCCTTTTTTTTTCCAGTCCTGAAAAAAATCACGGGCCCGAGTATAACGGTTCGCTTGATCCTGATCCGAGGCTTCTTCCTTATTAAGGATCAGGCGGACACAATTGAAAGGAGAGCGTTCGTAGAGAGCGTTTTGTTCTTCGCCCGAGATCACATCGTAGGGCGGAGCAATGACCTGATCGATTCTGACCTGATCCAAATTATAACGCCAGGCCTGAAAAGGCCTAAAATCTGCAAGCATCTTTGCCGATGATATTGTTTGTGGATTCATGGAGTTGGAATAGTAACATAACCTTTTTTCTTTGACAAGCGAGAGCAGGGTGTTCGTAGCTCGTCAAGATGTCCCCTTTTAGTAGCTTTTGAATTGTCCCCTCTGGGTTTAAGAGATTGAAAGCATATTCGTAGTCATTGCCTTCTTTTCGGTTGTGTTTCTTGGTTTGTGGAGAGGGTGGATCTGAGGGTAACTGAG